>CATIQU010000026.1 GCA_949519155.1 Polaribacter sp. SA4-10
GCCTGTAAGAAAGCGACTAAAACCTCAATTAATGTTATAAAAAATGATAATACTAAAGACAATCCTGTTGCACCAACAACCCCTAAAGATTCTTTTAGTGTAAACATAATTGCAATTAAACTCATTACCACAATGTGACCTGCTGAAATGTTTGCGAACAAACGTACTAATAATGAAAACGGCTTAATAACCAATGCTCCTGCTAATTCTATAATAGCTAAAATTGGGCGTATTAAAACAGGAACTCCTGGCATCCATATCATATGCATCCAATATCCTTTTGTACCACTTACTGTATATATTATTAATGTAAAGAGCGCTAAACAAGCAGTTACTGCTAATTGACCGGTAACGTTAAACCCTAACGGCGTTAATCCCGCTAAGTTTAAAACCCAAATAAAGAAAAATACAGTTAATAAATATCCTGTAAATCTTCTATAGTGTTTCTCTCCAATATTTGGTTTTGCAATTTCGTCACGTACATATAAAACCAAGGGCTCTAAAATACGACCAAAACCTGTAGGTACTTTTTTTGTTTTGTATTGTCTTGCTAATTTAGAAAACCAAAAAAGTAATAGTATCCCAATTAACAATAATCCAAAAGCGCTTTTTGTAATAGAAAAATCCAATATTTTGTGTGCGTTTGTTGCATGATGTTTATCATCAAAAGCAACTGTTGCAGCAGTGCTGTCTAGTTCGTAAATTTTAGAATGAATCTTTGCGAATTTTAATCCGTTTTTTTCTACGATTACATGTCCATCATCATTGTGATGAAATTCTGAAGACATAAAAGTAACCAATCCTTCGCTAGACAAAAGAATTACCGGCAAAGGAAAACCAACATGTTTTCTTGCTCCTGCATCATTTGTATAAGAAAATAATGAAAAGTCATGCGAATCTTTGATGTGATGAAGAATGTATTCTTCAACTTCAGTTTTCGTATTTACTTGTCCACCGTCTTTTTGAGGGTCTTTGTTTTTATCAGAATCTACTGCATAACCACTAATAGAAAAAAGGGTTATGGCAACTATTGTAAGAAACTTGATTGATTTTTGTGCAATCTTCATTGTAAAAATACGCTTTCTAAATTCGGTGCAAAAGTAAGTAATAAATTATTATTACAAACCATTTTTTTATTTAATTGTTTTAGTGCTATTTTTATTCAGAATTTGGATCACAAAAAAGGCTTCTGTTAATAAAAAAAGAAACAATGGAACAAGCAAAGAAACTGCTTGTTGTTTTGTAAGATTTTCTTCCGCAAAGAGAGGCTTGTAAAAGATTGTGCAAAAAAGAAGGATTTTTAAAAGGATGGTCGCCAGATAGATAAAAGCGATTTGTTGAAATACTTTATCAACACGAGAAAAGATGACAAAATTGACACACAATACCGTGGAGAAAACAGCATGAAAAAGATATATTTTCTGCAAATTAAAAGGCAATTCGATCCCTGCTTTTTCAAGAATAAAAACATGGGAATGAAAGCCCACAAAAAACAAAATTGAGAAAACAAGAAGTAGCGTACTAATTTTACGATTCATTAATATTGTTAGCTTGTTTAATGAGGGAGTACATAGCTAAAAAAATAGCCAATAATGTAATTGTTTCTGTTAGAAAAGTTACTGCAAATTGAACATCCAACCATGTACCGAGTAAAAAACCCCCATAAATAATGATTCCCATTTGCAAGCCTGCTCCGGAAAGCTGTAAGGCCTTGTTAAGCGGTTTTTTCGGCGCGTTTTTTTTGCTCATTGGGTTGATTCAATTCTTTTACAGCTCCTTTCATGGCGCAAGTTGCATTGAACGTTGCTCCTGGCTCTACAGATAACTTACCAATAACAACTTCTCCTGAAATTATGGCGCTACTTTTTATGGTGAGTGTTTCAGAAACCAACAGCTGCCCAGAAATTTTACCTTCTATGTCTGCATTTGCAGCTTCTACATTTCCTTTTATAAAACCATCAACTCCAATAATTACACGTCCTTTTGTCGTAAGGGTTCCTTCTAAAGTTCCATCAATTCTAAAATCACCATCAGATTTAATATCACCAATAATAACAGTGTTTTTCGCGATCACATTTCGATCCATAACTTTTGTTTTTTGTGTTTGTTGTTTCTTGTTGCTGAACATTTTTTAATTCCTTAATTGTGCTACAATTTGCTTTGCTTTTTTTCCTTCTTCTGAGTTCCCATAGCTAAGAGCAACAAATTCCATTGCTTTTAGGTACGTCGCTTTCTCCATGTATTTCCCTAAACAATAAGCCTTTAAAAGTTCGAATTTAGGAATTAAAATTGAATTTTGAATTTTTGGCAACATCTCATCAATTTTTTGTACCACTTCTTCGAACACTCCTTCTTTATATAAATAATACATTTCTTTGTAGGTTTTTTCTGTTTCGCTCAAAGATTTTTCTGTGGTTAACTTTTTATTTGGGAACTGAATCATCTGTGCAAACTTAGTGTCTGCATATGCTGTTAGAATTTTATTTTTGAAAAAGGCGGCTTTTGGCTTGTTTTTTACCGTTGTATAAATTTGATATAAGTTATAATAAATTGACAGTAATTTGTTTTCTTTTGGTTGTAACGTAAGCAAACGTTCTAACTTTTCAATAGACAAAGGTAAATTGACAAATTGTTGTTTGTATATCAACCCCAACTCATATAGTCCTTGATTCCTATAAATTTTTAAACTGTCAATAATTATTTCATCTGTTGGAATGGTAGCAATATAACTCGGCACATCATATCTCTTTGATGCAACTGCTTCCTTTAAAGCGGTTGTTGCTGAAGTGCTCATTGCTCTTTTAGATGCCCAGCGCCAGTTGTCTTCCAACGCTCTATTATTCCATGTTTTTTGGAATGTTGTTTTTCCAAAAGACAAGGATTGTCCGTTGTAAAAATACCATCCTCCTTTACTTATCAATTGTAAAGAACTCCCGAAAGAATTTCCAAATGCCAATTGATTTAATTTTTGTTGCGCAATAGCTTCATCCTTCTTTTTCAACGTATCTACATACTCTTGAAAATAGCCCTCTTGCGCTTCAACAGGCATTGCTGCCAATTTTAAAATACTATCATTTGTCTTTACCGTATTTTCAAATGCAATCAGTGAAGCTAAATTTTTAAACTTTCTTTTTACCCTTCTAATTCTTAACTCGTTCTTGTTTTCTGCAACTTGCAAAACACTGTCGTAGTAAGCGCTTGCTAACTGAAACTCGTTGTTTTTAAAATACAAATTCCCAAGCCTTTCATAGGTATATGTTTTTTGAGTTGGTTTTGCATTTTTAGCCCGCAATGATTTATTGTAATTTTCAACAGCCCAAAATGTGCTGTCCTTATTCTCTTCTAAAACTCCTACTTGATAATACAAGGCGTCTAAATAAGACCTGTTATTTCGATTTTTTATGAGTTTTTGTAATGTTTTATGTAAAGCTACTGAAGAGGAATCTTTCGGGAAGTTTTTTGCAATTTCTATCTGTGCGTGAATTTTAAATTTATACGGAGCTTTCCTGAAATTTACGATCATTTTAAAGGCTGTTGTTGCAGAGTCTTTTTTATTTTCTGAAGCATACATCTGACCTAAAACAAATAAGTTTCTTGCTGCTTGCACAGAGTTATCATTGGTTCTTGTTGCGTTAATTAGGCTTTCTTTTGCTTTTTGTAAACTATCTGTTTGCACATATGCCATTGCCAAAGCAGTATACCCTCTTTCTCTAATTTCGTTTGGTAAGTCTGCCTCTAACGTGTCTTTAATTACTAACAAGTATTTTAAAGACTCGATGGCAAAACGTTCATTATCCAGCCTTATGTTTGCTTTGGCACGCCATATTTTTGTTTCGTTGATTAAACTAGCATCTGGATAATTTTCAATTACATAATTAAATGCTTCTATTGCTGGAATAAATCGTTGGGAATAGTAGCGCGCTTTTCCCAATAATAAATAAGCATCATCTATTTGACGATTACGCTCTTTTTCAACAATATTCATGGAATGTTTCTGAATCGCTTTTACTGCTTTTTCTTCTGCTCTATCAAATGGCGAAGTTGCTTTTACCGTTTCTTTTTTTGTTGGAGCAGCATCAAAACCAGAAAACGGCCCCTTATTTGACTTCTCGGTAAAGAGTATTTCCTCTTTAAACGCCAAAGGTTCTATCGGCAATTGTTTCCAGAAGTTGTCTTCATAAGTTTCGTTAATCGCTTTCAATCCTATTTTAAATGCTTCCTTTCCATTAAACAAAACATTAAATTTTGTAGTGAGTGCATGGTAGTTTCTATTGATTACACTGTCTTTCTTTGTGCTACAAGCAAAGACCATTGTAAAAAATACAGCAATACAGATTATTTTTTGAATGTGTTTCATAAGACTAAAAAACTCCTAGTTACAACAGATTTCTTTTAAAAATATTGCAGTCAGGAGTGTAAAAATAGGAATAAATTAAGAATAGAAGACTTATACAGAAAAATAGCTTTCCAATTCTTTTAAAGTTGCTGTAGATGTTTCAATGTCTTTCACTACAATTCCCTTGTCTAAAACAACAATTCTGTCACAAACCTCTGTTACATGGCTAAGGTCGTGACTAGAAACTAACAGCGTTATTTCTTTATTGTCTGTCAACTCTTTTAAGATTTTTTTTAATCGGATTTGTGTCGTTGGATCTAAGTTTGCAAAAGGCTCATCCAAAATAACTACTTGCGGAGCACCCATTAATGCTGCTGCAATTCCTGCTTTTTTCTGATTTCCTTTACTTAAGTCTCTTAAATATTTTTTCTTTCCGATGATTTCTCCATTAAAAAAAGTATCGAACTTTGCAATAAATGTAGTAACATCTGCTTTGTTCATACCGCGAAAATCGCCAATAAACTCAAAATATTCTTCAGGGGTTAAATACCCAATCAAAAAAGATTCATCAATAAAAGAACCGGTAAAACTTTTCCAGTCTTCACTTTGATTTACTTGAATATCATGATTGATAATTGCCCCAGTTGTTGGTCTAATTAAATCTAATAGTAAATTAAAATAGGTGGTTTTCCCTGCGCCATTGTTCCCAACCAGGCCAAAACTTTGTCCTTTCGGAATTTCTAGTGCGTCTATATTTAAAACAGTTGTTTGTCCGTATTTTTTTGAAAGTTGTGTTGTTTGTATCATAATCTCTAATTTTCTTGCGTAAATGCGTGAATCATTGCGTGTTTATTTTTAATATACAAATTGGTAATTGCTTGCATTAGTTTTTTATGAAGCACGACTCCCATAAAGCCTAAAAGACCCAAAACAACAATGGCTATTTCGAAACTAACCCACCAATTTACGAGCACAAAAATTCCCATTGGTAAAAACATCAAAGGGAAGCCTATTAACCATTGCACAGCGCCTGTTCCTTGAAAATTAAAGGCTGCTTTTTGGTCTAAATTTATTTTTTTTCGATTGAATGTACCGCCATATAAAATTACATGAGAATTGACACCAATGTTATAAATCATGGCAGCAAAATGAACAGCGAATACTTTCCACCCAAAATATACATAAGGAATTCCTAAGACAAAAAGAAGCACCACACTTATCGTCATGATCATAAATTTTGATTTTAAATACCGCTCGTATTTAAAGTTCTGTGTCATCAACATTTTATAGTAACCACTATCCCAAGCAGGAATAAATTGCCCAAAATTGATTAAAAACGTTCCTGTTGAAAAAATTCCCACCAAAACAAACATGACATCCATTTTAGTGTACATCGGGTTCGTGTAAAAAAAGAGTCCATACCCCAAGCCAATGGCCAACATCCAAATAGATGATTTCGTTCTTTTATTTCGCCACATTAAGCGCAAATCGTTTTTAATAAAAGGGGCCACATCTCCTAATTTATCTGTCCAAGACAAATCGGAAGCATTGGCTTCTTTTACTTTTTGTGAAACTGCCTCGTCTAAATACATCAAACCTCGAAGTTGGTTAAAATTCAACCGGTATAAGACCGAAAGTAAAGCAAGTCCAAGTAAAGCATATATTGGGTTGTGATATATAAAGTCAAATCCGTGTCCAATTGTTCCTGGAAGATCAAAAAACTGATAGTGTTGTGTTAAAAAACCTCCTGTTAAAAGCGCGAATAGTGCTGCAAACGCTTTGTTGTTTTTATTGATTAGAAAGTTTAAAAAGTTGGCAGATTGTATGAGTAAAATCATTAAAAATAACCACCCAAAAACACCGCTTGCAGCATATCCTTCTTTTATTAAAACCACAGAAAATGGAATGTAAAAAAACAAATTCATGGTATTAAAAAAGGAAAAAGACGATTTTACCAAAACATAGTGCACAATTTTATTTTTATTAATTGGCAGTGTTAAAAAAGGCTGAATGTTCATTAAAGGCAGTTTCTGCATTATGTACCTAAAAATTAAATCTGCTGTAATGGCATATAATAAAAAGGAATTGACAACCATTAAAGGGTCTTGTTCTGGAAAGAATTTTTTCAATCCGTAAAAAACCCCGATTCCCATAAATAAAAACATCGTAATAAAATACAGGCCAAAAAAGCCCATGACTAATTTTATTCCAATGCTTTTTCCAAAAGAAGCCGAACGAAAAAAATATTTCCATTCTAGTTTTAAAAAGTGTGAAATCATTGTATGTGTTTTAGTTTGGCAGTTAATAAGAAGGGAATGCTTGCTTAATGTTACAGATTTTTGACTAATTTATACTCTGGATAGGTTTCTTCTAACAACTCTTCTGCTTTTTGAGGGATTAAATAGGCCGTAACATAAAAGAGAATTAGAAGTGCAGTTGTCGAAAAAGAGGTCAATAATAACCAATGCGCTGGTAAGTTACTAAACTCAACATTATCAACGACACTTATTAAAAAGTTGAAAAGTTGAAAAAATCCAGAAGTAGCAAAGCCTTGCCTTGTATTACCAATCATCGCTTCTAATAAAAAAACCTTCTCTTGCTTTTGTTCTTTCTTTTTCTGAGTTTTTCTTGCTTTGGTTTGTTTGATTAAATCGACTGCAAGAATTAAAAATAACGCTCCTAAAAGAAAATACTCTGAATACTGAATTTTTAAAATGAGATATAGGGATAAAAATACTGTAAGCGTTGTCATCATTTTAGGCATTGTAAACCATTCTCTAAAAAAACGCCATAATATGGATCGATACCCTTTGTTCATTTGTTTTTGTTTGGCTTCAATGACATCCATAAAACCAAAAATTCCAAATTTTTTAAAAGATGTATCCCGTGCATCTTGAAAAGATAACTGTGGGGTTTCCTTCCATATTTCTTCAATGTCGTTTGCCAAATGATCCACCAATTCTGATTGTACATCATAATGATACACAAAATGCTTTCTGGTGAATTTGAAAAGGTCTTCTAT
This sequence comes from Polaribacter sp. SA4-10, assembly GCA_949519155.1. GTDB lineage: Bacteria > Bacteroidota > Bacteroidia > Flavobacteriales > Flavobacteriaceae > Polaribacter. The sequence goes on from CATIQU010000026.1 coordinate 7,359, forward strand.
TTGAAGGGTGGTTAATTTCATATTACTCCGAACTAAATTTAGGGTTCACCAAATGCTGCATGGTTTTTAAAAATTCTTGCATTTCTGCTAATTTGTTCGCGGTTTCTTTGCTGCCAATTTCAGTTAATTTGTAATACTTACGGAGGCGATTTCCAACTTTTGCAACCTCTACATCCAACAAACCATCTGCTTCCAATTTGTGTAAAGCAGGATACAAGGCACCTTCTGTAATTTTCAATTCACCGTTGGTCAACGCTTTTACGTGTTGGGTAATCTCATAACCATACATTTTATCATTGGTTTCCAACAATTTTAAAATAATGGTTTGTAAAGATCCTTTGAATAATTTCTGATTTCCCATTTTTATAATGTGTAATGGTGAACTGTTTATTTGTTTCTGCAACTCGCACCAAATATACATCATTTCCTAATGCATCAAATACTTATGTGTAAAATTTAACACTAAAAAAATCCTGAAAAAGAAGTTTTTCAGGATGTGGTAATTAAAAAAAGGTGGGAATTTCATCCTTTTATGCAGTGAAAAAAAACTATTTTTCAATGCCTAAAACATCTGCAATAATGCGCTCTAATTCTGCTTTTGGCAAAGCACCATTTGCCATTTGAGGGGGGGCGTCCATAGGGCAAAACAACATAGAAGGAATGCTTTTAATCGCAAAAGCAGCAGCCAACTCTTGCTCAACTTCTGTATCTATTTTATAAATATTTATTTGAGCCCCATATGCTTCAGATAGTTCCTCTAAAATAGGCGCTATCGTTTTACAAGGTTCACACCAATCTGCATAGAAATCGATAAGTGCAGGCACTTTACCTTCAAAAACCCATTCCTGATTATTTTCAAAATTAAACACCTTTTCTAAAAAAGCTGCTTTTGTTAAGTTTTCTGTCATTGTTTAAGTTTAATTGTGGTAATGGTTTTTTACAATTTTATGATTACCGCAAATGTAGGAATCTAATTTGTGAAATAAGAATCGTTTTTACACTACTTAAATTACAAATATCCGCTTTCAATAAAATTCTATTAAAATGGTGGGTTACACTTAAAACTTGCCCAATAGCGTGTTTTATTTTCAGGTATTGTTGCCATTTTAAATCTCTTATTAAAGTATGCAAATTCGGGCCGATTTAAAACCCTTTTTAATAAAGAATTTCTTAAAATTTCATAAAACCTTTGCATCGTTATGCCAAGAGGTTTTTTTTATGCTAACTTTGAGTGTTTTACAAAATCGAAATCCATGAAAAAATTAATCCTCCCCGTTCTTTTTGCAAGTGTAATTATTGTTTCTTGCAAAGAGGAAACAAAACAAAAAAGTATTGACGTGAAGTACCCCGAAACGACAAAAAAAACTGTTATAGACACCCTTTTTGGCACCGCAGTTGTAGACAATTACAGGTGGTTAGAAGATGATCGAAGTGAAGAAACAGAAGCCTGGGTAAAAGCAGAAAACGAAGTTACCTTCGACTATTTAAGTAAAATCCCCTACAGAGAAGAGCTAAAAATGCGGTTAACAGAACTCTGGAATTATGAAAAAATAGGTACGCCTTTTATAGAAGGTGATTACACTTATTTTTATAAAAATGACGGTTTGCAAAATCAATATGTTGTATATCGAAAAAAAGACGGTAAAGAAAGCGTTTTTCTAGACCCAAATACATTTTCAGAAGACGCAACGACCTCATTAGGATCTTTAAGTTTTTCTAAAAACGGAAAAATAGTTGCCTATTCAATTTCTGAGGGAGGTTCTGATTGGCGTAAAATAATTATTATGGATGCGGAATCTAAAATAATTAAAGAAGACACCTTAGTCGATGTAAAATTTTCAGGAATTTCTTGGTATAAAAACGAAGGTTTTTATTACTCAAGTTACGACAAACCGAAAGGAAGTGAATTGTCTGCAAAAACAGATCAACACAAATTATACTACCATCAATTAGGCACTTCACAAAAAGAGGATGTGGTTGTTTTTGGTAAAAAAGCATCCGAAAAACATAGATATGTGGGTGGGTCTGTAACCGAAGACAATCGTTATTTATTAGTTTCGGCAGCTACTTCAACCTCTGGAAACAAATTATTTATTAAAGACCTTTCAGTTAAAGAAGGTCAACTAATCCCAATAATAGGTACTTTTGAAAGCGATACGTATGTGGCGCAAAATAGCAAAAGCAAGTTGTACTTAGTTACCAATTTAAATGCTCCAAATAAAAAGGTAGTCACGGTGGATGCAAAAAACCCGTCACCAGAAAATTGGAAAGATTTTATTCCAGAAACAGAAAATGTATTGAGTTTAAATTCTGGAGCCGGGTACTTCTTTGCAGAATACATGGTAGATGCTGTTTCAAAAGTGCTCCAATATGATTTTGATGGAAATTTAGTTCGAGAAGTGAAATTGCCTGGCGTTGGTTCATCAGGAGGTTTTGGTGGGAAAAAGAATGCAAAAGAATTGTATTTTTCTTTTACAAATTACAACACTCCAAATTCCTCTTACAAGTTCAATCCAAAAGAAGGAACCTATACTTCCTACTGGAAACCAGCGATCAATTTTAATTCTGCAGAGTATGAAAGTAAACAAGTTTTTTACAACTCAAAAGATGGCACCAAAGTTCCCATGATTATCACCCATAAAAAAGGGGTAGAATTAAATGGAAAAAACCCCACAATCCTATATGGATATGGTGGTTTTAACATCAGTTTAACCCCTTCATTCAGTATTGCAAATGCCGTTTGGATGGAGCAAGGAGGGGTTTATGCCGTTCCAAATTTACGAGGTGGAGGAGAGTATGGTAAAAAATGGCACGATGCTGGAACACAAATGCAAAAGCAAAATGTGTTTGACGATTTTATTGCAGCGGCAGAATACCTCATTGAAAAAGAGTATACCTCATCGGCATACCTAGCAATCAGAGGAGGTTCTAATGGAGGGCTTTTAGTAGGTGCAACGATGACGCAGAGACCCGACTTAATGAAAGTAGCACTGCCCGCAGTGGGTGTCTTAGACATGCTTCGTTACCACACTTTTACAGCTGGAGCGGGTTGGGCATATGATTACGGAACAGCCAATGACAGTATTGAAATGTTTGAATACTTAAAAGGATACTCACCAGTTCATAATGTGAAAAATGGGACTGAATATCCAGCAACTTTAGTAACCACAGGAGACCATGATGATCGTGTGGTGCCTGCCCACAGTTTTAAATTTGCTGCAGAATTGCAAGAAAAACAAACTGGAGCCAATCCTGTTTTAATTAGAATTGAAACCAATGCAGGGCACGGTGCAGGAACTCCGGTTGCAAAAACAATTGAGCAATATTCTGATATTTTTGGGTTTACATTGTACAATATGGGCTTTGAAAAACTTCCCAATCCGCCAAAAAATAAAATAAAGTTATAGTGGTCTATCCACTTAAGATTAATAAAAAAACCGATGCGAAAGTGTCGGTTTTTTATTTTTTAGTAAGATGCATATTTAAATATTCGGCATCCTTTTTTACGCCGCCTAAAGTAGCAGAACCTCTGGTATATAACCATGGAAGCCCTAAAAAGTAAAGCCCTTCAATGTCGCTAACACCTCTGTAGTTTTTAGGATAATGACTCTCATCTAATTCAATACCATCAATCCAGTTGAAATTAGGTTTAAAACCAGTAGCCCAAACAATGTTTTTAATATCCGTTCTCTTTTGTTTTTCAAAGAAAATAGTTTCGGAGTTTGCGTCTAGCGTTCTTCCTACACAAGTTATATTGGGTTTTTTAAACAGTTTTTTTACATTTGTTCCAATAACTGGCTGTACACCGTTACTTAATTTCTTGCCAATCCAAGAGTATTTATTTGCGCTTAAAAAACCTATTTTATGAAACCACCACCACAGTGATTTTCCTAGAATTTCTTGCGGAATTGAAGAAATATTAGTGTTTCCAGAAAAATAAACAGGAGTTCCTGCTTGTGAAATTTCATCTAATATTTGAACTCCAGAATCTCCAGCACCAACCACTAATGTTGATCCCTCTTGAAGTTGAGCAGGGTTTTTATAATGTTCGCTGTGAATTTGTATAACTTCTTTCGCTATTTTAGTGTGACAATTAGGAATAAAGGGTTTATGAAAAGGCCCTGTAGCGATGATCACATTTTTTGCTTCGAACGTTTTATTGTCGCCTTGCAATGTAAAAACCTCTTTGTCTTTTTTTAAGAACGTTATTTTCTGATTAAATGCTATCGGTATCTTAAATTTCGAGACGTACGCTTTTAAGTAATTAGCGACTTCATATTTATCTGCATAATGTCCTTTTTTATGCGGAAAGTCCATTCCTGGAAGATTATTCGCTTCAGATGGGGTGAAAAGTTTTAAGGAGTCCCACCTTTTTAACCAAGGGTCGCCTATCTCTGAATTCGCATCTACGATCAAGTAATCTGCGTTCCTTTTATTTAAATAATAAGCAATCGCTAAGCCAGATTGACCCGCTCCAATGATGATATAATCCTTCATATTTTCAATGGTAAAGTTAAACTAATTAAAAGGACTCCTTTAAAATTGGGTATCTAATTATTGAAATTAAGATAAATGGAATCACCTCGTATTTTACTATTTGAATACAAATAGGAAGTATCTATTTTTATAGATGTATCCCTCCTTATAAATGTCAAGAAACCTTATTTTTGTTTAATGCTACACGTGCAAAACATTTCTTTCGGATATTATAAAAACAATATTGTATTGGATGATTTTACCTTCACTTTAAATGAAGGAGAACATTTATGTATCATGGGGGAAAGTGGCTGTGGAAAATCGACACTATTGAAAGCTGTTTATGGCCTACTTGATTTGCAAAAAGGAACTATTTTTTGGAAAAAGAAACAAATTTTAGGTCCAGAGTTTCATCTGGTGCCAGGAATGGATTTCTTTAAATATGTAGCACAAGATTTTGATTTGATGCCTTATATTTCTGTATCAGAAAATATAAAGAAATTCTTGTCGCGTTTTTACCCAGAAGAAAGTGAAAGAAGAACGCAAGAACTCCTTCAGGTTATTGAAATGACTGCATTTGAGCATGTAAAAGTAAAACACTTAAGTGGCGGACAAAAACAACGTGTAGCGATTGCAAGGGCACTTGCAAAAGAACCTCAGCTATTGCTATTGGACGAACCCTTTGGTCAAATAGATAATTTTAAAAAGAATACGTTGCGCAGGAATTTATTCCATTATTTAAAAGAAAAAAAGATTGCCTGCATTGTTGCCACTCATGATAAAAACGATGCGCTTTCTTTTGCTGATACATTACTCGTCATTCACCAAAAAAAGATGGTTGCCTGTGCTTCTCCAAAAGAAATTTACAAAAACCCAACAAAGAAATACATCGCTGCGTTGTTTGATGATGTCAACGAAATTACGATCAACAGAAAAATAGTTTTATTATATCCACATCAAATAAAAGTGGTAGAGAAATCAGACTTAAAAGCTACTATTATAAACTCTTATTTTAAAGGTTTTTGTTGGTTAATTGAGGTTGAATATAAAAACCGAAAAGTTTTTTTTAATCATTTTGAAGCATTAAAAAAAGGTGAAAATGTCTTCTTCTCTTTAAGGAGTTCATAAGATTTTTTTATTCAATACTTATAATCTTAAAAGATTGCCCATTAAAAACAACTTCATCATTTTCTTGCTTACCCAACAACAATTTTCCAATAGGAGAAAAAAGTGAAATTGCAAAGAATGGTTTGTTTGCAACCTTTAATTGCCCTGCAGAAATTGATAAAAAATAAGTTGCTTTGTTTGTATATACAATACTTCCTAAATGCACATTTTTAGAAGTATTCAAAAGGTCAATTTTCGCTAAGATCAATCTCATTTTAGAAATTCCTGCCAATTGCTGACCAGCTTTTTCCATTTCTAACTGTAACATTGCACGCCCTGTTTCGTGTTTGTCTCCAGCAGAGCTTTTTGTTTCAGATTGAAGCGCTTTTTGGTTTGAAAAAATGATGTTTTCAACCGTTTCTAAGCGGTTATCCACATAATTTTTACAAAGATTATATAGTGATTCTTTTGTATTCATTGTGTAATGTAAAAGCAAAAGCTCCGTATTTTCCATGGTGAGAAATTGAGCACGCACTGGTTAATTTTTTTTCTTTGCGATAGTATGAAGGAGCACCTATAGAAGATTTTTTTTGTAAGATTTCTTTTGTTAAAAACCCTGTTAGAATTTGCACTTCTTTTTTGATATCAAAATCCACTTTTTTTGGCAAACCAATCGAAGAGAAAACAACAGTTTCCTCCTCTTGTTGCTTTGCAATTGTATGACAATAAAATGTATTAAAAAAGGTACTGGTTAAAAACTTAGTTTCCTTAAAAACAACAATTCCTTTGGTTTTAGAAATCATACTACATTCAAACTTTTTTGGTGCAAAAAAACGTTTTTCATATTGCTGAGTATAGCACTTATAAGCCGCTTCTTTCATACTCCAAAACAACCACACTTGTAAAAAAGAATCAGAAGCATTTAAAATACTTTCTTGTTCTTTTTTAGTGAATTGCTTTTCTAAAAACCCAGGGCGTTGCCAATTACTTTCTTTTACCGCTAGACTTAAATCAACAATATCATTCCCAATCATTATACCGCTTTTTTTTCCTGAATAATCGCAACTACTGCTTTTACAGACAACATTTTCTCCATAGAATCATTGTCTATTTCTATATTAAACTCATCTTCTACATCCAATACAATGTCTACCAAATTTGCAGAATTAATTTCTAAGTCATTGATAAAATCGGTGTCTTCTGTAAGGTTTTTAAACGCTTCCTTGTTTTGTACATACGGTTTTACAAGAGTTGTTAAAGTTTTAATTATTTCTTCTTTTTTCATTTTATTTTATTTTTACACTTCGACAAGCTCAGTGTGACATTGTGCTTCCGAATTGACTTGTCGTCTAATTTAATTTTCCTAAACCTCTTCGCAAACCAAAGAATCAATGAATCTTCCCAATGTCTGGCTGAGCTTGTCGAAGCCTTCTTTTAACTCCAACAGGAGCTATACACTTCGACAAGCTCAGTGTGACATTGTACTTCCGAATTGACTAAAGTTCATTTAAAACCAAAGAATTAATAAAAATACCGATTGTCTGACTGAACCTGTCGAAGGCTTATTTTAGCTAGAAACTAATTTACATTCTTGAATCTTTATTTTCAGTATAATTTTTAGAAAACTTAACTAAATCACTCCAGTTTTCATCAATTAATGCTTGTTTTTTTCTTCTTGACCAGCCCTTTATTTTCTTTTCATATTGAATTGCATCTCTTGAATCTGAACATTCCAAATACCATTTTAATTCTAAAGGTAATCTTGACGAGGTATATCCGTCTTTATTTTTTCCTGTTTTATGCTCTAATAAACTCCTCTCAAGCTTATTCGTCATTCCAGTATAAAAAGAATTGTCTGAGCAAAATAAAATATATACATAATAGATTCTCATTTTGTTCTCTTTTTACACTTCGACAAGCTCAGTGTGACATTGTACTTCCGAATTGACTTGTCGTCTAATTTAATTCCATTTTCCCAAACCTCTTCGCAAACAAAGAATCAATGAATCTTCCCAATGTCTGGCTGAGCTTGTCGAAGCCTTATTTTGAATATTTCTTAAAGATAACACAAGCATTTACATCTCCAAAACCAAAACTGGCTTTTGCAATTATATTAATGTCTCTATCCGATGCCTTTTGTGGAATTTTCTCAGTAGCAATCAACGCCAAAATTTCTGGGTGAATGTCTTCACAATTGATATTCGGAAACACAAACTGTTCTTTTAATTGTATTACAGACGCCACAGACTCAATCGCTCCAGCTGCTGCTAGACAATGACCCACCATCGATTTTAAAGAGTTGATATATGGGAATTCAGTTCCTTTTCTTTGTAGGGCTACTGTCCAATTTTCTATCTCTAAAGCGTCTTTAGAAGTTGCCGTTAAATGCCCATTAATCATATCAATCTCATTGGAAGAAATCTTTGCGTCTGCCATGGCATTTGTAATACACCTTTGCACTGCCTCTGAGTTAGGTGCGGTTAAAGTACCACCATTTCGTTGTCCACCAGAATTAATATTACCCCCTAAAACTTCTGCATAAATGGTCGCTTTTCTTTCCAAAGCACTCTCTAAAGATTCCAAGACTAGCGCCCCAGCGCCACTTCCTGGCACAAAACCGGAAGCGGTTTCACTCATAGGTCTTGACCCTTTTTCTGGGGTGTCATTATGTTTATAGCTCATTACACGCATCGCATCAAACCCTCCCCAAGTGTATAGGCTGCTGTCACTAGAACTCCCAACCAACATTCGTTTTGCCTTTCCGTTTTTAATGCGCTCAAAACCCATTAACAGAGCTTCTGTTCCTGTGGTGCAAGCAGATGAATTTGTTGTTACTTGATTTCCTAATCCTAAAATTCCACCTAAATAAGCAGAGATTCCACTTGCCATGGTTTGCACCACAGAAGTACTTCCTAGACGCCTTACTTTTTGATCGTCAATTTTATAAATAGCTTCTCTGAATTTTTCAATACCAGATGTTCCTGTGCCAAAAATTAGACCTGATTCGTGGTCTAAATCGGACTTTTCATCCACAGTGAAACCGGCGTCTTTCCAGGCATCTATTCCTGCCATGCACCCATATAAAATAGAAGTACTATTAAATCCTCGCAATTGTAGCGGAGACAAATAGATTGCTTTTTTTTCTTCAGAAACGGTTGGAATCCCACCAATACAACATGAAAAACCTTTGTCTTTTAAGGACTGATGAAAAGTAATTCCTGAAGTACCCGCTTTTATTGCATTAGTAAAAGCAGGCACTCCAACACCGTTGGATGCTACTACGCCTAATCCTGTAATTACAACTCTATTTTTCATTTTTATTTTACGATTATCATCCCCGAAATTGTTCCTCTACAAACCAGTTCGTCTTTCTCATTTAACATTTTTACTTTGCATTTCAATTTATTGAATCGGAAATATTCTTTTTCTGAAATTACCGTTACTTTTTCGTTTGGTAAAACAGGAATAAAGAAATCTACCTGATTGGAAGTAAGCGCTATTTTGGGTTTTTTATCTAAAAAAATTTCATCATTCAATAAATAAATTCCCAAACAGACCACCCCAATTTGCGCCATTGTTTCCGTTAAAAGAACTCCTGGGGTGATTGGGTTTTCTTTAAAATGACCTTCGTAAAAAAAGGCGTTTTCTTTGAATGTATAATTTCCTGAAATTCCATTTTCTGAAATTTCGGTAAGTGCATCCACAAACAAAAAAGGGTGTTGATAGGGTAGGTTTTGTATGATTTGGCTTGCGTTCATATTGTTTTATTTACCGAGGCTTTAGGCTCGCTTCTTTTTACCATTCCAATAAAATTCGTTGTGCAGAAAACCCTGGGCCAAAACTCAACATAATTCCTCTTTCTCCTTTTGTTGGGTTTCGATCCATAAAACGTTCTAAAACATACAACACAGTTGCGCTTGACATGTTTCCATATAAGCGCAATACCTCTTTTGTGTCGTCAATGTTTTTTCCTAAAATGCCAAATAAGTCTTCGACAGTTTGTACAATTTTCTTTCCTCCAGGATGAAAAATTAAATGATCAATATCATCAATTGTCAAGTTATTTCTTTCTAAAAAAGGATGAATTATAGCTGGAAAATGATCAGAAATCTTCTTTGGAACTTCCTTATCTAAAATCATTTGCAAACCGGTGTTTACTAATTTGAAGCCCATCATACTTGTGGTATCATAAAAATGATACATGGCTTCATCAATGATTTTTGGCCCCTTATCTTCTTCATAGGAAGACAAAATAACACTGGAAGCACCATCTCCAAAAATAGCAGCACTTACAATATTTGTCATGGAATAGTCTTCTAACTGAAACGTAGCCGTTGGTGCTTCTACAGCAATAACAGCGGCTCTTTTATTTGAGTTTGCTTTTAAAAAGTTTTTAGCATAAATAATTCCGGAAACACCCGCTGCACATCCCATTTCTGTGACGGGTAAACGAACAATGTCTTGCTTCATTCCCAAAGAATTAATTAGATAGGCATCTACAGATGGAATCATAATTCCTGTACAACTTACTGTAATGATATAGTCTATTTCAGTGGCTTCTAAATCTGCCTTTTGTAACGATTTTACAAGCGATTGTTCGGCTAATTGGACCACTTCTCTGGTATAAATATCATTCTTCTCCTCAAATGAGGTGGCGCTAAACACCTCTTCTGAATCCATAATAGAATAGCGTTTATCTACTCCCGCTCCTTCAAAAAGTTTAATCACTTTTCGCTGAAAACGTGCTTCTTGATTTTGCATCCACAATTTAACAAACGGAATAATGTCTTTTGTTTCTCGAAAATGTTTCGGAAGCTGTTTTGCAACAGCTATTATTTTTACTGCCATCTATTTTTTTATTATCCAAAGGAAACGAAATGCCCATTTCCATGAAATTTGTGGTTTTACATTTATTTTTTGTGAGATTTCAACTAAATCCTTTCGTTTAAAACCTCTTAAAACAGAGGTTAGACCATCTTCAATAATCATTTTATTTTTAATAAAAAGAGAGAGCAACAGAAATAAATAATAGGCCAATGAATGTCTGTGTAAATCGTTTACTAAAACTCCTATTTTGGTTTGTTGTAAAGCATTTTTCAAGAAAGGGGTTAACTGTGCTTCTTTAAAATGATGTAAAAAAAGCGTTGCTAAAATCACATCGAATTTTCTTTTTTGAAACGCCTCTGAAAAAATATCTTCTGTCTTAAAATGAACTTCTGGATACTCGGTTGACAATTCAATAGCGTATTCAATCGCTGTTGGATTTGCATCTACACCCAATAAATTCATGCGATATCCATTTTTTCTACCAAACTTAGCTACATCTCGCAAAATATCTCCATGCCCACAACCAATATCTACAATGGATACTTCTTGTTCTTTTGGGTGATTTTCAAGGAGTTCTGTTAACCCATTTATAGTGACTTTATTTCCTCCCAACCAGCGGTTAATGTTTTCTAACTTGTCTAAAGTATCCCGTAATAAATCACCCCCAATAGAAAAATCGTCCATCAACTCTTCTTTGTCTGTTCTGTTTTTTGTACTAATAAAGAAGTCCATTAATTGTCTATTGGTTTTCCGTGAGTTTGTTTGATAATTATCGGTAATAAAAAAGGCATTCCTTTTAAAAGCTCCAACATCGTTAGGGCTATTTTATCTTTTCGAAACAGGAATGCAATACAATGCCCAGCTTTTAACCTCCATTTAAATTGCCGATTCCATTGCCTAATATAACTTTTTTCAAGTTGATGACGGGTCATCTGGTTTCCTTTAAGGTAATTTAGAATCAGTTTAGACGCAATTTGAGCAGACTGAATGGCCATACTCATGCCATTTCCACAAAGCGGATGAATCATTCCTGCAGAATCACCACACATAATCATATGGTTTTCTACCGGTTTTTTTGTTTCAAAAGAAACCTGACTAATGGAGAGGGGTTTCTCAAAAATAGGGGTGGTCTGTTTAAAAATTTCTTTTAGAAATTGATTTTTAAAAACTACGTTTTCCTGAAAATCATCAATGTTTTTATATTTTTTAAATGCGGTATAACTGGTGATATAACACAGATTAATTGCATCGTTTTCTACCTTAGAAACCCCACAATAGCCGCCTTTAAAGTTGTGAAGCGCGACCAAGTCTTCTGGAAAATTCCCTTTTACATGAATTTTAACACCCAAATAAGGTGCTTTCTTTTGAATAAAGTCCCGATCCATTTTGATGTCTAATAGCGAACGTTTTCCAAAAGAGCCAATACAAATTTTAGCCCGGAAGGCTTTGTTGTTTTTTGTTGTTACAAAAAAAAAGTCTTCATTAAAAGTGCTATCTAAAACAGCGTCTTGTATAATGATAACGCCATTTTTCTTTGCCTTTTCTGATAATACAAAATCTAATTGATACCGAGAAATTCCAAATCCGCCAAATGGAAGTTTCACAGCAATGCGTTTATTTTTTATGGTAGAGAGTTCAAAATTATCAATTTTTACGGCGCCAAAATCGAAAGGATTGATGTCTAAGAAGTTTAAATAAGGAAGTACTTCGTTTGAAATATATTCACCGCAAACTTTATGCTTTGGATACTCATTTTTTTCAATCAGAACCACTTTTGTTCCAAATTTTGATAAGTGAATTGCGTTGCACAAACCCGCCAAACCACCACCAATGATAACCACATCAAAAACACCTATGCTGTCTTTTTTAGAAGTCGTTGTGTTTGCTTTCATGAATCGATCAATTGCGCTAATTCTTTTCCTACCAAGCTACCAACAGCAACACCCATTCCTCCCAAGCGAATTCCGCAAAAAACATTGTTTGATAATTGTTTTACAATGGCGTTTTTTTGGTTTCCAACACCCATGATTCCACTCCATCGATGGGCAATTTCAAAAGGGGTGTTTGGTAAAATCGTTTCTTTTAAAATTCTTTCCAATTCATTTTGAATGATATCAGTTTGCCCAAAATGAGTTGTTTCTTCTGTTTTAAAATCGAGGTTTCTTCCCCCTCCAAATAAAATTCGGTCATTGATATTTCTAAAATAATAGTAGCCTTTATCTAAGTGAAACGTTCCCTTAATGGCTAGATTTTTAATAGGATTTGTAATCAAAACTTGCGCTCTTGCGGGCTGTACTTTTTCTGCTAAAAGTTCATTAGAAAATCCGTTTGTAGCAAGGAACAATTTCTTTGTTTTAAAAGTAATTTTATCTGTTTTTACAGCGACTTCGACTCCGTTTTCTGTAAAGCTATCAACAGCAATTCCGTTCAAGATTTTTACACCCAATTGCTGCACTTTGTATAGGAGTTGTGCGGCCATTTTACCGGTATCTATTTGACCTTCAAAATTATTGGTAATGTATTTGTTATGTACTTTTTGAAACCCAAATGTATTATTGGAAGTAGAAAAAACGTCGGCATTAAAAATTGGTTTTAACAACTGATTTACTTCTTCTTTTTTGGAAATGCATTCTTCAAAGAACTTTTCATTTTCACACAATTCAAACCCTTTGTGTTGTTGAAAGTCGATATTTTTATCTCCTAAATTCGTTCGTAATAATTGCAATCCTTGCCAGCGTTTATTTACCAAATCAAAAACTTCTTCTGGTGAGTGAGTATTTAAGTCATCTATGAGTTCTGAAAGACTTCCAAAACAAGCAAATCCTGCGTTTTTGGTGCTCGCTCCTTGTGGTAACATTCCTTTTTCAATAATTAATATCGTTGCTTTGGGATAGGTTTTTTTTAGTTGTAGTGCGCAATTAAGCCCTACAATACCACTCCCAACAATTGTAAAATCGATGTTGGTAAACCACTCTTTTAATTCCCAATAACTGTAATTCATTTATAGCTGTTTTTCGAAGCAAATACTGTTTTTCATTCCTTTGTATTGTCCGTAATTTTCAATCACTTTATACTTGCACTTAGGATAAAACTTCACCGCTTCTACCTGTCGTCTTCCGGTTTCTAAAATACATTTTTCATAGCTTAGTTCTTTAGCCCAAGCTTCTAACTCTTGCATTATTTTTTGAGCAATTCCAGTGCTTCTTTTTTCTGGAGAAACATACATTCTTTTTATTTCTACTGTTGTTTGATCAAACTTTTTCATAGCAGCGCACCCTATTGCAGTTGGCTTAATGTTTGTTTTTTTGTATTCATAAATTACAACAACCTCACTTAAAACATCAATATTATTATATTGATTGTAAAAATCGTGCTCATCTTCATCTGTGATTTTTAAATAGGCATCCAAATCTTTAATCAAACGGATAAAGTCTTTATTTTCTGAATTGGTTCTTAGTGTTTTCATGAAACTTCTATTTCAAACAGGCTAACGGTTGCGTTTTTGTAATGGTCGGGCAGTCCTTTTGTTTCTTTTAGTTTGTAAAGACCTAAAAACTGAAATCCACATTTTACATAATGCCTTATCAGTCCCGTATTATCTCCTACGGTGTCTAAACGAATGTATTTGTAGTTGTTTTTTAAAGGGTGTTTTACAGCCCAATCTACTATCGTTTTTACAAAGTTGTTCCCTCTATACTTTTTATTCGTTGCAATTCTGTGAATGTAAATAGCGGCATCTTTATTTTTTTCCTCCCAGATTAGTGAATCCGAAAAAGCAATAGCCCATACACAAGCAATCTTATTGTCTATAACCCCTTTAAATTGCCTCTTTTCTGCTATTTCTTGAAGAATCAACTCTTTAGAGAATGCTGGCCAAATCACCATTTTTAACCGTGTTTGAAGCATCCTGGCCTGCTCGTACAACTTTAAGATCTCCTCAAAATCTTCAATCGTGCTATTTTCTATCTTCATTTTATCTTTTTGATCATTACACCGTTGAAAGGAATTGTAAGCCTAATTCTTAAAGATACTTCTTTATCCTGAGATTTTAAAATCTCCTAAAACTCAAATTTGAGTTGTACCCATATCGGTGTCGTTTTTTCAGTGTTTAAATTTCCAAAAGAAATCCCTAACAATCGTACCGAATTTATCAATTCATCTTGAAAAAACAGTTCTTTTACGACTGGAAAAAACTCACTTTTAGATTGCATAAAATGTGCTTTTGTTTTGCTTCTTGTTTGTTGGGTAAAATCTGAATATTTAATTTTTAAGGTAATTGTTTTTCCTCTTGTTTCATTTTTCACCATACGTCTTTCCAGCTCTTCGGCAATCTGTTCTAACCGTTCTAACATAAAAATTTCAGAGGAAATGTTTTCGTTAAAAGTTCTTTCGGAAGCTACCGATTTTCGAATTCTATTGGGCACTACGGGACTGTTGTGAATGCCGCGGACAATGTTATAATAATGGGCGCCCGACTTCCCGAATAGTGCTACTAGTTCCTCGTGTGTTTTATTCTTTAAATCATTCCCTGTAAAGATCCCTAAATTATACATTTTAGCCGCGGTCACTTTACCAACTCCATAAAATTTATTGACAGGTAAGGCTTCTAAAAAAGGAATTACCTCTTCGGGATGTACTGTTTTTTGTCCGTTGGGCTTGTTGATATCCGAAGCTACTTTTGCTATGAATTTATTAATCGAAATTCCCGCTGAGGCACGTAAACCAGTTACTTCAAAAATTTTCTGTCGAATTTCTTTTGCGATGCTGTTCGCTGACGGATTTCCTTTTTTGTTTTCTGTAACGTCTAAATAAGCCTCATCCAAGGAGAGCGGTTCTACCAAATCGGTATATTCATGAAAAATTTCTCTGATTTGAGTAGACAATTCTTTGTAGCGGGGAAAATCAGATTTTACAAAAATAATATGGGGGCATTTCTGTTTGGCTAAAAAACCACTCATTGCCGATTTTACTCCAAATTTCCTGGCTTCATAACTTGCGGCAGAAACAACACCTCTCACTTCACTACCTCCAACAGCAATTGCTTTTCCTCTTAATTCTGGGTTGTCTAACTCTGCAACGGAGGCATAAAAAGCATCCATGTCAACATGTATTATTTTCCGAAAAGGAGGGTGTAAATCCAACGCTATGTTTTCGCTAAATTGGTTAAAATTTCGAGTGCTGTTTGGGCGTCTTTTGTGTCGACAAAAATATGGTCATGATAGTATCCTGCAACCACATTACACGATATTTGATGTGTTGTTAATGCTGTAGAAAAGGCTGCTGTTAAACCAACAGCTTCTAAAGAAGAGTGGATTTTTAGAGTAATCCAAGCACTTTCAAATTGATAGGCTAACTTCAAAGCTTGAGCTTTATTTTTTTCTAAAACAACCGTAATTCCTTCTGCTTCTTTAAACTCAAACAGAGTGTCTTTTCTTCCTATTTTTTCAAAATCAGAAACCGTTACAAAAACATACACTCCAGTATTTAAAACGGGTTGTAATCCTTTTAACAAGATGGTTAAATTTTTCTCTCCACACATGATTTCTGTTTTTAGGTTCTTCAAAAATACGAAAACAAAAAGCGATTACTGTCTTAAAAAATCAATACAAATTTTGACTGTTTTTTCAAATGCGTCTGACCCCTTGTTTTCAATCCAAGGGTGTGAAACATTAAAAACATGATTGGCTTTTTCAATGATTTTTAAGATACTTTTCGGATTCCATGCATGGAGTTTTTCTCCTTCGTTTACTGAAATAGAGGTGTCCTTATCTCCGTGAATTATTAAATGTGGAATGGTTATTTTTTTGGCTGCGTTTTCGATGTTTAAACGCTCTTCATTTTGAATAAAATCTTCGTGAAACTGATAGAAATGAGGCATTTGTTGTTTTGTTCTTCCGTTTAAAACATACTTTACGCCTGTTTTTTTCCATGCAGCTACATCGCTATTTGTTGATGATCTTGATGCAAAATCGCATACTGCTGCTAAAGAAATAACCTTCTTTACTCGCGGATCTTCTGCCGCTTTTAGAGTTACAATTCCACCACCTCTGCTGTGTCCAATAATCGAAATTTGATTTGCATCAACGGTGTTTTTAAATTGAGGGTTGTTAGAAACCCAGTCAAGAACACTTTCTAAATCGTCTAATTCTTTGGTGTAATTATTATTTCCAAAAGCGTCTAAGTCTGGAAAATCAATTGGTTGCTCTAGCGTTCCGCCATTGTGTGAGAAATTGAATTTTATAAAGAAATATCCTGCATTTGCAAAGGTTGTTGCCATTCGGTTCCATGCACCCCAGTCTTTAAATCCTTTATAGCCGTGACAAAAAATAATTACTTTTTGGGGCTGTTGTGTTTCCTTATAAAAAACATCGGTTACAATTGGTTTTTGGTGTTTTCCCTGAATCACAAAGTTTTTTAAAGCCTTCATATAATAATTAATTTATAGCCCATTTTTAGTGTTGAAATAAGCGCCACTGCGACTGTTAGAATACTGATAACAAGGTTTATATCTTTGGTGAGTTTTCCTGTTTTTTCTTGAATTGTATGTGCATATTTTACATAGAAAAACAGGATGCTAAACGTTCCAATACCCGAACCCAAAACAAAAAAAGCAACAGAAGAAGCGTCAAATGAAAACCAGTTAAAAACATCTACGAAAGCAACAACTCCACAAAAAAAAGGAATGGCAAACATGTTTAAAGAGGAGAGGATTAGGCCTGTTAAAAAAAAGTTAGTTTGTGAATTATTTTTATCTACTACAATTAATTTTTCCTTTTTAGATTCCTTATAGAAATATACTGATAACAATATAAAGATAACGATTCCAAATTGCGCTATTACTTCTAGTATCGTCGGGTTTTCTATAATGTATTTTGACAAAACTACTGCAATGTATCCCTGTAATAACACCACTACAGAAACTCCTAAAATGTATCTATATGCTGATTTTTTGTCATTTTGTAACCTTGTCCTTAATGCTGTCATATTGAGCATGCTTGGGGTTATAGAGCCTACAAAGGCGACTAAAAAACCAATTAAAAAGTGCATCATCAAATCCATTAAAGTATATTTTAGGTAAAGAAACATTTTAAAAATAAGTTGTACAAAAAAACGCATCAAAAAAAATTGATGCGTCTCTATATTATTTATTAAAATGCTAATTATACAACCCCTTGGGCCAACATAGCATCTGCAACTTTTACAAAACCAGCAATGTTTGCTCCTTTGATGTAATCTATAGAACCATCTTCATTTTCTCCATATTGCACACATGAATCGTGAATATCTTCCATAATGTCTTTCAGTTTGTCATCTACTTCTTCACGAGACCAGCTTAAACGCAATGAGTTTTGACTCATTTCTAAACCAGATGTTGCAACTCCTCCAGCATTACTTGCTTTCCCGGGAGCGAATAAGATTTTTCCTTTTTGAAATTCATGAATTGCTTCTGGTGTAGATGGCATGTTTGCACCTTCAGAGATACACATACATCCATTTGCAACCAATGTTTTTGCTTCTTCTCCGTTTAACTCATTTTGAGTTGCACAAGGTAGGGCAATATCACATTTTACAGACCAAGGTCTTTCTCCTGCAACGTATTTGGCATTCGGATACTTTTTTATATAGTCTCCGATTCTTCCTCTTTGTTCATTTTTAATATACATCACGTGCTTCAACTTTTCGGTGTTGATGCCTTCTTG
This sequence comes from Polaribacter sp. SA4-10, assembly GCA_949519155.1. Taxonomy (GTDB): domain Bacteria; phylum Bacteroidota; class Bacteroidia; order Flavobacteriales; family Flavobacteriaceae; genus Polaribacter. The sequence continues at coordinate 25,469 of CATIQU010000026.1, forward strand.
GTCATAAATATATCCTCCAGAGTCTGACAGGGTTAAAACTGTTGCCCCTAATTCTATGGCTTTTTCTGCTGCATATTGTGCAACGTTTCCTGCTCCAGAAATGACCACTTTTTTACCTTTGAATGAATCGTTTTTGCGCAAGAGCATGTTTTGTGCAAAATACACGGTTCCATAACCAGTTGCTTCAGGTCTTATTAAAGATCCTCCCCAAGAAGCACCTTTCCCTGTTAACACTCCTGTAAACTCATTGCTGAGTTTTTTATACATTCCAAACATAAATCCAATTTCACGACCACCAACGCCAATATCTCCAGCGGGTACGTCTGTATTTGGACCAATGTGTCTAAATAACTCTCCCATAAAGGCGTGACAGAAACGCATAATTTCATTATCTGATTTTCCTTTAGGATCAAAGTCAGAACCTCCTTTTCCACCACCCATTGGTAGTGTTGTTAATGAGTTTTTGAAAACTTGTTCAAAAGCTAAAAACTTTAAGATACTTGCGTTTACTGTTGGGTGAAAACGCAACCCTCCTTTATAGGGTCCAATTGCAGAATTCATTTGAATCCTGTACCCTCTATTTACTTGTATCTCTCCTTTATCATCTACCCAAGAAACTCGGAAAGAAATCAATCTTTCAGGTTCTACCATTCTCAATAAGATATTTTTACCGTGATAAATATCATGTTTTACGATATAAGGAATTACAGTTTCTGCAACTTCTTGAACGGCTTGTAAAAATTCTGGCTCATGGTTATTTCTCTTGATCACCAAGTCCATAAATTCTTTAATTTTTAATTCCATAATTTTTGGTATGCTTTTTTATGAATTTTACAAAATTTATTGGTGACAAATATAGTTAATTTCTGAATTCACAAATAATAAATTATTTATATTTTACGATCTGTAATTCCTTATTTCAATCGATTTCGAAAGCTGTTTTTCTTTTGTAGCAAAAAGCATTCTAAAACTCTATAAAAAACACTAAATTTGTCCTTTAATTTTAGCCGAAAATGTTAGATAAAGTAAAAGAGTTAATTGGTGATGTAAAAGCGTTTAAAGCGACTTCCAAAGAAGATGTTGAGGTTTTTAGGATTCAATATTTAGGGAGTAAAGGACTTTTAAAAGAGTTATTTGCTGAATTTAAAAATGTTGACGCTGCAATGCGTAAAGATTTTGGGCAGGCTTTAAATAGTTTAAAAAAAGCCGCTGAGAGCAAAGTTGCTGAAATGAGTGAAGCATTGGAAGGTGCGAACTCTCAAAAAAGCTTTTTTGGAGATTTAACACGTCCCTCTGAACCAATCGAATTGGGATCTCGCCATCCCATATCTTTAGTGAAAAATAAAATTATTGACGTTTTTAACCGGATTGGTTTTACAGTTTCTGAAGGTCCAGAAATAGAGGATGATTGGCATAACTTTACGGCTTTAAATTTACCAGAATACCATCCTGCAAGAGACATGCAAGACACTTTTTTTATTGAACAAGATCCAGATATTTTACTAAGAACACATACCTCATCTGTGCAAGTTCGCTACATGGAAGAAAATAAACCACCTATTCGTACCATTTCTCCAGGGCGTGTTTTTAGAAATGAAGACATTTCTGCACGTTCGCATTGTATTTTTCATCAAGTAGAAGGTTTGTATATAGATACGGATGTTTCTTTTGCTGACTTAAAACAAACCCTTTTATACTTTACAAAAGAGATGTTTGGAAAATCTAAAATCCGTTTACGTCCTTCTTATTTTCCGTTTACGGAACCAAGTGCAGAAGTTGATATTTATTGGGGATTGGAAACAGAAACCGATTACAAGATTACCAAAGGAACTGGATGGTTAGAAATAATGGGCTGTGGTATGGTAGATCCTAATGTCTTGAAAAATGCAAATATTGATCAGACAAAATACTCTGGCTATGCTTTTGGAATGGGGATTGAACGGATTGCGATGTTGTTGTATCAAATTCCAGATATTAGAATGTTTTATGAAAACGACAAACGTTTCTTAGAACAATTCAAATCGGTAATCTAATTTCATAGAACCCTTAAGCACTAATTTTGAAGAAAGACATCCAAATACCTGAAGTAACCGGTGTAGAAATTGCGGTAGTTTATGAATACAATGCTCTTTATAAAACAGATGATTGGAACATTTACATCATCAATAATAAAACCGTAGATTTAGAAATGATTGTCATTGTTTCTCAAGGGTTTTCTGAAACAAAAACAACCTCTTTGCTTCGAAAAAAACTGGATACGTTGCCTGCAAATTCTTTTGCAAAAGTAGAATTCATTCAGCCTGAATTGTTTGTCTTGAATAATCGTTTTCAAGTTTCCTTTTTTGAAAACAATCAACTAAAAGACAAAACATTTCTCTTTGAAAAAAACACCATTAAAGAGGAGGGATTACAGATGATTTCTGAAATCAAAAAAAACGGAATACTGGCTAAATAAAAACTTTAAAGTAAACTTCAAGAAAATAACCGTTCCGCTACTTAAAATAATTTTGCTTTTAATGGCCTTGTGTTTTTAAACTCTTTAAGGGAGATACTATAAAATCCTTTCGTAGGAATTTGGTCAAATTGACTTGACAAATACCCTCCAGTAATGTATAACTTATCTTTAAAGAAATGCATGGTAGCTCCAAACAAGTTTAAGTCGATTGCATAACTTCGCAACTCATTTGATGTGGTATTGTACGTTACTAGTTGTTGATTTTCGAACAAATAAATAATGTCTTTGTGTGTTGTTATTGCGGGTTTTTTCATTGCTTTAAACAAATTTCCTACTTTTTTCCAAGTACTCGTTTTTAGGTTAAATACCTCTATTTCTGTGAGGTCTTTTCCTTGATAGCCTCCAAATAAATAAAGATTGTCTTCTGCAATAACCCCTTGGGTTTCTTTGGCTTTAGTCATTTTTGAAAGCAAGTACCAATAGCCTGTTTTTAAATCGTAGAGGTGCATTTTATCGGTATAATTCTTTATGCCTTGTTTGTTGTTTTTTATGGAACCTCCCATTAAAATAATTTTATCTTGATGCAAAAGAGCGAGTGAATTTACTGCTTGGTGCGGATTGGTATCATCAATTTCTACGGTTTCATTGAGGGTGCTGTAAACTTCAATTTTGTCTTCTAAATAGTCTCTCTTTTTTGTTTTAGAGAGTCTTTTTCCGCCCAATATGTAGAGTTTATTATCAAAAGAAATTACATTGTGATTTGCTTTCTTTCTAAACACATTCTCTTTCAATGTCCAATGATTTGATTCAAAATCGTACACTTGTAAATCTCCCAAATAGGAAAAGAAGTCTTGAAATTTGGGCTTTGATATCAACTTCATTATTTCCTGCTCACTGCTACCCCTCAACTCACTGATGCCTCTTTTGAGCTGATCTCTTATTGTAGAAGCATCACCACCAATAATAAATAATTGGTTGTTTTTTAAAACAGAGGCAAAAGAGTGGGTTGCTTTTGGAAGTTTCGGAAGCTGGGTGAAATTAATTTTATACTTCAAGTTCTTTTTAGAAACAAGGGTGATTTCTGCCAAAGTTTCTTGTTTCTGATTCAGGAGAATTGTGAGGGTATTCTCGTTGGTATTAAAAGTTACTTTTTGGTCTTTGTATTTTATATGAGAAACACTGAATCGTATTTGTTTTCCTTTTTTAAAATTGAAAGAAAATTTTCCTTTTTTATTGGTGACAAGTACTTTTTGTGTGATGAAAATATGAGCATTTTCAATAGGGGTTTTTGTGATAGCGTCGAGAATGATTCCTGATATTCGTTGTGAATAAAGGGTATTAAGAAAAATAAAAAAGAGTATCGTTATTATTATTTTCATTGTGAATTCATTTATTCGGGATCACTTTCATGCGCTTCCAAATCTTTTGTCAAATCTAACTTTCGTAAAGTAGGATTTAAAAACCCTGTGGTAACGACCGTAATTAAGGTCATTGTTCCACCAAAAACGACTGCAGTAACAGTTCCCATTAGTTTGGCTGTAAGGCCGCTTTCAAATGCGCCCAACTCATTAGATGAACCGACAAACATAGAATTTACAGAGGAAACTCTGCCTCGCATATGATCGGGTGTTTTTAATTGTAGTATGGTTTGTCGGATTACCATAGAAACGCCGTCTGTAACTCCACTAAAAAATAAAGCTGCAACGGAAACCCAAAAGAACGACGAAAGCCCGAAAACGATGATGCAAATCCCAAAACCGAAAATAGCAACGAGTAGTTTCATTCCAGCATTTTTACTAATCGGAATGTAAGCAGTTACTAACATGGTTAAAAAAGAACCAACTGAGGGTGCTGCCACTAAAAGACCAAACCCTTGGGGTCCTACTTTTAAAATATCTTCTGCAAAAACAGCCAATAAAGCAATGGCGCCTCCAAATAAAACAGAAAACATATCTAAAGTTAGCGCACCTAAAATTGCTTTTGTTTTGAATACAAAATTGACTCCTTCTTTTAAACTTTGTAAAACAGGTTCTCCAATTTTAGGGTTTAAAATTGGTTTTCTTTTAATTTTAAATAGAACGAAAAATGAAATAGAGACTAAAATAAAAATGATGCTTAAAGACCAATGCACACCGATCCAATTGATAGAGAACCCTGCAAAAGCAACACCTAAAACACGTGCCATTTGCCACAGTGAACTGTTCCAAGTTGCGGCATTTGGATAGATTTTCTTAGGCACAATTAAAGCAACTAATGAAAAAATGATTGGGCCAAAAAAGGCGCGTAAAAAGCCTCCAAAAAAGACCAATGTATAAATGATGTATAGTAGTGTTTGTGTAGATAGGGATTGACTCACGGTATCGGAAGTAATCCAGAATAATCCAAAACTGATCAAAGAAAAAGCGGCAATACACAATGCAAGTAGGTTTCTTTTTTCTTTCTGATCTACAATATGCCCTGCAAATAAGGCCATCGATAGCGCTGGTATAATTTCCATTAACCCAATTAAGCCTAGATACAATGGGTCTCCTGTGAGTTCATACACCTTCCATTCTATCACAATAAACTGCATGGACCAGCCAAAAATTAATGCAAAACGCACTACTAAAAAAACATTGAATTCTCTAATTCTTAAAGCTGCGTATGGGTCTTTTTTAGACATGTGTGGATTGCGCTATGAAGCTGATTTTAAATTCATAAGAATTCCAAATGTTTCATTGATGTCTTTTTCTTTTACCACAATGGTCATTTCATTTGTGGTAGAAATTACTTCTTGCAAAGCAATGTCTGCCCAAGCCAATTGTTTTAGAATAAAATAATAAATTCCTGATTGTTCTAAATTATTGACGGGAAGTTTAATCGTAATCGATGCTAAATCCAACATACTGTTGATACAGGTTTCTTTTTCAAAAATAGTTTCTATATACTTCTGAAGGCTTTTACTGGCAACAATATTTGTTTCAAAAATACCTTGTGAAATTGTTAAAAAAGCATCGTTTTTATCTGCTGTTTTGGTTAAAATTTTTGCGATCTCTTTTAATAAAGTAGGGGTGTTTTTAAAGGTAAAATCACAAAGGTTAGAACGCACAATAAAATCACCTAAATTGACAGCAATTTTTTTAATATTCTTACGAATTCTAAGCTCACTTGCTGGCGACAAACGATTAATAGCCATCATTACTGCGCCTACTTTAATGTCTTTTTTTAAAGTTTTAGAAACTTCTGGTAAAATAATTCTTGCTAAGGAAGAAACATTGATTAGTTTTTCATGTAAAGCTTCTTCAATAAAAGGCGTTTTTCTAACGGTACTTTCTACAACTTCTTGGATCGTTTTCATTTGAAAAGTTTAATGCGTGGTATAATTGTTCAAAATTAAACAATTAATCCAACGTATCTGTCAACTTTTTAAATTCTTTTTTAGCGTCTTTATTGTTGTATAAAACATTATAAACTGCGTCTATAATTGGCGTATCTGTCCCTTTTTCTTGTTTAATTTTATAGGCGCTTTTAGTAGCGTAATACCCTTCTGCAATCATACTCATTTCCATTTGTGCAGACTTCACGGTGTATCCTTTACCAATCATATTACCAAATGTTCTATTCCTGCTAAAAAGAGAATACCCTGTAACTAGTAAATCACCTAAATAGGCAGAGTTATTAATGTTCCGCTTCATGTTATGCATTTTTTTAATGTAGCGATTCATTTCGCGGATTGCGTTACTCATCAATACAGATTGGAAATTATCTCCATAGCCTAAACCATGGGCAATTCCAGCTGCTATTGCATAAATATTTTTCAACATCGCGGCATATTCAGTACCAATGATATCGTCGGAAATCTTCGTTTTTATATACCTGCTTTTTAAGCATTTGCTAATCATTTCAGCCTTTTCTGAATCATTAGACGCAATAGTTAAATACGACAAACGCTCCATGGCTACTTCTTCAGCGTGACAAGGGCCTGTGATCACACCAATATTATCAACAGGAACACCATAGGTTTCCATAAAGTGTTCTCCAACAATTAAACCTGTTTCTGGAACGATTCCTTTAATGGCTGAAAAAATGACTTTACGTTCAAAGGAAGTGGTGGTTTTCGAAAGTTCTTTTGTTAAGAAAGCGGAGGGTATCGCAAAAATTAAAACATCATAGCTATCTATTATTGTATTAATGTCATTCGATAGATCAAGTTGTTCTGGATGTAATTCTGCAGAACTTAAATAGTTTGGATTGTGTTTGTTTTCAAGAATATGTTCTTTTGCTGAAGCGCTCCTCATATACCATCCGACAGTATCTAAGTTTTCGCACAACATTTTTACAATGGCTGTTGCCCAGCTTCCGCCACCGATAACCGCAATTTTAGGATGTGAACTCATAAATTCTTTCATTTGGAAAGTCAAAAATAAGAAAAGTATTAAGTTTTATAAGATAGTTCGTTGTTTTATTATATTTGTTGGACAACATACCTATTTAAAATGAACGTACAAATCATCAACAAATCGAAACATGCAACTCCAAACTACGAAACCAAAGGTGCTGCTGGTATGGATTTACGTGCAAATATTGATAAAGAAATCACACTAAAACCTTTGGAAAGAGCTGTTGTAAAGACAGGGTTGTTTATTGCACTGCCTCATGGTTTTGAAGCACAAGTTCGCCCTAGAAGTGGTCTTGCTGCTAAAAAAGGAATTACAGTCTTAAATGCTCCTGGAACTGTTGATGCAGATTACAGGGGTGAAATTGGCGTTATTTTAGTGAATTTATCCAATGATGATTTCATTATTAATGATGGTGAGAGAATTGCACAATTAATCATTGCAAAACACGAAAGAGCAACGTGGGAGGAAGTGAATGTTCTAGATGAAACAGTGCGTGGTGCTGGTGGTTTTGGAAGTACAGGAGTGTAAATAACGGTCTCTTAAAAGATAAAATTATAATTACAAAACCTTATAAAACTGGTTCATTTTCCGAAAAGGAACATGCATTAAATCAAAATCTAAAAAAGTATGTGCATGGTATTTGTACCCTCTTTTTTTATAAAATTGAAATGCTTGTTCTTGTTTATCCATAGCGTCTAACCAAATAATTTGATAATTTTTAAAGCTAGCTTCTTCTTCTAGCCAAGAAACAATTGACTTCCCGACCCCTTTATTTTGGCAGTTTGGATGCAAATAAAGACGGTGTAATTTTACTTGCTTTTCTTGAGACAAGCCGGATAGTTTTTCGCCCCAAACAACCCTAAAGTTACCGATGATTTCATTGTTAAAAAGAACAAAGTAATAGACTGCATTTTCTTGAGAAAGCTCTTTTAATATATGTAGTTCTGAATACTGATTGTTGATATAAAAAGCGCCATCATCTTCCCAAAAATGGCTATAAGCAGCAGGATAAATATTTTGCATTAAACCCTGTAAAACAAGAACATCTTTTGTTAATATGGGTTGTAATTGTACGTTTTTATGAATAGCAATCATGCTGTGAAAAATAAAAAACTCCCAAAAAATTGATTACTTTTTTTGAGAGTTAAGTTGATAATAATTTGAACTTTACTACTTATTCTTGATTTTCAATAGCTTCTTTTATTTTTCCTTCAAGTTCTTCGGCAAGTTCTGGGTTGTCTTTAATTAAACCTTTTACAGCATCTCTACCTTGGCCTAATTTTGTTTCTCCGTAACTAAACCAAGAACCGCTTTTCTTAACAATTCCTAATTCTACACCAATATCTAAAATTTCTCCAACTTTAGAAATTCCTTCTCCATACATAATGTCAAATTCTGCAATTTGAAAAGGGGGTGCTACTTTATTTTTTACAACTTTTACCTTGGTACTGTTTCCAATCACACGGTCTCCGTCTTTAATTTGTGTTCTTCTTCTAATATCTAAACGTACAGAAGCATAAAACTTTAATGCATTTCCACCCGTTGTCGTTTCTGGGTTTCCAAACATAACACCAATTTTCTCTCTTAATTGGTTAATGAAAATAACCGTACAATTGGTTTTAGAAATTGTTCCTGTTAGTTTACGTAATGCTTGTGACATTAAACGTGCGTGAAGCCCCATCTTGGAATCTCCCATTTCACCTTCAATTTCAGATTTTGGTGTCAATGCTGCAACAGAATCAATAACAACGATGTCGATTGCGCCTGAACGAATTAAATTTTCTGTAATTTCTAAAGCTTGTTCACCATGATCGGGTTGTGAAATAATTAAATTATCAATATCTACCCCTAAATTTTCTGCATAAAATTTATCAAAAGCATGTTCTGCATCAATAAACGCAGCGATTCCACCTGCTTTTTGTGCTTCCGCAATTGCATGTAATGTTAAGGTTGTTTTCCCAGAAGATTCCGGTCCATAAATTTCAATAACTCTTCCTCTTGGATACCCACCAACTCCTAATGCTAAGTCCAATCCTAAAGATCCTGACGAAATTGCATCTATTTCTTCGGTAACTACATCTCCTAATTTCATAACAGCTCCTTTACCATAAGTCTTATCTAATTTATCTAAGGTAAGTTGAAGTGCTTTTAATTTTGCTGTTTTTTCTTTATCTGCTGCCATAAATTCTACTAAAATATTATTTTTTTAAAGTGAGACAAGTTACAAAAAACAACTTTTAAATTCCTAATAATTAAGTTTCATTTTTGTAGTATTGTTTTTATTAAACCATTTTATGGAAAAACACCAACATTTTATCCTTCACAAACCATGGGGAACCATTTCTCAATTTGTAAACCCTGCAAAAAGAAAGAAAAAATTATTAGGAGAACTTCACGGTTTTCCTGAAGGAACAATGGCTATTGGCCGATTGGATGTTGCTTCCGAAGGTTTATTATTACTTACTACAGATGGAAAGGTTTCCGAAGAAATTAGAAGTAATAAATTTGAAAAAGAATATTATGTTCAGGTAGATGGGATGATTACTCAGGAAGCTATTGAAAAACTTAAAAAAGGGGTTAAAATTGGTTTTGATGGAAAAAAATATCAAACAAAACCTGGGAAATCTTTTTTAATTGATGACCCTAAATTTCCATTAAGAAGTCAAAAAATTAGAGACGATAGGCATGGACCTACAAGTTGGGTTGCTATTATAATTAGAGAAGGAAAATTTAGACAAGTACGAAAAATGACGGCTGCTGTTGGCTTTCCTACTTTGCGTTTAATTCGGGTTCGAATTGGAACCTTACGTTTAGACGCTTTAGCGGTTGGCGATGTTAAAGAAGTGAGTTCTCTTCTTTAGCTTTTTAACATTTCTATATGTGGAATTCCATCTTCTAAATAATCTTTACCGATTTGATGAAACCCGTGAGATTCATAGAATTTTTTTAAATATACTTGTGCAGAAATTGTAATTATATCCTCTTTAAAATGGTTTTTAATTGCGAGAATAGAAGCTTTCATTACATCGTGTCCAAAACCGTATTTTCTTTCTGAAGCAACAACAACAACACGACCAATACTTGCATTTTTAAAATAATCTCCTGGTTTAAAAATACGGGTATAAGCAACTATTTTCTCATTTTTAAAACAAAAAACATGTAGTGCTTTTTGATCTTTATTATCAACATCTTGATACACACAATCTTGTTCTACCACAAAAACTTCTGCACGTAATTGAAGTATTTGATACAATTCTATTGTGTTTAATTCTGAAAAATATTTGACATGAAAGTCCATAAAAAAGAGGGATACTATATAGGAATGAAAATTATTTTAACAAGAAATTTTATCAACTCGATTACCATGTCTTCCTCCCTCAAACGAGGTGTCTAGGAAAATATCTACAAAACCTAATACTTGTTGTACAGAAACAAAACGTGCGGGAATGGTTAAAATATTTGAATTATTATGTTGTCTTGTTAAAACTACTAATTCATTATTCCAACATAATGCTGCACGTATTCCTTGGTGTTTATTTGCGGTCATCTGAGCGCCATTTCCACTTCCACAAAGAATGATACCAAAAGTTGCTTTGCCAGTTTCTACAGCAGTTGCTGTTGGATGAATTGCGTCTGGATAATCCATAGAATCATTGGTATCGGTTCCAAAATTTAAAATTGTATATCCTTTCGTTTCTAAATGTTTTATAATTTCGAACTTATATACTGTGCCTGCGTGATCGTTACCAATAGCAATTGTCATAATAAATTGATTTTAATTAAGTTGTCTGCAACAAAAATACAGAAACTAAGGGTTTTTTAGGGTTATTAACAACCTGTTTTTTATCATTTTTAATAACAGTTTCGTTTTTAAGAGATTAAGTGTATTTCGTAAATGTTAAGAAGTATCTGTAATTTTTAAGAACTTTTTTTGTGAGATTTAAAAATTATTACAATACAAGAGACTCAAGAACACACACAAGTTTTTTTATTGTTTTTTTATAATAGTTTATAAACATAAAATGGAGTGGTTATCTACATTTATTTCATTATTAACTATTAATAATTATTGGTTAATTACTGTTTATAAGTATTGTTAATAACTCCCTTTTTTCTTTGATTTTTAAGCTTTTAAATAACTCATAAAATGTGGATGTTTTTTAATAACTGATATAAAAAAATAAAAATAAATATTTTTATAGTCACTATTCACAGACTATTATAAACATCATTGTTTTTTAAAAATTTATAAAAGAAAAATAAATATAATATAGAATGTTGATAACTCTGAAACGAAAGAAAAAATAAAAATAAGAATGCTTGCAAAAAAATAACTTTAATAAGAAACAATCACAAAACGAATTCCTTTTTCAATGAGAGAGAAAGTAGCTGTTCCAGTTCCAATCAATTCTCCATCTGCTTGAATAAAAGGTTTCGAATTTTGTGGGACAACTGTAATTTCATTTGTTTTATAAGTAGCTACTTTTGGATGGTCTACAATTTTCCCGTTGTATAATTTTTTAAGATTCAAAATTAAATCAAATAAGGTAAGATTTTTAGCAATTGTAATATCAAAGAATCCATCCGTTGGATCTCCTTTTTTAGAAAACTGCATTCCGCCACCAGAAAATTTACAAATTGAAACAATTGTCATTAAACAAGTTGTTTTAATTGTTATTTGATTCATTGTTATTTTAAATATTAATTTTTTATAAAATAACATCCCGTAAATTCCAGCAATTAAATAAGACAAAGCACCCAACCTTTTTATTTTTTGAAGCTTCTTTGCAATATAACCGTCATATCCTAAACCAGCTACATTATTAAAGTAGGTAATTTCACCTTCCTTTGTTGTTATTTGACCAATATCTTGTAGTATTGTTTTTTTATATGAGATGATCTCGACCGCCTTTTTTATGTTATTAGGAATGCTGTAGGTTTTAATCCAATCGTTTCCAGTTCCTGTAGGAAGCACTGCAATAGTTATATCAGAAGATTTTACATACCTTTGCATCATTACTCCATTAACTATATTATGTAGTGTTCCATCTCCACCTGCGGAAATAATATTTCTAAAACCTTGCTGAATTGCATCTTGTACCAATTCAATTTCGTGTTTATAAAATTGAGTAAAAACAAAAGAATAGTCTATATTCTTGCTGTTAAGTACTTGTTGAATTTCCTTCCACTGTTTAGAAAATTTTCCATTTCCTGCAATAGGGTTTGCAATTATAAACCAAGATTTAGACATAAATAATAATTTAAAAGGCAAAGTACAATAATAGATTGATAACTATTTTTTAATATAAAAACAGTGAAATTAATCGTACTTTTCAATAGTTGTTTATTTGAGTAAAAAAGACATCAAATTAGCACATTAATAGTTTATAAAATGACAAAAAAGAAGAAAAATATATATAAGAAGAAAGGGAATGTTGTAAAAGACTTAACTAAAATTATCTTCAGAATTTTAAATGAAGACACTTCAAAATCTTATAATTATAAGCAAATTTCCAGTAAATTAAGTATTTCAGATACCGATGGAAAAACACAAATTATAAAAAGATTAGCTGAATTAACGGGAACTCAAAAAATTGTAGAAGTAGATCGAGGTAAGTTTCAAATGAATCAAGATAGAAAATACTCTACAGGTACATTAGATATTACTTCCAATGGAAATGGATATTTTGTTACCGATGATTATGAAGATGATATTTTTATTCCAAATGCCAATCTTGGAAAAGGATTACATAATGACACGGTAAAAGCATATGTATTTAAAAAACGAAGCGGAAAAAAATACGAAGCCGATGTTGTTGAAGTTTTAGAACGTGCAAAAACACAGTTTGTAGGGGTTTTACAAAAGAACAAAAATTTTGGTTTTGTAGTTCCAGACAACAATAAAATGTACGCAGATATTTTTATTTCAGAAAGTAAAATGAATGGTGCAGAAGATGGAGATAAAGTACAAGCTACAATCTCAGATTGGCCAGCGAAATCTAAAAATCCGTTTGGAGAAATTACCGCAGTTTTAGGGAAACCTGGAGAGCACAATACAGAAATGCATTCTATTTTATTAGAATACGATTTACCGTATGAATTTCCTACCGAAGTAGAACAAGAAGCAGCTAACCTTTCTATTGAAATTACCAAAGAAGAAATTAGCAAACGTAGAGATATGCGTAAAGATTTAACCTTTACAATAGATCCAAAAGATGCTAAAGATTTTGATGATGCGTTGTCTTTCAAAAAATTAGAAAACGGGAATTTCGAAATCGGAATTCACATTGCAGATGTTTCTCATTATTTAGAACCAAAAACAATTTTAGACGATGAAGCTTTTGAAAGAGCTACTTCGGTGTATTTAGTAGACAGAGTGGTACCAATGTTGCCTGAAAAATTAAGTAATGGCGTTTGTTCTTTAAGACCAAATGAAGAAAAACTAACTTTTTCTGCAGTGTTTGAAATCAATCCTAAAGCACAAATTGTAAACGAATGGTTTGGGAGAACTGTTACTTATTCAGATCAACGTTTTGCATATGAAGAAGCACAATCTATTATAGAAAATTGTACATTATCAGCAGATGTAAAACCGTATACAATGCCTTTAGAAGTTTCTATTCTTGACAAAGAATATGAAGTAACTCCAGAAATTATAGAAGCAACCTTAAAATTAGATGAACTGGCAAAAATTCTTCGTAAAAAAAGAATGCAACAAGGCGCTATTTCTTTTGATAGAGTAGAAGTAAAATTCAATTTAGATGAAGATGCAAATCCAATCGGTGTTTTCTTTAAAACATCGCAAGATGCTAATAAATTAATTGAAGAATTTATGCTATTAGCCAATCGTAAAGTAGCTGAGTTCATTGGTTTTTCTAAAGGAAAAGCAACCAATAAAACCTTTATTTATAGAGTTCACGATGAGCCAGATATTGAGAAATTAGCTGCACTACAAAATATTATTGGTAAGTTTGGATATAAAATAAATACCGAAACAAAAGAAAGCACCTCAGAATCGTTAAATCAATTATTAAGTGATGTTAGTGGAAAAGCAGAATCAAACATGATTGAAACACTCACGATTCGTACGATGAGTAAAGCAGTATATACCACCCAAAACATAGGTCACTATGGATTGGCTTTTAACTACTACAGCCATTTTACATCCCCTATTAGACGGTATCCAGATGTAATGACACATCGATTACTCCAACATTATTTAGATGGAGGAGACACTCCAAAAGCAATTAAATACGAAGAAAACTGTAAGCACTCCTCTAAAAGAGAAGAATTGGCAAGTAAAGCAGAGCGAGCTTCCATAAAATACATGCAAATTAAATACATGCAAGATCATAATGACGAAGTATTTGAAGGGGTAATTACTGGAGTTACAGAATGGGGAATCTATGTAGAAATTTCTTCCAATAAATGTGAAGGAATGGTGAGAATTAGAGATATAAAAAGTGATTTTTATGCATTTAATGAACAGCAATTTGCAATCGTTGGTCAATCAACGAAACAAATGTATCAATTAGGAGATGACGTAAAAGTACAAGTAAAAAATGCAGATTTAGAACGCAAGCATTTAGATTTTAATTTAATTGAAAATTAATATACTTTAAAAAAAAACACAATAAAAAACAAAAAAACGCTTTATATTAGTAACTTTATTTAAAGAAACCGATTAACTAAACTTTAAAATAATGAAAAAAATTATTTTTATTGGAGCATTATTATTTGTGTTTTCAATTTACGGACAATCAAAAGTTACTAAAAATTTAGGAGACTATACAATACTAAAAGTCTATAATGGCATTGAAGTAGAGCTTATAAAATCTACCGAAAATAAATTAGAAATTACTGGAGAGAAATCTGAAATGGTGAAAATGAAAACAGTGAATAACACCTTAAAACTCTCTTTACCTTTTTCTTTAAAACCGTCAAATAACGCTGCAGACGGAAAAGTGTTCGTTCAACTTTTTTACAATGATAAACTTGCCGTTATTGACGCCAATCAAAGTGCTACCATTACTGCAAAAGATTTTCAACAAGATGAAGTAGAGATCAGGGCTCAAGAACGGGCATTTATCAACTTAGTTTTAAAATCTAAAAACATTAAAGTAAGAGCTACTTCTGGCGGAATTATAAAATTATCAGGGACTGCAAACAACCAAGATGTAGATGTAGATTTGTATGGTATTTACCATGGTTTTGGCTTAGAGGTAGACAATAGTGCTATGGTAAAAGCAGGAACCGGAGCAAAGGCAGAAATTTTTGCAGGAAAAGTATTGAATGCAAATGTTAGTTTTGGAGGCTCTATTTTTTATAAAGGAAATCCAGATTTAATAAGAGATAAAAAATTAGTAGGAGGAATCATTCAAAAAAAGGATTAATAATTTCTTTTATCAAGTATAAAAACGTTTTTTGTATATTTGCATCTCAAAATTGAAACACATGATCTCTTTAAATATTTTTTTATTAGGAATGCCTAGCCCACTTTCAATGGCTCTTATTGTAGGAGCATTGCTACTTTTATTTGGTGGTAAAAAAATACCAGAATTAATGAAAGGTATTGGTGGTGGGATTAAAGAATTTAAAAAAGCCACGAAAGACGAAAATAAAGCAGAAAAGAAAGACGAAAAATTAGAAGAAGGAAACTAATTTTTTAACATACAGATAAAAAAAGCTCCGTTTGAAATTTCAAACGGAGCTTTTTTATTTTAAAAGAAGTGTTCTTATTTTTTTAACTGTTTTGGTTTCGGGTTTTTCATAGCCTCACCTATTTGATTGCTTGCTGTAAAGCTGGCCACCATATCGTTTAACATTTGACTTCCCGCTTGTGGAGAGTTTGGTAACAAAATTAAATTACTATTTGTTTGCTGACCAATCGATTGTAGCGTATCGTAATGTTGTGTAACTACAATTAAGGCAGAAGCTTCTTGTGAGTTGATGCCTACTTTATTTAAAACCTCTACAGATTCTTCCAGTCCACGTGCAATTTCTCTACGCTGATCTGCAATACCTTGTCCTTGTAAACGTTTGCTTTCTGCTTCCGCTTTTGCACGTTCTACAATTAAAATACGTTGTGCATCTCCTTCATATTGTGCAGCTGTTTTTTCTCTATCAGCAGCATTAATTCGGTTCATTGCTTCTTTTACCTGTGCATCTGGATCAATGTCTGTAACTAAGGTTTTTATAATGTCATACCCATAAGTCATCATTGCTTCATTCAACTCAGATTTTACGGCAATGGCAATATCATCTTTCCGTAAAAAAACATCATCAAGAATCATTTTAGGAACCTCTGCTCTTACTACATCAAAGACATATGAAGTAATCTGATCGTGTGGATAATCTAATTTATAGAAAGCATCTTCTACTTTGTCTCGAATTACTTTGTACTGTACCGAAACTTTTAATTTTACAAAAACATCATCTTTTGTTTTCGTTTCAATAATAACATCTAATTGTTGAATCTTTAAGCTCAACCTTCCTGCAATTCTTTGCACTCCGGGTATTTTTAATTGAAAACCAGATTGACGAATGTTACTGAATTTTCCGAAAGTTTCTATAACTGCTGCTGTTTGTTGTTTGACAGTAAAAATTGCTGCAAACAAAAAAAGGACAATTAAGCCGACGATAATAATTGGGATTGGTAGCATGGTTTTTTTTTAAAAGGTGAATTTTTAACTTCTTGTAAAGATACCGATTTATGTAACTAACTACAAAACTGATTTTTTAAATAATGTTACATTTATAGGCATAAAAAAACCACTTACAGATTGAAGTGGGTTTTTTATAAAAATGTAAATTTCTTTCTTATTGATGAAAATCGATCGCATTTTCAATTCTTGCGATGGTGGTTTCTTTTCCAATCATTTCAATAATATCAAACAAATGAGGGCCTTTTAAAGCGCCTACTAAACTTAATCGAAGTGGTTGCATTACTTTACCAAAACCAATTTCTTTGGCGGTAATCCACTCTTTAATGACTGTTTCAGTGTTTGTTGAAGTAAACTCTTGAATCTCTTTTAACTTAGCAATCAATTCGTTCATTAATTCAGCAGTTCCCTCTTTCCAATTTTTCTTAGAAGCTTTTGCATCGAAAGTTGTTGGATTCTGAAAATAGAATTCAGACAATGCCCAAAAATCTTCTACAAAAACAGCGCGCTCTTTTATAGCGGTTACTACTTTCTGAACATACTCTTTCTTAGAAGAAATTCCTTTTGCTGATAATATCGGAAGAAACAAATCTGTTAAAGTTGCATCCTCTTTTGTTTGCATGTATTGTTGATTGAACCAATTGGTTTTTTCTGGACTAAACTTTGCGCCCGATTTACTTACTCTTTTTAAATCGAATTCCTGTACCAATTGTTCTAAAGAAAAAATTTCTTGTTTGGTACCTGGGTTCCATCCTAATAAAGCCAGCATGTTTATAAATGCATCTGCAAAGTAGCCGTCTTCTTTATAACCACGAGAGATGTCTTTCGTTTCTTCATTGGTATATTCTAATGGAAACACAGGAAATCCTAATTTATCTCCGTCACGTTTGCTTAATTTTCCTTTACCAATTGGTTTTAAGATCAGTGGTAAGTGTGCAAATTTTGGTGCGTCCCAATTAAAAGCGCGGTATAATAAAATGTGAAGTGCCATGGAGGGCAACCATTCTTCACCTCGAATAACGTGTGAGATTTCCATCAAATGATCGTCTACAATGTTTGCCAAATGATAGGTGGGCATTCCGTCAGATTTAAATAAAATTTTATCATCCAACACATTGGTATCAATTTTAATTTCTCCACGAATTTCATCTTGCATTACAAGGATTTCATCTTGTGGAGATTTAAAACGGATGACATACTTATCTCCGTTTTCAATTCGGTTTTGTACTTCTGCATCGGTTAATACCAACGAGTTTACCAAACGTCCTTTTTCTCGGTTGTGCCAATTATAAATAAAGGTTTTTCCGTTTTCTTCATGTCCTTTTCTTTCTGCATCCAATTGTTCTGCAGTATCAAAAGCATAATATGCCCAACCCGATTGTAATAAAAGGGTTGCATGTTTTTTATAGAGATCTTTCCGTTCAGATTGTCTGTAAGGACCAAATTTCTCGTTTTTTCCAGGCGCTTCATCAAAAGGAATGTTACACCAATCCAATGCATCTATAATATATTGTTCTGCATTGGCCACATAGCGGGTTTGATCTGTATCTTCTATACGCAAGATAAAGGTACCGTTGTGCTTCTTAGCAAATAAATAATTAAATAAAGCAGTTCTTACTCCACCAATATGTAAAGGTCCTGTTGGACTTGGGGCAAAACGAACACGAACATTAGATTCCATTTTTCTGTTTTTTTGGATGCCGCAAAGATACTTTTTTATTGGAAGAGGAATGAAATTAGTGCAAAGAAAAAATAGGTGTTTTTAAGCTTTTTTTAGAATAGAAAATGAAACGGATTGCAAATTTTTCTTTGTGGGGAGGTAATTAAAAAGGTACAGTTTATTTGTTTTTTAATAAACATACATTAATTTAATTCAAATATATTATGTAGTTTGCAAGGAGAAATGATTTAACAGAAATGCGTTATGTGATTGTTGGAGATAATATAACAACGAAATAAAAACCTACACGCCTTGTAAACCTAGGGTAACTTTAATTTATTTAACAACGCAAGCGAACAGACTAAATTTTCGCTCTTGTTCCAAAATCAAACAACCACTTTAGTTGCTTAATCATTTCCCATCAAGACCTCGCTGGCCTTTTAACAATTATTATGAGGTTGATCTTCCTAAAAGCATTATTTTTATTGGTTCATTATGGAGGGCTACCAAATAATAACGGAGAAACTACGACGTTTTACTCGTAAATATTACAGAAATGAATTGATAAAAGGGGGAATCTTATTTTTCTCTTTAGGATGCATTTACTTTTTTGTGACGGTATTTATCGAGTCTTTTTTGTGGTTGCAACCTTTTGCAAGAACCGCTTTGTTTTGGGTTTTTATTTTGGTGGAAGGGTGTTTAGTCTTTCAACTTATTTTAAAACCGATTTTAAAATTGATCGGTTTGCAAAAAGGAATTTCTTTACAAGAATCCTCCAAAATCATTGGAAATCATTTTCCAGAAATTCAAGACAAACTACTCAACATCTTACAGCTTAAAGAAAACCCGAATCAGTCTGATTTATTATTGGCAAGCATCGCGCAAAAAGCTACTGAAATTCAACCTATCCCTTTTTTAAAAGCTGTTGATTTCACTAAAAATAAAAAGTATCTAAAGTATGCGGTTGTTCCTGTTTTAATAGGAATTATTGCCTTCTTTTCAGGGAGCACTACCGCGCTAACTCAAAGTTTAGACCGTGTTGTAAACCACAGAACTGCGTTTGCACCACCCGCACCCTTTTCGTTTTACATCGCAAATGATTCCTTAAAAGTAATCCAAGGAAAACCTTTTACAGTACGCGTAAAAACAAAAGGAAGCGTTCGTCCAGAAGAAGTTAAAATCGTGTTTCAACAACAAGAATATGAGCTTCAAAAGCAAGGCGCAACTACGTTTATACACACCTTTTCACAAGTAGAGGAAGCCCTTTCTTTTTATGTAACGGCAAACGGAGTGCAATCTTTAAATTACACTCTTGAAGTGGTGAAAACACCCACGATTTTAAATGTTTTTATGGAGCTATCCTATCCTAATTACTTAGGAAGAAAAAACGAAACCATTCAAAATACCGGAAACTATGTTTTGCCAGAAGGCACCCAAGTGCAATGGAATGTTAAAACAACAGCAACAGATACCGTTTCTTTTATTGAAGCAGAAAAAAGAAGTTTTTTCACTGCGATCTCTGACGCCGATTTTGTGTTTAAAAAACAAATTGTAAAACCGATTTCCTATCAAATTACTTCATCCAACAGTCCTTTAAAAGATTACGAACGCTTGCAATTTTCTTTAGATGTTGTTAAGGACGAATTTCCTTCCATTCAAGTGGTTTCCAATATCGATAGTATTTCACGAGGCGTCGCTCAATTTGCAGGGCAAATTTCTGACGATTATGGTTTAAAGAAACTACAACTGGTTTATTATGACAAAGCGAAAACCGAGAACAAACAAACTCTTGATTTTACAATCAACAAAGAAAATATACAATCTTTTTATTATCAGTTTCCAGAAGGTTTAGACTTACAAGCTAGTGTGAATTATGAACTCTTTTTTCAGGTTTTTGACAATGATGGTTTCAATGGAAGTAAAAAAACCAAATCGGAAACGTTTCAATACCGCCAAAAAACCAGCACTGAAATAGAAGAAGAATTGTTGTCGGAACAAAAAAACACGATTGACAATCTTGAAAAGAATATTTCAGAAAATCAAAATCAGCAAAAGGAGTTTGAGAAAATTCAACAAGAAATTCAACGCAAGAAAAAGGGGGGTTGGAATGATAAGAAAAAGGTGCAATCTTTTATAAAACGACAACAAGAATATAAAAAAAGGATTCAACGTCAAACAGAGAAACTTCAAGAAAATTTAGGAGAAAAGAAAGCACAAAATGAAGGACTTCAAGAGAAAAAAGAAGACTTAAAAAAACGAATCGAAGAATTAAAGAAATTAGACAAGCAGCAAAAACTACTTGATGAAATTGCTAAAATTGCGGAGAAATTAAACAAAGAAGATTTTATAAAAAAAGCAAAAGAGCTGGCGCAGCAAAACAAACAACAAGAACGAAGTTTAGAAAGAACTTTAGAACTTGTAAAGCGTTTTTATGTAGAACAAAAAGCCATGCAAATTGCCAATAAATTGGAGGCATTGTCAAAAAAACAAGAAACCCTTGCGAAAGAGAATGACAGCGCTTTAGTGAAACAAAAAGAAATTAAAACAGCTTTTGAAGCCATAAAAAAAGAGTTAGAAGCCCTTGCGAAAGACAATGAACAACTAAAAGAACCCTTAGGTTTACCAGACACCGAAGACGAAAAGGAAGCGGTAAAAGAGGCGTTGCAGAAATCAGAAGAAAAGCTTTCAAAAAAGGAGCCTGCTACAGCAAAGAAAAGTCAACAAAAAGCCGCTCAAAAAATGAAAGAAATGAGCGTTAAAATGCAGCAAGCCATGATGAAAATGGAAATGGATTCCATAGATGAAAACTTGGATGATTTGCGTAAAATTTTAGAAAACCTAGTCACCTTTTCTTTCAAACAAGAAAATTTGATGAATCGGTTTGATGAAATTTCAACCTCCCATCCAGATTTTGGCAATACCCTTAAAAAACAAAACGAGTTTAAAACCTATTTTGAACATATTGACGATAGCTTGTATGTCTTGTCGATGCGCCTTCCAAAAATTTCCGCTAAAATTCAAGACGACCTTTCTACTGCCCACTACAATTTAGAGCAATCGTTAGAAAACTTCTCTGAAAATCGTTTTCCAGACGGAGTCTCTAATCAACGTTATGTGATGACCTCGACCAATAACTTGGCAGATTATTTAAGTAGTATACTTACCAATATGAAAAAATCGATGTCTATGAAACCAGGGAAAGGTAAAGGAGAAGGGGCTGGTTTTAGCTTGCCAGATATTATAAAAAAGCAAGGAGCGCTTTCAGAAAAGATGAAAGAAGGTGTGAAAAAAGGGTCAAAACCTGGAGAAAAGAATGGGAAAGAAGGATCAAAAAAACTAGGAAAAAAAGGTAAGCCAGGAGAAAAGGGTGAATCAGGCGAAAAAGGGGAATCAGGAAAAGAGGGTGAAAATGGAAAAAAAGGGAATGCTGGATCCTCAGGATCACAGAACGAGGATTTAGACGGTGAGTTGTATCAAATATTTAAAGAACAGCGCATGCTTCGACAGCAATTGCAGGATGCTATAAAAGAAAATAAAGGAACATCACCAAATGGAAACCTTTCTGCAAAAAAAGTACTTAAAACCATGGAGCAGTTAGAAAATGAAATTTTAGAAAAAGGATTTAATTCCCAGACGCTCCAAAAAATGCAACAGTTAAATTATGAATTGTTAAAATTAGACAAGGCCACTTTAGAGCAATGCAAAGAGAGTAAAAGGAAGTCTGCTGCCAATAGCGCGCAAATGGAATCAAACAAGAAGAAACAACTGGAGTTTAAGAAGTTGTTTTACAATCAAACAGAGATTTTAAACAGACAATCCTTACCTTTGCAGCAAAACTTTAAAAAGAAGGTTCGTGAGTATTTTTCAGAGCCAAAGAAGAAACAGTAGCATGAAAACAAGTTGTTTTCCGGATTACCATCTTCGATCCATCGCTCCTAAAAAAAGCAAAAAATTTTTATCATTCAAATAAATAGCATGCAATGATTACTTTTAACTACGAAATACCTTTTACTTTAGAGACGGAGCCACTTTATGAAAATTGGGTTGAAACAGTAATTTCAAACCACGGTTTTACTTTAGGGGAAATCAATTATATTTTTTGTGATGATGTATATTTGCATAAATTAAATATTGATTTTTTACAGCACGACACACTTACGGACGTAATTAGTTTTGACAACACAGTTGGGAAAATTATAAATGGAGATATTTATATTTCCATCGATAGGGTCACTGACAATGCGGTTGATTATAAAGTTTCATTTCTAGAGGAATTACATCGAGTTATGATTCATGGTGTGTTGCATTACCTCGGTTTTAAAGACAAAGACCCAGCAGATAAAAAAGCAATGACGCTCGAAGAAGACAAGGCAATATTAATGTTAAGTGTTTGGTTTTCAGTTATTTAAATAATAAGTTCCACGTGAAACAATAAAATGAGTTTATTTTCAACAGTATTTGATGTTATTGTAGTTGGTGGTGGTCACGCAGGGAGCGAGGCAGCAGCAGCTAGCGCCAATATGGGTGCGCATACGTTATTAATCACCATGAATTTGCAGAACATTGCACAAATGAGTTGCAATCCTGCGATGGGAGGAATTGCCAAAGGGCAGATTGTCCGAGAAATTGATGCTTTAGGAGGTTATAGTGCAATTGTAACCGATAAGACAGCAATTCAATTTAAGATGCTAAATAAATCGAAAGGACCCGCAATGTGGAGCCCAAGAGCACAGTCTGATCGAATGCGGTTTGCGGAGTGTTGGAGGACGATGTTGGAGCAAACGACAAACTTAGATTTTTATCAAGATTCTGTAAATGGATTGTTGTTTGATGGGGATACAATAATTGGTGTAAAAACAGCTTTAGGTTTAGAGATAAAAGCAAAAACAGTTATTATTACCGCAGGTACTTTTTTAAATGGGTTGATTCATATTGGTGAGAAAACATTTGGAGGAGGAAGAGCTGGTGAGGGTGCTTCTACAGGAATTACAGAAGACTTAATTGAAAAAGGATTTGAGTCTGGAAGAATGAAAACTGGAACTCCGCCAAGAGTAGATAGCCGTTCTTTAGATTTTTCTAAAATGACAGAACAACCTGGAGATGAAGCACCAGAAAAATTCTCTTATTTACCAAGCACAAAATCGTTGGTAAAACAACGTTCTTGTTATTTAACATATACCAATCCAAAAGTGCACGATTTGTTGCGTGAAGGGTTTGATCGTTCACCAATGTTTAACGGAAGAATTCAATCTACAGGGCCAAGATATTGTCCTTCGGTAGAAGATAAAATTGATCGTTTTGCCACGAAAGAGCGACACCAGATTTTTGTAGAACCAGAAGGTTGGACTACAGTAGAAATTTATGTAAACGGATTTTCAACTTCTTTGCCAGAAGATATTCAAGACAAAGCAATTCGTGCTATTGAAGGGTTTGAGAATGTGAAGTTTTTAAGGTATGGCTATGCTATTGAGTATGATTATTTTCCACCAACACAATTAACACACTCCTTGGAAACAAAGTTGGTGAACAACTTGTTTTTTGCTGGACAAATTAATGGGACAACTGGATATGAAGAAGCAGCCGCTCAAGGTTTGATGGCGGGTGTAAATGCAGCACTTAAAGTGCAAGGGAAAACTCCTTTTATCTTAAAAAGAAACGAAGCGTATATTGGTGTTTTAATCGATGATTTAATTACGAAA
Organism: Polaribacter sp. SA4-10; assembly: GCA_949519155.1. Classification (GTDB taxonomy): domain Bacteria; phylum Bacteroidota; class Bacteroidia; order Flavobacteriales; family Flavobacteriaceae; genus Polaribacter. Next base: position 49,324 of record CATIQU010000026.1, read on the forward strand.
GGAACAGAAGAGCCCTATCGAATGTTTACTTCTCGTGCAGAATATAGAACCCTTTTACGACAAGATAATGCCGATTTAAGACTAACACCTCTTGCGCATACTTTAGGATTGGCTTCTCAAGAACGCTTAGATCGAGTTATAGAAAAAAGGGAAAAAACAGCCTTGCTAATTCGATTTTTAGAAGCTACCAGCGTAAAAGAAACGGAAGTAAATCCTATTTTAGAAGCAAAAGGTTTGGCGCTAGTGAAGCAGTCTATGAAGCTTTTTAAAATTGCCGCAAGACCCCAATTGTCTTTTTCTGACTTCATGGTTATTGATAAATTAAATGACTTTGTTTCGAAACACAACATTGGTCATGATGCTATAGAGCAGGTAGAGATTCACCTAAAGTACGCAGGGTATATTGAGAAAGAAAAAAACAATGCAGATAAATTAAACCGTCTAGAAAACGTGATGATTCCGTCTACATTTAATTACCAAAAAGTACAATCTATTTCTTTTGAAGCACGAGAGAAATTAATGAAAATACAACCTACATCCATCTCACAAGCAAGTAGAATTAGTGGTGTTTCACCAAGCGATATTTCTGTGTTGCTGGTTTATATGGGGAGATAAAAACAATAAAAAACAGGCAGTGTTTCCCGTGGAACATCTAAGATAATTTTGTGATTATGTTGAAAGAGAGTCGTCTTCAAAAAAACTTAAAACTTTTTTTAAATTGTAAAGACCATACCGTTTCTGGAGAGTTGTACGGAGTGATGAAAAACCAAGAATACGACTTTTTGGTAACTTCACCTGTACCCTCAGATTTAGCAAAATACTATCAAAGTGAAGATTATATTTCACATACCGATGCTAAAAAATCTCTTTTTGATAACGTGTATCAAATTGTGAAACGACATACACTAAAGAAAAAAGTAGCCCTGTTAAATTCGTTTTTACCAGAACAAAAAACTGTTTTAGATATTGGCGCGGGAACTGGTGATTTTCTTCACGCCTGTAAAAAAGATAATTGGAAAGTTGTGGGTTTAGAGCCTAGTATAAAGGCGCGCGAAATTGCTAAAAGTAAAAACGTTTTATTAGAAAAAGAGCTCTCTTTTTTTAAGGGACAAAAGTTTGACGTAATTACGCTTTGGCACGTTTTAGAACATGTTGAAAATTTAGAAACATACACACAAAGCCTTCAAGAATTATTAAAAGAAAATGGAACGCTTTTAATTGCGGTTCCAAATTATAAAAGTTTTGATGCTTCACATTATGGTTCCTTTTGGGCCGCTTTTGATGTGCCAAGACATGTCTGGCATTTCTCTCAAACAAGTATTCAAAAAATATTTGCACTTGTTTCCTTGAAAGTAGTTCAAACACTTCCAATGAAATTTGATGCGTATTATGTTTCTCTTTTAAGTGAAAAATATAAAAACGGAAAAATGAACATTTTAAAATCATTTTGGATTGGGTTTCAATCAAACAGGAAAGCAAAAAGGAGTTCAGAGTATTCTTCGCTGATTTATGTGCTTAAAAACAACTAAAACCAAATTTAACAATCCTTTAATCCGCTTTTATGTCACGCAGAAGGGTTTGCTGTAATTTAATTTAAAACCCCCTTAAAACGCATGTTTTAAGGGGGTTTTAAATAGGCGTAATTTATGTAATTATTTTTTATATAAGTTTTATTTATTTAAAATATACAGTCCAATGATGCAGATGATAAAGTAGACCGCTAAAGTCATTGCTCCTGCATAATCTTTTGCAAGACGTTGCCCGATCAATAGAAAAGTTAAACTTACAGCAGAAAGCGCAACACCTAAAGCTGCCATCTCTTTCAATTCGGAAGTGTATAGTTGGTAAACCCCTACAAGCATTAAAAGACTAGCGGCAATTTCTACAATTAAAACAATAGCCAGTAAAAGCGGTACCATGCTTTTTAGAGGAGAGTTTTTAAAGTGTCCTTTTATGAAAGATAAATTTCCATTCCAATCTCTTAATTTGTCAATTCCTGATTGTAAAAAAGTGACAATTAAAAAAAGAAGGGTTAATACTTCTGCGGGGTAATTTGAAAAAATTTTCATAAATCGTGTTTTTTTAAAACCAAGTTTTTTTGTTTACTTGGTAGGTGTAAATAAATTCTTCATCAGATTTCGAGAGATAAATAATTCCTTCAATCAAGCTAATTATACTTGTTCCAATTCCACAAGTAATAAGACTAACTCCAAGAAAAACTAAGCCCTGTATTGTGTATCCTAAAATAAATTTATGGATTCCCAAAGGACCTAAAAGAATCGCAAAAACTCCAGCTAAAATTCGTTTACTCTCTTGTTTGGGAACCGTATTCCCGTTTTTATCAATTATTTCTATTCCAAATATTTTTATAAAATTACAAAAAAGCGCTGTCAATCGGTTCCCAAAGTTCAACTTTATTACCATCATTGTCTAAGATCCATGCAAACTTTCCATAATCAAATTCTTGCATTTCGCCAACAATTGTAATTCCTTCTGTTTTTAAAACGGCTAATAACTCCTCAAGGTTCTCCACTCGATAGTTAAACATAAAATCTTTTTTAGAAGGCTCAAAATAATCGGTCTTTTTTGCAAATGGACTCCACTGTGTCGAGGCATCTTTCCCTTCTTTGTCTTTCCACCAAAAAGTAGACCCGTAGTCATCCGTATTAAAACCAAGATGTTTTTGATACCATTCTTTTGCTGCTTTTGGGTCTTCACTTTTAAAGAAGAGCCCTCCAATTCCTGTTACTCTTTTTTTCATATTATTTATTTTTAATGACTGACTCATAGGTGATTATCCATTCTTTAACCGTCACTTTTTGACACAATTCACCAATTAATTCAAAAGGAATGTCGTCCATTTTTTTAAAACGGACACAACTTTTTCCCATATCTAATTTTCTTTTGGCGTGTTTTGGATATTCTCCTACAAACCAATCTAATATTTCTTTTTTTGCATACATCCCTGAATGATAGATTGCTACAAAGTTTTTTTGTGAAGCAACATTCATAAAAGGTAGTGGTGTTTTGGGATCACAATGATATCCATCAGGGTAAATGAAGTGAGGAACTACATATCCAATCATGTTGTAATTGATGTATTCTTCAAATCCTTTTGGTAAATTTTTCTGGATAATGGTTCGTAATTTTTTAATGACTACTTGCCGCGCTTCAGGTAGTTGATCAATATATGCTTCTGGGGAACTTGCTTCGTATTTCATCGCTTTCTATTTAGATGATTTTTAGAAGTATAAAGTTAACTAAATTTTTCTTTAATTTTATTTACAATAGTCTGTGCTAATTTCGCTTTACTTTCAGAAGTCCACCCTGCAATATGGGGTGTTAAAATCACATTTTCCGCGTTGATTAAATATTGAAATGCTTCGGGTACTTGCTGTGAAAATAATTGTTCAAAGGATGATTTTTCGTACTCTAAGACATCCAAACCTGCTCCGAGTATTTTTCCAGACTGTAATCCTGTTACAACATCTTTTGTAACAACAGCAGATCCGCGTGCTGTATTTATGAGCCAGAAATTTTTTTTCATTTGTGCTATAAAAATAGCGTCTATCATATTTTTTGTATTCCTAGTGTGTGGAGTATGTAGACTTATAACATCACTTCTCTCTTGGAGTTCTTGCAAAGAAACTTGCGGACAATTTTCATCACCAACATTTTCTTTGATATCATAACAAAGTACTTCAACATCAAAACCACGAAGTTTTTTAGCAAATGATTTTCCCATGTTTCCATAACCAATGAGTCCAACTATTTTTCCATCCAACTCGATTCCACGATTTTCTTCGCGCAACCATTTTCCGGTTTTTACTTCATTATTGGCTTTGTGTAATTTATTAAAAAGTGCTAATAACATTCCTAAAGAATGTTCGCCAACCGCATTTCTGTTTCCTTCTGGAGCTGCAATTAATGTAATTTTTTTAGCGCATGCTACTTCATAATCGATGTTTTCTAAACCAGCACCAACGCGTCCAATAAACTTTAAAGTAGTTGTTTTTTTTAAAAATGAAGCATCTATTTCAAACCTACTTCTAATAATAAGTCCGTCATACAAATGAATCTTAGCCATCACCTCTTCTTTTGAAGAGGTATAGTCTTCATCGTTCTGAAACCCCAAATCATTTAATTGACTGAGAAGTAATGGATGGTTTTTATCTAAATGAAGAATTTTCAAAAGAAAGGTTTTAGTATTGCTCTTTATCGCTTGGGAAATCACCGCTTTTTACATCGGTTATATAGTTTTCAAAAGCACCTGTCATTTCAGCATATAAATCTAAATATCGTCTTAAAAAACGTGGGTGAAACTCATATGTCATTCCAATCATATCATGGGTTACCAGCACTTGGCCATCAACCCCATTTCCTGCACCAATTCCAATTACTGGAATGGTTAAGGCATCGGCTACTTTCTTTGCCAATTTTGCAGGCACCTTTTCTAATACGAGTGAAAAACAACCAATTCTTTCTAGCATTAAGGCATCTTCCATTAATTTCTCGGCTTCCTCTTCTTCTTTTGCTCTTACGGTATAGGTGCCAAATTTATAGATCGATTGAGGTGTTAAACCCAAATGCCCCATCACTGGAATTCCAGCATTCAAGATTCGTTTGATCGATTCTTTAATTTCTTTCCCACCTTCCATTTTTATAGAATGTCCACCCGATTCTTTCATAATACGAATTGCAGAACGCAATGCTTCTTTTGGATCTGATTGGTAGCTTCCAAAAGGCAAATCTACCACCACCAAACAACGGTCTATCGCTCTTACAACGGAACTCGCGTGGTAGATCATTTGATCTAATGTAATTGGCAAAGTTGTTTCATGGCCAGCCATTACATTTGAAGCAGAATCTCCAACTAGAATTACATCAATACCTGCGCTATCAACAATTTTTGCCATGGTATAGTCGTAAGCGGTTAACATTGAAATTTTCTCACCATTCGCCTTCATATCAATCAAAGATTTCACGGTAACTCTCTTATACTGCTTTTTTGCTACAGACATATTTTGTATTATTTTTATGAGGTAAAAGTACTAAATAAACTACGATAATAGTAGCGTTATTTTTTTAGTAAAAAGGAGCCTTTTATTTTTTGTTTCTTCCTTTTTATGTAGTTTTAACATATAAAATATAGAAACCGATGATGAAATCATTTACATGTTGCTTAATGCTCTTTTTTGCCTTTACATCGACAGCACAAAATAACTCAGAAGAAACCACTATTAAAGAAGTAATTGCTACTTTTTTTAGAGGCCTTCATAAAGGGGATAGCGCTGTTGTTGCAAAAACCTTTCACAAAGACATAAAGATTCAAACAACGAACACTCAAAAAGGGAAGAATATCTTAACAACCGAAACTAAAATTAAACTATTAACAAGCATTGCAGATAAAAACCCAGCACATGTTTATTTTGAAAAATTACTCTCTATGCATGTTCAAATTGATGGAAACTTAGCTGCTGTTTGGACACCTTACGAGTTTTACTTTAACGGAGCCTTTAGTCATTGTGGAGCCAACTCATTTCAACTCTTTAATAATAATGGTCTTTGGCAGATTACTTACCTTATTGATATGCGAAGAAGAACCAATCGTAAAGCACTTCAAAATAAAAAATAACAGTATATTTCGTACTTTAAAAATCAAGATTAGCCCGTATGTTTTTAACAGAGAATATAGATAATTATGTAGTTGCACATTCCCAAGAAGAACCTAAAATTCTTCAAGAATTAACCAAAGAAACTTGGCAAAAAATACTCAACCCAAGAATGATAAGCGGTGCATACCAGGGGCGCGTATTGTCTATGATCTCGAAATTGATTCAACCTAAAAACGTTTTAGAGATCGGAACTTTTACGGGATATTCTGCATTGTCTATTGCGGAAGGATTGCCAAAAGAGGGTGCTATTATTACGATTGATAGAAATGAGGAATTGGCGGAGTTACAGAAAAAGTATTTTGATAAATCAGACTACAAAAAACAGATTCAAACTTTTGTTGGAAATGCAATAGAAATTATTCCAACTCTTACGGAAAAATTTGATTTGGTTTTTATTGATGCAGACAAGTCCAATTATACCAATTACTTTCATTTAATTATTGATAAAATGAATTCGGGTGGAATTATTTTATCGGACAATGTGCTTTGGTATGGTAAGGTTGCAGAAAAAGCGAACGAGAAAGATGTGGATACAATTGCATTACAAGCCTACAATACATTACTAAATACCGATGACCGTATAGAAACAGTGATGCTTCCGATAAGAGATGGATTGACAATAAGTCGTGTGAAATAACTTTTATAAAGAAGCACTAAGGGACAAAAACAATAAAATAAAACTTAAAAATTGCGTTTAATAGGTCCTGTAAAATCGTCAACATTACTTCTTACAGAATCAATTTTTTTCTTAATATCTTTTGCCAAATCAGTGTCAATGCCTTGATTTTTTGCGCTGTCATTAATTTCTTTCTTAATGTCGTTTGTTGCGTCTTTTACTTGACGAATCCCTTTTCCTAAGCCTCGGGCAATTTCAGGTATTTTATCTGCACCAAAAACCATCACGACAATTAATAAAATCACAAAAATTTCTGGACCTCCAATAAATAAAAAAGTTGTTTTCATCTGTTGACAAAGATAGAAAAAAGCGAATAAAAACAAGTGTTTAATAACGGTTATGAAAATATGATTTTTAAAGATGAACAAAAACTTAATCAAAATGCCTTAAATCAGATAATTAAATAATTGTAGATCCCTGAAAACAGTGATTCATCCCTGAAAGTAGTGAGTTTGAAATTTCACTGTTTACAGGGATTAACAAGTGCTTTCTTATTTTTTATTTTTGAAGAAAAAAACATCCATTTATTGAACTCAATATTTTTATAACAGTTCAATTGTTAATTTCAATAAACCTAAAATAAAACAATATGAAATCTATTATACCATTAATTATGATTCCTCTTTTTTTTATTTCATGTAATAATAATGAAACTATTAACAATGAAATTACATTAGATAAAGCAGAAATAAGATCTTTTTTAAAGAAAAGGAATCCAAATTATAGTTTTCCAAAAGAAAGTGAAAACAACTTTTCAAGAAATTTAAAACCCGAATTAGAACCTCTTTATTTAAATAATTTAAAAGAATTAGAAGAGTTTTTAGATAAAATTGACGCAATGAAAAGCGAAAATTATAGTAGAACTTCGATTACACATGTTCCTCTCGAGAATGGTGGTAATGGGAATAACCCAGGAAGGTATAAGATTACAAGATCTAGAGGCTTTTGGGTTTATCATAATACAATATTTTATGTTGATGAGCCGTGTGTGGGATCAGGTATAAATTCTTACACATCAGGCTATAGTCTTGGGTTAAGTTATTCTCATATATCAGGAACAATTACGACGAATTACTCAAACATAAGTTACACTCTTACAGGGATGTATAGCTATAGTGTTTTTATTAACGGGATTGGAACCTACTGGAACGAAGAGGTCTATTATACAGGAACACATGATTGTCCTAATTTATAGTTAAGACAATTACAAATTCAATTGGCACTAACATATCGACACTGCTGATGCGTGTTTTTTAAATATAAATTATTAACAGTATTTTAGTAAAAAAATAAAACCAATATGGAAACAACAATAAACGATTTTAGTTGGACGCTTATTTTATGGCAAACATCTCAATTCTTATTATTAGGAACTCTTATTTATTTTCTATTTAAGATATATAAAAGATTAAAGAAGAAAAACAAAAATTAGTTTTTTGACAACATTCGTTTAATTTCATTCAATTTCATTAAAGCTTCAATAGGTGTTAGTGCATCAATATTCGTGGCCAATATTTCCTCTTTGATGTTTTCTAGCAATGGGTCGTCCAATTGAAAAAAGCTCAACTGTATTTCTTCATGTTGCGCCTGTTTTAACACTTCTTTTACTTCAGCGTTTTTATTGTTTTTTTCAAGCTTTTCCAATATTTTATTTGCTCTATGAATCACTACATTTGGCATTCCTGCAAGTTTTGCAACATGAATTCCAAAACTATGATTGCTTCCGCCAGAAACCAGTTTTCGTAAGAACACAATACTGTCTTTGAGTTCTTTTACAGACACATTAAAGTTTTTAATATGCTCAAAAGTTGCTGTCATTTCATTGAGTTCATGGTAATGCGTCGCAAAGAGTGTTTTTGGTTTTGAAGGATGTTCGTGTAAGAATTCTGAAATTGCCCAAGCAATTGAAATTCCATCATAAGTAGAAGTTCCACGACCAATTTCATCCAACAAGACCAAGCTGCGCTCCGAAATATTATTTAGAATGGAAGCGGTTTCATTCATTTCAACCATAAAGGTAGACTCTCCCATAGAAATGTTGTCACTGGCACCTACTCTAGTGAAAATTTTATCTACAATTCCTATTTTTGCGTTTTGTGCAGGGACATAACTCCCCATTTGTGCCAATAAAACAATCAATGCAGTTTGCCTTAAAATAGCAGATTTACCAGACATATTGGGTCCAGTTATCATGATAATTTGTTGTTGATTTTGATTGAGCACCACATCGTTTGCAATGTAATTTTGATCTATGGGCAATTGTTTCTCAATAACAGGGTGTCTTCCGTTTTTAATTTCCAAATCGGTAGATTCATCCATTTGTGGACGCACATAATTGTTATCAACCGCTAATACTGAAAAAGACAATAAACAGTCTATTTTTGAAATAATTTGCGCATTTTCTTGCACTTTTTGTACAAATTGAATGATATTTTGTAATAATTGAGAAAAAAGATCTTGCTCTATTTTTTGAATTTTCTCCTCTGCCCCTAGTATTTTTGTTTCGTATTCTTTTAATTCTTCAGTAATGTAGCGCTCTGCATTGACCAGTGTTTGTTTCCGAATCCAAGCTTCAGGAACTTTCTCTTTATGGGTGTTTCTAACTTCAATATAATATCCAAAAACGTTGTTGAATGCAATTTTTAAACTAGAAATCCCAGTACTTTCTGTTTCGCGTTTTAGCATTTGGTCTAAATACTGTTTTCCAGAGTTGGAAATGGCACGTAAATCATCCAACTCTTGGTGTACTCCAGTAGCAATTGCATTTCCTTTATTAATGTTTACAGGAGCATCTTCAAATAGTGTTTTGGTGATTTTCGCAATTAATGCCTCGCAAGTGTGTAATTGATTTCCGAGTTCTTTAACGGTTTTATTATTGCTTTTTTCAGCAGCATTTTTTATCGGTAGAATCGCTTTCAAAGAGTTTTTTAATAAGACAATTTCTCTCGGAGAAGCTTTTGCAGTTGCTACCTTGGAAATTAATCTTTCTAAATCGGAAATTTGTTTTAATTGATAGGTTACGGTTTCCGAAAAGGCTTCTGAGTCGATAAAAAACTTTACAAGCTCATGACGCTTTCTAATGGTGTCGATATTCTTTAAAGGAAGTGCCAACCATCGTTTTAGCAACCTTCCACCCATTGGTGAAATGGTTTTGTCAATGACATTTAAAAGGGTGACTGCATTTACCGAATTCGGATTGTACAATTCTAAGTTTCTGACCGTAAAACGATCCATCCAAACATAATTATCTTCAGCAATTCGACTGATCGATTGAATGTGTTTTAATCGTTTATGTTGAGTTTCCGACAAATAATACAGAACAGCACCTGCTGCTATAATTCCGTATTTCAAATCCTGAACCCCAAAGCCTTTCAAGCTTTTAACATCAAAATGATTTTGTAGTGTTTCCTGGGCATATTCTGGTTGAAAAACCCAGTCGTCTAAATAAAACGTGTAATACCTATTTTCAAAAAGCGCTAAGAACTGTTGCTTGTGTTGTTTTTGAACCAGAACTTCACTTGGACTAAAGTTTTGTAGTAATTTATCTATGTATTCAGCGTTTCCCTGTGCGGTTAAATATTCGCCCGTTGAAATGTCTAAAAACGAGATTCCAAGTTGTTTTTTTGTTGCTGAGCGTGTCGAAGTATCAAAATGAACGGCCGCTAAAAAGTTATTTGTTTTAGTGTTTAGTACTTCATCATTTAAAGAGACTCCAGGGGTAACTAGCTCGGTAACACCTCTCTTTACAATGGTTTTGGTCATTTTTGGATCTTCCAATTGATCACAAATTGCAACCCGCATTCCTGATTTGACTAATTTTGGCAAATAGGTGTTTAAAGAATGGTGCGGAAACCCCGCTAAAGCGGTTTCAGTTTCGCTACCAGCACCTCTTTTTGTGAGAATAATTCCCAAAACGTGTGCTGCCTTTTTGGCGTCTTCACCAAAGGTTTCGTAAAAATCGCCCACACGAAATAACAACATTGCATCTGGATATTTCACCTTTATAGCATTGTATTGTTTCATTAACGGAGTTACCTTTTTAGGAGTGCTTTTTGCCAATTTTTTGGAAATTTTCAGTTAGTTTTGTGACGATAGATATTCGCGTTTAAAGATATAATTTTTTATGAGAAAACTAAAGAATAACGAGTTAAATAGAATCAGCGTAGCGGAGTTTAAAACAACCTCCAAAACCCCTTTAATTGTCGTTTTAGACAATATCAGGAGTTTGAACAATATTGGTTCTGTTTTTAGAACCTCAGATGCTTTTTTGATAGAGAAAATATATTTGTGTGGTATTACCGCAACACCACCCAACAAAGACATTCATAGAACTGCTTTAGGCGCAACGGAATCTGTTGCTTGGGAATATGTTGAAGACACCCTCACATTGATTAAAAAGCTAAAAGAAGAAAAAATTAAAGTACTAGCAATAGAGCAAGCAGAGAACAGTACAAAGTTAGATACATTTCATCCAATAAAAGGAGAAACGTATGCGATTGTTATGGGAAATGAAGTAAAGGGTGTTCAGCAAGAAGTTGTGGATGCATCCGATCTTTGCATTGAAATTCCGCAATTAGGCACCAAACATTCTTTAAATATTTCTGTTACTACTGGGGTTGTTTTATGGGACTTGTTTCAAAAAATGCAATAGATATTTTTTAACTAAGGGGATTTTTTTAATTTTATCGTGTTTATAAAATGTCGTCGTGCTTCAGCACGGTTTCTCAGATTGACTCATTTTTAATTTTAGAAAATAACTAAACTCCCTCGATATGGCGTCTAAAACAAGAATATTAATTGTTGATGATCATCAATTAGTAATTTTATATTCTTTAACAAAAATTGGAAATTTCGACGTAATCACCACCAATACCTGTGATGACGCTCTTGAATTAATTTTAAAACACCAAAACAATCATCCATTTCAAATAGTTTTGACAGATTTAAGTTTTGACAACGGCACTAAAGCCACAAAACTAAATGGAGGCGAAGCGTTAATAAAAGCAATTAAAAATCAAAACATTGCTATTAAAATAGGGGTTATTACTGGGCATGTAGAAACCAATAGAATTTATAATGTCATCCAGAATTTAAATCCCGACGCCTATTTAATAAAAAGCAAATGTGGCGTGACTGAACTTGGTTTTGCAATTGAAAAAATGCGTGCGAATGACTTTTATTATTCCCATGAAGTTCATCAAAAAATAATGAGACGAAACATTCTTCAAATTCAAATGGATGAGGTTGCTATTCAGGTATTAAAAGAACTACCTAATCACACTAAGATTAGTAATTTAGAAGGGGTGATTCTTAAAAATGATGGCTCTGTCATTAAACTTCGTTCAATTGAAACAAAACTATCCAATCTTAGAGCAGATTTGAATGCAAATAATAATACAGATTTAATTTTAAAGGCTAAAGAGCTGGGTATTATCGACTAACAAATCACCTGCGGTAACCCGCAATTTAATATGTATGTTTCCGATACATAAAACTCGTTTTCTACATTATGTTTGTAGAGTGTAATTAATTTTTCACAGTAGTTTTAGAACTATTATGGGAAAAATTGCTATAAAACTTAACGGGAGTAAGTGGATTTGAAAAAGAAGAAAACCCTTCAGGAAACTGATGGATTTTTTTGTTTAAAGAACTAAAATCATTTTAGCAATCATAAAATAAATCAAGATTCCAAAGATGTCATTTGACGTTGTAATAAAAGGCCCTGTAGCAATTGCTGGGTCTATTCCTCTTTTGTTTAAAAATAGAGGTACAAAAGTTCCAATTAAACCCGCTACAATAATAACAACAACCAAAGAAACAGAAATGGCAATTGCCAAAGCTATCTTTCCTTGAGAGAGCCATACAAAAAGAAACAAAAACAGGGCTAAAATAATACCATTTAGAGCAGCTAAAAGCATCTCTTTAAGTAAACGACTATTGATACTTCCTTTTATGTCATCGTTCGCGAGCCCTTGTACAATAATTGCGGAAGATTGCACACCTACATTTCCTGCCATGGCAGCAATTAAGGGGGTGAAAAAGAATAATGCTGCATATTTTTCAAAAACACCATGAAAACTTTCCATAATAATAAAGGCACCAATACCTCCTAATAAACCCAAAAACAACCAAGGCAGTCGTGCCTTTGTAAGTTCTAATATGCTATCATCGGCTTCAACATCTTGTGTAATACCTGCAGCCATTTGGTAATCTTTGTCGGCTTCTTCTTTGATGACATCAACAATGTCGTCAATAGTAATTCTTCCTAATAAAACTTGATGATCATCAACAACAGGAATTGCCTCTAAATCATATTTTCGCATAATATTTGCAACATCTTCTGCCCCATCAATGACGTTTACAAAATCTACTTTTGGAATGTAGATCTCTGAAATAGGTGTTCTTGTTGAAGCAACTAATAAATCTTTTAAGGACAAACGACCTTTTAATTTACCCGCATCATCTACAACATATATAGAATGCACTCTAGTAACTTCTTCTGCTTGAATACGCATTTCTTTCACGCATTTTAAAACGGTCCAGTTTTCGTTGACTTGTACCAATTCTTTGGCCATCAATCCACCTGCAGAATTTTCGTCATAGGAAAGTAATTCTTCTATTTCCTTTACATGTTCCTCGTCCTCTATCTTAGACATTACTGCTTCTTGCCTTTCTTCAGGCAATTCGGCAATCATGTCTGCGGCATCATCTGAATCTAACTCGGAAATTTCATTCGCAATTTCTTTTGCGGTAAGATTTTTAAGAATTTTTTCACGAGTGTCTTCGTCTGTCTCCATTAAAACAGCAGACGTAGTTTCACTGTCTAAAAGCTTAATAATATAGACCGCTTCCTCAAACTTAATTTCATCTAAAACTTCTGCAATATCAGCATAATGTACCTCTGCAAAAAGGGTGCTAATTGCCGCATCGTTTTTAGTATCGATGTAGGTTGTTAGGTTCTCTAAAATTTTATTTGTGATTTCAAATCCCATTGATTGCGAGTTTTTTCGTCAATTCTATAAAATCATTTACGGATAATTGTTCCGGACGCTTTGCGAAGATAGCCTCTTCTTTTAAAGAATCCGAAAGATTAAAGGTTTTTAAGCTACTTCGCAACATTTTTCTTCGTTGATTAAAGGCTGTTTTTACAACTCTAAAAAATAATTTTTCATCTACAGGAAGGGAATAATCCTTTTTTCTGATAAATCGAATCACTCCAGAATCTACTTTTGGAGGTGGATCAAAAACAATGGGAGGTACTGTAAACAAGTACTCTACATCAAAGAAAGCTTGTGTTAACACCGAAAGAATACCGTAGACTTTACTGCCTTCTTTTTCCGCAATTCTTTTGGCAACCTCCTTTTGAAACATGCCCGCAAATTCGGGAACAAACTCCCTATGCTCGATTGCTTTAAAAACAATTTGAGTAGAGATGTTGTAAGGGAAATTTCCAATAATTGCAGTCTGTTTTTTATTGAATAGAGTCGCTAAATCATATTTTAGAAAATCCCCTTCAATAATTTCAAATTTTTCTTTTGAAGTGTTTAGTTTAATATGTTCACTTGGAAACGTATCATGCAAATAAGCAACAGATTCTCGATCGAGTTCCATGACCGTGATTTTTGGTTTTTTTTGCAATAAGTATTTGGTTAAAACACCCATACCTGGTCCAATTTCTAACACATTTTCGTAGCCACTTTCCGTCAAGGCGTCTGCAATATCTTTTGCAATACCTTCATCTTTTAAAAAATGTTGTCCTAAATGTTTTTTTGCTCTAACGTCCATTTTTTAATTCCTTATTGTGGTTGGAAAAAATTCCTCTATCACTTTTAATTCGGTTCTAAAAGTGACCATTTTATTTGCGAATTTTGCGAGTCCGTCTTTTTGTAGCCGATCCGCATCAAGCAGATAATAAGCGTCCAAATCTTTTCTTGTATTTGCAGTATATTGTATTGAATATGTTTTTCCGCCCATATCTTCTTTTACCAATACCTCTGTAAATTTTGCCGATAAAAACCGCCCTGTATCCAAGACCGCAGGAATATGTAAATGCATCCAAGCAAGCCATTCTTTATGAACACTCTCGTCAATATTTATTGTTACGTTATATATGTACATTTCTGGTGTTAATTATTTTAAAATCGTTGTTTTATTTATCTGTATTAAAAGGTATCGCCGCGTAATTTTCGAAATTTCTTTCTGGCATCTACCAAATAAATACTCGATGCGAAGTCAAAAATAATCTTTTGATAATGTTCTGAAGCCTTTTCTGGATTATTAAGTTTATTATTATACAATTCTGCCAACGCATAGTGTGCATCGTCTCTTAAAATACCTTCTGAATCTCCCTCAATTATTTTTTCAAAATTTGATATTGCGTTTTCAAACTCTTGTTGTTTTATAAAGAGTGTTGCTTGCTTAAAAAGCGCTTCATCTTCGATGGGTTGCCCTTTATAATTTAGAAGAACACTTTTTAATACAGCAATTGCCTCTTGATTTTTATTTTGAAATGACAGCAAATCTGCTTTTGCATATGCAGTCAATCCAGAAGGAATGGAATCTACCGGTTCATTGTCTGTAATTGTTAAAAAGAGATCGATTGCATCGTTTGCAATTAACTGAGTTGTGGCGCTTTTTAAGATTTTTAATTGTGCTTTTGACCACGTAAAATCACCTTTAAAATAACTCGTTTGGGCAACCTTAAATGTCGCTTTTTGTGCCAAAGGATGGTTTTTTAACTGTGTTTGAATTTGTGAAAAGTAGATGAGTGCCTTGTTGTATTTCCCAGTAAAAACCAATACGTCCCCTAGCTTTAGTTTTATTCGTGCTTTGTCAAATTTCGAATTAGAAAAAGCCAATGCGCCTTTTAAAACTGCAATCGCTTTTATTGCTTCATTTTTTTGGAATGTTAAATAATCAGCATACAAAACTTGAAGTTTTATGGTAGCTGCATTTTTACCAAAAGTCGAAAAAAGTGATTGAAAGAGGTTTTCTGTTTGATCGCTTTTTGTTTTTACAGCAATATGTGCTAAATATAAATTTGCCTCAAACTTTTCTTCTCGAAGGTATGTTTTTTCATTTACAAACGCAAAAATTTGTTTTGCTGCATCATAATCGGTGTTTTCAAAAGCAATCTTTCCCAAAAGGAATATTTGTGAAAGACTTTCGGGATTTCTTTGGTACAATGCACGCTCTTGAATAAATGCCTTCCCGTATTCTTTTTGTTGAGCAAACAACCAGCTTAAGAGTACGTTCCAAACATCTTTTGGATTGCTCGCAGATTTTCTTAAAAGGGTTTTTCGAAATAATATATTGTTCTTGTTTTCTGCATCTTCTGTAAGATATCTGCTGGCATATCTTTGCACATTATTAATGTAATCTGGGTTTTTGTCGATGAGGTCAATATAAGATTGAAACATTTTTTTAAAAGCGCCTTTTTCACCGTAAATCTGTGCAATTTGAAAATTATAGTTTGCGTTTGGATTGTTTTCCATTGCTTTTTCATACGCAACAATTGCGTAGTCTAAGAGCGAATAGTTCTTAAAAAGTGTAGCAATTATTCCGCTGTAATTTGATTTTTTATCAATTGCCGAGATTGCCTTCTCGTAATAAATGGTTGCCGTTTCTTTCTGTTGTTGTCGCTCGTAATTGTAGCCCAGATACACATATAGAAATACTTGAGATGGATTTGATTGAATTTTTGTTTTTAGCAATTCTTCAGCCGTAATAAATTGGTTTGTTTCTTGATAACAAGAAAGCAATCTTTGCAAATAGGAGGTATTAAATGGGTTCTTGCCGTATAGCTTTTTAAAGATTGTAGTTGCTTTTTCGTACGCTCCTTCTCTAAAGTAGTTTTCTGCAATTACAAATTCGTTTTGAGCATACCCAAAACTACTAATCAGTAAAACAATAAGGAGGATATATTTTTTCATTTGAACTCAAAGATAGCGAACAAGCGGTTAATTTTTTAAGAAACACTGTAGTTTTCAACAGAGTAACTGTAACATTTTGGCATGGAAATTGTCTTTCATATATAAAAACAAACTAAAAAACATATGAAAGAACTAACCTACCACTACGAAAATTCAAAAAAAGACGCTTTAAAATTGATGAAAGCAGGAAAGATAAACGCCTATTTTAACACCTTATTAGAAATGAAAAAATACAAGCGATTAATGATTGCTATTGTGTCTAATTAATTGATAACGTCAAACCCACAATAAGGAATCAATACTTCAGGTATTTGAATACCGTCTTCCGTTTGGTAGTTTTCTAATATTGCCGCTAAAACACGAGGTAAAGCTAAAGAGCTTCCATTTAATGTATGCGCCAATTCGCTTTTTCCCTCTTTATTTTTAAAACGAAGTTTTAATCTATTTGCTTGAAAGTTTTCAAAATTTGAAGCGGAACTAATTTCTAGCCATCGATCTTGTGCTGTAGAAAACACTTCAAAATCGAAGGTGATTGCAGCAGTAAACCCAGTATCTCCCCCACACAAGCGTAAAATCTTATACGGCAATTTCAACTCCCGTAAAATATCTTTAATATGTTCTACCATTCCGTTCAAGGCTTGGTAAGAGTTTTCGGGATGTTCTACACGCACAATCTCCACTTTGTCAAATTGATGCAGTCGATTCAATCCACGAACATGTGAACCGTAACTTCCCGCTTCACGTCTAAAACAAGGTGTGTACCCTGTATATGTGATTGGAAAATCGGATTCTTGCACTAAATTTCCTCTAAAAATATTGGTAATTGGCACTTCTGCAGTAGGAATTAAATACAAATCATCTTCCCCAACATGATACATTTGCCCTTCTTTGTCTGGCAACTGACCCGTTCCAATTCCAGAAGCTTCATTTACCAAATGCGGTACTTGAATTTCTGTATAACCCGCTTTGGTGTTTTTGTCTAAAAAATAATTGATTAAAGCACGTTGTAATCTTGCGCCTTTTCCTTTATAAACTGGGAATCCGGCACCTGCAATTTTGGTTCCTAATTCAAAATCGATGATGTCGTATTTTTTTGCCAACTCCCAATGCGGAATTGCGTTTTCTCCTAAAACAGGAATGCTTCCTTCTTTATAGATTTCTTCATTATCCGCTTCAGAATTTCCCGCTTTCACAGAGGCGTGAGGAACGTTTGGAATTTGATACAATAAGCGCTGTAGCTCGTCAGAAAAGGCTTGTAAACTTACCGCCATCTCTTTCGATTTTTCTTTCAATTGCCCCGATTTTTCTTTTAATAAGGTCGCTTTTTGTTTTTCACCAGACTTAAAAAAGTTACCAATTTCTTTTGATAATTTATTAGATTCTGCTAGTGCTTCATCTAAAAAAACTTGCGTTTTTCTTCGGTTTTCATCTGCAGTTAATACCTGATCAACAATCGTTTCTGCATTTGCAAAATTACGTTTTGCCAATCCATCTAAAACCATTTGCTTGTTTTCTCTAATAAAGTGTACTTGTAACATTTTTTATAAGAATTATGAAATGCAAATATATAATTTGTAGGCGATTTTTGCTGCGAATTCACAATTTAAATGACAGCGGAATCGATGCCGTTTGGTTCTTTCGTTAAAAAGACACTCGAACCAACAAGATGTGCTGTTAGGCCTAGGGAGTTACTTTGTAAGAATTTGCGTTGGTTTTAAAAAACTACAGTTCCTTTTTTAGATAATTTCGGGCTCTCTGTTCGTCTTTTTTAAGCTGAAGAATTAAACTTTCGATAGCGTCAAACTTATGTTCATCCCGCAAAAAGAAAAGCAATTCAATGGTTAAAAAAGTATTGTATAAATCGTTGTTATAGTCAAAAAAATGTACTTCAATCGTTTGATGCGTTCCAGAAACAGTGGGTCTGTTTCCAATGTTCATCATTCCAAAAATGATCTTATTATTGATCTCCGACTGAACTACATACACTCCGGTTTTGGGAATTAGTTTATAGTCTTCTAAGATATCTATGTTAGCAGTTGGGAATCCTATTTGTCCGCCTAGTTTTTTTCCGTTGACTACTTTTCCAGACAACATAAACGGAGTTCCTAAATAACGGTTTGCGGTTTTTAAGTTTCCAACGGCTAAAGCCCTTCTTATTTTGGTAGAACTTACTGAAACATCATCAATATCTTGTGCTGGAATTTCTTCTACAGAAAAGCCATAGGTATGACTGTATTCTGTAAGTTGTGCGATGTTACCTTCTCTGTTTTTACCAAAATGATGATCGTATCCGATAATTAATTTTGAAATATTTAATTGAGCGACGAGAAGATCTCTTACAAAATCGAGGGCGGTTAATCTTGAAAAGGCTTTGCTAAAAGGATGAATAATTAAGTAGTCTAAACCTGTTTTTTCTAATAGCGAAGTGCGTTCTTCTATCGTATTAATTAAGGCAATTTTAGCATCTTTTTGGAGCACCATTCTTGGGTGTGGAAAAAAGGTAAGTAAAACTGATTTTTTACCCGCTAATTTGGCGTCATTTACCAGTTTGTTAATAATTTCTTTGTGTCCAAAATGCACCCCATCAAAAGTACCAATCGTCACAAAGGTTTTTTCATTGGTTTTGAAAGAGGAAATGTCGTGAAAGGTTTTCAAAAAGGTGATAATTTATAAATACAAATGTACAATTTGTTCGATGTATAAAAGCCCTTTTTTTTAATTATAGTATCTATAATAAAAGAGGGTACGGTTATTAATAAGTGAAAAAAAGTGTTAAAATAATTAACAAATGAAAAAATATTGTATTTTCGTACTAGTTAACAAATAATTCAAATTATGATAAAAAAGATTTTACTACTTGCGTTTGTAGTTTTTGGAAGTGCAGCAATGTTTGCGCAAACAACGATTACAGGTACCGTTAAGGATGCGAAAACAGGTGAGACACTCCCTGGCGCAAACATTAAAGTGGCGAGAAAAGCTGTGGGAACAAACACAGATTTTGATGGGAATTTTGTATTAAACGTTACGGACACCCCTCCATTTACTTTAGAATTTTCTATGATTGGTTATCAAACAGCCAAAGTAGAAGTTACTGAAAACAATCAAAAAGTAGCTGTTAGCCTTACGGAAAATGCTACTTCTTTAGATGAAATTGTTGTTTCTGCTTCTCGAACTCCAGAACGTATTATGGAGTCTCCAGTAACGATAGAAAGAATGGATTCTAGAGCCATCAAAAATACTTCTGCTCCTTCATTCTATGACGGATTAGAGAATTTAAAAGGTGTTGATGTGAACACAAACAGTTTAACATTTAAGTCTGTAAATACACGTGGTTTTGCAACGTTTGCAAATACACGTTTTATGCAGTTGGTTGATGGAATGGATAATTCTTCCCCAGCATTAAACTTTGCTTTAGGAAATTTATTAGGAATGTCTGAACTAGATGTTAAAACAGTTGAATTATTACCTGGAGCATCTTCTGCATTGTATGGTGCAAATGCTTTTAATGGTATTATGTTTATGACCAGTAAAAGTCCTTTTGAAGAGCAAGGAATTAGTTTTTCTTACAAAGATGGATTAACAAGTCAGGATGCTGCCGGAGACAATAAGTTTTATGATGTAAACATTAGAATGGCACACGTTTTTTCTGAGAAGTTTGCAGCAAAAGCAACTTTATCTTACTTAGATGGTACAGAATGGTTTGCTACAGATTATAGAAACACAGCAAATGGAGGATATATTTCAGGAGACAGAAACTCTGATAGAAACTATGACGGATTAAACGTTTATGGTGATGAGGTTTCTACCAATATCAAAGGAGTTGCAGAAACTTTAGAAGCGTTAGGGATTTTTCCAAATGGTGCTTCTGCTTTAATCCCAAGTGAAACGATTAGTAGAACAGGATACGATGAAAGAGACTTAATGTCTTATGAAGCGAAAAGCATGAAGTTTGGCGCTTCTTTAAATTACCGTCCTTTAGGAGATGATCGTTTAGAGATTATCTGGAATACAAAGTATGGTAATGGAAATACCATCTACCAAGGAACGAATAGATACAACATCAAGAACTTCTTTATGGAGCAACACAAACTTGAAGTTCGAGGAAAAAACTTTTTCGTAAGAGGTTACATGACCAGTGAAGATGCAGGAGATTCGTATGACACTCGTTTTGCAGCGATTAACATTAACAGAGCATGGAAAGATGATAATACTTGGTTTGGTCAATATGCAGGAGCTTATCTTCAAGGAACACTTGGAGGAATGAACTCAGATCAAGCGCATGATTTGGCAAGACAAACTGCTGAAGCAGGTAGATTTTTACCAGGAACTCCAGAGTTTCAAGAAGCTTTTGATCGTATAACAACAGATCCAGATTTACTAACAGGATCTAAGTTTCAAGACAACACTAAATTGTATCATGCAGATGCAAATATGAACTTCAATGACTATATCGACTGGGCAGAAATTCAAGTAGGAGGTTCTTTTAGAACCTACTCTTTAAACTCAAATGGTAGTATTTTTACGGATTATGATGGTCCTATAAACTACAGTGAATATGGAATCTATTCACAAATTCAAAAAGGATTTTTAGAAGAAGATCGTTTAAAGTTAACAGCTTCTGTTCGTTATGACAAAGCACAAAACTTTGACGGAAATTTTTCTCCAAGAGTTTCTTTTGCATACGCAGGAGGTGAGAATAAAAACAAAAACTTCAGAGCTTCTTTTCAAACAGG
This sequence comes from Polaribacter sp. SA4-10, assembly GCA_949519155.1. Lineage (GTDB taxonomy): Bacteria > Bacteroidota > Bacteroidia > Flavobacteriales > Flavobacteriaceae > Polaribacter. The sequence continues at coordinate 70,340 of CATIQU010000026.1, forward strand.
GTTTAGAAACCCAACAACACAAGATCAATACATTGGTTTAAATGCTGGGAGAGCTTATTTAATTGGTTCTGCACCGGATAACTTAGATCGTTTTTCTACACCTGCATTAAATGTAAGTGGATTGGGTCAAAACTTTACAGGAAGTACTACTGTTGAAGTTTCAGGTAGATCTGCATACGAAAATGCATTTTCTGCAGCCTCTGTTGTAGCAGGAGCACCAGTAGCAGCAAATGTTGAGTTGGTAAAAGCAGAAAGAGTAACTGCATATGAAGTAGGTTATAGAGGTTTAGTAGAAGCAGGTTCTTCACGAATTACCGTAGATTTAAGTGTATACTACAATGCGTATGAAGACTTTATTGCTGGTAAAAACGTAATTGTTCCTTTTTATGGAGATGTTGCTGGTACACAAACAGCACCAGTAGGTCCAGGGGGCGCTCAGGTTCCATTATCACTTGTAGCATTGTCACAAGGAGACTATACTGTTTTTTCAACATACACAAATACAATTGCAGAAATCAACTCTTATGGAGCAACGATCGGATTAAATACCAAGATTTTTGATGGATTTAATTTAGGGTTGAACTATACCTATGCGAAGTTTGATTTTGATCAAGCATCTGATCCAGATTTTGAAGCAGGGTTTAATACTCCTGAACACAAAGTAAAAATTCAATTTGGAAAACAAAATGTATTTAAAAACTTTGGTTTCAATATCAATGCAAGATGGCAAGATGAATACCGATGGGAATCTACTTTCTTAGATGCAGACATCGCTTCTAGAACTGTTTTAGACGCTCAAATGAACTACAGTGTTCCAGCTTGGAAATCTGTATTTAAAGTAGGTGGAGCTAATTTAACAGGTCAAGAGTACTTAAGTGCGCCAGGAGTTGGTGCTATTGGTTCTCAGTACTATATTTCTTGGACAATTAATAACTAAAAATAGACAATTCAATGAAAAATTATAAATATATAGGGTTATTCCTAATGTCATTAGGACTTGTTTCTTGTGACGTAAACAACGAGTTAGACGAGATTGAAGCAGAAATGATTGAAGAGGTGGCTTTAAACACAAATGGGTTAGATTTTTCTAGCTACGTTTCTGTTGGTGCTTCTTTTACCTCTGGTTATACGGACGGTGCTTTATTTATTGCAGCACAAGAAAGTTCTTTTCCAAATATCTTAGCGGGCAAGTTTGGTACAGACTTCACTCAACCTTTAATGAATGATAATATTGGAGGAATGTCTTATGGAACTTTTGAAGCTTTGCCTCCGAGATTGTATTTTAATGGCGCAGGACCAGCACGTTTAGATGCAATTCCTACAACGCAATTAGGAGATGTTATCTCTGGATCTTTTAATAACATGGGGATCCCTGGAGCAAAGAGTTTTCATTTAGGAGTTCCTGGTTATGGAGCTTTAAACCCTTATTTTGGGAGAATGGCCTCTAGTCCTGGTGCTACTGTATTGGGGGACGCATTGGCGCAAAGCCCAACATTTTTCACCTTATCAGAAATTGGTGGAAATGATGTTTTAGGCTACGCAACCTCTGGAGGAGCTGGAGTTGATCAAACAGGAAACTACAACCCTGCTACTTACGGTGGTAACGATATTACAGATCCAAATGTATTTGCACAAGTATTTAGTGATATGACCGCGGCATTAACTGCAAACGGTGCTAAAGGAGTTGTAGCAAACGTACCTTATGTAACATCATTATCTTATTTTACAACGGTACCTTATAATCCAGTTCCTTTAGATGCGGCAACATCTGGCGCATTAAATGCACAATTATTAGGACCAGTTATTCAAATTTTAACAGCTTTAGGCGAACCAGATAGAATGTCTTTATTAGAAGAATCTTCAACTAATAAACTATTAATTAAAGATGAAGATTTAGTAGATTTTTCTGCACAAATTTCTGGAGCTTTACAAGGCGCAGGAATTCCTGCAGCACAAGCTGGTTTAATAGGAGCTTTATACGGGCAAGCAAGGCACGCAACAGCAGATGATTTAATAGTATTAGTTACTTCTGGTGTTATTGGAACGACTACTGCTACTGTGCCGGCACCATTTAATACTCAAGGTGTAACATATCCATTAGCAGATCAATGGGTGTTAACAACTGTTGAACAAGCAAAAGTGAAGACTGCAACAGATGCATACAATGTAACAATTGAAGCAGTTGCAGCGTCTAACCCTAACGTGGCTTTAGTAGACTTTAAAGCTCTTATGACTGAAGCGACAGTTGGTGTTCAGTTTGATGAGTATGTAATGAATACAAGTTTAGTTATGGGTGGATTAGTTAGTTTAGATGGAGTACACTTAACAGGTAGAGGGTATGCTTTAATGGCAAACAAAATCTTAGCTGCTATGGATGCTGAATTTGGTTCTAACTTTACAACCGCTACAGGAGGTTTAGCGAAAGCTGGAGATTACACAACGAATTACTCTCCTTCATTGAGATAATTTTTTGATAACATATAAAAAAAGGTTGCGCATTTGCGCAACCTTTTTTATTTTTAAGTCAGTACTTCGGTTTTAAGAAAGCATCATAACGGCTCTTTTCAATCCATTAACAAATACATCAATCTCTTCCTTGGTGTTGTAAAAAGAAAAGGAAGCTCGAATGGTACCTGGTATTTTATAGAAATCCATAATAGGTTGTGCGCAGTGGTGGCCTGTTCTAACTGCAATTCCTAATTTATCTAAAATGACACCAATATCATACGGGTGGATTTCACCGACGTTAAAAGAAATTACCGCCGTTTTTTCTTCGGTCGTTCCATATATTTTTACGCCTTCAATTTTTAATAATTCTGCTGTTCCGTAGGCTAAAAGTTCCGCTTCATAGTTTGCGATATTGTCAAAACCAATCGCATTCATATAGTCTAATCCTGCTCCAAAAGCGATGCCTCCACAAATATTAGGAGTTCCTGCTTCAAATTTATGCGGCAAGCCTGCATAGGTGGTTTTTTCGAAAGTAACCACATCAATCATTTCTCCACCTCCTTGGTAGGGCGGTAGTTTTTCTAACCATTCTTTTTTTCCGTACAATAATCCCACTCCTGTAGGGCCACATAATTTATGGGCAGAAGCCACATAGAAATCGACATCTAAAGCTTGTACATCTGGTTTTATGTGTGGAGTTGCTTGAGCACCATCGATTAAAACAGCAGCACCAAATTGATGCGCCTTTTTAATAATTTCTTCAATCGGGTTTACAACACCCAATGCATTTGAAACATGATTACAGAAAACCACTTTTGTTTTTTTGTTTACTAAAGTATGGTAAGCGTCCATTTGTAAAGAACCGTCCAAGTTCATTGGAATGACCTTTAAAATTGCGCCTGTCTTTTCACAAAGCATTTGCCAAGGAACAATGTTTGAATGATGCTCTAAAGCAGAAACAATAATTTCATCTCCTTTTTGTATAAGTGAAGCAAAACCTGACGCCACCATATTGATGCTGTGCGTGGTGCCTGCCGTTAAAATAATTTCATACGCATGTTTTGCGTTAAAATGCTGTTGCACTTTAATACGCGCTTCCTCGTACTTATCGGTTGCTTCTTGACTTAATGTGTGCACACCTCGGTGAATGTTTGCATTGTAGTTGCTGTAATAATCTACAATTGCATCGATCACCACTTGTGGAGTCTGCGAGGTGGCAGCGTTGTCAAAATACACCAAAGGTTTTCCGTTTATAACTCTCTTTAAAATTGGGAAATCTTCACGAATTTTATCAATCTGTATCATACCAAATGTATTTATGTTGCAAAGATAACCGAAGCATTTTTAAAGTTTTCAAAAAGACAATATGTTTTTCCTATTTTTACATCATCAAATCATTGTCTATGAAAACTTTTAAGAGAACCCTCCTTTTGTTAGCCTTGTTAGTAACAGTTATCCTTATTTATAATTACCCAAAATTAAATATTTTAGCAGGCTATTCAGCAAAAAATACCGCAACTTCTGTTTTTCTTGGGGGAAGAAGCTTGGCGTTTACCGATAAAACGGATAACAACTTTTCTCCTGTAAATTTAGCAACGGATACGATAAATAAAGCGACGAGGTCAGCCACTGCTTCTGTATTTGGGTTGCTCACACGAAAGGCAATTATTAGAGATGGTTTGGGATCTGTATTAACTTTAAGTGAAGCAGACGAAAACAGCCCATATTTAACTCCTAAGAGAACAATAAGCAAAAACAAGACAATGCCATACCCTTCAGGGGATGCACCTCAGAAAGACACGATTTTTACCAATGTGGATTATAAAAAATTAAACAAAGCCGTCAGTTCCATTTTTGGGGAAAGAAAATCGAGAGCTGTTGTGGTGCTTTATAAAGATCAAATTATTGCAGAGAAGTATTCCGAAGGTTTTCATAAAGACTCCAAAATTTTAGGCTGGTCGATGACGAAAAGTATTCTAAGTACTGTTTTCGGAGTTTTAGAACATCAGCAAAAAATAAAAACACAAGATAAAGCGCCCATTGCTTCTTGGCAAAACGATGCAAGAAAAGAGATAACGATTCATAATTTGTTACAAATGAATTCGGGGCTAGAATGGGATGAAAACTATGACGAAATTTCGGATGCGACTAAAATGCTCTTTTTAGAACGCGATATGACTAAGATGCAAGCTTCAAAACCATTGGTAGGAAAACCAAATGAAAGCTGGTATTATTCTTCTGGAACTACAAATTTATTATCTGGAATTTTAAGAGACCAGTTTGACACGCACCAAGAATACTTGGATTTTTGGTATACGGATTTGATTGATAAAATTGGAATGCATTCAATGACGTTAGAAGCTGATTTAACCGGAAACTACGTAGCTTCTTCATATGCTTGGGCAACTGCCAGAGACTGGGGGAAGTTTGGATTGCTATACTTGCACAAGGGAAATTGGAATGGCGAACAGTTATTTACGAAAGACTGGGTAGATTATATAACCACACCAACACCCACTTCGAATGGAACTTACGGCGCACAATTTTGGTTGAATGCAGAAAAGCAGTTCAAAGACGTGCCGAAAAGCATGTATTTTGCAGATGGTTATCAAGGGCAGCGCGTTTACATATTACCAGATCAAGATTTGGTGATTGTGCGCTTTGGGCTTTCTTGGTTTGAAGAAAATGCCTTTTTGAAAGGGATTTTAGAGGCTGTTAAGTAATAAAAAAACCACGCAATTAGCGTGGTTTTTTTTATATAATAGCAATTTGGTTACTTACAAATCAAACCCAATATCAACTCCCAATTTTTTGGCAATTAATTTGGTGATTCGTTGTTTTACTTCGGGTATTTTTACACTTTCTAACACCGTGTTTGCAAAGGCGTACATTAATAATGCTTTTCCTTCTTTCTTTGGAATTCCGCGTTGTTGCATGTAGAATAAAGCGTCATCATCTAATTGACCAATGGTACAACCGTGCGAACATTTTACGTCATCTGCAAAGATTTCTAGTTGAGGTTTTGCATTAATGGTGGCTTTGTCACTTACTAAAACATTGTTGTTTTTTTGATACGCATTGGTTTTCTGCGCTTCTTTTTCAACAACAACTTTCCCATTAAAAACACCCGTAGAACGCTCGTCGAAGATTCCTTTGTAATCTTGATGACTTTCACAATTTGGCCCTATATGGTGTACCAACGTGTGATGATCTACATGTTGTTTTCCTTCAATAATTGTAATTCCCTTTAAGATAGAATCGATATGCTCTCCGCGTTGATAGAAGTTTAAATTGTTTCTAGTAATATTCCCACCAAAAGAGAATGTATGTACAGAAACAACACTATTGGATTTTTGCTCGATGTAAGAGTTGTCTACTAAAGAAGCACTTTCATCATCATTCTGAATCTTATAGATATCGACTGTTGCATCTTTTGCTGCAAAAACTTCGGTTACCGAGTTTGTTAAAACAGGGTTTGAAGTTAAGCTTTGATGACGTTCTATAATTTGAACATGTGCGTTTTGCTCCACAACAATTAAGTTTCGAGGTTGTAATAATGTTGCCGCCTCAGAACCGGTTGTAAGGTTGATGATTTGAATTGGTTTCTCTACTTCAATATTTTTCGGAATGTGAATGTAAGCACCTTCAGAAGCAAATGCTGTGTTTAAAGAAGTTAAGTTGTCTTTTGTTGCTATTTTATCAAAGTAGTTTTCAATAACCGCTTTGTACTTTGGTTTTACTAAAGCAGCAGACATTAAACAAACATCAAAAGTGTCGTGTGTTGTTTCCGATAAAAAAGAACTGTATTTACCATCGATAAAAACAAGCTTATACGCATCGATATCATGAATAAAATACTTTTTTACATCCGCTAGTTGAATGTTGTTCTCTTTGTTTGGAAACAAACTGTAATCTTGCTTTAAAACGGAGCTTAAAGAAGTATATTTCCAAGCTTCTAATTTTTTAGTAGGAAATCCTAACGCTTCAAAATTTTGAAGTGCTTTAGAACGAATTTCATGAACCTCAGAATCGGTTTCTACTCGATTTTCAAAAGCTACATATGAGGATACTAATTTATCTTTTAATTCCATTTTTTTACTTGAGTTTCAGGAGGTAGTTTCAGGGTGCAGTTATGAAAACTGTAACTACAAACTTAATTTTAAACCAATTCTTGCTTAATCCAATCGTATCCTTTTGCTTCTAATTCTAACGCTAAAGATGCATCACCAGATTTCACAATTTTACCATCGTATAAAACGTGTACAAAATCGGGAACGATATAGTCTAGCAAACGTTGGTAATGAGTAATAACGATTACTGCATTGTCTTTTGATTTTAGTTTGTTTACACCATTTGCAACAATTCGCAACGCATCGATATCCAATCCAGAATCTGTTTCATCTAAGATGGCTAATTTTGGTTCTAACATCGCCATTTGAAAAATTTCGTTTCTTTTTTTCTCTCCTCCAGAAAAACCTTCGTTTAAAGAACGAGATAAAAACTTACGGTCTATTTCTAATAATTCCGATTTCTCACGAATCATTTTCAACATGTCCTTTGCAGGCATGTCTTCCAAACCTTTTGCTTTACGAGTTTCGTTAATTGCAGTTTTGATAAAGTTGGTTACAGAAACTCCAGGAATTTCTACAGGATATTGAAATGATAAAAAGACACCGTTGTGTGCTCTTTCTTCGGGCGCGAGTTCGCCAATATCTTCTCCGTTTAATTGAATATTCCCTTCGGTAACTTCATACTCATCTTTCCCTGCAATAATATTTGCCAACGTACTTTTTCCTGCACCGTTTGGACCCATAATTGCATGAACTTCACCTGCTTTTACTTCTAAGCTCAACCCTTTTAAGATTGATTTATTTTCGATACTTGCGTGTAAATTTTCTATTTTTAACATTATTCTTTGCTATATGCTTTTGACTTTATGCTTTAAGTGGGATGCTGAAAACAATAAGTTGGGAGCGTTTATTTTTAATATTCTTGTTTTATACTGTTATTGAATTTCATCTTTTGCTAACCAACACTTCCTTCTAAAGAAATTTCCAATAATTTTTGTGCTTCTACCGCAAACTCCATTGGTAATTTATTTAAAACGTCTTTACTGAATCCATTGACGATTAATGCAATTGCTTTTTCAGTATCAATTCCACGTTGGTTGCAATAGAAAAGTTGCTCTTCACCAATTTTGCTCGTCGTTGCTTCGTGCTCTACTTGTGCCGTTTTATTTTTCACTTCGATGTATGGAAATGTGTGTGCGCCACATAAATTCCCCATCAATAAAGAATCACATTGAGAGAAGTTTCGAGCGTTTTCTGCTCTTGCTCCTATTTGCACCAAACCTCGATAACTGTTTTGAGATTTTCCTGCGGAAATTCCTTTCGAAATAATTGTAGATTTTGTGTTTTTGCCCAGGTGAATCATCTTTGTTCCTGTATCTGCTTGTTGATAATTATTGGTGACTGCGATTGAGTAAAACTCACCAACAGAATTATTTCCTTTTAAAATGCAAGAAGGGTATTTCCAGGTTACAGCAGAACCAGTCTCTACTTGAGTCCAAGAAATTTTCGCATTGTTTTCACACAAACCTCTTTTGGTTACAAAGTTGTAAACTCCACCTTTTCCTTCTTTATTTCCAGGATACCAATTTTGTACTGTAGAATATTTAATTTCGGCATCATCCATTGCTACTAATTCTACCACAGCTGCGTGCAATTGGTTTTCATCTCTACTTGGTGCCGTACAACCTTCTAAGTAGGAAACATAACTCCCTTTATCTGCAACCACTAAAGTTCTTTCAAATTGCCCAGTTCCTCCTTCGTTTATTCTAAAATAGGTTGATAATTCCATTGGGCATCGAACACCTTTTGGAATGTAACAGAAAGATCCGTCAGAAAAAACAGCTGAATTTAATGCTGCATAAAAATTGTCAGTTGTAGGGACAATCGTTCCTAAATATTTACGCACCAATTCTGGATGTTCTTGAATTGCTTCTGAAATAGGCATGAAAATAATCCCTTTTTCACCCAATGTCTTCTTGAAGGTTGTAGCAACAGAAACAGAATCGATTACAATATCTACCGCAACGTTTGCTAGTTTTTTTTGCTCGTCTAAAGAAATTCCTAAACGCTTAAAGGTGTCCAATAACTCAGGATCAACTTCATCTAAAGAATTTAATTTTGGTTTTTCTTTTGGAGCAGAGTAGTACGCAATGTCTTGAAATTTTGGCTTCTCATAATGCACATTTGCCCATTCTGGTTCTTCCATTTTCTCCCAAACTCTAAAAGCGTCTAAACGCCAATCGGTCATCCATTGAGGTTCGTTTTTCTTTTTAGAAATGGCGCGCACAACATCTTCGTTTAACCCTTTTGCAAAAGTTTCACTTTCTATATCAGTATAAAAACCATATTTATACTCTTGAGTTTTTAATTCTTGCTCTAATTGCTCTTCTGTATACTTTGACATCTTTTTCTAATTTTTAAAGCGAAAAACTTTCTCCACATCCACAAGTTCTATTGGCGTTCGGATTGTTGAAAACAAACCCTTTCCCATTTAAACCTCCAGAATATTCTAAAGTGGTTCCCACTAAATATAAAAAGCTTTTTTTGTCAACGATAATTTTTACATCGTTCTCTTCAAAAACTTTATCGTTTTCTTCTTTTTTGTTATCAAAAGTTAAATCGTAAGACAAACCAGAGCAACCACCGCTTTTAACACCAACTCTTACAAAGTCGTTGGTTGCGTCGAAGCCATCATCCGTCATTAACTGTACGACTTTCTTCTTTGCTGTGTCTGAAACTTTTATCATAATTTTAAATAGATTAAATCTAAATTGTGTGCAAATATACAATATATGTCTCAAAAAGAAGGCAACTTTCATTAACAAGAACAATACGACTATTGGTTTTTTTGATTACTCTCTGAAGGCTGGATTGTTGACGAAATCTGGATCACTAAGGGATAATAAAAACGCTTTTAAATTTGCTTTTTCTTGCGTAGATAAACCCACACCACCTTGACCCACTTTTTTCATTAATGGGTCAATGGTTGCTGATGGTTGTAGGCCTTCGGAGTAATGCTGAATGACTCCTTCTAAAGTTGTAAATCGACCATCATGCATATAGGGTGCTGTAAATTTTAAATTTCGAAGTGAAGGGGATTTAAATTTACCATTATCATTTGTATCGCCAGTTACTGCACCTAAACCTAGATCTGAAAAGCCGCTATCCAATCCGTTGTTGTGAAACTTATTGTCTGTCCAAAGTGGGTTATTATCGCTCCCATGACAATGGAAGCAGTCTCCTTTAGCTTCATCCATGAAAACAGTAAATCCACTTTGCTCTTGGGGCGTCAATGTAGTTTCACCTCTTAAATACTGATCAAATTTTGAATTTCCAGAGATTAGTATTCTTTCAAACTGAGCAATGGCTCTTGTTATTAAAATGGAATCGATTATCGAAGTTCCAAAAGCTTGTAAAAATAAATCTGGATATTCAGAATTTGCTTGTAGTTTTTCTGCAACAACTTCCCAATTAGCATGCATTTCTATTGGGTTCTTTACAGGCTCTAAAGCTTGTCTTTCCAAACTTAATTCTTTGCCGTCCCAAGCAAATCGTTCGTCAAAATTCCACGCCAAATTGAATAAAGGCATGGAGTTTCGTGTTCCTAAAAGGCCATCAATACCCTTGCTAAACTGTCGATTGTTTGTAAATGATTTTTGAGGACTGTGGCAAGAAGCGCATGATTGTGTATTGTTTCCAGAAAGTTTTTTGTCAAAAAACAATTTCTTTCCTAAGGCAACGCCCTCTTCTGTAAGTGGGTTGTTTGTGGGAATTACGGGAGCAATTAACTTGTTGGCAAAAAGTATTGGAATTTCTAAATTGTAGGGAACAGGCGTGTACACTGTTGCTTCTTTTGATGTGCAATGCATCAAAAGAAAAATAGCAAGAAGAAAAATACAGCTTTTTTTCATTGTTTTTTAAGTTCTTAGATTCAGAGAAAATACATCTTATTCATTTACTTCTCCCAAACTAAAAACCGATTTTCCGTTTTGGTGCATTAAAATTTGAGCATCAAAATTTGGCATTAAAACGGTATTTAGCGTGTTTAAGTCCCATGTATTCGGATTTTTAAACCACTCTGCAATGTTCATTTTTATTTCAATTTCTGCGGTAGTTGCTATTGTAACGACTCCCAAATCTACTTTAAAAGAGGTGTCTTGAAACACCAAGTTATTAGGATCTTCTCTGTTTACTGCTCTAGTGACATGGTAATTAAACCCTGCCGGTGCTAGATTCTGTCCAACATATTTTCCATCAAATTGCATAAAATGATACCCACCCCCTAGCATTCTAGGAACATTAAATGAAACCGTATTTAAATCTAGGTAACTTCCATCTGTATTATCATTGTCTGTAAAACCAAAAACAAAGGAGAGTTTGTAGTCTCCTGCGGGTATCTCATTACTTTCTATAGTTACCTGACCTTCGCCTAGATTTACTAATTGATAGGATGAAAGTTCGTAAACTTCATTACTCGCACTTGTTAAAATCACATTTGAAACGATATACCTCAACCTTTCGATACTGAGCATTTCACCATTTTCATTTGTAAATTTCACCGTATTAAAATCTGTAGATGTTACTGGGGTGTTCTCCCAATTATGAGAAAATCGTATTGCTACTGTTGCTCTTGCTTCTTTTTCTGGAGAGCTGCAAGAACTTAGTGTTAATAGCCCTGTAAGAAGGAATAATACAACTTTCATACTAGTTTATTTTTATAATTAAAGCATCAGAAAACCCTTTGTTTTCCGTTAAGTCTCCGTTAGAGCTATTAGTTTCTCCTACCGCAATAATGCTTGCATCGTTGAATTGAACCGCATCGTAAAAAAAGTCAATTTCAGCGCCGCCAATTGTTTGCTTCCAAACACCATTTCCTTCAGAGTCTATTTTTAAAAGTAGGGCATCATTTTGTCCTTGATTTGTGAAACTGTTATCTAAGCTTCGAGAACTTCCCGAAATAATAAAACCACCATCTTGTGTTTTAGAAACGGAACGAGCAACATCAAAACTGGTTCCTCCAATCGTTTTTTCCCAAATTAAGTTTCCGTCCGTATTCATTTTTATGATCCAGACATCTGCAGCCCCATTATTATTTGAAACGTCTTTATCTGCGCTTCTGGTGTCGCCAACAATTATAAAGTTTCCGTCATTGGTGGTTGTAATGGCCCTGCCTTCATCAATTTCTGAACCCCCAAAACTTCGTTCCCAAAGTAAAGATCCATTGGAAGCTATTTTAAGCACCCAAAAATCATACGACCCGTTGTTATTTGAAATATCTACATCTCCACTGTCTGATGAGCCTGCGATTATAAAATTATGATCCTCGGTTTCTACAACACCAAAAGGAGCATCTGTAAAAGAACCACCAAAATATTTACTCCATTGTAGCTCGCCGTTTTCACTTAGTTTTATTGCCCAAATGTCTCCACCAGCATGTCTTTGTGAATTCCCTTGTCCTCCAGATGCCGTAACATCTAAAACCCCTGTGATTAAATAACTATTATCTGCTGTTTGCAATAAGGTAGTGCCAAAGTCTGCACCTGTATATCCAAATGTCTTACTCCAAGAAATACTGCCATTTGCATTTAGTTTTATCATCCAAAAATCTTGCGAACCCGCATTTTCCGAAACGTCTTGATCGGAACTTGTGCTATATCCTAAAATAGCATAACCGCCATCATTGGTCTGAATAATGTCATTTCCGCGGTCATCATTTGTTCCACCAAAGGTTTTACTCCATTGAATGTTGCTTTCTGCATCTAATTTTAACACCCAAAAATCAAAATTTTCGGTTGTTTTATCAGTAATGTTCCCATTGATACTTTGTGTATATCCCAAAACGACAGCACCTCCATCTAATGTTTTTACGACCGCATTAGCGACATCATTTTTAGAACCGCCATAGTTTTTTATGGCAGTAATTTCTCCTGAAGACCCTCCTGAATCAGGAAAAGAAAGCTTCTCTTCTTTTGAACAATTCAAGAACATAAGACAACATATAAAAAAATAAAATGGTTTCATTTTTAAGAATCGGTTTTAGCTGCCACTTTTTCTGATAATAAAGAAGCCACGATTGATATCGCTGATGATAATATTTCCACTTGGGAAATAAGGATATACGTTCCAGGTTCCTTTAAAGTTTGCTAAATCATTTTCTGGATAGGTATCAAATGATCCAATTTCAGTTAAATTTTTAGCTTCAATATTGCTGAGGTCAATCATTCGAACTCCGGCGGTGTAATTTGCTTGAAAGTAAATATTTCCTTTTGTATACCCGTTATGATCTATCGCAGCTGTTGTTCCAATATATTCTGTATGAAAAATAGGATTGTCCAAGTCTGTAAAATCGAAAACAAGCGCTCTTGTATTTCCTCCAAAATCACGCTCATCTAGTTCATCTCCTAAAATGAAGTATTTTTGATTTTCTGTAAACCAGCCTTGGTGTGTGTATCCAATATTTTGATAGGTAATTGTCGAAATCGTTATGGGAGCCAATTTATCGGTAACATCTACAATAACAACTTGGTTTGCGTTAGATCCAATTAAGATTTCTTTGTCCGTATAGTCTGTGTCTGGACCTTTGTAGGTGACCACTTGTGCATCATGAGAATATCCTCCACCAGAAAACCCACCTGCTGCAACGGGGTTTTGAGGGTCATTAATATCTACAAAATGAGGACCTCCAGAAAAAGTGCTTGTTCCAACCGCATACGCAAAGCCACTGTCTTCATTGATGACAATGTTGTGTGCTTTTCTAAATCCTGAATAAAAAGCATCATTTGCAAAAGTTTCAGGCGCATCAACAACGTCTCGCAATCGAGTTAAGTCAAAAACCTGCATTCCATGCCCTGCTGCTTCACTGACAACATAGGCAAAGTTGTTAAAAACCTTTACGTCTCGCCAAGAACTTGAAACGGTCTGTGTGTCTAAAAAACCCATTATTTTGGGGCTTATTGGATCTGTAATATCAATAAATGTAAGTGTTTTGTTTGAACCCATTAAAGCATATTCGTTGTTGGTAAGCGGGTCTGTCCAACCCCAACAATCATTTCCAGCCGTAGAAAGGTTTAAGTCTGTCAAAGAAATGTGTGCCAATAAGTCGTAATCATTACAAGGGTATTCCCCTGCAAAACCGTTAACGCATTTTGCTAAAGGTTCTCCCGTAAAGGGAATTTCTTCGTCAAAAACATCTTTTTTGGTACAGCTTATTATGAGTAGTAGCGATAGTAATACTATTTTATTGAACATCGAATTCTTTTTAGTTGAAGATAATTTTTTTGACAATACTTCCATTTATTTTAATAAAATAGACACCGTTTTTCATAATGCTTTTATGGAGAACGTAATTGGGTTGGTTTATATTTTCTTTTTGAAAAACTTTTTGCCCCTGCAAGTTAAAAATATGGATGGTATAAATTGGGTTTCTGTCAGAAGATTTTATTGTTACGAGATCGTCTGTTGGGTTTGGAAACAAGGTGAATTCTGAATTTATCGTGCTCGTATTTGTGCTTAAAGTTCCACTTTTACGAACAATAAAAAGACCTCGATCAATATCATTGATGATGATGTTTCTGCTTGAAAAGTAAGGATAAACGCTCCAAGCTCCGTTAAAAGCAGTGGTATTACTTTCTGGATAGGTATCAAAAAAACCAGTTTCCGTCATGGAAGTTGCATTGTTGCCAGAACCAATGTTTGAGATGTCAAAAACCCGCAAACCTGCTCTGTAATTTGCCATAAAAAACTTATTCCCTTTTACATATCCGTTGTGATCTATTGCGGTAAATTCGGAAGAATATGTAGAAGATAATACAGGGTTTTCTAAATCATTAAAATCGAAGATGAGTGTTCTGGTGTTCATACCAAAATCTTGTTCGTCTGTTTCATCACCCAAAAGAAAATAGCGCTGGTCTTCTGTAAACCATCCTTGATGGGTGTAGCCTCTTTGAGAGTAGCTAATCTCTGAGATCTTTTGAATATTACTTTTGTCAGTAACATCTAAAATAACAATCTTCGTTTTGTTACTTCCTACAAAGATTTCTTTTCCTTGGTGTTCGGTATCTGGACCGGTATAGGTAACAACTTGCACATCATGCGTGTAGCCTTCATCTGCATATCCGTTTAAAAAAACAGGATTTTTAGGATCTGAAATGTCTATAAAATTTGGCCCCCCACTAAAGGTGTTGCAGCCCACCAAATAAGCGATTGCAGTGTCTTCATTGATAAAGATATTATGACAACTGCCTACGTCTTCATAAATGGCGTCTGCGGTCAATATTGCTGGCGGACTTGTGATGTCTCGTAATTTTGTTAAATCGAAAACCTGCATGCCGTGGTCGCCCACAATATCGGCAACAATAAACGCATGGTTGCTGTATATTTTTACATCGCGCCAATAATTATTTCCTGCATTGGAATCCAATCGACCTAAAAAAATGGGATTTACTGGATCTGTAACATCTACAAAGGCAGTACTATTGGTCATGGCTGCAATGGCATATTCTTTTCCAGTTGTGGCATCTGTCCAGCCCCAAATATCACTTCCTTCTGGAGGACTTCCACCAGAACTGTTGTTTTCGTTTGCCAAAATTCCAATTTCAACCTGTGCCATTAAATCATAATTGTCACATGGAAATGTGCCTGCAAATCCGCTTACGCAGGGCGTTTGTGCTTTTGATGTAAAAACAGCGATTCCGAATAAAACAACTAAGAGGATATTCTTTTTCATAAAAAAACCTTCAATATACAAAAGTACTGTTATTCTTTTCATTTTACGAAGTAACAATGTTAAAGTAAGTAGGTGTGTTCTTCTGAATGTTTTTATCTTTGCGGCATGTTAGAAGATAAAAATACACAAAAAACGTCATTGGCTGAATTGGGAGAGTTTGGTTTAATCAATCATATTACACAGTATTTTACAGTTAAAAATGCCTCTACAAAATATGCTGTTGGCGACGATGCTGCGGTGATTTCCAATCAAGATGAAACTTTAGTTACGACTGATTTACTGATTGAAGGGGTGCATTTTGATTTGAGTTATATGCCTTTAAAGCACCTTGGTTACAAGGCGGTAATGGTCAACCTATCGGATGTGTATGCAATGAACGGGAAAGCAACTCAGATTACGGTTTCGATTGCAGTTTCAAACCGTTTTCCTTTGGAAGCGATTGAAGAACTGTATGCAGGAATTCAGTTGGCATGTGACACGTATCAGGTAGATTTAGTGGGTGGAGATACCACTTCTTCTACCAAAGGAATTCTAATTTCTGTAACGGCTATTGGAACTGCAAAATCGGAAGATATTGTTTACAGACACGGTGCAAAAGCAACTGATTTAATTGTGGTTACGGGAGATTTAGGTGCTGCTTATTTAGGCTTGCAAGTTTTAGAAAGAGAAAAGCAAGTGTTTGCGGTAGACCCAAAGAATCAGCCAGATTTAGATAATTATACGTATTTAATTGAACGACAATTAAAACCAGAAGCTCGTAAAGATGTTGCGGGTTGGTTGAAAGAATTAGAAGTAAAACCAACTGCCATGATTGACATTTCTGACGGTCTTTCTTCGGAAATCATGCACATTTGTTCGCAAAGTAAAGTTGGGTGTAAAATTTACGAAGAGAAATTGCCTTTAGACCCTCAAGTAATTTCTGCTTGTGAAGAGTTTGAATTGGATTCTACTATGGTGGCTTTAAGTGGTGGGGAAGATTATGAATTGCTCTTTACAGTGCCTATTGCCGATTTTGAGAAAATTAAAGGAAATCCAAGTTTTTCTATTATTGGGCATATTACGGAAGAAAATCAAGGCTTAAACTTGGTGACTAGAGCCAGCCAAGAAATTGAGCTAAAAGCACAAGGCTGGAACCCAATGAAAGAAGAAGCATAGCACTTTTAAATGATCTATAAAAAACCCGCAAATTTTAATTTGCGGGTTTTGTTTTTTAGAGGGTTTTGGTAAATAAGCAATGAACTTTGGTATTAATACTTCCTAGCTATGTTTTATAAACGTTATTGACAATTGTAATCCCTCGTGTTAGAGACTATTTTTTAAATCTTGTTTTCCAATTATTGCCATCACCGCTACACTATTGTTCGTTATTTTGAAATAGATACTGTCAGAACCACAAACACATCGCTTATACCCAGTCTTTATATAATCGACAGACTCAAACGAAAATGGATTTTTTGCGATACGATCAAAACATTCAAATATTGAGTCAAAGTATTTATCAGCCTTATCCATTCCAAATTTTTCAACACCATTTTGATGAATTCTTATTAAATCTGATTTTGCTACATTACTTAGTCTATAATCAGCCATTAAATCAACGACTTTGATTCCGCCAAAATTTGTTCTTTATTAAAATTCGTAAATCCGCTATTCTCCGCTTTTTCCAATTTAGTACTTATCCAGTCAATTTGTCTTTGCTGTTTTCGTGCTTGTCTAATTAAATCGTTCACCAATTCACTTTTGGTAGAATACTCTTTTTCGTCAACTTGGCGCTTTAACCATTCGTCATTCGGTTGCGTGAAAGAAATACTTTGTCTTGCCATATTGTTTTATTTTGGTGCTAATTTACACCAAAAACTAAAATCTAGCAAATTCATGGTCAATTTGAGTTTTATCAGCTGCGCAAAAGGGACTGAGCTTGAGCTGTTATAATTCTCTGCAAGTCAATTCCTGCTGCTGGCAAAGTCTCCTGACTTTGAGTGTGTATAATTTTCAATGATTTTAAAACGAAATGCATTTTTGACTCGATCTATCATTGCTCTTCATTTTTTTCTTTTTTATGTTCCGCTAAAGTCGGGAGACTTTGCGGAGTGGGGTAAAAAATGCCATATTCCAAGCAGAAAAGCACAAACTTTATTATCTGTGCTTCACTTCTTTTTCATATACCGAGTTATTCGATATTATTTAAAAATTTCAATGGAATAAATCATAAATAATATTATTAAAAAAGTAATTGAAAAAATTAATAGTTCACTTTTTAAATTCTTTTTGTTTTTGTAGGCGTTTTTTATATTCTTAATTCTAAAATTTAGAATATAAGTAACTAATGCTATATACAGTAACATATCTAAGAATTATCTGCATTCCCGGCCATACAAATACCAAAAGAAACTATTGCGATAGCTACCCCAATTGGACCTAAAAATCTTTTGGCAACTGCTGTAAAAGCTCTTGTCATAGCAGCAGCAGTCCAAGCTGAGGCAGCAGAACCACCTAAAGCCCATAGCGCATCTGCACCAAGGGCAATAAGCGCACATTCTAACCAAGGATTCATTCTACTCTGTAGACTCTCTTCTGAGTTGATTTTAAGTTTTTTATATTTAGTTTCCATATTATCTTCTGGTGAATATAGACCTCCTAAAGCAATAGTAGAACTTTTATTATTAACATCAATATCAATATTGTTTTTTTGAGCTAAAAATTTACCGTAATTGCTCAATTTTTCTGAAAAAAATGAAATTTTATTTATTTGCTTTTCAGACATTTCAAGTTCTCCATTTAGAAGCTTAATTTTATAATTTTCTAAAGAAATACTTTCAGGTTTACTTTCTAAAACTACTGAATCAATATCATTTTTGAGGTTATACATCATTTCTTTATAACTAACTTTTGTAAAAGTCTCAAATTCATTTTCTTGAAACAATTGTTCTCCATTACAAGATGAGAAAAGCATTAATGAAGCAAAAAATATTTCTACGTATGGTTTTTTTATAATTTTCATAAATTTAATTTTAGTGAAAAATCTTTTTCATTTAATTTAGACTTTTCCAAGTTAATAATTCTACTTTTTCGATTTTCGAAGAATTCGGTTTACTTTTTATTTTTATTTCGGTTTTAACTTTCACATTTTCCGATCTTGGATGGTCAGTCCGTTTTCGACCGCTATGTTTCTTTAATGTGGCATAACTGGTTATATCCAATCAATTATATTGATTTTCGTTACAATGCTTCGGGATAATAAAACATTTTCTTTTTCTTTTCAGGGCTTCTAAAATCAAATAAGATGAAGACCTTAAATAAAATTAGTTAGCACACAGAGTGTTAACCGTGAAGCAATTTAAGGTAAAAAAAGAATACGTTTTCATGCCAATAAACAAACGGGCATATTTAGGAACAACTGGGTGTTATTTCGGGATAACTGTTTTTTGGAAGTGGTAATAAATACAAAATTTTTACTTTTTCAGAGAAAAGAGGCGCTCTTTTTATTTCACAAAAGCAAGCAAAGTAGCCCTCAATTCTGTTGTGTTTTCAATATGGCTCATGTGACCCTCTGGAAAAACAACTACTTCTGAGTTGGTTCTTTTTGCTTCGTTTAAAGAAGTTTCAAGATTTAAAACAGGATCTTTTTTACCGATAATAATCAGTTTTTTAAAACTATTTTCAGTCAAAACAGCCGTTCGGTTGGGGCGAATCCGCATCCCTTCCTGTCCAGCAATATAGCCTTGTATGGGTGTTTTTAAGGCTTCTTGCAATGCCGCTTTCATTTCGGCTTTAAAAAGACGGCGACTTTTTTCACCAAACAAGTTGGTAAAAGACATGCGTACTATGTTTTCAAAATTATTTTGAATCATTTTGTTGGTTCGGAGTCGCAGTGTTTTTCGTTCGGTATCATCTTCAATAGCCGTGGCATTTACTAAGCACAACCCTTTTACTTTTTGTGAATTTTTTTCTGCGAAAGCCAATGCCACATAGCCTCCCAACGAATGCCCGATGACCACACACTTTCGAATGCGCAAGTGTTTTAAAACAGCCGCTACACTTTCAGCAAACAACTCCATGGTATGCACATAGCCCAAGCAATCAGATTTTCCATGGCCCAACAAATCAATAGCAATGACTCGATTTCTTTTCGAAAGTTGCGGAATTATGTCTTTCCACATGGTTGTGTTTTCTAAAAAACCATGTAACAAAACAACGACAGGACCTTTTCCGACGTCAGAAAAAGAAATGCGTGCCTTTTTAAAAGTGACCGATTTTTGCATCTTACAAAAATATGTATATTTCAAGAATAAAAATCAATCAAAAAATGAATAAAACAAAAGAAATTTGGATTGCCGGTTTTGCACTCTTATCACTTTTTTTTGGAGCAGGAAATTTAATATTACCACCCACCCTAGGGTTAAAAGCTGGAGTAGGTTGGTGGATTGTGGTATCGGGTTTTGTACTAACAGCAGTCACCATTCCTATTTTGGCCATTTTTGCACACGCAAAATTACAAGGCACCTTGTACGACTTTGGGAAGAAAGTTTCTCCACTATTTAGCAGTGTCTATTGTTTTCTCATTTATACCATTGCCGTTGCAATTCCCTCCCCAAGAACCGCCGCAGTAACCCACGAAATGACGGTGCAACCCTTTTTTGATATCGCACCCATTTATACAAGTATTGTCTATTTTGTACTGGTTTTTCTTTTTGCAGTAAACCGAACCCGAGTCATTGGATTAATTGGGAAGTTTTTAACACCGATTATTGTTTTCATCCTATTAATTATTATCGGAATTGCTGTTTTTACCACTTCAGGAACCCTACAACCTTCAACCTTTACAACCCCTTTTGTAGACGGAATTTTAGAAGGCTATCAAACCTTTGATGCCATTGGTGGCGTTGTGGTGGGAGCCGTCATTATTATTTCACTAAACTATAGCAGCCACACCACTTTTGATGCCAAAAGAAGGCTGATTCGAAAAGCAGGTCTGATTGCAGGAACTGGGTTGTTTCTTATTTATGGAGGATTGATTTTAAGCGGCTCCTTGTTGGGACATACCTTTGCAGAAGACGCGTCAAGAACAGCAATTTTATCAGGATTGAGCACCCAAACATTGGGCGATTTTGGTACCCGATTTTTAAGTGTTTTGGTGGCATTGGCGTGTTTTACAACCGCGGTTGGAATTGTAACAGGAACGGCAGATTACATCAGTGGAATCTGTAAAAACTCTAAAAAAATCTATTTCATTACGGCAGCAATTGCCTCCATTATTGGAATTTTTGTAGGGAGTTACCAAGTAGATTTTATCATTACATTGGCAGTACCAGCCTTGATGTTTTTATATCCCATTACCATTGTATTGATCGTTTTGAATGTGCTTCCAGACACACTCGCTTCAAAACAAGTGTTTAGAGGCGTGGTCTTGGTGACCTTTTTGTTCAGCATCCCCGATTTTTTAGGCTTTGTAATTCCGAGCGCATATTTAGTGGATATAAAAAATCTCATTCCATTGGCAAACGCCAGTTTAGGATGGGTGCTTCCTGCTTTTTTGGTTTTTGTTGGGTTGAATTTCACTGTTTTTATAAAG
Organism: Polaribacter sp. SA4-10; assembly: GCA_949519155.1. Classification (GTDB taxonomy): domain Bacteria; phylum Bacteroidota; class Bacteroidia; order Flavobacteriales; family Flavobacteriaceae; genus Polaribacter. The sequence continues at coordinate 91,155 of CATIQU010000026.1, forward strand.
AAGTTTTTCAATTAGAAGAACGTTAAAAAAGACGTTTTTGCAGTTATAAAAATTAAATAGGTTATTTTTGTAGTCCATTTAAAAACACATTTTTTGTTAAACTACTTCGCATATCCACATACCGCTTCCAAAAACTGGGTCACTTTTGTTCACGGAGCAGGGGGCAGTAGTTCTATATGGTTCAAGCAAGTGCGTGCTTTTAAAAAGCATTTTAACGTGTTAATTCTCGATTTGCGAGGTCACGGAAATAGTAAACCCACCTTAAAAGATACCTTCAACCCAAAATATACTTTTGACTCCATTACCAATGACATTGTGGAGGTGCTAGCACACTTAAAAATAGAGAAATCGCATTTTATTGGCATTTCTTTAGGGACTATTTTGATTCGAAATTTGGCAGAAAAAAAGCCAGAAATGGTACAAAGTATGGTGATGGGTGGTGCGATTATAAAAATGAATTTCCGCTCGCAAGTATTAATGAAAGTGGGAAATCTTTTTAAGTCTGTGGTGCCCTATATGATGCTATACAAACTCTTTGCATTTATTATTATGCCAAAGAAAAATCATAAAAAATCGAGATTATTGTTTGTAAACGAAGCGAAGAAATTATATCAAAAAGAATTTATTCGTTGGTTTAAATTAACCTCAGAAATCAACCCACTTTTAAGACTTTTTAGAGCAAAAGACATTAAAATCCCTACTTTTTATGTGATGGGTGCAGAAGACCATTTATTTTTACCTTCCATAAAAAACATTGTGTCAAAACACAGCAGTTCTTCACTTTTTGTGGTAGACAATTGTGGGCACGTGGTGAATGTAGAACAGCCAGAAATGTTTAACAACCACACCATTCAATTTATCAACTCTTTGGCATAAAAAAAACGAGTCTTTCAACTCGCTTTTTTTATTAGGCATTCATAATATCTTCAATTTCATCCGCTTCAATAGGAATATTTCCCATCAGATTAAAAGGCGCTCCGTTTTCTTGAACAACCACATCATCTTCTAGACGAATACCAAAACCTTCTTCAGGAATGTAAATTCCAGGCTCTACCGTAAACACCATATTGGCTTCCATGGGCTTGTGAAGCAATCCATAATCGTGCGTATCTAAGCCAATGTGATGGCTGGTACCGTGCATGAAGTACTTTTTGTATGCAGGCCATTTTTTATCTTCATTTTGTACATCTGCTTTGTCTAGCAAACCTAATTTCAGCAATTCTGCCGTCATAATTCCACCAACCTCAACATGGTAATCTTTCCAAATTGTTCCTGGTGTTAAGAGTTTTGTTGCTTCTTTTTTTACATGGTTTACTGCGTTGTATACTGCTTTTTGTCTTTCAGAAAACTTTCCAGAAACAGGTACCGTTCTTGACAAATCACTTTTATAATTGGCATATTCTGCTGCAATATCAAACAAGATTAAATCGCCCGCTTTACATTGTTGATTGTTTTCGATATAGTGCAATACATTTGCGTTGTTTCCGCTTGCAATAATTGGGGTGTATGCAAAGCCTTTAGAGCGATTTTTAATAAACTCATGAATCAATTCTGCTTCAATTTCATATTCCCAAACACCGGGTTGTATGAAGTTTAGAATTCTTCTAAAACCTTTTTCGGTAATGTCACAAGCTTGCTGCATTAAATCCAATTCAATCGGATCTTTAACGGCACGCAAACGCTGTAAAATAGGATTGCTTTTGGCAACACTATGTGCAGGATATTTTGCCAATAGCCATTTTGTAAAACGATCTTCACGAGTTTCTGTAGCTACATTGGCTCTGTAATGTTCGTTGGTGTTGATGTAAAAAGTAGCTGCATATGAAGACATTTCAAACAACACTTTTTCTAAATCTTGCAGCCAAAACACGGTTTGAATTCCTGCCGTTTTATGCGCCGCTTCTTTGGTTAGTTTTTCTCCTTCCCAAACCGCAATGTGTTCATTGGTCTCCGTTAAAAAAAGCACCTCTCGTAAGTTTTCGTTGGGGCAATCAGGAAATAGCATTAACACACTTTCTTCTTGGTCTACACCACTCAAATAAAAGACATCTCTATGTTGCTCAAAAGGCATCGTACTGTCTGCACTAATCGGATAAATATCATTCGAATTAAAAATAGCCATGCTATTCTCCTTCATTAGCGAAGCGAAATTTTTACGATTTTTTATAAAAAGTACTGAATTTATGGGTTGGTACTTCATGGGAAACGTGTTTAGAACTCAAAGGTAGCAATAATAAACAGTAACTTAAAATGAATTGAAGTTCGCCGCAAATTCATTTGCAAGAATCGCGTCTAATGGAAAATTCTTATTGAACGTACACTTGGTTTTAGTGCGCTTTTTTACTTTTTTATTCAAAAAAATACCACACAGTAATACCGATTTTGTTTTCAATATTATTATGTGGTACGTAATTTTTATAAAAAAAAGATTCTTATTCCCTAAGTCCGTTTCTTTTTTGGAGCACCTGTTCTTCCGCGCCCCGAAGTAGGAGTCGTATTATTTCCTTTAAAATGCGGTTTGTTTTTTGGTCTATTTCCGCCAGAAGCTGGTTTCTTCTTTCCAAAAGAACCTTTACTTTGGGTAGCAGCTCTTTTTGGCGCCGCCGTATCTGTCGGTTCAAAACCTTCCACGATATTCGATTCTAATTTTTCTTTTAATAGTTTTTCAATCTCGTTCTGATACTCAACCTCTTCACTACATACCAAAGAAATCGCTTCACCTGCAGCACCTGCTCTTCCTGTTCTTCCAATTCTATGAATATAGTCTTCAGGTACATTTGGCAATTCGAAGTTCACAACATGTGGAAGCAATGGAATGTCTAAACCACGTGCAGCAATGTCGGTAGCTACTAAAATTTTAATGGTATTGTCTTTGAAATTTCGAAGCGCTTTTGTTCTAGCACCTTGACTTTTATTTCCGTGAATTGCAGCAGCAGAAATGCCCGCTTTCACCAATTTCTCAGTCAATTTATTAGCCCCGTGTTTGGTTCTTGTAAAAACCAATACCTGCGTCCAGTTGTTGTCTTTAATCAGCTTGATAGTAAACTCGGTCTTTTTGTTTTTATCAACTTTATAAACCTTATGGGTTACTTTTTTTGCTGTTGAATTTTGCGGCGCCGTTTCCACAGAAACAGGGTTTCTTAAAATCCCAGAAGCTAATTTTTTAATGTCATTTGAAAAAGTAGCAGAAAACATCAAGTTTTGACGTTTTGAAGGCATAAAACTAATGATTTTGTTGATATCTCTCACAAAACCCATGTCTAACATTCTATCTGCTTCATCTAAAATTAAGATCTCTACACGTTTAAAAGAAAGTGCTTTTCGATCATGTAAATCCAACAGTCTTCCAGGTGTTGCTACCAAAATATCGACACCACTTTTTAAGGTTGCTATTTGTGGTTTTGCGTTTACACCTCCAAAAATAACCGTCGATTTTATATTTACATACTTACTGTATTCTCTTACGTTGTCATGAACCTGCGCTGCTAATTCTCTTGTTGGTGTTAAAACCAACGCACGCAAGGGTCTGTATTTTGGATGTTTTGTTTCTGATAAATGCTGTAAAACAGGCAGGGTAAATCCTGCAGTTTTTCCAGTTCCTGTTTGAGCAGAAGCTAAAATATCTTTTCCTTCTAAAATATGTGGAATTGCTTTTTCTTGTATGGGAGACGGTTTGGTATATCCTTTCTCTTCAACGGCTTTCACCAATGCTGAAGATAAACCTAAATCTGAAAATGTCATAGAAATTATTTAAGAAACTCACCTTATGTAGCGGTTTCTGGGGACAAAGATACATTCTTTTAAGTTTAGGGTTTGCAAAGTTTTACGGAGCTTTTTATGTTAATTCTTTTGCTATTGACTTTACAAGTAGTAATTTCATCACTTCAAACCAAACCTCGACTCTTATGAAAGCTGTTTTTCACCTTATTTTATTTCTTTTTTCAATAAGTTTTTTCGCACAACAAGCCACAGATGCTGCGCTTATTCAAGAAGCCTTGCTTCAAAAAACAACCTTAGCAAACAACTCGCTGGTCAAAAATATAAATTTCACCAATATGGGTCCGACAGTAATGAGTGGACGTGTTGCAGATGTTGCTGTAAATCCAGATAATACAACAGAATTTTATGTAGGCTACGCTTCAGGAGGTTTGTGGTATACCAATAATAACGGAACCACTTTTACGCCGGTGCTAGATAATTCTCCAACGCAAAACGTAGGAGATATTGCCGTCGACTGGAATTCTGGAACGATTTGGGTAGGAACGGGTGAGAAAAACTCTTCCCGATCAAGTTATGCAGGAATCGGAATTTTAAAATCTACTGACCAAGGAAAAACGTGGACCAATGTTGGTTTGCCAGATGCACATCATATCAGTAGAATTCTAATCAACCCAAAGAATGCCGATGAAGTTGTTGTGGGTGTTATTGGTCATTTATATTCTTCCAATGAAGAAAGAGGAGTGTTTAAAACTACTGATGGTGGAAAAACATGGACAAAGTCATTGTTCATAAATAATGAAACGGGTATTATAGAAGTTGCAGCAGCACCAGAGAATTTTAATGTGATGTATGCTGCCTCATGGGAAAGAGCGCGTAAGGCTTGGAATTTTGACGGTGACGGAAGTAGTTCTGCCATTTATAAAAGTACCGATGCGGGGAGTTCGTGGTCGAAAATTGCAGATAAAAGTGGTTTTCCTACAGGAAGTGGTGTAGGTAGAATTGGCTTGGCCGTTTTTAATGAAAACACGGTATATGCTTTGCATGACAGTCAATTTAGAAGACCAAAAAACAAAGATAAAAAACCCTCAGACGATTTAACAAAAGAAGATTTTAAAACCATGTCTTCGAGCGATTTCTTACAACTAACAGACAAAAAGTTAAACACCTATCTAAAAAATAACGGGTTTCAAGAAAAATACCGCGCCGAAAACGTAAAACAAATGCTGCGTGTTGGAACCGTAAAACCCATAGATTTAGCAAGTTATTTAGAAGATGCCAACTCGATGCTTTTTGATACACAGGTAATCGGAGCAGAGGTTTTTAAAACGACAAATGGAGGGAAGTCTTGGAAGAAAACACATGAAAATTTTTTAGACGGTGTATATAGTTCTTATGGCTATTATTTTGGAGAAATACGAGTAGATCTACAAGATGAAAATGGTGTTTATGTAATGGGTGTTCCCATTATAAAATCGAAAGATGGCGGAAAAACATTTACATCTATTAGCAAAGAAAACGTGCATTCAGATCATCAAGCGCTTTGGGTGAACCCAAAAAAATCAGGACACCTTTTAAATGGAAATGATGGCGGACTCAACCTTTCTTATGATGATGGTGAAAATTGGACAAAGTTAAACGATCCTGCTGTAGGGCAATTTTACTCAGTGTATGCAGACAATCAAAAAAACTACAATGTTTATGGTGGTTTGCAAGACAATGGAGTTTGGGTAGCCCCAAACAATGCAAAAATAAATAAAGCATGGAAACAAACTGGTAAAAACCCCTATGAATCCATTATGGGTGGAGATGGAATGCAAGTGCAAGTGGACGATCGAAATCCGAACATTGTATATACAGGGTATCAATTTGGGAACTATTACCGTATTAATAGAGCGACCGGAAAGAACACCTACATTCAACCAAAACATACTTTAGGAGAAACGCCATACCGATTTAACTGGCAAACGCCGATTCATCTCTCAAAACACAATCAAGATATTTTATATTTAGGAGGAAATAAATTGCACCGGTCTCTTAACAAAGGAGGAACTTGGGAAACCATTTCGGGGGATTTAACCACCGGAGGGAAGAAAGGAAATGTAGCCTATGGAACGTTGACTTCAATTTCTGAAAGCCCATTTCAATTCGGGGTTATTTATGTCGGTTCCGATGATGGATATATCAATGTTACTAAAAATGGTGGTGGAAGTTGGACGCGAATTTCGAATGATTTACCAAAAAATTTATGGGTGTCAAGAGTCATCGCTTCAAAACATAAAAAAGAGCGTGTATATGTTACTTTAAACGGGTATCGTTTTGATGATTTTACTTCTTATGTGTATGTTTCAGACGATTATGGGCAAACATGGAAAAGCATTAGTTCAAACATTCCAATTTCAGCTGTAAATGTGGTGAAGGAAGACCCAGCAAACGAAAACCTTTTGTATGTAGGAACTGATAATGGGGTGTATGTTTCCCTGAATTCTGGTGCGTCTTGGGAAGTGTTTTGTAAAAACGTACCCAATGTCGCTGTGCATGACTTGGTGATTCAACCCACAGCAAAACATTTGATAATTGGAACACACGGACGTAGTTTGTACAAAGCAGATATTGCTCCTTTGCAAAAAATGACGGAAGATGTTTTGGCAAAGCAGATACACATTTTTGCAGTGAAAGATATTCGAAAAAATACTTCTTGGGGACGTTCTTGGAGTCCTTGGAGAAAAGCGAATACACCAGAAATGACGATTCCTTTTTATTCGAACTCTACCAAAAAAGTGACGGTTGCAATTTTTAAAGATGAAATCAAAGTAAACACGATGACTGTTGCCGCAGACAAAGGATACAATGAAGTGATTTTTGATGTGTCTTATTCTAAAAAAAGGAAAAGAGCCTTTGAGAAATCGAATCGAAAAAAGGGTTCAGAAACTGATATTTTAAAAGCGGCTAAAAACGGTGTTTTCTATCTACCAAAAGGAAAATATGTTGTAAAAATTGGCAGTGCTGAAAGTTCGTTTGAAGTAAAGTAATTTGTCATCTTGCTTTGCTTCAAATCTTAATTGGGGATAATTATTTAAAATAGCTCTAAATACTAGCGAAAACGTTGTAAATTCTTTGTTTTTCGAGTTGTTTCGACGTATTTTTGCCCATAAATTTTAATTAATTATACAATGAGCGGATTTTTTAAATCTTCAATTGGAAGAAAAGTATCAATGGCGCTTTCAGCGTTCTTCTTAATGTTCTTCTTACTTCAGCATTTA
>CATIQU010000027.1 GCA_949519155.1 Polaribacter sp. SA4-10
ACTACTTCCATCAAATAAGTTAAAACTTCTATAATTCAATCTTAAGTTATGTGTACTTGCATTTGTTAAATCTGAATTTCCAGCAAAAAAGGAGTTGTAGCTATTGGCAACTAAACCTCTTGCTATTTGATTTACGTCTGTAAAGTTCACTTCTTTTTTATAGGTAAAGTTCAAGCTCTCACTTCTTTTAAACTGCACCACCATATCAAATTCTGGCAATAGTTTTGCAAACTTATCTTGAAACATTTCGGAACCGTACTGAATGTTCTTTGAAGTATATGAGTGAATGGTAACTCCAGGAGTAAAGGTGAAAATCCCTGATTTTAATCGATATCTTAATCCTCCATAAATATCAGTAAAGTTATACTCAGTATCGTTTGTAATTCTAGTATTGTCTACTCCTTCAATCGTTGGATTTGGCACAAACTCATTTCCACTATCTAGCCTTTGAAAAAAGCGAGAGTTGAAATTTTGCTTACTTAAGATTGTACCCATAACAAAATTCAAATTACTCTTCGAATTTAAAATGTAATAGTAATCTAGTTTCGCATCTAATTGATTCGATTTCACTTTTCTTTCTTGTTCTAAATTGTAGAACTGGTTCGATTGATCCAATCCTAAAGTTTCTGCTGTTTCGTCAAAACCATCATTATCTAGATCATCGTTGTTATTCGGATCATTCTCTAAAGAAGCCACATAAAACGGATCTTCATCCTGCAATAAATGCTTTACTTCTAATGCAAAAATACTGGTTTCACTTGCGGTATAGAAATAGCTTAAATCTTGATTTATGGTAAATGGTGTTGCATTTTCTGATTCCGTAATATCACTTAACACCAAAGAGTTTACATCGTTAATTCGGAATTCATTTGTAAAACGACCAGATACATTATAATTCATTTGATTGTTAAAATCCTTCTTATAGGTAGAATTAAATCGAAACAATCCTGAATTACTTGTTTGATCTGTTGTGTTATCAACAAAATCATCTGGTGTATCTGGATCTACATAATCAATCGCATTGATATTTCTTTGTCCATTGCTATTGCTCGAGAAAATTAAAAATCCACTTAAATCTAATTTCTTATTGGGTGAGTAGCTAAAATTCAACGCAGATAACTTTGTTTCAATTCTATTTGCATTTCTTGCATTGGCGGTTAAAAATCCAATTCCAGCATCTGCAATGTTAATGTTGGTTCCGTTGGATGGGCTCTGACTTTGAAAACTTCCACCAAAACCTCTAAGATCTCTTCTACTTAAAACAACATCTCCCATATTGTTTACATCTCCAATTACATTTAAGGTGTATTTTGGCGTGTAATAAAACAATTTAGGTTGAAAAAGATACAATCCAGTGTCCGGGGAATCTCCACCACCTGCGGTAACATCTCCAAACCAAAAGTTCTTTTTACCTTCTTTTAATTTAATATTAATTGCAACTCTGTCTTGGTTATTTTGCACACCGCTTAACTGATTTACATTTGAGTAGTTTCTTAAAACTTGAATTTTATCTACTGCGTTTGAGGGTATGTTTTTTGAGGCTAATTTGGTGTCTCCACTAAAAAACTCTTTTCCATCTACCATTATCTTTTCAACAACCTTTCCTTCTACTTCAATTTCACCAGCATCGTTTATTTCTACCCCTGGCAATTTCTTTAAAACGTCTTCTAATTTACGTTCGGAACCATTTTTAAAGGAATCTGCATTGTAAATAATGGTATCTCCTTTAATGGTTACGGGCATTTTAGAAACAATATTAATACCGTCTAACATGTTGTCTTCTGACATGGTGTAATTTTTAGAGGTATTGGTTTCGGTTGTTTTTAAAAACTCGCTTATATCTCTAAAACCAACATAACTAATTTTTATATTGTAGGTGGTGTTCTTTTTTAAATCTAATTTAAAATTTCCTTTTCCGTCTGTAAAACCATAGGAAGCAATTCTTTTTGCAATGGTATCAATTGCAATTACATTTGCCATTTCTAAAGGGTTTCCAATAGAATCTTTCACAACTCCTTTCAATTCAATTTGAGCCGTAGAAATCCATGATGCCATACAAATGGCAATAAATAGTAATTTTTTCATATAAATATTTTGATTAGTAATTGTACTTTAGTAGCCTCTTCCTCTACCACGACTTCCTCTACTTTTAAAACGCTCTTTTAACTCTTCTGTTTTTTCTTTTACAATTTGAGTGTACTCCTCTCTTGAAACTTCTTTTCCTTTTTTAGGTTCTTTAATTTCTAAAACTCCCGAGGAACTAATTGAAACTTCTGTACACAACATGGTGGTTCTCCCAGCGTTTAATTCTAAAATTAATCCTGGCAATCCGTAATATTTATCTGGCCCTGAACTCACTGGAATCTGTGGCGCGTACCAAGCGGTAATCGTTAACATTTTTTTCTCTGGCATTTTGGCCTTCGAATTTGTAGAATCTTTTTTCTTATCGTTTCCACTTCTACTAAAAATGCTTCCCCAATCTACATTGGTGTCTTCTTTGACTAAAGTGGCTTTGTAACAAGTATAGTTTCCGATTTTTTTGGTTTCTGTTCCTAATTCCCATTCCAATTGCCCCATGTCTTCTGCAACTAAAAAACGTTTGCTAAATTGCTCAACGTCTTCAATCATTTTTTTGTCTTTTAGACTTTTATAGATTGAACCTTGTCCGTTGCTTCTTCCCCAACTTGGACCTGAAGCTCCAGGACCTTCTAATGCTACATCTTCTTTAAAAGAAGATTCAGTTTTATTAAAACTTAACGTATATGTTTTCTCAAGAAAATTCTTAAAACGTGCCATCATCTGTTTCTTACGTTGCTCTGGCATTTTATCAAATCGGCTCATATCCATAGATGTTTTGGACATATAAACCGCTTTCCCTTGAAAATTGTTTTGTGCAAAAGTAAAGACGGTCACAAAAGCGAATAGTGTGGTAAATAGTGATTTCATAAATTAGTAGTATTAATTTTTTATCAAAAATAATGTTAATTAGCTACTCTTAGACTTAAAAAGAAATTAAAAGTTTAATGGGGGTTTAAAAAATAAACAAACTTAAATTATCCTCCAATTTTTATATTGACTCCATGCCCTGTATTTACGCCATTTCTTCCTTTAAAACGTTCCATCAATTCTTGAGTCTTTTCTTCTTGAATTTTATCATAGCCTTTTTGTGAAACAACTTCCCCTTTTTGGGGTGCTACAATTTCAGTTTTCTCGGAAGGGTTTAAGACAATTTCTGTAGAAACAATCAACCTTTCTCCGTCATTTATTTCTAAAATTAAACCCGGCAACCCTTGATAGTTGTCTGGACCATTTCTCACAGGAACTTTTGGAGTGTACCAGGCCGTTGTTGTGATTATTTCTTTCTTTTTTTCTTCTTTAGATTCTCCATCTCCAAAAGTCATCTGCCTATTCTCTACTTCTCTGGTAAAAGTTGCTTTATAACACGTATAGTTTCCGATATTTTTGGTTTCTGTAGACAGGTCCCATTGATAGGTTGGTAAGCTATCTTTTACTAAAAAACGCTTCCCCATGATTTCGGTCTGATTTACAAAACGTTTTTCATTGATGTTCTTAAAATACACACTCCCATTTCCTGAACCTCCAAAAGACATTATCATCACACCTGCACCCCCAACTTGAGGGTTTGGCGCATCTAATTTGACGTCTTCTTTGTAGGTAGACGTTTTTTTGTCAAAATTTAAAATAAATGTTTTCTGGTTCATTTTTTGAATTCTTGCCTGAAGTTGTTTCTGCATTTCATCAGAAATCCCAGAGTTTTTTTCGGTGTCAAAAGAAAAACTAGATTTTCTACTTGTTTTATAAATCGCTTTTCCAGAAAAAATTTGCGCGTTCATCGCAAAAGAAAGTAAAACGATTAAAATTGAAATTGCAGTTTTCATAAGGTATCATGTTTTTAATTGAGTACAAAGTTAGAAATTAAATTAAAACGGTTACACATTTAACAGCTTTTAACAACTTTAGTGCAATAATCCAAAAATACTATTTTGAAAAAACAGCAACCATTCAAATCGTAAATATTGGAGAATTTGGTTATAAATTGATTTGCTAATGAACATCTAATGGCAAAAATTTACTACCTTTATCGAACCAACCAAACCTCTAATATTTAATTTATGCACGTTGCAATTGCAGGAAATATTGGCGCAGGTAAAACTACGCTTACAAAACTTTTAGCTAAACATTATAACTGGAAACCACATTACGAAGCTGTTGACGAAAATCCTTATTTAGATGATTTTTACTCAAAAATGGAGCGTTGGTCATTTAACTTACAAGTCTATTTCTTAAACAGTCGTTTTCGTCAAATTTTAGAATTACGCGAAACAGGTAAGAAAATTATACAAGATCGAACGATTTACGAAGACGCACATATTTTTGCGCCGAACCTACACGCAATGGGCCTAATGACCAATAGAGATTACGGGAATTATAGCTCTTTATTTGAGTTGATGGAAAAACTAGTAACACCTCCCGATTTATTAATCTACTTGCGTGCAGACATTTCTACCTTGGTAGGTCAAATCCACAAAAGAGGAAGAGAGTACGAAAACTCAATTAGTATTGACTACCTAAGTCGTTTAAACGAACGATACGAAGCTTGGATTTCGACATACACCAAAGGAAAGTTGTTAATCATAGATGTAGACAATTTAGATTTCGTAGAAAAACCAGAAGATTTAGGTTATGTGATTGATCGAATTGACGCACAAATCAATGGGTTATTCTAAAAAATAATTTTTATTCAAATATCTAAGAGACCTTAAAAGGTCTCTTTTTTTATTCCAAAAAAAGGTCACACAAAACATTTTTTCAAAAAAACACCTTCATTTTGTAACAAAGTAATTGTTTGAAACGTATAATAGACTGAGAACAGATATGAACCCCCTAATATTTTTTTGATACTTCAATGAGACAGCTTAAAATTACAAAGCAGGTAACCAATAGAGAAACTGCATCGTTAGACAAATATTTACAAGAAATTGGTAAAGTAGATTTAATTACTGCAGATGAAGAAGTAGAATTGGCACAGTTGATAAAAGCTGGAGATCAAGGTGCTTTAGAGAAGTTAACAAAAGCGAATTTAAGGTTTGTGGTCTCGGTTGCAAAACAATACCAAAACCAAGGATTAACCTTACCTGATTTAATTAATGAAGGAAACTTAGGTTTAATTAAAGCTGCAAAACGTTTTGATGAAACGAGAGGTTTTAAATTTATATCCTATGCCGTATGGTGGATTCGTCAATCAATCTTACAAGCATTAGCAGAACAGTCTAGAATTGTTCGTTTGCCATTAAATAAAATTGGTTCTATTAATAAAATTAACAAGATGTACGCTTTCTTAGAACAAGAAAACGAACGTCCTCCAAGTGCAGAAGAGATTGCTAAGAAATTAGACATGACTGTAAATGACGTAAAAGAATCGATGAAGAATTCTGGACGACATGTATCAATGGATGCACCGTTAATTGAAGGAGAAGATTCAAACTTATACGATGTATTAAACTCAGGAGAATCTCCAAACCCAGATAGAAAATTATTGCACGAGTCTTTACGCATTGAGATTAACAGAGCCTTGGAAACTTTAACACCAAGAGAAGCAGATGTTGTAAAATTATACTTTGGCTTAGGTGAGCATCAACCGATGACCTTAGAAGAAATTGGTGAAACATTCGACTTAACACGTGAACGTGTGCGTCAAATTAAAGAAAAAGCAATCCGAAGATTAAAACATACCTCAAGAAGTAAAATTTTAATGACCTATCTTGGATAGACATTTATGTAAATAAAACTTGTAAAACTCTCGAATTAATTTCGAGAGTTTTTTGTTTTATATCCCTATTTTTACAGTATCAAACACACAACAACTAACAGATGAGTAATTTAATAGCACCTTCAATTTTAGCGGCAGATTTCGCCAATTTACAACGCGATATCGAAATGGTAAACAACAGTGAAGCCGATTGGTTTCACATTGATATTATGGACGGCGTATTCGTTCCAAACATTTCTTATGGAATGCCCGTTTTAAAAGCCATCGCTAAGCATGCTACAAAAAAAATTGATGTGCATTTAATGATTGTCAATCCAGATCAATACATTGAAACTTTTGCAAGTTTAGGAGCCAATATTTTAACCGTTCATTACGAGGCGTGTACCCATTTACATAGAACCGTTCAAGCCATCAAAGCAGCAGGAATGAAAGCTGGAGTTGCCTTAAATCCACACACACCAATAGCGGTTTTAGAAGACATTATTCAAGACTTAGACTTAGTATGTATTATGAGTGTAAACCCTGGTTTTGGTGGACAATCTTTTATTGAAAATACCTACAAAAAGACTGCACAATTAAAACACTTGATTGAGTTCACTAAATCCGAATGTCAGATAGAAATTGATGGTGGTGTTACCAATAAAAACGCCAATGCATTAATAGAAGCCGGCGCCAATGTTTTGGTCGCTGGAAGCTATGTTTTTGGTGCAGAAAACCCTACAGAAACCATTGCAGATTTAAAAAATAGTATTGGATAGAAGATACGCAGTTGTAGATATAGAAACTACAGGAAATGGACACAAGGGGCAAAAGATCACCGAAATCTCCATTTTTATTTTTGATGGAGAAAAGGTACTCGACGAATTTACAACGTTGGTTAATCCAGAAGCACCCATTCCTGCATTTATAACAAATCTTACTGGAATTACCCAAGCAATGGTTCGAAGCCAGCCCAGGTTTTACGAGATTGCAAAAAAAGTTGCAGAAATTACCAAAGACTGTATTTTTGTAGCGCACAATGTCAATTTCGATTACAACATCATTCACGCAGAATTTAAAAGTTTGGGGTTTGATTTTAAAAGAAAAAAACTCTGTACAGTTCGTTTGTCACGGAAAATAATTCCGGGACTTCGATCCTATAGTTTAGGGAATATTTGTGCAGATGAAGGCATTCCTATTTCAGCAAGACACCGCGCAAGAGGCGATGTAGAGGCAACGGTTGAACTGTTTAAAAGGTTGCTAAAAAGAGATGACAACTTTACCATCAATTCTTTTTTAAACCCAAAATCGAGGCAAGCCACTTTACCTCCACTTTTAGACAAAGAGCTTGTTGATCAGCTACCTGAAAAGCACGGGGTTTACTATTTTAAAAACGTAGGAAAAGAAATTATTTATGTTGGAAAAGCAAACAATATAAAGCAACGCGTCATCAGTCATTTTTATGACAAAAAGAAGAAAGAAGTTACGATGTGTCAAGAAACTGCAGACATCACCTACACTACAACTGGCAGCGAGTTATTGGCACTCTTGCACGAATCTGCAGAGATAAAACAACACTACCCAAAATACAACAGAGCACAAAGACGCGCAGGAGAGGCTATAGGATTGTTTACGTATGAAGATCAAAAAGGAATCCTTCATTTGGCATACAACCGCTTGAAGTTAGCGCCAAATGCCATCATGAAATACTACACTGTTATAGAATGTAGAAAACACATTGAGCAGCTGTGCAAAGAATTTGAATTGTGCCCAAAATATTGCCATTTACAGACCAATGTATCGAGTTGCTTTCACTATCAACTTAAAGAATGCAAAGGCATTTGTTGCGACAAAGAAACAGTAGAAGACTATAATAAACGTGTAAATGAAGCCATTAAGTCGGTTGGAATTGGCGCAGAAAATTTAGTAATTACAGAAAAGGGAATTGCTAAAAATGAAATTGGTTTTGCTTTAATTTTGAATGGAATATATCAAGGCTTTGGATATTTAGACAAAGACCAAGCAGCACAATTGACACAACCTGAGGATTATCAATTTTTTGTACAACCCAAAAAAGACAATCGAGATGTGCAACGAATTGTTGCAAGCTACTTGAAGAAGAAAGCAAAACTAAAACAAGAACAGAATGGAGAAATCAGCTTATAAAATACACATTATTGGTGCAGGAGTGAGTGGTTTAATCGCCGCCAAAGTACTGGAAAACAATGGTTATTCTACTATCATTATTGAGGCATCTAAAACGGTTGGTGGTCGTGTAAAATCGGATACCGTACAAAGGTATCAGCTAGACCATGGTTTTCAAGTACTATTAACTTCCTATCCAGCAGCAAAGAAATACTTAGATTTTAAAGCTTTAGAACTTCAGGAATTATTGCCGGGTGCTACTATTTTTAAAAATGGAAAATCACAAACCATTGGAGATCCGTTGCGTAATTTCTCGCTGCTATTCCCAACACTTTTTGCTACGATTGGTACTTTTTCTGATAAACTCAAAATCTTAAAACTTAATAACTATTTAAAGAAAAAATCGATTTCCGATATTTTTAAAACCCCTGAAACAACTACCTTAACTTATTTGCAAACGCTTGGTTTTTCGGAAGCCATGCTACATGATTTTTTCAAACCTTTTTTTAGCGGTATCTTCTTAGAACCCAATTTAGAAACTTCGAGTAGAATGTTCGAATTTGTCTATAAAATGTTTGGAGACGGTTTGGCAACTATACCAAAAGCTGGTATGCATGCCATTTCGAATCAATTAAAGGACGGTTTAAAAAACACAACAATAGTGTTGAATTCTCCAGTAAAAGAAGTAAAAAACAAGACTGTTATTTTACAAGATGGTTCAGAAATAGAAAGTCATTTTACCATCATTGCCACAGAAGCAAGTCATTTGGTTGCCAATCTTAAAAACCAAGAAACGGACTGGAAGAGTTGTGACACCTTGTATTTTGAAACTTCAAAAAGAACCATTCAGAGACCCATCATCGGTTTAATTGCTGACGAAAACGCATTGATTAACAATATTTTTTACAACACTTCAATCTCAACTGAAACGAAAGGAGGCAAGGAATTACTATCGATTACTGTTGTTAAAAATCACGATTTAACAGCAGAAAAACTCATTGAAAAAGTCATTGAAGAACTGCATGTTTTTTGTGGGATTGTAAATCCAAAATTCATCAAACATTATCAAATTAAAAAGGGCTTACCAAAACTAGACAACCTTCAATACGAACTCTCAAGTACTGAAACAAAACTGACTTCTTCCATCTTTTTAGCGGGAGATCAGCTCTTAAATGGTTCTTTAAACGCAGCGATGATTGCTGGAGAAAGAGCAGCCATGGGAGTTATTGGCACCTTACAAGATGGATTGATTGTGGATGAATTGACATCAGAATACTCATAAAAACAAATCGTAATTATTGTGTTTTACCTTTAAGTAATAAAATCAAGCAGATAGGTAAGCGACCAACAAAAACAAGTAAATACTGAGATAAAATAAATAGAAATTTCTAAATTTTTTATACTGAAGGTTTTCTGGATAGAGATTCCCAAACAATCCTTTTAATTCTTTCCAAAAAAAAGGTTTGATATTGATGGTCCAGCTATCTGTCTCATAGATAATTTTTCGAAATTTACTTCTGTAGTATCCCAACGGAAACCCCCAAGCCATAAAGATAAAAAATAGAATATTCTTAGTGCTAAAATCCATAATTATTTATTTTTCAGGAAACCACGGTAAAAAAGAATTGGTTTTTTTTATATAATCTCTATATAAAGGCTTTGTGTCTTTTAAGGTTTTCTCAAGTAAGCGCACTCCCGAAACTTTAATAATTAATAAGGTCATTATAATAGCACCTATTACCTGCCAATAGCTACCGGAAGCAACACTAAAAATTGCATAACTCCACCAAACTGCAGCATCACCAAAATAATTTGGATGGCGGGTGTATTTCCAAAATCCAGTATCTAAAACCTTTCCTTTGTTTTTTATATTTTGCTTAAAGCGCATTAACTGATAATCTCCGCCTGCTTCAAAAATAAAACCGACACTCCACACTATAATTCCTAAATAATCCAGGCCATTCAAAGCACCAGAATTGGTACTCGTATGAATTCCTAAAAGAGGCAGCGATATAATCATAATGAGACTCGCTTGTAATAAAAATGTTTGGAAGAAACTAAACCACCAATAGCGTTTAGGTCCATAACTTTTTCTGAACTCCTGATACCTAAAATCCTCCCCTTTACCACGATTCCTGATAGCTAAATAAATCGCAAGCCGCAAGCCCCAAATAGTTACTAGTGATAAAACTAACAGTTTTCTTGCTGAAGAATCTCCAGACATACAGGCATAAAACACATTGACACTTACAAAGCTGAAACCCCAAAAAACATCAATAATACTGACGTTTTTAATAAACACACTCCAGATCCATAATAAAGTGACAAAAGTGACTACAATTAAAGCGGCTTGAAAAAATAAAATCATGAATGGAAATTGTAATTGGTTGATAACTCAAAGATACTAACTATTCAGCAACTAAAATATGGATACATATAGCACACCAATTTGTTCCGCTAAGTCAGGAATCTTTGAGGAACGGAGTTTGCACCTTATCTACTTTTAAAACATAAAAAAAGAGTTACAAAAGACATGTAACTCTTTCTTTATTAAATTGTGACCCAGAAGGGATTCGAACCCCCAACCGTCAGAGCCGAAATCTGATATTCTATCCAGTTGAACTACTGGGCCTTTTTAAAATCTTATTACATTAAATGCTTTTTCACCAACAGCGAAATTAGTTTTCCATCTGCTTGACCGGCTACTTCTTTTGAGACCATTCCCATAACCTTTCCCATGTCTTTCATTCCAGCTGCGCCCACTTTTGCAATGGTAGCAACAACAATACTTTCCAAAGCCTCTTCAGATAAAGCAGCGGGTAAAAATTGCTCTAAAACAGCAATCTCCTCCAATTCTGGATCTGCTAAATCTTTTCTTCCTTGTTCTAAGAAAATGGCAGCACTGTCTTTTCTTTGTTTTACTTGCTTCTGAATGATTTTCATAGCCTGCTCTTCAGACAATTCTTCAGCAGCACCAGTTTCGGTTCTGGCTAATAAAAAAGCGGCCTTCACAGCTCTTAACGCTTGCAAAGCAATCGCATTTTTAGCCTTCATGGCTACTTTCATTTGATCCATTATCTCTTGCTGCAAACTCATGTCTTTCTTTTTTTAATTTTTCAAAGATACGAACTCAATGCCATTTTTTAGGTTTCTTTAGGTACAAAAAATGCTTTTCATAATCAATAATCGCTTTTCCTTTCTCTAAAACATCCGCACCAATAATTCCATGTACTTCTTTTCCGTTGTGTTGTGTTAAAGCAGTGTTTACGTGTTCTAAATTAAACAAGACCAAATGACAATTTTTATGTTGCCAAGCACCAATTTTAAGAGAGTTGTTTTCCGACTGTAGTGTTTCCATATCTGTAGCACCCGCACCAGCAGCCTTGGTTTCACTTTCATGCGCCTCCAAATTAAAAAAAGAGATTAAATCCAATCCTACACAAGAGTTGGAAGCACCTGTATCTAAAATAAAACGCCCTTGCACACCGTTTATGGAGGCTTTGAGTTCTAAATGATTAGTGCTCATTTTCTTCAATTTAATTTTTAGGTAGTTCTTTCTCTTAAGTATCTTTTTTAAACTTGTCATTTACTGTATTTTTGTACGAAACATAGTTTGACAAAAATACATTTTTAATGATTACGGATACGCACACCCATTTATATTCAGAACAATTTGACGAAGACCGAGCTGCTATGATGCAGCGCGCGAAAGAAGCTGGTGTTTCCCGTTTTTTTATTCCTGCCATAGACAGTAGTTACACTGAACGAATGTTGGACTTAGAGAAAAAACACCCCAATGAGGTGTTTTTAATGATGGGCTTGCACCCTACCTCTGTAAAGGAAAACTACAAAGATGAATTGGCGTTGGTAAAATCATGGATTGATCAACGGAATTTCTTTGCCATTGGCGAAATAGGAATCGATTTGTATTGGGACAAAACCTTTCTGGAACAACAAAAAGAGGCTTTTAGAACACAGATAGAATGGGCGAAAGAAAAAAGACTACCGATTGTAATTCATTGCAGAGAGGCCTTTGATGAAATTTTCGAGGTGCTTGAAACAGAAAAGGGGGATGACTTGTTCGGAATTTTTCATTGTTTTTCGGGAACTTTAGAGCAAGCAAAAAAGGCAATTTCATACAATATGAAATTAGGAATTGGCGGGGTTGCTACTTTTAAAAATGGAAAGATTGATACTTTTTTAAATGAAATTGAACTCCAACACATTGTCTTGGAAACAGATTCACCCTATTTAGCGCCAGTACCCTATCGAGGAAAAAGGAATGAAAGTAGCTATATAACAAAGGTCATCGATAAGTTGGTAGACCTCTATGGTTTATCTTTTAATGAAATTGCAGCAATCACAACACAAAATTCAAAAGACATCTTTGGAATCTAAAACAGCATATTACAAAACTCCTATAGGAACCGCAAAAATTGTTGGAGATAAAAACGGCATTCAATCGATTGTAGTATTAGACGATGCAATTGAATCCTCCACAAGTGTCCCAGAGTGTTTGCAAGTTTGTGTTGCTCAGTTGCAAGAATATTTTGAAGGAACAAGAGATCATTTCGACTTGACGGTCAATCCAAAGGGAACTCCTTTTCAAATAAAAGTATGGAAATCTTTGCTTAAAATTGGCTACGGAAAAACGAAAAGTTACTTAGCACAGAGTAAATCCTTTGGAGATGTAAAAGCCATACGCGCCGTAGCTGCTGCCAATGGCAAAAACCCAATTTGGATTATCATTCCTTGCCATCGTGTGATTGGATCGGATGGCTCACTAACAGGTTATGCTGGGGGAGTTTGGCGTAAAAAATGGCTTTTAGATCACGAAAACCCAGTAAAACAACAATCCCTTTTTTAATCTTTCAGATATTAAAAAAGATATTTTCACGTTAGTATCTTAAATACAAGATGTACAAAAATTTATTGTTCTTGCTGCTACTACTTATTGGATCTAAGATCCAAGGGCAAACAGTATCTAAGGACTTTAGAAGTAAAACATTTCGCATTCAAAAGGATACGGTTCAGATAGAAACTACAAACATCAATTCACAACGTTTTAAAGTACGAAACAAGCTTCAGAAAGTAATCGACCCACAAGAATATCAAATTGATTTTCTGAAGGCAATTTTGATTATTGATTCAAAAAAATATACTGAAATTACAGTCGAGTATTTTCGGTTTCCCGAATTCGTCACCAAAATATATGCTCCTTTTGATAAAAATTTAATTGTTCCGAATAACACAAATACAGGACCACTGTATAGTTTTACAACTACTAAAAAAACAAGTGATATTCAACTTTTTGAAGGGCTAAAAACCAAAGGTTATTTAACGAGAGGCGTTACATCTGGAAACAATCAAAATACAGTAACCAACTCGGCATTGGATTTAGAAATATCCGGTAAGATATCAAGTTCGGTAAACATCAGAGCCAATATTTTTGATACCAACATTCCGTTACAAGAAAATGGGTATTCGCAAAACATTACTGATTTTGATCGAATTTTTATTGAATTGTATAGTGACAATTGGAAAATAAAAGCAG
Source organism: Polaribacter sp. SA4-10 (assembly GCA_949519155.1). Taxonomy (GTDB): domain Bacteria; phylum Bacteroidota; class Bacteroidia; order Flavobacteriales; family Flavobacteriaceae; genus Polaribacter. The sequence continues at coordinate 13,470 of CATIQU010000027.1, forward strand.
GAGATATCAGCTTAAAAAATCAGGAGAGTTACTTCATGAGGTTTAATAAGCAAATTGCTGGTTTGCAAGTGGAAGCAACACTAAATGAAGATTTAAACATCGTTGCTTCGGGTGCGGTTGCAAGAGGGAAGTTTAGCACTTTTACAGTGGTTGGTGTGGAGGGGAACCAAGGGCCATACAAAATAGTAGGTCCCAACAACGAAACCGCAATTGTAATGGTTGCTGGTAGTGAAAGTGTGTATGTAAATGGTGTCATCATAGAAGCTGGCGAAAACAAAGCATATACGATTGATTACAACTTGTCTGAAATTACTTTTAACACGACGTTTCCGATAACCAATGACATGCGAATTTGGATTGATTTCCAGTATTCTGATCGGAATTATACGCGATTTGTGACCTATGAAGAGGTAAATTATACAAGTGAAAAACTAAATATTAGCGGTTATTTTTACAGTGAAAACGATGCTAAGAACCAACCTTTACAACAAGCCCTGTCAGACAATCAAAAAGAAATTTTAGCAAACGCAGGAAACAATACCGATTTAATGGTTTCTGAAAATGCTTTTGTTGATGAGTATTCTGAAAACAAAATTTTATATAAAAAGGCTGTCAACGGGACGGTACAAATCTTTGAATATTCAACCAATCCAACGGATGAACTCTATACGGTAAGGTTTACGAATGTGGGAGTGAATGCTGGTGATTATAGCCTTCTACGGACTGTAGCCTCTGGTCCCATCTTTGAATATGTTGGTATTCAATTGGGAAATTACAATCCCATAATAAAGTTAATTGCTCCATCTAAAGTTCAGGTTTTTATCGTAAAATCGGACTATAAACCATCGGAGAAAACGACAATAAACTCAGAAATTGCATTGAGTAATAATGATGCGAATTTATTTTCTACCATCGACGACAATCAAAATACTGCCATTGCTGCAAAAATTGGTTGGCAACAAATTTTAGTTGATAAAAAATGGCAATTAAAAAGTACTATTAATCACGAATATGTACAACAAAATTTTAGAACGGCACAAAGATGGGAACCTGTAGAATTTAATAGAGACTGGAACATTGTAAGCAACAATGCTACAAAAAACTACTTTCAATCAGCATTTATACTTCAGAATAAAAAGAATGATTTTGTTTCATATCGATACAATAACTTAAGTTACAATAACTCTTTTAAGGGAAATAAACATGAAATTTCATCAAAACTCAACTTCAATAAAACTCTTTTTTCTACGGAGATAAGCCTCTTAGAAAATACATCTTCAATAGAAAACAATTCTTTTTTTAGAGCAAAGGCAAATGTATTGCATCATTTTTCTAAAAGTTGGATGGGTGCATTTACTAGTATTGAGAAAAATGATAGAAAAGATAGCAACCTAGAATACATTAACACCAGTCACCAATTTAAAGAATACGAAGCCTATATGGGTATTGGAGATACTGCCAAAGTGTTTGCGAAGTTTGGCGTTAATTTCAGAAACAATGACAGTATAAAATCAAATCGATTTACAGAAATTAATAACAGAAAAACATTCTACCTCAACTCGAAATTAATCGACACCAAAAAGGCGGACTTATCCGTGTATGCAAATTATAGAATTACACAGAACAACTTTACGACTGATAAAAAATCTCTGAATTCTAAAATAGTGTATCACCAAAAGTTACTGAATGATTTCGTAAATCTAAAGATTACTTATGAAACCTCTTCAGGAAATGTTGCTCGGCAAGATTATATTTATGTAAAAACAGAAATTGGTCAAGGTTTTTATACCTGGATCGATTATAATAATGACAGTGTGCAAGATTTTGATGAATTTGAAATCGCACAGTTTCAAGACCAAGCTAATTATTTAAGAGTTCCACTCCCTAATTTGCGTTTTATTGCAACACAACGTTCAAAATGGCAACAATCCATAGGGGTTAATTTCGCGAAATGGAAAAACAAAAATGGATTTAGAAAGCTACTTTCTCATTGGAGCAATCAAACCTTTTTAGCAACAGACAATGAACAAGAACGAATTGGGAGTTCTTTTAATTTCAATCCTTTTGATTTTGATAAAAACAAGCTAATTGGACTGAATTACAACTTTAGAAATCAACTTTATTTTAATCGAAATCTACAAAAATACAGCACCACTTTTACGATTGGGAACTCTAAGAATCTGCAACAATACTTTATTGGAAATCAAGAAAACAACATACAACAGACACAAATAGATTTTAACCACAAATTCGCCGATTTCTGGTTGCTTGACTTGATGGTGAAACTGTCTGAAAATGATTTGAAAACAGAAAACTTCAATAGTAGAAATTATGAAATCTCTGCTAAAGAAATCCAACCTAAGATTTCATTTTCTTATAATAAAGACCATCGTTTTTCTGCTTTTTATCACTTTAAAAATAAGGTGAATAACCTGCAAGATTTTGAAACTTTAAAACAACAAAAATTTGGATTGGATTATTTTTATATCAGTAAAAAGAAAAATCAAATTAGTGCAAATGCAACTGTTTCTTTAAATGATTTTAGTGGAAATATAAATACACCCGTTGCCTATCAAATGTTAGAAGGTTTGCAACCAGGGAAAAACTACACTTGGAACTTGCTCTACAGCCAAAAACTAAATGCTTTCCTAAACTTAAATCTAAGCTATTTGGGAAGGAAAAGCGAAAATTCTAAAATAATTCACACAGGAAACATCCAATTAAAAGCGCTGTTTTAATTTTTTTTGGCACACTTATTGTACAATAAATTGTTACTTTAAAAAAATAAGAAAATGAAAAAAATTACATTATTTGTCTGCCTACTAGTTAGCGGAATTACACTTGCACAAGAAAAAACAGCAGAAGAAACTCCTGAATTTCCTCAGGATGTAAACAAAAAACATGAAGTTAAAATTAATGGCGTGAGCTTGCTTGCCTTTGAATGGTTGGATATTTCTTATGAGTATTTAATTAATGAGGAATCTTCTTTTGGGCTCGCAGCATTGATTACTCTTAATGATAGTGAAGAATTCAATAATTATAGAAAATCATCTTTAACTCCTTTTTATAGAAGGTATTTTTCAAACCAATATGCGAGAGGTTTTTTTGTAGAGGGTTTTGGTATGTTACACACCTATGAGAGTGAAACTTATGATTATAATGGAAATGGCTACTACAGGCAAGAAGATCAAACCGATTTTGCTGTCGGAATTTCTGCTGGAGGTAAATTTATAACGAAAAGAGGATTTACGACCGAGATCTATCTAGGGATAGGGAGAAACATAGGGGGCGACAACAGTTCTATTGAAGCAGTTGGTAGAGGTGGAATCTCACTTGGTTACCGATTTTAAGTCATCTTAATTTCGTAAATTTGATCTAAAATAAGATACTATGAAAAAAATACTTCTAATCACCAGCATCTTTGTTTCTACGATTTCACTTGCACAGCAAGTAGTGAAATTAAATATTGCAAATGCATTGGTCTTAAAAACAATCGACGTTTCTTACGAATACTATCTTAATGGAGATACTTCGGTTGGAATTTCTGGTTTGTATAATTTTGAACAAAAATCTGCAGACTTTAGATATAATGAAGAAAGTATGGTAACTCCTTACTTACGTCATTATTTTACATCGGACAGAACTTGGAACCTTTTTGGGGAAGGGTTCTTCGGAATTAGTTCTGGTTATAAAAAAATTGAATTAGATGGGTCTCCAAATAGTTATGAGAAGTACTCTGACAGCGCTTTGGGCATCTCATTTGGGGCTAAATACATTTCAAAAAGTGGTTTTCTGGTGGATGTGTATGGCGGTATTGGTCGAAATCTATTCAGTGCCAATTCTCCTATTTTGGTGCCAAGATTGGGCGTAAATGTTGGATGGAAATTTTAATTAAATAATACCTTCATAAAAAAACCTCACTAGATTAGTGAGGTTTTTTACTTTTATAAATGTCTTACAAAACTACATTCTTTGAAGCCAATTTTTTACAGCAACTTCTGACTGTATTAACTCCTTTAACTCCGTAATTTTGACTCTTTTTTGCTCCATGGTATCTCGATGACGAATGGTTACAGAATTGTCTTCTAATGTCTCGTGATCTACCGTAATACAAAAGGGAGTTCCTGCTGCATCTTGTCTTCTATAACGTTTCCCGACGGCATCTTTTTCGTCATAAAAAACGTTGAAATACCATTTTAAATCGTCCATAATCTTGCGAGCAACTTCTGGCAATCCATCTTTTTTCACGAGTGGAAAAATAGCGGCTTTATAAGGTGCTAAAATTGCTGGTAATTTTAGAACAGTACGCGTTGTTCCGTTTTCTAAGGCCTCTTCTTGTAGTGAATTTGAAAAAACAGCTAAGAACATACGGTCTAAACCAATAGAGGTTTCTACCACATATGGGGTGTAACTTTTATTTTCCTCATGATCAAAGTATTGCAACTTCTTTCCAGAAAATTCTTCATGCGCTTTTAAATCAAAATCGGTGCGTGAGTGAATCCCTTCTAATTCTTTAAAACCAAATGGAAATTTAAACTCTATATCTGCTGCTGCATCGGCATAATGTGCTAATTTATCATGGTCGTGAAAACGATAGTTCTCAGCCCCCATTCCTAGAGAAAGATGCCATTTTAAGCGGGTTTCTTTCCATTGATCATACCATTTTTTTTGTGTTCCTGGTTTTACAAAAAACTGCATTTCCATTTGTTCAAACTCACGCATTCTAAAAATAAATTGTCTTGCAACAATTTCATTTCTAAAGGCTTTTCCAGTTTGTGCAATTCCAAATGGAATTTTCATTCTACCCGTTTTTTGAACGTTAAGAAAATTCACAAAAATTCCTTGTGCCGTTTCTGGACGCAAATACAAATCCATAGCAGTTTCTGCTGAAGCACCTAACTTGGTGCCAAACATTAAATTGAACTGTTTTACATCTGTCCAATTTCTTGACCCGGTTAAAGGATCTGCTATTTCTAATTCTTCAATTAATGCTTTTACATCAACTAAATCTTCCTTTTCTAAGGAAGCACCCATTCTTGCAAGAATGGTATTTATCTTTTCTTGGTAACCAACAACTCTTCCGTTAGTTGCTAAAAATTCTTCTTTATTAAAAGTATCTCCAAAACGTTTTGCCGCTTTGTCTACTTCTTTATTGATTTTTCCTTCAATTTTAGCACAGTAGTCTTCTATTAAAACATCTGCTCTGTAGCGTTTTTTTGAAGCTTTGTTGTCGATTAACGGATCATTAAAAGCATCTACGTGACCAGAAGCTTTCCATGTTGTAGGATGCATTAAAATGGAGGCATCGATCCCAACAATGTTCTCGTGCATTTGTACCATTGCTTTCCACCAATAATCTCTAATATTCTTCTTTAACTCAACACCATTTTGAGCGTAATCGTACACTGCACTTAAACCATCATAAATTTCACTTGATTGAAATACATAACCATATTCTTTAGCGTGCGATAGTACTTTTTTAAATTGATCTTCTTGTTTTGTCATAATTAAGGCAAATATAAACGAATCTAAAAAGTTATCAAGAAAAATCAGCGTACTTTCTTACATAAATAAATGAATGCTGGAGGAAAGTTTAATAATTCGAATTTTAAAGAAATGGAATCCCTAAAATACTTTTAGTTTTTTATGGTAAAACAGACTGTATTGATATTGCGTATAGGTCCCGTTCTGTTTTAAAAGTTGATAGGATTGGATTAAAATCATATCTGTTATTTTTTCAGGAATAATCGTTAAAGGCAAGCTAGAAATGATATGATTTACTTCTGAGACACCTATTTTCCGCAATTCTTCATTGAGGTTTTCGGCAGAGGCCTTTATCACAATTAACTGAGAATGCTCAATTTTAATTAAAGTTTTGTAAAAATTATCATTAATTTCAAAACAAATTAATGTCGCTGTTGGGTGTAATTTTCTTAAAATAAATTTTGTAATGGCTCCGTTTCCTGGACCTAATTCTACAATAATGTCGGCTGAAGCAAAATGAATATTCTGCAACATTTTTTTTTGCCAAAAAAGAAGAACTGGGCATTACTGTGCCAGATGTTTTTAGTATTTTGACGGCTTCTTTAAAAAACTTGATTGTATCTGTCAAATTATTTAATTTATTTATTTTTTGTAACTTAGATAAAAAACCTCTGTGAAAATACAAATTATAGAAGACCTATTCCAAATTTTTTTTCCAAAATTATGTTTAATTTGTGATGATCAACTTTATGAAAATGAAATCATTGCGTGCCTAATTTGCCGACATGATTTGCCTGTGTTGTTTTATAACGATGCTTCTGATAATGAAATTTTGAGGAAATTCAATGGTAGAATCCCATTAGAAGAGGCAAATACCTTATTATCTTTTACTAAAGAAGGAAAAACAAAAAAACTGATTCATGAATTAAAATACAACGGAAATGAAAATATCGGGACGTTTCTTGGCAATTGGATTGGCGAACTTCTTTTTGAAAATAAACAATTCACAGAAGTCGATTTTATTGTTCTCGTACCTCTTCATCCCAAGAAATTAAAGAAAAGAGGATACAACCAACTTACAAAATTTGGAGAGCGTTTGAGTTTTTACTTAAAAAAACCGCTTAAGCAAAACATCCTTTTAAAAATAGATGCTACAAAAACACAAACTTTAAAACAACGTTTTGAGCGGTTTGAAAACAATGAATCTAAATTTTCTTTACTGAATACCACTCTTTTTTCTAATAAACATATTTTATTAATTGATGATGTACTTACCACTGGAGCTACTTTGGAAGCTTGTAGCAAAGAGTTACTAAAGGCTCCGAACATTAAAATTAGTATTTTAACAATGTCACTTGCGAGTTAATTTTAACATTAAAAACTAAAAAATAAATTGTTTATTTGTAACTAAATTACACCTCTTGAAAAACACGCTTAAAATTTTATTTTTCACTGCCGTTACACTCGTTTTAGTAAACTGTGCAAGAACAAGCAGACCCGACGGTGGTCCAAGAGATGAAGATGCGCCATTAATGGTAACCGCTACTCCACCCTACGAAAACATAAATTTTAAAGCAGCAAAAATTAAATTATCCTTTAACGAGTTTATAAAGCTTAAAAACTTGAATAAGCAATTGGTGATTTCTCCACCTATGAAATACCCGCCATTAATTACGCCACAAGGATTTGCTAGTAAATATTTAGAAATAGAGATTATTGACACTTTGTCAAAAAATACCACCTATATTTTCAACTTCGGAAATGCCATAGAAGACAATAATGAAAGCAATCCATTAGAGCGTTTTAAATATGTTTTCTCTACGGGTAGTTATATTGATTCCCTTAAATCTAAAGGAACCATAAAAGATGTTTTGGTAAACAAACCCAACAAAGATTTTAATGTATTACTCTATAAAATAGATAGTGCTTTTACAGACTCTATTGTCTATCTAAAAAAACCAAACTATGTAACAACAACTACAGATTCTATCAACTTTAACTTTTCAAACCTAAAGCAAGGAAAATACTTAATGGTTGCATTGCAAGAAGCAGCAAATGATTATTTGTTTGACCCTAAAACAGATCAGATAGGTTTTTATACCGATACGATTCAGTTGCCTAGAGACAGTATTCTTCAACAGGGAATTGTTGTTTTTAAAGAAACTCAACCTTTTAAATTTGGAAGGGCTAAGGAGCTTAAAAAAGGACAGTTAATTTTTCCTTTTTATGGAAAAAAAGAAAACATAAAGGTGAGACTTCTGTCAGACTCTCCTACAGACTTTAAAAGTATTACAAAATTTGAACAGGAAAAAGATACCTTAAATTACTGGTTTACTCCTTTTGAAACAGACTCATTAAACTTCATCATCTCAAACGCAACGTTAATAGATACCGTAACAGTAAAGCTTCGAAAAAAGAAGATAGATAGTTTGAGTCTTACTGGTACTATGGGGGTCATCCATTTTAGAGATACCTTTTTCTTACGCACAAACAATCCTGTGATGCACATAGACCCTACAAAAATAACGATCATGAATAAGGATTCTTTGGATGTAAAATTTAAAAGTATCATTCACCAAAAAGAAAACAAACTGGCTATTATTTTCGACAAAAAACCGGTGCAATTATATCGAGTTTCTATTTTACCAGAAGCAATCTCAGATATATATGCATTTAAGAATGATTCATTAGAGTATCGAGTTCGTACTCAAGAAATTGAGGATTATGGCAGAATAACCTTAAAGGTAGAAAATCCAGCTTCAATAAATTACATTATCGAGTTGTTAGATTCAAAATTAGAATTAGTTGAAAGAAATTTTGTGCAAACAACCTCAACTATTATGTATGATTTGCTAGAGCCAAAAGCATATACCATTAGAGCCATTGAAGATCGCAATAAAAATAATGTTTGGGATACTGGAAATTACTTAGAAAAAATACTTCCCGAAAAAATCATTTACTTTAAGGATGAAGATTTAAGCCTAAGGCCCAACTATTACTTAAATCCCATATTTAAAGTAAATCAATAAAAAAAGCACGCTTGCTAAATTAGATAATTTAACGAGGGTTATTACAAGAATTTCTTAATCGATTTGATAATTCCATAATGAACACCCTCATGGAAATTATTGAATACCATTGCGGTTTCTAAGGAGTTTAAAACAAAACCTGTACTGGTTGGATATTCGTGAAAATTCACAAAAATACCTGCTTCAAAATCTTCTTCTAAAGTATCTGGCAAACCCACTAACAATTCTTTCACCTCTTCAAACTCTTCTTCCGAAAAAATTTTTGTCGGTGTTGTTCCTTTGGTATGAGCCTCTATTAAATCATCTGGACATAAACAATTTAAACCTGATAATTTGTAATGTAATAACTGTTGTGTAACCACTAAATGTGCAACATTCCAAGCAATATTATTTTTAAATCCAGCTGGTATAGTATGAATTTGATCTAATGTTAATCCGTCTAGCTCTTTTAAAACTAAATTCCGTGATTTTCTTAAAACATCGAATTGTATTTTCATTTTTATGTTTAATTTTGAAGTGTAAATATAATACTATAAATGAATGAAGAAAGTCTATTTTCTACAAACTTGTGATACTTGTAAAAGAATTTTAAAAGAAGTAAAACCCACTGATTTTGAACGCCAAGAAATAAAATCGAATCCGGTGAATGTTGCACAATTAGAAGAAATGCACAAACTCTCTGGAAGTTATGAAGCGTTGTTTAACAAACGCGCAAAGCTATACAAGTCCTTGGATTTGAAAAATAAATCGCTTTCTGAAGCAGATTATCGGAAATTTATTTTGGAGGAATATACCTTTTTAAAACGCCCAGTATTTATGGTTGAAGATACTATTTTTATTGGAAACAGTAAAAATGTTATTGCAGAGTTAAATGTAAAAATCAATTAGACTTCTCTAAAAAAGTATGGGTTCTTAAGACGACATTCTCTCTAATATCTTCCCAAAAAAGATTGAGATCCCCAACGTGATAATTTTTCATAAAAGACATAAAAAAGCGCATTGGAAATTTAGGATTGGTCGCCCAGATAAGACCATCTGTAACTTCAATTTTTAATGCTTTTTTGTATGTTTTTTTATTTGAATATAAAAATCCTTTGTGTTGATCTAGTTCGGTCGTCTTTTCGGTATTCCAAGTGATTGGGTTTGTGGTTACACTTCCCCTGTAAATGTTTTTTTCCTTCGGATAATGGCCTTTTTTAAAAGTATTCCACCCCACTATACCTCCAACTTCATTTGGAGCTATCATCGGTTTAATGGTTTTAAATAAATCAGGTTTTAGAACAGTACCCACCACATAAGCTGCAATTAATTGTTTTTGTAGGGGTTTGTTATCAAAAAAATCACGTAACAAAAACTTAGTGTGTGTTGAACCTTGACTGTGACTTGCGATAATAATAGGTCGTCCGTTATTGTATTTTTTTAAATAAGTTTCAAAGGCTCTTTTAACGTCTGAATAAGCTAATAAAAGTGCTTTTTCTCCCCCTTCATTTAACATTTGATAGGACCGTAAATGGGCTTGCCTATAAAAGGGTACATATAGTTTACCTGCTGTAGTAAATGCAGATGCTTGAAAGAGTACGGCTTTATTTACAACCTTATTTTGTTGTATTACATCTTCAACAGGAGCATTCCAGCGGACATCCTCTTTTTCGGTGTTTAAAGTTGGGTATACATAAAAAACATCGGCTTGTAAAGTGTCTCTTTCTTGAGATGAAAATGCAACCAATTCTTTTGTATAAGTGGACGGCAAAACAGCCCAATTTTTTTCTTCATTGTAGTTGGGTTTTAGTGGAATTTCTTCCACTACAAATTTCTGAGTTTTATATGCGGATTTACAACTCATCAGAAAACAAACTGCTATTAGTATGAAAATAATTTTCTTCATTTTTCATCTTTTTTAATTATTTCCAATAATCTGCAACCCAAGGCGCAGCTCTCACATATCGATACCATTTCCCTCTAGCGCCTTCGACAGCTTTATGGGGATTTATTTCTCCATGAAAAATAATTATTTTGGCACCTTTTGGGATTGCCGGTTTCTTCCAAAAAGCCAATGGAAACCTGGAAACACAATCATATTTAAAACTGGGGCACCACGTTTTGTCCCAATATTGAAGATGATCATTGTCATTGATGGCATGCGTGAGGTATTCTTGCTCATTTCTGTGCACTTTTCTTATGGCATCAAAATTATTTAAGAAATCTTCAAAAACATAGCCATGTTTTCCGATTTCAAATCGATATACTGAGGAATTTCCGGTAATTCTCCAGCTTCTCCATCCATGGTCTTTAATAATTCGAAAAGAACCTTCAACCTCAAAGAAACAATCGATATTGTCAACAATAACAATATCCAAGTCTAAAAACAACGCAGTTCCTTCTAAACCATATAACTCTTTCTTAAGGGTTGTCAATTTTTTCCACATTCTTTCTGGAATGTCTGTTCGAATGCCCATTTCGGGAATTTCATAACAGGCAACTGCATCGTTAATCCCTTTGGGGTCATCGGTAAAACAAACCATTTTAAAATCGCTGGTTAGATTCTTCTGAACCATCGAAAATAGGCGATTGACGTACTCTGCTCCGTACAGCATTCCCCACTTCATGCAAAAAATATATTTGGTAGGCGATTCTTTTTGTATCATTTTCAAGGGGTTCTTAAACGAATTTTCTTTGTATAATTTCCATGAAACGCGCTTCAAATTCTTCTTGCTCGCTCCAATTATAATCTGGTTTCACCATTTTATTGATAAATTTGATGGCTTCCTTCTCTGTTTTAAATGAGTTTAATTGTGAAACAACTCTATTAAAGTCTTCTTGACTTCCATCAAACAAGTTTTTAACAAATGCAATTCGATCATTTAAACCGATTTGAATATTTTTTGTGAGTGCGTCATTTAAAGATTTTGGCTGTGCCATTTCAAACAAATTTGCCATCACATCAACAGGAATTGTATCTTTTAATTCTTCTTCTAGCGTATGAATTTTAATTTCTTCATTGTCTTTTTTTTCTTCTTCTAGGGTTTCTTTCAACACTTCTGAAGAAAATAAAGTTTCTTCCAACTCGTCAAAAGGTTGTTCTAAAACAACCTCTTCTGTGGATTCTATAAATATATCGTCTTCAAGCTCTACTGCAACCGATGCCGAGTCTTCGACCAATTCTTCTTCAACCAGTTCTTCTTCAACCAGTTCTTCTTCAACTTCTATAGGTGCTATTAATATTTTATTTGAAATTTCTAACTCCTGAACAACTGCAATTTCGTCTTCAATAACTACAGGTACATCTTTTGTTTCAAAAGCTTTTTCAACCGAAGCAATCAACTCTTCTTTAGTTTCTTTTAGGTTTGGAGTTGTATTTACGTATGTTTCAACAAAAGCCAACATGGACAGTTTACTCGAAACCACTTTTGCCTTTTCTTCTAAAGCAAAGACATCATCTCTGTTTTTCATCTGCAAAATGCTATGCGCTAAACTCATTAAATCGGCTTCTAATTTTTTGTGCATAAGTTGTGTCTTGAATTTATTTTTTACTTATAAATATTCCTAAATTTGTTAATTGTAAAAATAATGTAAAATTTAAAAAAACGAATGCTTAAAACTACAAAATGTTTCTCGAAAACACAGTAAATCATACAGAACAATTTGGCTGGATCGAAGTAATTTGTGGTTCTATGTTTTCTGGTAAAACAGAAGAATTAATTAGACGGTTAAAACGGGCCCAATTTGCAAAACAACGAATTGAAATATTTAAACCCGCAGTAGACACTCGTTACGACAACGAAGAAGTCGTTTCTCACAATGACAGTCGAATTCGATCAACACCCGTTCCAATTGCATCAAACATTCGATTGTTGGCAAATGACGTGGATGTTGTAGGAATCGATGAAGCACAGTTCTTTGATAATGAAATCGTTGCTGTTTGTAACGATCTAGCAAATCGAGGAATTCGGGTTATTGTTGCAGGGTTAGACATGGACTTTAAAGGGAATCCTTTTGGTCCCATGCCTGCTTTAATGGCAACGGCTGAATATGTTACAAAAGTACACGCTGTTTGTACACATACTGGAAATTTAGCACATTATAGTTTTAGAAAAGCTCAGAATGACGACATCGTTATGCTGGGTGAAATGCAAGAATATGAGCCTTTAAGCAGAGCAGCTTATTATAAAGCCTTACAAAAACAACAATTAGAAGCAACTGTTTCTTCAAAAGACGATGCGCCTCTTTCTAAAGATACAGAATCAAACGCTGATTAAAGATGAACAACAATGTGACTGTTTTAGAAATAGATGGAAGTGCCCTTGAGCACAATCTAAACCATTTCAAACAGCAACTACATCCAAAAACTAAAATATTAGCCGTTGTAAAAGCATTTGGCTACGGAAGTGATGGGGTTCAAATTGCAAAATTTTTAGAAAAAAAAGTAGGGTATTTCGCAGTTGCCTACACGCACGAAGGAATCGCATTGCGGGAAGCTGGAATAAAAGCACCTATTTTAGTATTGCACCCTCAAATACCAAACCTAGGATCGATAGTAAATTATTGTTTAGAACCCAATATTTATAATTTTAAAATTTTTAACGCCTTTTTGAAATTAGCAACGCAAACTGCTTTGCACGAATATCCAATTCATGTAAAATTGAATACGGGTTTAAATCGATTAGGGTTTTCTCCGGCAGATGTTCCGACACTGTTGATGCAGTTAAAAGAAATAAAGGAATTAAAGGTACAATCGCTATTTTCTCATTTGGCAGTAAGTGAAGAGAAAGAAGAACAAGCCTTTACAGACAATCAAATAGCAATTTTCTCAGAGAACGCTCAGCAATTTCAGGCAGGTCTCGGATACAAACCGATCTTGCATATTTTAAATACTTCTGGAGTCATTAATTATCCAAAGGCCCAGTTTGATATGGTTCGAATAGGTATTGGTTTGTATGGGTTTGGGTATGATAATAAAGAAACGAAACAATTAAAAAATACGCATAATTTAAAATCGATTATTTCTCAGATTCATAATATTGAACCCGAAGAATCAGTGGGATACAATAGAGCTTTTATTGCAAAAGTAAAAACCAAAACAGCAACAATTCCTATTGGCCATGCAGATGGAATTTCAAGAAAACTAGGAAATGGTATCGGTCATGTTCTCATTAATGGGCAAAAAGCAGCCATTATTGGTAATGTTTGTATGGACATGATTATGGCTGATATTACAACTATTAATTGCACTGAAGGGGACGAGGTGATTGTTTTTAACAGTCAAGAAATGATTCAAGAAATTGCAGATATAACAGCAACCATTCCATACGAAACGTTAACCGCAATCTCTCAACGCGTGCAAAAAACATTGAAGCCTTAAGAGAATGGAGAAATACCTAGAAATCATCAAAAATTCGTATTCCAGTTATTGGAATTACCTCAAACAGTCTGTTTTAATGGATTTGAATTGGGAGAATTATTTCTATGGATTACTAATTATTTCATTAGTTGTTTGGGGATTAGAAGTTGTTTTTCCTTGGAGAAAAAACCAAGCACTATTTCGAAAAGATTTCTGGCTGGATGTTTTTTACATGTTTTTTAATTTCTTTTTATTGAACCTAATTGTTTTAATAGCGTTATCTAATTCCGCAGCAGAAGTCTTCAATGACCTTCTAGGTCTTGTTGGAATATCAATTTCAAGTTTTCAACTTTTAGAAATCAACAAACTCCCTTTTGCTGCCAGAATACTCCTCTTTTTTGTAGTGGTCGACTTTACGCAATGGTGGACACACAGATTGCTACACCGATTTAAATTTTTATGGAATTTTCACAAAGTACACCATTCTGTAAAACAAATGGGGTTTGCTGCACACCTAAGATATCACTGGATGGAACCAATCATTTATAATTCTTTACGCTATATTCCGTTGGCAATTATTGGTGGTTTCTCTGCGCAAGATGTTGCTTTTGTCCATTTCTTTGCAATTACGATTGGACACCTAAACCACGCAAATATTAATTTGAATTATGGTTTTTTAAAATATATTTTAAACAATCCAAAAATGCATATTTGGCATCATGCAAAAGAATTACCAGAAGACAGAAAATATGGTGTAAATTTTGCTTTGACGTTGAGTATCTGGGACTATTTGTTTAAAACTAATTACATACCACATTCTGGAAGAGATCTTGAAATCGGGTTTGAGGATGATGAAAATTTTCCAAAAAACTTCTTACAACAAGGAGTCTATCCTTTAAGAAAAAAGTAACGACCAGTTTTCCAATTCTTTAATTTGCATATAATTCCTTTAACAAACGCTCTGCAGGTTTGTTTTGTGGTGTAAATCGGTTATTTTGTTCCCCGCCAACACGATCATGCGTATGAAACCACTTCCAAATAAAACCCCCAGCAAACCAGTCTTCATTCCAAAATTGATTATGAATCGCTTGCAATGCATTTGTCTGAGCTTCTAAATTCACCCCTACTTCAACTCTTTTAGAATCCCAAGGTTTTTTTCCTGAAAAATCAACACTTCGATACCCAAACTCTGTAAACAAAACAGGTTTTTGATGTTCTTTTTGAAGTGCTAATATTTGTTTTTTATGAGGCTTCCACCCTTGCTCATAAACAGCAATTGTTGGAGTTTTATCATCACTTAAAGGAAAGTAAGCATCAATTCCTATATAATCTAAAGCATCCCAGAAGGGCACACGACTAAACTCGTCCCAATTGGCAGCATACGTAAGTTTTCCCTTGTAAATACCCCGAATTTCTTGAATTAATTTTCGCCAATATTGTGGTCTATTTTTTACAAATTCTTCCAATTCTGTTCCAATACAAAGCAGTTCTGCATTTACCTTTTCAGCTGCAGCTGCGTAGGTTAGAATAAATGCTCGGTACGAATCTTCCAAAGCGATCCAGTTTTCTTCAGAAGTCATTTTTATTTTGCCAGTAAATGTGCCCTTCCATACCCAAATTTGAGGTTTTACCATAATGCCAATGTTTTCTTTTTGAAACCTTTTTGCATATTGCAACAAGCCATTTTCTGTTTCACCAAACCATTGTCGATCAGTATTATGCGTTATTTTGGGTGATGACACATCTTTTATAAAACCAAAAGGCATTAAAGCAACATAATTGCTTTGTATGTTTTGCACGGGTTTTATGTGAGAACTGTTTATGGAATCTCTTGATGCTACAAAACTGACGCCATTTATTTTTATTGTTTGGGTTTGACAAGAAACACAAATCAATAAGAGTAAAAAAAGATACTTATATTGTTTCATAATACTTCAAAAATAAACTTTTAAATCAAAACAACCCACACAAGTAAATACTAAAAATCTACCTTATAAATCAGTACAAAGCTCTTTTAATTTCTTAAAAAAGATCTTTATCCTATTCATAAGAAAGGCATTAAAAGTTATTTTAAAATTGTATTTTCACTCTTTATTTTTGTTCATTTAAAAACAATTATACGCGAATGAAAATTATTTTGTAACTTTTAACAGCAACGACAAAGTCAACTACTTATGGACCATATTGTTATTATTGGAAACGGAATTGCGGGTGTAACTGCTGCAAGGCATATTCGAAAAAAATCAAACAAAAAAATTACAATTGTTTCCGCAGAAAATAAATACTTTTTTTCGAGAACAGCACTCATGTATGTTTACATGGGTCATCTAACTTTTAAGCATACCCAACCGTATGAAGATTGGTTTTGGAAAAAGAACAACATCGAATTAAAAGAAGGGTTGGTCACAGACATAGACGCAAAAAATAAAATACTAAACTTTGCAAACAGTTCGACACTAACCTTTGACAAGCTAATTATAGCTTCGGGCTCAAAACCGAATAAATTTGGTTGGCCAGGTCAAAATTTAGATGGGGTGATGGGCATGTATCATAAACAAGATTTAGAAAAATTAGAAAAATATGCTCCCAATAGCAAAGAATGTAAAAGGGCTGTCATTGTTGGTGGTGGTTTAATTGGAATTGAATTGGCAGAAATGCTCAGAAGCAGAAACATTCCAGTTACTTTTTTAGTCAGAGAACAAAGTTTTTGGAATGGAGTTTTGCCCGATCAAGAGTCTGAAATGATTAACAAACACATCAAAGAGCATCATATTGATTTACGCTTAGGTGTTAATTTAAAAGAAATAAAATCGGATAAAAGGGGACAAGTTGCATCCATTATTATAGAAGAAACTGGTGAAGAAATTCAATGTAATGTTGTCGGTTTAACTGCAGGTGTAACACCAAATATCGATTTCATAAAAGAGTCTCTTATTGAAACGGGGCGGGGTATAAAAGTAAATCGATTCTTAGAAACCAACATCGAAGATATTTATGCTATTGGAGATTGTGCAGAACAACATCAAGCCATTGGACAAAGAAGAAATATAGAGGCTGTTTGGTATACTGGAAGAATGATGGGAGAAACAGTTGCACAAACTATTTGTGATAATAAAACAGAATACAAACCAGGGCATTGGTTTAATTCGGCAAAATTTTTAGACATCGAATACCAGACCTATGGTTGGGTTTTTAGCGAAAGAAACAAACCGAAAAACGAAGAACATTTTCAATGGAAGCATCCAAAAGAAGCAAAATGCATTACTATTTCTTACGACAAAGATTCGCAGCAATTCTTGGGCATAAATACCTTCGGAATTCGGATGCGGCATGAAGTTTTTGACAAATGGTTGTCTGCAAAAAAATCAATCGAATTTGTTTTAGAATATTTAGCAGATGCCAATTTTGATCCTGAATTTTACAAACTGCACGAAGCAGCAATCATGGCAAAATTCAATACAGAATTTGACACAAATATTTCTTTAAGAAAAAAGAGTTGGACACGAATTTTTAGCAAATAAAACATGAAAACAATTAAAAATATAGGATTGATACTCTGTTTTATTGGATTTGTCATTTTTACAGGAAGTATTTTTACAGGAAAAAACAAGGTGTCTCAAGAGACTTTTGACACATGGACGAAACAAAAAGTAAAAAGTGAGTTTTTTATTGAGAAAGCACAAAAAGAGATTGTAGATACAGAATTAAGTGCTTTTGAACTCTCTCATCGAATTACTGAAATTGCGAAGGCATCCAATAAATATCACAAGAGTCGAAAGAAGATCGCTTGGAATAAAATCATTCCTTTAAAATGGAATAAAACGTCCAAAGATTTTATATACCCATTAGCTAGAGCGTCTGCAACAGGTTGGCCACAACAAAATGAAGGGCTGTTCTTTTGGATTACTTTTGGTTTGGCAATTCTTGGAGGAACCATTGCTTTTGCAACAGACTATAAGTTGTTGGGGAAAGCAGGCATTAAAAACAACGGAATTTTTCAACACTCAGCGACAAATAGAGGGCATTTGGGCATTCTAGCATTTCTGTTCTTTGTAGGCTTTTATGTCGTTTTATATTTCTTTCCTAATTATTTAGTCAACCCCATTACTGCTGTAAACCCGCTTAGTAAAAGCTTAGGCGGCAACGAATCTAGTCAATGGTTTTTATATGGATTTATGTATTGTGCCGTTATGAGTGTTTTCGCTATCAGGATGTTTATCAAATACAGACACAATAATTATCAGATTTTAAGAACAGCCGTTGTGTTGTTTTTTCAAATAGCGTTTGCATTTATCATTCCAGAAATTTTAGTGGCATTTAACCAACCTTGGTTTGATTTCAAAAATGCATTTCCACTCAATTATTCATTCTTCTTTGACTGGAATATTAATAATTTATTGGCAAGTGGCAACATGGGGATTTTTATGTTGGTTTGGGGAATTTTACTCACCCTCGTAATTGTTCCTGTCATGGTCTATTTTTATGGAAAAAGATGGTACTGTTCTTGGGTTTGTGGTTGTGGCGGATTGGCGGAAACCTTAGGAGATCCTTATAGGCAATTATCAAGTAAATCATTATTATCATGGAAAGTTGAACGTTGGGTAATTCATGGTGTTTTGGGTTTTGCCATTTTAATGACTGCACTTACCTTATATACATATTTTGCAGAAATCGAAAGTTGGAGAAAAATTGCTTTTGGTATATCTGCATATGACATTCAAAGTTCTTATGGGTTTTTAATAGGATCTATTTTTTCTGGAGTCATCGGAACAGGGTTTTATCCAATATTAGGCAATCGGGTTTGGTGTCGTTTTGGTTGCCCATTGGCTGCATACATGGGGTTCGTACAACGTTTTAAATCTCGATTTAGAATCACAACAAATGGTGGACAATGTATTTCATGTGGAAATTGCTCTACCTATTGTGAACAAGGAATTGACGTTCGAGCCTATGCTCAAAAAGGGGAAAATATTGTCCGTTCTAGTTGTGTGGGCTGTGGCATTTGTTCTGCAGTGTGTCCAAGAGGAGTTTTAAAACTAGAAAACGGCCCAGAACAAGGAAGAATTAATTCAACTGATATTTTATTAGGGAATGATATTGACTTAATGCAGTATGTCAATAAAAAATAAAGGGAATCTTAGTACTTTTACTGCGAAGACCTCTTAATTAAAAAGAGGTGAAACCTGTTTAAAAATTTCGTAGTAAATGCATCCAATTATAAAAGTTATTATCCCAGCCTATAACGAGCAGGATTCCATTGCAAAAGTTGTAAATGACATCCCGAAAATTGTTGATGAAATAATCGTTATTAATAACAACTCAACCGATAACACTGCAATAAATGCCAAAAACGCTGGTGCCAACGTTTTACATGAAAATAGAAAAGGCTATGGATATGCTTGCTTGAAAGGAATGGATTATATCGAAAATCAAGAAACAAAACCTGAAATTGTTGTTTTTTTAGATGGAGATTATTCAGATTACCCAGAACAATTAATTGCTTTGACAGCCCCAATTATTGAAGATAATATTGATTTTGTCCTTGGCGCAAGAGTAAAGGAGCAAAGAGAACATGGTGCAATGACCCCACAACAAATTTTCGGAAATTGGCTCGCAACCTCTTTAATGAAGTTGTTTTTCGGAGCTGCCTTTACCGATTTAGGTCCTTTTAGAGCTATTAAATACGAGAAGTTAATGGCTTTAAAAATGGAAGACAAAACCTACGGATGGACTGTAGAGATGCAATTAAAAGCTTTAAAACAAAAATTTACCTATCTCGAAATCCCCGTTAAATACAGAAACAGAATTGGAGTATCTAAAGTTTCAGGAACCATAAAAGGTGCTATATTTGCAGGGATTAAAATCCTTACTTGGATTTTTAAATATAGTTTTAAATAATGATTTTAGAATACATTACAATCGCCATCTACTCCATCTCTTTGGTGCTTATTTTTTTATACGCATTAGCGCAATTAAACTTATTGTTTAATTACCTATCTGCACAAAAAAAAGAAGATAATTCTCCTCAATTTGATTTATCAAAATCAGAAGAAGTTCCTTTTGTAACCATTCAACTCCCCGTTTTTAACGAAATGTATGTAATGGAACGCTTATTGGAGAATATTGTAAAACTTAAATATCCAAAAGAAAAATTAGAAATTCAAGTGTTAGATGACTCTACAGACGAATCTGTAAAAACAACTGCACATCAAATTAAAAAATTACAAGAACAAGGCATCGACATACACCACATTTGCAGAACCAACAGACAAGGTTTTAAAGCGGGTGCGTTAAAAGAGGGTTTAAAAACTACAAAAGGAGAAATTATTGCCATTTTTGATGCCGATTTTTTACCTGAGGAAGACTGGTTACTAAAAACAGTTCCTTATTTCAAGGATGAAAAGATTGGTGTTGTTCAAACACGATGGGGACACATTAACAGAAATTACTCTACACTTACAAAGATTCAGGCTTTTGCATTAGACGCACATTTTACCTTAGAACAAGTAGGTAGAAACAGCAAAGGGCATTTCATTAACTTTAATGGTACCGCTGGTGTTTGGCGAAAAGAATGTATTTATGATGCTGGAAATTGGGAAGGAGATACGCTTACCGAAGATTTGGATTTGAGTTATAGAGCACAATTAAAAAAATGGCAGTTTAAATATCTTGAAAATGTAGTAACACCTGCAGAGTTGCCAGTCATTATTAGTGCTGCTCGCTCTCAACAATTTCGATGGAACAAAGGAGGTGCAGAAAACTTTCAAAAAATGACCAAAAGAGTTTTAAAAGCAAAAGAATTACCGCTGAAAACTAAAATTCATAGTGTATTGCATTTATTAAACAGCTCGATGTTTTTAAATGTTTTTATTATTGCTGTATTAAGCATCCCAATGTTGTACATAAAAAATGAATATGCGCATCTAAAGAACTACTTCTATATGATGAGTTTCTTTGTCATCAGCTCTTTAATTTTCTTCATCTGCTATTGGCACATGTATAAAAGAATGTACGGTGGTGGATTTGCAAAGTTTTTAAATTTTATTGGAATGTTTTTTACTTTTTTCTCAATAGCAATGGGCTTTTCTTTACACAATTCCATTGCGGTATTGGAAGGGCATTTTGGAAAGAAAAGTGAGTTTGTAAGAACTCCCAAATTCAATATTAAAACGATAAAAGACGGCTGGAAAAACAACAAGTACATTAAGAAAAAACTTTCTTTAAATGTGATTGCTGAAGGAATTTTAGTCCTCTATTTTGCTTTTGGAATGTATAGTGCATTTGTAGTTGGAGATCAAGGCGGAGATTTTGGATTGTTTCCTTTTCACTTAATGCTTTTTATAGGCTTTGGATATGTATTCTTTAAATCTATTTTTTCGAGAGCTTAATGATTGGATTGGATAAATACAAAGCTATTTTCCTAATTTTTATCAGCTGTATACTCTACTTATATATTTGCTATTTCTTAGAGAGGACCGATTTCAATACATTGCTTTTTGTTTGGATTTCATTATTTAGTTGCTTTTGTTTCCTGATAAAAAGCAAACAACTTACTTTTAAATATTTGGCAGCTATTTCAATCCTTTTTAGATTGATTTTACTGTTCCAAATACCCAATTTATCACAAGATTTTTACCGCTTTATTTGGGACGGAAGAATGATTCTCGAAGGACTAAACCCCTACCTTTCATTACCAGAAAGTTATATTCAACAAGGATTAAAGCCAATATCAGAAGCAGTAACGCTTTATGAAGGCATGGGTGAATTGAACGGAATTCATTACACCAATTACCCGCCCATCCATCAAATATGCTTTTTAATTGCAGCCCTTTTTTCGAGTAAAAGCATTCTTGGTTCCGTGATCATTTTAAGAGTCCTCATTATTTTTGCAGATGTTGGAATTCTTTACTTTGGAAAGAAGCTATTAAAAAAGCTAAAACTCCCGATTAAAAATATTTTTTGGTATGCTTTGAATCCGTTCATCATTATTGAAATGACGGGGAACCTCCATTTTGAATCTATCATGTTATTCTTCTTGGTCTGTGCGTTGTACAAGTTATCACAAAAAAAATGGCTCATTGCAGGGATTTTAATTGCTTGTTCTATTTCCGTAAAACTAATTCCTCTTTTGTTTTTACCGCTTTTTTACCAATGGTTTACAAAACCTATCGACAATGCAAACAAATTGAAGCAATCGCATAACAATACGATGGGAAGATTTAACAAGAAAAATTGGATTCCTAAACTCACAGGAATCAGAAATTTAATCTTTTTTTACGCTATTATTTTCACCACAATAGCAACCCTATTCTTACCTTTCTATACTCCAGAATTAATTCCTAATTATTCAAAGTCAGTTGGTTTGTGGTTTCGAAAATTTGAATTTAATGCAAGTTTTTATTACCTCTTTCGTGAAATTGGGTACCATTTTAGAGGTTGGAATGAAATCGCAATCATTGGTAAAACTACTCCCATCCTAACCTTGCTATTTATAGGATGTCTTACCTTTTTTAGAAAAAACAAGACTATGATTCAACTAATTACTGCACTTTTATTTGGAGGGTGTTTCTATTACTTTACGACGACAACAATGCACCCATGGTACTTGGCAACATTGCTAATTTTGAGCGTTTTTACAAAATATCGCTTCCCAATCGTATGGAGTCTCGTCATTATTTTAAGCTATCAAGCCTATGCAAATAACCCTTGGAAAGAGAATTTCTGGTTTGTAGGATTCGAATATTTTATTGTTTTTTTATATCTAATTTTTGAACTTAAAAAGAAAAACAACATCCAGTTAACCTAGATGTTCATAGTTTTTTGTATTTTACAGACTTATCTATTTTCCAATGAAAAGATTGACTATAAAAGACATCGCTAAAGAATTCAACGTTTCTATTTCAACCGTTTCCAAAGCACTGAATAACAGTTACGAAATTAGCATTAGCACCAAAGAAAAGATTCAAAAATTTGCAAAAGAGAATAATTACAAACCCAATTTTAATGCGTTAAGTTTAAAAAATAGACAAACAAAAACGATTGGAATTATTATTCCTAATATGTTGAATTATTTCTTTGCTCAGGTTTTTAAAGGCATTGAAAAAGTAGCAAATGATCGAGGATATAAAATCATTTCTTGTATTTCCAATGAGTCTTATACCAAAGAAGTAGAAACGATAGAAATGCTTTCCAACGGAATTATAGATGGTTTTATTCTTTCTTTGGCAGAAGAAACCATTTTGAAAAATGATTTTTCGCATTTGCAAGAAATGATCAATAATGATACACCAATTGTAATGTTTGATCGGGTTGCAGATGACATTGATTGTGATAAAGTAATTACGGACGATTTTATCGGTACAGTAAATACAGTGAATCACCTTGTAAAAACAGGAAGTAAAAACATTGCTTTTATTTCTACCATTAGCAAATTGAAAATTGGAGAGAAAAGAAAACATGGGTATTTAAAAGGATTGGAAGAAAATAACATTACGGTAAACAGAAATTTAATTATCGATATTTTAGAGGATGATTACAAAGAATATGAAAATATATTAACCCCTATTTTTGATAACAACACCATTGATGCTGTAATTGCTACAGATGAATCTTCGGCAATTGCTGCAATGAAAGTTGCTATTAAAAAAGGATTTAAGGTTCCTCAAAATTTCTCAGTAATTTCTTTTTCAAACGGTATTTTAGCAAGACACTCAAGTCCAAAAATGACTACGGTAAGTCAGCATGGTGAAATAATGGGTGCCACCGCAGCAGAAATTTTGATTGACAAATTAGATAAAAAAATTACGCCTGAGAAACCAAAAACAGTAGTGATAAAAACAAATTTGGTGGAACGAAATTCTACAAAAAAATTCGCCCTTTAATCTTCATAAGAAACGGTACTTTGTCGTTCTCTATTTACGGATAGCTTTGTTACATCAGGTCTGGAGTAATGCCCTACACAGTCAAAATTTTGTCGCTCTTCCAACACCCGATTAAAATCTAAGGTTTTAATAATTAAACCTTCTTTCAACAAAACGGGTACCACCATCCATTCACCATTAGGACCTGCTATACAAGATCCTCCGTTTGCTAAAACATCAGGTGCATTTTCTAAAATTTTATCTAAATGAGGTGTGTCTTTTGGGAAATCTGATTTTGCCATTAAACTAGAAACTGAAATGACAAAAGAACGAGATTCCCTCGCTATAAAACGGGTAATGTCTTTGGTGTTATGATCACTTCCAGGCCAAACAGCGATGTGTAAATTTTCACCCAAACCATACAAAGCAGTTCTTGGTAAAGGCATCCAATTTTCCCAACAATTCAAACCACCAACTGTAAAATCTTTTAACGGGTGCACTTGCAAACCATTTCCGTCTCCTGGCGCCCAAGTTAAACGTTCGTCAAAAGTAGGCTGCAATTTACGATGTACTGACTTTATTTCTCCAGTGGCGTCTACATATACCAAAGAAGCATAAATACTATGCCCTCCCCTATTTTGAGCGCGCTCCATAATTCCTAAATAAATAGCAATATTGTGTTTTTTAGCTAATGTACAAATGCTATCTAGCTCCCCTTTTTCAATGGTGATCGAATTGCGAACATAATGTGCATGGATTTCTTTTTGAGTTTTAGAATCCCATTCAACACCGTTGGTTAGGGCAATCCAAAAAGGATATCCGGGTAATAGCGCTTCACCAAAAACAATGAGTTCACAATTTTCTTTTGCCGCATCTAAAATGGATTTCTCAATCTTTTTGATAGTTTTTTCTTTATTCAACCAAACTGGTGAAATTTGTGCTAAGGCTACTTTTAATAGGTTATCTGTCATCATCTATTTGTTAAATCACTATGAATACTTGTAATTCTTGCTGTGTAACTTTTCAAAATAATTAATTAAAATTTCACTTTTACTGAAACGACCAAGCCTTCATTGGCTCTTACATTAAAAACAGTTTCATCATCAAAAATTAAATATTGTCCTTTTATACCGACCAACATCCCTGTATAATGAAGTGTTTTCTTTAGGTTTAAACTTTTTGGTTTCTCTGGGTATTTTATCACTGGAAAATTTAACTTAGTTTCTTTGTTGTTTTCTATAAAATAGGCTTTAGCTTCGTCTGGAATATATTGCTTCAGTTTATCTCTCCACTCGAGAAGACTTTCATCAACATTCTCATTCTTTAGCATTTTTCGCCAATTGGTTTTGTCAGCCACATAAGCTTTTAAAGCTACTTCTGTAATTCCGGCTAAATATCTATTAGGTACCTCAACAATTTCAATAGCTTCATGTGCCCCCTGATCTATCCAGCGTGTAGGAACTTGCTGTTTTCTAGTAACTCCCACTTTTACATTGCTTGAGTTTGCCAAATACACAATATGTGGTTTTAGTTGTACGCTTTTTTCGTAGGCCAAATTTCGATCTTCTATCCCTAAATGTGCTGTGCTTAATTCGGGTCTCATAATCCAATCTCCAGCATTTGGAGTATCAAAAAAACATGATTTACAGAAACCCTGCCTGTACGTTTCTTTTTCTAAATGACAATTTAAGCATTCATAGGTCACAAAATCAAGCGTAATGGTTGTATTTAGCAATTGATTCATATTTATGAAATCATCATTCATGTCCAGGTAGTACTGAATTTCATCTGAATTCTCGGTCATCATTTTTTTTAAAACTCCTTGATAGATCATATAAAAGATTTTGTTACTTTAGAGGAAGATTTCTTGCCTTGTGTAAATAAGAAATAGCACCAAACAAACTTACAAAAATTCTATGGCGTTTCAGATTATCAATTCTATAATATCTTGGTTTTTAAAGAAACGGAAACACCAAATTGAGCTGTTTATGAAATATCCTAACGACATTCAAGAAGAGCTGTTACTAAAGCTCGTAAATACAGCTAAGAATACTGAATTTGGAGTAGAAAAAGAATTTGCTACCATTAAAAAATACACAGATTTTAATAAAAAAGTACCTATACAGCAATATGAAACTTTCGAGCCTTTAATTGAACGTTGTAGAAAAGGAGTCCAAAATTTATTCTGGCCAACCCCGATAATATGGTTTGCAAAAAGTAGCGGTACCACCAACGCAAAAAGTAAATTTATTCCTGTTTCTAATGATGCTTTAGAATATTGTCACTTAAAAGCTGGAAAAGATATGTTGTGTTTATACATAAACAACAATTCCAAGACACAACTTTTTACGGGCAAAGGTTTGCGATTGGGGGGAAGTTCGGAAGTCTATCAAGACAACGGTTCTCACTTTGGAGATTTGTCTGCAATTATTACAGAAAACTTACCTTTTTGGGCAGATTTTAGTTCAGCACCAAGTCAGCAAGTCGTATTAATGGCAGAATGGGAAACTAAAATGGAAGCCATTGTCAATGAAACCATCCACGAGAACATAACCAGTTTGGTAGGAGTTCCTTCTTGGATGTTGGTCTTATTGAATCGGGTTTTAGAAAAAACAGGAAAAGAGAACATCTTGGAAGTTTGGCCTAACTTAGAAGTCTATTTTCACGGTGGAGTTAACTTTAACCCTTATAGAGAACAATACAAAAAGTTGATTCCAAAAGCCGATTTTAACTATTATGAAATCTATAATGCTTCTGAAGGTTTTTTTGCGATTCAAGATAAACAGGGATCTAAAGAGTTATTGTTAATGTTGGATTATGGAATTTTTTATGAGTTCATACCAATGGAAAATTATAAAGGAGAACAATCCACTGCCATCCCATTGTCTAAAGTAGAAAAAGGAATTAATTATGCCATTTTAATCACGACAAATGGTGGATTATGGCGCTATTTAATTGGAGATACGGTAAAATTTACATCCACAGATCCGTATCGAATTAAAATTACAGGACGCACAAAACACCACATCAATGTTTTTGGTGAAGAATTAATTATTGAAAATGCAGAAGAAGCTTTGCACATAGCTTGTGAGGAAACAAATGCTACCATTTCTGAATATACCGTTGGACCTATTTTTATGGAAGGCAAAGAAAAAGGGGGGCATGAGTGGATTATTGAATTTACCAAAGCGCCAGAAATTATGGGCTATTTCACGGAAGTTTTAGACAATGCTTTAAAAGCAATCAACTCCGATTATGAAGCAAAACGCTATTTAAACATGACCTTAATGATGCCCAAAATTCACAAAGCTAAAAAAGGGTTGTTCTATAGCTGGCTGAAGAAAAAAAACAAATTAGGTGGCCAACATAAAGTACCCAGATTGTCGAATTCGAGAGCGTTTGTAGAGGAATTATTGGAATTATAATCAGGAATTCTTTCTAGGAGAAAAATATTTTTTTTATTGAAAGAAACAATTTAATATTTCTTGTCTTAGTTGCACTCGGAATTGTTCTTTATTAAATCTTACGCTCTACAACGTACCCAATCATTTTTAGCAAAGAGGTTTTGTATTCTGAGGTTGGGTAATTGTCTAAAATGGCAATGGCTTTGCGTTTGTACTCCTCCATTTTAAGAGTAGTATATTCAATTCCGCCATTACTTTTTACAAAAGTGATGATTTCTTTCACACGTTTTTTATCCTTGTTGTGTTTTTTGATGGAATTGATCAACCAAGATTTTTCTTTTTTAGAACAGTTATTTAAGGTGTAAATTAAAGGCAACGTCATTTTTTGCTCTTTGATATCAATCCCAGTAGGCTTGCCAATTTTGGCATCTGAATAATCAAATAAATCATCTTTTATCTGAAAAGCAATCCCAATATATTCTCCAAATTTTCTCATTTGGTGAATTTTTTCTTGACTTACGCCAACTGATGCTGCGCCAATCCCACAGCAAGCAGCAATAAGAGTGGCTGTTTTTTTACGGATAATGTCAAAATAAACGTCTTCGGTAATGTCTAATTTTCGGGCTTTTTCTATTTGCAACAATTCGCCTTCACTCATTTCACGAACGGCAATGGAAATCAATTTTAATAAATCGAAATCTTCATTATCAATAGACAACAACAATCCTTTCGACAATAAAAAATCGCCAACAAGTACAGCGATTTTATTTTTCCAAAGGGCATTTATAGAGAAGAATCCGCGCCTTCTATTGCTATCATCTACCACATCATCATGCACCAAAGTAGCGGTATGAATTAATTCTACAACAGAAGCACCTCGATAAGTACGTTCATCAAAACCACCATTAGAAACCATTTTTGCCACTAAAAAAACAAACATCGGACGCATTTGTTTTCCTTTTCTTCGAACAATATAATAGGTAATTCTGTTTAAAAGCGGAACTTTAGAAAGCATCGCATCTTTGAACTTTTCTTCAAAGAGTTCCATTTCAGATAAAATGGGCAGTTTAATTTGCTCAACTGTATTCATGTACACAAAATTACGAAATTTAAACAAGACCTGACTGGTTTTTAAAACCTGTCAGGTCTATAATTTGATTACGATTTATTGGCCAATTGACCACAAGCAGCATCGATATCTTTTCCTCTAGAACGACGCACATTTACAGTAATGTCATGCATTTCCAAATTCGAAATATAATTATTGATTGCCGAAGAGCTTGCTTGCTGAAACTCCCCGTCATCAATAGGGTTGTATTCTATTAAGTTGACTTTACAAGGCACATAACCACAAAATTTTACCAACGCTTGAATGTCTTCTTTGCGATCGTTAATTCCTTTCCAAACAATATATTCATAGGTAATGGTGCGCTCCGTTTTTTCATACCAATATTCCAAAGACTCTCTTAAATCATCTAAAGGAAAATTCGTGTTAAAAGGCATAATTGAAGTTCTTACTTCGTCTATTGCAGAGTGTAACGAGACGGCTAAATTAAATTTCACCTCATCATCCGCCATTTTTTTGATAATTTTTGGCACGCCAGAAGTGGATACGGTAATTCTTTTTGGAGACATTCCTAAACCTTCTGGTGATGTGATTTTTTCGATGGATTTGATTACATTATTGTAGTTCATCAAAGGTTCTCCCATACCCATAAAGACAATGTTAGACAACTTGTGATTGTGATACAAACGACTTTGCTTATCTATAGCAACTACTTGATCGTAAATTTCATCTGGATTCAAATTTCGCATTCTTTTTAAACGAGAAGTTGCACAAAATTTGCAATCTAAACTACACCCTACTTGGCTAGAAACACAAGCTGTTGTTCTTTTTGGTGTGGGTATTAAAACCGACTCTACAATAAAACCATCGTGTAATTTTATACCGTTTTTAATGGTACCATCTTTACTTCTTTGCATCGAATCAACCTTTATATGATTGATGACAAAGTTTTCTTCTAACATTGCTCTGGTCGCTTTAGAAACATTGGTCATGTCTTCAAAAGTGTGAGATGCTTTACTCCACAACCATTCATACACTTGATTTCCACGAAATGCTTTATCGCCATTTTCAACAAAAAAATCTCTTAATGCTTCTTTTGTTAATGCTCTGATGTCTTTCTTTTTATTCAATGTAAAATGGTTAAAAGGTTAAAAAATAGAACTGTTGCAAAAATATGCATAAAAAAACTGGTACTTAAATGAAGTACCAGTTTTTAATTGTTGAATTGCTGAATATCTTAGATAATCAACATGGCATCACCATAAGCATAGAACTTATACTTTTCTTTGATGGCAACTTTATAAGCTTCCATTATTAAATCATACCCTCCAAAAGCGGCAACAGACATTAATAAAGTAGATTTTGGTTTGTGAAAGTTTGAAATCATGCTGTTTGCAATACTAAACTCGTGAGGAGGAAAAAGAAATTTATTCGTCCAACCTGTAAATGGGTTTAATTGTTGACTTGCTGAAACTGAAGACTCTACAGTTCTCATAACGGTGGTTCCTACTGCACAAATTCTTCTTTTTTCTATTTTAGCGGTATTTATTTTATCTGCAGAATTTGGAGAAATAACAATTTGTTCAGAATCCATTTTATGCTTCGATAAATCTTCTACCTCAACCGGTGCAAAAGTCCCCAAACCAACATGTAATGTTGTTTCTGCAAATTCGACACCTTTAATTTCTAAACGTTTTAACAAGTGTTTGGAAAAATGCAGTCCTGCTGATGGTGCAGCTACCGCTCCTTCGTTTTTTGCGAAAATAGTTTGATATCTTTCTTTGTCTAATTCTTCTACGTCTCTACCGATTAATTTTGGCAAAGGTGTTTCTCCTAATTCCAATAATTTTGCTCTAAACTCTTCGTAACTTCCATCAAATAAGAAACGCAATGTTCTTCCTCTAGAAGTTGTATTGTCGATTACTTCAGCAACTAAACTATCGTCTTCTCCAAAAAACAATTTGTTTCCGATTCTGATTTTTCTTGCTGGATCTACCAATACATCCCATAATCTGTTCTCAGCATTTAGTTCTCTTAATAAGAAAACTTCAATTCTTGCACCTGTTTTTTCTTTATTACCATACATTCTGGCAGGAAAAACCTTGGTATCATTCAATATCATTACATCACCTTCTTCAAAGTAATCTATAACGTCTTTGAAAAGTTTGTGCTCTATAGTACCTTCTTTTCTATTCACCACCATCAAACGAGATTCATCTCGATGATTTGCTGGATATTTTGAAATTAATTCTTCTGGTAATTCGAATTCGAACTGGGATAGTTTCATAAGTTTTGTTTGTTCTAAAGGCGGCAAAGATACGATATAGGAATAGGCGTTGTCAAGTGTTTCCCTGTTTAATTTACAGTTCTTTAATTTGAATCCCTATTTGCTGCATATCCGTCCAAAATTTTTGATAAGATTTAGAAACCACTTCAGCATTTAAAATAGCAATGGGCACTTTAAAAGCCATAGGAGCAAAAGCCATAGCCATTCGATGATCGTTATACGTTTTGATTGCAACATTCGTATTCATTACCTCTGAAATTGAAAGCGATAAACTTTCATTGGTAATTGCGATTACAGCACCTAATTTTTTTAATTCTGCTTCCAATGCTTCTAATCGATCTGTTTCTTTAATTTTTAAAGTGTGGAGTCCTGTTAAATGACAAG
This sequence comes from Polaribacter sp. SA4-10, assembly GCA_949519155.1. Taxonomy (GTDB): domain Bacteria; phylum Bacteroidota; class Bacteroidia; order Flavobacteriales; family Flavobacteriaceae; genus Polaribacter. The sequence continues at coordinate 44,322 of CATIQU010000027.1, forward strand.
CGATTCCCAATCCAAAACAAGTAACAGCGACCGTTTGTGCAATGTCTGGTGCATTTTTTAAATCGAGTGTTAAAAGCCCCATATTTGGTTCTCTTACTTTTTTTAAGATGATTGTATTTTGATCAAAAACGGTTTCAACGCCAAAGTGTGTGTAAATTTCTGCCAAACAAGAATCTCCTTGTAAGCTTTCTTTTTTATAGGCAGACAATTGTATTGCAGATCCAACTTTACTAAATGCTGCAACAGAATAGAAATAAGAAGCCGAACTCCAATCAGATTCTACAACAACAGTTTGCTTTTGAAGCTGTTTTGCTGGTAAAACTTTAATTGTATTGCCTTCAAAGTGAGTTTCCATTCCTAATTGATTCAACAAACTCAAGGTCATTTCTATATATGGAATCGAAGTAATTTTACCAATCAACTCAATGGTCAAACCTTTTTCTAAATGAGTTCCCATCAAAATTAAAGAGGATATATATTGACTACTAACGTTTCCATTAATTTGTACGTTGTCTTTTGTAATGGCTTTTCCTTTAATTCTTACTGGCGGATACCTTTCTTTTGCTTCATACGAAATGTCTACACCCAAGTCTTTTAGCGCTTCCACTAAAATACCAATGGGTCTTTGCTGCATTCTCTCAGAACCCGTTAAAACCACCTCGCTATTTTGTTTGGAAGCAAAATAGCCAACCAAAAAACGCATTGCAGTTCCAGCATGACCAATATCTATTAAAGAAGCTTTCGTAGAAAGGGCGTGCTGTAGATGAATAGAATCATCTGAGTCTGACAAGTTCTCTATAGAGATTTCAGGGAACAATTGTTGTAAAATAAGCAATCGATTCGACTCGCTTTTAGATCCAGAAATTGTTATTTCCTCAATAATTTTTTTACTATTACTAACATTTAACAAGATGTCCATTCTAAAACCTAATTTTAATTCTTATTTTTAAACTCGAAAACCATACCGAACTCCATGAAAAAATACTTACTCCTGGCAATTTGCCTATTACTTACCGTAAATGTCAAAGTTACTGCACAAAAAAAAGCTAACAAAATTTCTTCGGAATATTTTAGTGCAACAAAATGGCGAAATATAGGTCCCCATAGAGGCGGTCGAAGTGCTGCTGTGACCGGTGTTGCTGGCAAAGCCAATCTTTTTTACATGGGAAGTACAGGTGGAGGTGTTTGGAAAACAACCGATGCAGGGAACACTTGGGCAAATATTTCTGACGGATTCTTTGGAGGATCTGTAGGTGCTGTCGCAGTTTCTGAAAGTGACAACAATGTATTATATGCCGGAATGGGAGAAAAAACCATTCGTGGAAATGTTTCATCTGGTGACGGGATTTGGAAATCTGAAAATGCAGGAAAAACTTGGAAACATGTGGGTTTAAAAAATTCAAGACACATTCCAAGAATGAGAATTCATCCTAAAAATGCTGAAATTGTTTTTGCAGCAGTCTTAGGCGATCTCTACAAACCAACCAAAGAAAGAGGCGTTTACAAATCGATTGACGGAGGAGAAAATTGGAAACGCGTACTTTTTGCCGATGAAAACTCAGGGGCTATTGATTTAATTATCGATCCAAACAATCCAAGAATTTTATATGCAACTACCTGGGACGTTAGAAGAACACCCTTCAGCTTATCCTCTGGCGGAAAAGGATCTGCACTCTACAAAAGCACTGATGGCGGTGATACTTGGGCAAACATATCTACCCATAAAGGACTTCCCAAAGGAACCTGGGGAATTAGTGGTGTTACTGTTTCACCAGTAAATTCTGATATTGTGTGGGCACTCATCGAAAACAAAAAAGGGGGTGTTTACAAATCTATCGATGCTGGAAAGACTTGGAAATTAATAAATGCGGAGCGAAAATTAAGACAAAGAGCTTGGTACTATACTCGTTTGTATGCAGATACACAGGACGAAGACATTTTATATGTATTGAACGTTCGGTATCACAAATCTACTGATGGAGGAAAAACCTATACCACATTTAATGCACCCCATGGCGATCATCACGATTTATGGATTGCTCCAGAAGACAACCAGCGAATGGTGATTGCAGATGATGGTGGTGCGCAAGTTTCATTTGATGCAGGAGAAAATTGGAGTACCTATATGAACCAATCAACTTCTCAGTTTTACAGAGTAACAACAGATAATCATTTTCCCTATCGGATTTATGTAGCACAACAAGACAATTCAACATTAAGAATTCCACATCGAACAAATGGTCGTTTTATTAACGAACGAGATTGGGAAACTACGGCAGGTGGTGAAAGTGCGCATATTGCTGTAGATCCAAATAACAACGACATTGTTTATGGTGGAAGTTATAGTGGTTTACTCACAAGAAAAAATCATAAAACGGGAGAAACAAGAGCCATCAATGTTTGGCCTGACGACCCAATGGGGCATGGTGCAATCGATTCAAAATATCGTTTTCAATGGAATTTCCCTATCTTCTTTTCACCCAATACAACAAATCGATTGTATGCTGCTTCAAATCATTTACATAAAACAGAAAATGAAGGACAGTCTTGGAAAGTCATCAGTCCAGATTTAACAAGAAATGATCCAAAAACACTGGCCCCCTCTGGAGGCCCTATTACCAAAGACAATACCAGTGTAGAATATTATGGAACCATTTTCGCTGCAGTAGAATCCAACTCTGAAAAAAACCTCATTTGGGTAGGTTCCGATGATGGATTGGTGCATATCACAAAAAATGGAGGTGAAACTTGGACAAACATCACCCCTAAAAAAATGCCAGAATGGATGATGATTAACAGCATAGAGATAGATCCTTTCACCAAAGGAGGCGCTTATATTGTCGGTACAAAATACAAAACAGGAGATTACAGACCGTATATTTATAAAACGGAAAACTACGGGAAATCTTGGAAATTAATTGTTGATGGAATTGGAGAGGAAGCTTTTACAAGAGCATTAAAAGCAGACCCTAAAAGAAAAGGATTGCTATATGCCGGAACAGAACGTGGCATGTATATTTCTTTTAATGATGGCAAAAAATGGCAGCAATTTCAACAAAATTTACCCATTGTACCCATTACCGATTTGGCCATTAAGAACGATAATTTAATAGCAGCAACCCAAGGAAGATCTTTGTGGATTATAGACGATTTAACGCCGATTCATCAACTAAACAAAGACTTGATGCAACAAGAAATTATCCTTTTCAAACCCCAAGACGCATATCGAATGGGAGGTGGAAACGGTCGCACATCAAGAACTGCTGGAACCAATCATCCAGGAGGTGCTGCCTTCAATTTTTTCATCAAACAAATAGGGGGAAAAGACACCATCTCACTCCGTGTTTTTGATACTAAAGATCAGTTAATAAAAAAATTTAGTACCCAACCAAATAAAGATAAAAAAGAAACCAAATTAAAGGTTGAAGAAGGGAATAATATTTTCTATTGGAACATGATGTATGAGGGCGCCGAAAAAGTAAAAGGAATGATTTTATGGTGGGCTTCTTTAAATGGACCAATGGCGTTGCCAGGAGAATATAAAGTTGAATTGACTGTAAATAAGACTTCACAAAAACAAGTATTTACACTCTTAAGAAATCCAGTTTCTGAGGCTTCCGAAGCAGACATGAAAGCCCAGTTTGATTTCATCAATGACATCAATAAAAAGGTCACAGAAATTCATACTGCTTTGAAAAACGTTAAAAAAATAAGAACTCAAGTTGCTACTTTAAAGAAATCTATTTCTGATAAGAAAAAACACAAAGAGCTAATTGATTTTGCAGATTTATTGGTAAAAGAGATGACAAAGGTTGAAGAAGCTTTGTATCAAACAAAAAGTAAAAGTGGACAAGATCCTCTAAATTACCCGATTCGGTTGAATAATAAATTGGCACATATCAATTCATTAACACGTGTTGGAAACTACAAACCCACACAACAAGAAATTGATTTTAAAAATGAAATTACCAAAACAATTGATGTTGAATTGGAAAAACTATATACTTTGTTTGAAATCAAAGTACAAGCATTGAATAAAAAGGTAAAAGAAAGTACCATCGATTTTATTCAATTGGATTGATCCTAATATATCTAACTGGGCTTGTTAAAGTTTACAAAAATCTTCGACAAGTTCAGGTGGACAATAATCTATGAAATTTAAAAAAAATTAATCTTAATTAATTAAAAGGAAGTCAAATTGAGCTTGTCGAAAATTAAGTAATTATTTCATATTTTTATTGGTAACATACATCCCATAAATAAAGCAAATTACCACTTTCGTTCCCCAGAAAATCTTCCATTGTCCTTCCTCAAAATTGGTTTTGGAGACCATCGCCCAATCTCCAGCAAAAATTTCTTTCCAACTATTAAAGAAAAGAGAGAATACCGTAACGATAATAAAAAATGGAATTGCTACTTTTATTACATTGCTCCAAAATTCTTGATGTTTTATTTTTTGTGAAAAATTCATTTATTTTAATTTTTGATTGTTGTGATGACGATCGTGATCACGTTTAGTTTTAATGTCTAATTTTTTTTCGAAGGCATCCTTTAAGTCAATTCCTGTTTGGTTTGCCAGACAAAACACAACAAATAACACATCCGCCAATTCTTCCCCTAAGTCTTTGTTTTTATCCGATTCTTTTTCGCTTTGCTCCCCATATCTTCGGGCGATAATTCTGGCTACTTCGCCAACTTCTTCTGTAAGTTGCGCCATGTTTGTTAACTCGTTAAAATAACGGACTCCATGGGCTTTAATCCAATCGTCTACTTGCTTCTGAGCGTCTTCTATGTTCATGTTTCAGTTTTCTGTGCGTGTAAAGTTACAAAGTCTTAAAGATATTTAAGATTTTAAAAGCTGTAAAAATTGATTCCTTGAAATTTCTCTTGCTCCTAAGCTTTCCAAATGCTCATTATACACTTGGCAATCGATCAACTTATAGTTTCCTTTTTTTATTAAATGAATGAGTGCCAATTTCGATGCGTTTGAAATTTTCGAAAACATACTTTCTCCACAAAATACATTGCCAATTTCTACCCCATACAAACCACCAACTAATTCTTCTCCCTTCCAAACTTCAATCGATTTTGCAGCGCCCATATTATGTAAATTAAGATACGCTTGTTCCATATCATTTGTAATCCAAGTTCCTAGACCATCATTTCTCTCGATATTCTTACAGTTAAAAATCACTTCTTTAAAAGCCATATTTTCTGTAATGGTGTAGGTGTTTTTTTTAAGGAATTGACGCATCGACTTCGAAATTTTCAATTCTTCAGGATATAAGACCATTCTTTCTGCTGGACAATACCAAACAATAGGTTCTCCTTCGGAAAACCATGGAAAAACTCCATTTTCATAAGCATGAATCAACCTTTTTTCTGACAAATCTCCACCCAGAGCGAGCACACCGTCATCTGTTGCATTTTCATAGGAAGGAAATTCGATTGTTTCAGAAAGCCAAATCAAAGTTATTGCTGTTTTTTAATTTAAAATACAAAAATCACAAAAATTTGTTAATATTTTTTTCATGACCGTTTCCACAAAATTAGTTCTTATTTTTGCGAATCTATTAAAATACTTTCCTATTGGAAAAAAAAACAAAGAAAAGAAGAAAAAATACCGCATTTATAGGTAAAAGACTCCATAACTATTATGGAAGAACTGGCTTTTATCTGTTTGTTTGGGGAAGTCTTAAAAAAGCCTTTTTTCCCATCGTGTTGGCCCTTGTTTGTTTATTTTTTTTCAACAAATATGTCTATGATATTAATGATGGCTTAGAAAACTTAACCGAAACGTTTTCACGAATCGGTGTTTTAACCACTTTTTTCATCTCCGAAACTTTATTAGGTCTTATACCTCCAGAGATTTTTATAGCTTGGTCTAAAAAAACATCAGACCCAATTTTTAATTTAATTCTTTTAGCAACACTTTCTTATGGTGGGGGATTAATTTCTTACTTTTTAGGACGAATGACCTTAAAAATTAAAGCTGTAAAAAACTACTTGGAAATTAAAATGGCTGAAAATTTAAAAAACACACGCAAATGGGGTGGTTTTTTAATTTTGGTGGGCGCATTATTACCCTTGCCTTTTTCAATTGCCTGCGTTGCTGCTGGAATGATTAAATACTCATTTAGAAACGTTGTATTCTTTGGCTTATTTCGTTTTGCACGATTTGCTATTTATGCTTGGGCTATTTTTAAAGTAGTCAATTAATTTCTCTTACATTTGCAGTATGGGATTAACAAATAACGATATTTTAAAAAAATTACGTGTGGCGCATAAATTGCGTGATACTGATATTGTAGAAATCTGCGCTTTGGTAGATTTTAAAGTAAGTAAAGGTGAGTTAGGCGCTTTATTTAGAAATGAAGATCATGATAAATATGTAGAATGCGGCGATCAAATTTTACGTAATTTTTTAAATGGTCTCGTGGTGCACTTACGAGGGCCTATGCCAAAAAAAGGAGAAAAGAAATAGATTTCCCTCCAGTAACAATATAAAATTAATTAAACACAAAAAGAGCGTTCATTTTAAAATGAACGCTCTTTTTGTGTTATTGCTAAAAATCTTTACACGATTCTAGAAAGGTAAATCGTCTGGTTCTGCGTCAGAAACGTTTACTGCAGGTTGAAACTGATCTACCGGAGGCAAGTTGCTCGGTGCAGCTTGTGACAATCCTTCAATTCTCCATCCTTGAATAGAGTTAAAGTATTTTGCTTCTCCTTGTGGATTGATCCATTCTCTACCTCTTAAATTAATCGCAACTTTTACATCTTGACCAACAGCAAAATTGTTTAATAAATCACATTTATCTTGTACAAATTCTACCATAATCATTTGAGGGTATTGCTCGTCTGTCGTAACAACCAATTCTCTTTTTCTAAATCCGTTTGACCCAAAAGTTTGAACCTCACTAATTAACTTTACTTTACCGATTACTTCCATAATATATTCTTAACTATTTAATTAAAAGCACTTTCCAAGCACTCTCTACCTCTTTTTTATTTAAAAACTCTTTCGCAAATGTATGTTTTTTTACGGTTTCTAACCCAATAAATTTTGGATGTTCTTTTGCAAAGTTATCAACAGCGACCAGATCAGGCAATTGCGATACATTGCCTAACATTCCTAAATTATTTCCTGTTAAAATAGCACTATTTCTAATATCATCTGGAATGGCGTCTACACCAATCCCTAAAGTAGTTAATGGTTTTGAAATTTCAAAAAATCCAGCTCTTGCTCTCGAATAATAACTACCACCTGCCCTTGCTACTAAATCTATTTTATGCTGATCTATCGCACCGTTCTCATCCAAAACAGCTTCAGAAATATGCATCTTTACAACTTCACAAACAATTAAATTTCCAGCACCACCTTCACTACCAGTTCCTATTATATCAGTCACTTTACATTCAAGTTGCACTGGAGACTCTGCAACTCTAAACGGCTTAATATTCTCTGATTCAAGCATGGTAAAACCAGCTTTATCAAACTCATTTACTCCTGCAGGATATTCTGTACTACTCAAAGACATTTGTTGCACAATGTCATAATTGACCATGTTTATAACCACTTCTTTTGTTGCCAATGCATTTTCTAAGGTATGCTTTGTGGTATTGTCTCGAACTCTTCGAGCAGGAGAAAATATAAGAATCGGCGGATTGGCACCAAACACATTGAAAAAGCTAAAAGGAGATAAATTGGGGTTTCCATCCGCATCCATTGTACTGGCAAATGCTATGGGTCTTGGTGCAACAGCACCTAATAAGTAACCGTGTAATTTACTCGTTGAAACTTCTTTTGGGTCTATTGAAAGCATTCTTGATTTTTTGAGTTAGCAATTACCTTGCAAGCAATTGAAAATATTTTTATTTTTTGATTGTCCGTTCGAAAACGAAAATTAATTGATATGTAAAGATACTATCAAAATCATAAATGAGTTATATCCAAGAAACCTTTATATTTGTTTTGATGAACTTTCTTACAAACACCCTTTTATTTAAGCGAATTGCGATTCTAATTTCTTTAATTATTGTGTCATTGATTCTCTGGAATACCGCTATATTTTTTCAAAAATTCAAACAAGAAGAACGTGCTAAAATAGAAATTTTTGCGACCGCACAAAGAGAACTATCGACCAATGAAGACCTAGATGCTAGTGTAGATTTACCCCTGAAAATCATTAAAAACAGTACTGATATTCCAATGATTTTAGTGAATGATTCTGGGGGAATTGAATATAAAAATTTAGACACTATAAAAAGTCTAGATCCGATGTATGTGCAAGATCAATTGCAAAAAATGAAATCTGAAAATGCTCCTATTGAAATAAGTTATGACGGAAAAAATAAGAAATTAATCTATTACAGAGATTCGGATGTATTAAACAAACTCACCTATTACCCACTCGCACTCATTCTAATTCTGATCTTATTCCTAAGTGTCATATACCTGTTTTCTAGCTCCAATAGAGTCGCCGAAACTAATAAATTGTGGACAGGAATGGCAAAAGAAACCGCTCATCAAATTGGCACACCACTGTCTTCTTTACTCGGGTGGATAGCTATTTTAAAAATGGAAAAAGTAGATGACAAATATGTAGCAGAAATTGAAAAAGATGTACATCGTCTAAACACCATAGCAAATCGATTTTCTAAAATTGGTTCTGTGCCTGAACTTAAAAAGGAAAACATTATTCAAGTTACAAAACATGCGTATGATTATTTAGAATCTAGAAGCTCAAAACAAATTTCATTCACATTTTCTTCAGAGAAAAAAGAACTATTTGTCAAATTAAATAATGAGCTTTTTGAATGGGTAATTGAAAACCTCATCAAAAACGCCATTGATGCAATGCAAAAAGAGGGAGACTTAAAACTAGCGATCGCGCCCATTGGAAAGAAGGTGAAAATAACAATTTCTGACACCGGGAAAGGAATGCACAAATCATTATTTAAGCAAATTTTCAAACCGGGTTTTACCACAAAAAAACGAGGTTGGGGATTGGGATTGTCACTCTCTAAAAGAATTGTAGAAGATTACCACAAAGGGAAAATAAGTGTAAAAAAATCGGAAATCGATAAAGGAACTACTTTTGAGATTTTATTAGAGAATGTTTAAGTCCATTATTTGAAATCTCAAAAAAATAACCGTGTTTAAAAATTCTTTGAAATCTCTTCAGCCAAAGTAACAAATTCACACTTTGACAAGGCTACTTTTTGCATAAATTGAATATCTCCCATAGCATTCAATGGAATTAAATGCACATGTACATGAGGCACTTCCAAACCAATAACACTCATACCAATACGTTTACAGGGCAGTGTTTTTTCGATGGCTTTTGCTACCTGGTATGAAAAATCCATTAAACTCGTATAGTCTTCTTTAGACAAATCAAAAATTTTGTTTTCTTCTTTTTTTGGCACCACAAGTGTATGCCCCTTTGCATTTGGATTGATGTCTAAAAAAGCAATAAAGTCGGCATTCTCAGCAACCTTATAACTTGGAATTTCGCCAGTAATTATTTTCGTGAAGATACTCATGAGTGAATATTTTTTTTAATGAAAATTGAAAGAATTATCTAAAAACTTTCATGATTTCAAATTTCATGATTCCATTTGGAACCTGAATTTCTGCAATGTCGCCAACTTGTTTCCCCAACAAACCTCTACCTATTGGAGAGTTTACTGACAATTTCCCATTTCTTACATCGGTCTCAGAATCTGCAACCAATCGGTAAGAAAACTCCATACCGTTCGTGGTGTTTTTAATCACAACATTCGAATGAATCAACACTTTGGAGGTATCCAATTGACTTTCGTCTAAAATACGCGCATTAGAAACGACATTCTTTAGCTTAGCAATCTTAAATTCTAAATGAGATTGCTCTTCTTTTGCAGCATGGTATTCTGCATTCTCACTTAAATCCCCCTTATCTCTTGCGTCTGCAATTTCTTGGGTAACTCTTGGTCTTTCATATTGTTCCAATTGAAACAATTCTTCTTTTAACTTCTTCAATCCTGCTGCTGAATAATAGGATATATCGCTCATTTTTTTTATTTTAATAATTATTTACGGTACAAATAAAAATTTATAATTGGGGGGAAATAAATCAGTATTTGTGTAATAAAACCCGTTATATGTTAAAATTTAAAAATCTCATTGCTGAAAACAGGAATGAGATTGGACTACAAATGTACAAAATATTTGTAAATTGCAAACGTTTTCATTAAAAGACCCCTTTTACCTTGATTAAAAAAAGCATTTTTTTGTTCGTTTGTATTTTATTTTTTACCTGCGCAGACAATACTCAGATTGGCAATTGTTTGCCGAATATCAACATTGGGGTTTCTACAGATTTAAACAACCCAATTAATATCAATGCGCAAACTCCTGGAGGTTTTACAATTTTAAATGGTGGCGCAAAAGGCATTCTACTCTTTAATATTAATAATACTTCCTTTGTGGCGTTTGATTTACTTTGCCCTAATAACGATTGTAGTACTCCAATGACGTTTGAAAATGGACTGACTTTAAAATGCGAATGTGACAATAGCGAGTACAGTGTTCACTTGGGAGGTGCACCTCAAACAAATGGTTCAAATTGTCCAGCAAGAGAATACCGTGTTTTAAAAAATGGCACGAGTATACGAATCACTAATTTTTAGTAGCTTAAATCCAATTAGATTGTTATTTTTGTAAGACACAACTAAAATTACATCTTGAAAAACTATTTCTCTTCAGACTTTAAATTGGGCGTTCTTGGTGGCGGACAACTCGGACGAATGTTACTCGCAGAAACTCAAAAATTTGATATTTTTACAACCATTTTAGACGGAAATATAAATGCTCCCTGTGCACAGATTTGTAATCAATTTGTACAAGGAGATTTATTAGATTTTGACACCGTTTATAACTTTGGAAAGCAGGTAGATCTGTTGACCATTGAAATAGAAAATGTAAATTTGGATGCGCTAGACAAACTCGAAGCAGAAGGCCTGGACATATTCCCAACTCCAAAAACACTTCGAATTATACAAAGCAAAGCGAAGCAGAAAAATTTTTATGTAGATCATCAAATTCCGACAGCAGCATTTTCTCATTACGCATATTTAGAAGAATTAAAACACTCTTACGAAAACAACATCATTGATTTTCCTTTTGTATGGAAAGCCGCTCGTTTTGGGTATGACGGTAATGGAGTGAAAATTGTGAGAAACATTGCAGATTTAGAAAGCTTACCCAATGTGGAATGCATCACTGAAAAACTAATTCCTTTTAAAAATGAATTGGCAGTAATTGTTGCTAGAAATAAAGATGGAGAAACCAAAACTTATCCGGCTGTCGAAATGGAGTTTCACCCAGAAGCAAACCAAGTAGAATATGTAATTTGTCCTGCAAGAATTGAAGGTACGGTTGCACAAAAGGCTCAACAAATTGCTTTAAAAGTGGTAAATGATTTAGATTTCGTAGGGCTATTGGCTGTTGAAATGTTTCAAACAGAAGAAGATACAATTTTAGTAAATGAGGTGGCACCGAGACCACACAATTCTGGACACTATTCAATAGAAGCGAGTTATACCAATCAATTTGAACAACACCTGAGAAGCATCTTAAACCTTCCATTAGGAAATACCAAAAGTAAAGTTGCTGGAATTATGGTAAACTTGGTCGGTGAAGAAGGATTTTCTGGAGCGGTGGTGTATGAAAACTTTAATGAAATTTTAAAAATAGAAGGAGTTACTCCCCACATTTACGGTAAAAAAGAAACGCGTCCATTTCGTAAAATGGGACATGTAACAATTGTTAATAATGACATCGCTAAAGCAAGAGAAATTGCACAAAAAGTGAAAGAAACAATTCGAGTAATTTCAAAATAATAGCGAAACTAAAAATAACGGACTGCATCCAAAAAAACAACAAAAATTATGGTAGGAATAATAATGGGAAGTGATTCAGATCTTCCAATCATGCAAGAAGCAATCGACATCTTAGAAAGTTTTGACATTCAAATTGAAGTTGACATTGTTTCTGCTCACAGAACTCCTGAGAAATTATTTGACTATGCAACAAATGCACACAAACGCGGCTTAAAAGTAATTATTGCGGGTGCTGGTGGCGCTGCACATTTACCAGGAATGGTGGCAGCAATGAGTCCGTTACCCATTATTGGTGTTCCCGTAAAAAGCAGAAATTCTATCGATGGATGGGATTCTGTGTTGTCTATTTTACAAATGCCTGGAGGGGTTCCTGTGGCAACCGTGGCATTAGATGGCGCAAAAAATGCAGGTATTTTAGCAGCACAAATTATTGGCGCTTCAGACAAATGTGTCTTAGATCGAATTATCGCCTACAAGGAAGGCTTAAAACTGAAAGTAGAGAAAGCTTCAGAACGTGTAAAGAAATAAAAAAAAAACAATACGCAATCCATCATTTAACAATTACACAACCAGACCATCAATGAATCCACTTTTACAGCCTTTCAATACTGCTCCTTTCTCAGAAATTTCAAACGAGCATTACAAACCGGCAATCAAAGAAGCCATCGAAATAGCGAAAAAAGAAATCGCTGTAATTGTTGAAAGTAAAGCAAAAGCCACTTTTAAAAACACTACGGAAGCGTTAGATTTTACAGGAGAAAAACTCAACCGAATTACTAGTATTTTTTTCAATTTAAATTCGGCAGAAACGAATGATGAAATTCAAAAAATTGCACAGGAAATTTCGCCTTGGCTAAGTGAATTTAGTAATGATATTACTTTAAATCAAGCGCTGTTTCTAAAAGTAAAAACTGTTTTTGAGGACCGAGAACATTTGACACTAACTTCTGAAGAAAAAACACTGCTAGAAAAACAATATAAAGGGTTTGCAAGAAATGGCGCAAACTTAAAAGGAGTTGATAAAACAGCACTTCGAAAAATTGATGCCTCACTTTCTAAATTATCTTTAAAATTTGGTGAAAATGTATTGGCAGAAACCAATGCTTTTGAAATGCATTTGATAGATGAAAAGCAGCTTTCTGGTTTGCCAGATTCTACAAAAGAAGCGGCACAACAATTAGCGACTGAAAAAGGAAAAGAAGGATGGGTTTTCACCCTAGATTACCCGAGCTATATCCCTTTTTTAACCTATTCAGACCATCGAGAACTGCGTAAAAAAATGGCCATTGCTGCAGGTAAAAAAGCATACCAAGATAATGCTTTTAATAATGAACAAATAGTTTTAGACATTGTACAATTGCGCCACCAAAGAGCCAATTTACTAGGCTACAAAACACATGCCCATTTTGTTTTAGAGGAACGAATGGCAGAAACTCCCGAAAATGTAATTGCTTTTTCGAATGATTTACTGAAAAAAGCAAAACCTGCTGCAAAAACTGAGTTTACACATTTAGAGAACTACGCAAAAAAATTAGATGGGATTGACCAACTCCAGAAATGGGATGGCGCCTATTATTCTGAAAAACTAAAGAAAGAAATTTTTGATTTAGATCAGGAAATCTTAAAACCTTATTTTAAGTTAGAAAATGTCATTGCTGGTGCTTTTACCATAGCGCACAAGTTGTTTGATTTAAACTTTGAAGCGGTTACCAATATTGACAAATACCATGAAGATGTTAAAACCTACAATGTAACAAATACCGATGGCGATTTTATTGCTGTTTTTTATGCGGATTTTCATCCTCGAAAAGGCAAAAGAAATGGCGCTTGGATGACCAGCTACAAACCACAGCAAATTAAAAATGGTGTAAACGAAAGACCCCATGTATCCATTGTTTGTAACTTTACGAAACCGACAGTTACAAAACCATCATTACTAACTTTTAATGAAGTAACCACTTTGTTTCATGAATTTGGGCATGCCTTACACGGAATGCTTGCAAAAACGACCTATAACAGCTTGTCTGGAACTTCGGTTTCTTGGGATTTTGTTGAGCTACCAAGTCAAATTTTAGAAAATTGGTGTTATGAAAAAGAAGCTTTAGCATTATTCGCAAAACACTATGAAACGGGTGAAATGATCCCGATGGAATATGTTGAAAAAATAAAAGAATCCGCCAGTTTTCATGAAGGAATGCAAACCTTAAGGCAACTGAGTTTTGGTTTGTTAGACATGCAGTGGCATGGTCAAGATCCATCAGAAATAAAATCGATTAAAGCTTTTGAAAAAACGGCTTTTTCGGAGACCAACTTATATCCTACAGTAGATAATAATTGTATGAGTACTGCTTTTTCACATATTTTTCAAGGAGGCTATTCGGCAGGGTATTATTCCTATAAATGGGCAGAAGTTTTAGATGCGGATGCTTTTGAATATTTCTTAGAGAAAGGAATTTTCAACAAAGAAGTAGCTACTAAGTTTAAAGAAAATGTATTGTCTAAAGGTGGTACTGAAAAACCACTGACCCTCTACAAAAGATTCCGAGGAAAGGAACCGAAACCAGATGCATTATTAAAAAGGGCTGGATTGTTGTAATTTTTCGAATTACTGCAACTTATTTTTAGCTTCAATCCACTTACTCATGTATTTGGTGCTTTGCAAAGTTTGATGTTGTAGTATACTCCCCAAAAAATTAGCAACTCTGTGTTCTGTTAAATTTTTCTGAATTTCATTGATTTTATCAATTAATAAAGAGCCGTTTTTTTCTTGATCATAGTGTGAATTGATAATTGCGACTCCGTTTTGCTGAGCGGCTACCCAAAGCTTTTCATCAGTATAGATTGCTACTGCTTTTTGTGCAAAGTCTTCAAAATCATCGGTCACAAAACCATTCCATGGAAACTGCCCATGCATGCCTTCTGCACCAATTGATGTGGTTACACTTGGCGCACCAAAAACCATGGCTTCGGTTAACTTCCCTTTGATTCCTGCACCAAATCGCAAAGGCGCTAAAACAACTTTAATATTTCTAACAATTATCTCTGGACTTGGGACATACCCTTTGACCAGAAAGCCCTCTTTTTTATGATGCAATTCTAAAATTTGCTGTGTTGGATAGGCTCCATAAATATGCAATTCTGAGTTTGGAAGTTGTTTTCTGATTTGCTTCCAAATTGTATTTTTTAACAACAAAACTGCATCCACATTGGGTGCATGTAGAAAATTACCAATCATGGTAAAATGTTTTCGCTCATCAAAATTCTTCCAACTCGCTACTTGCGTTTTGTCAATTTGAGAAAGCAAAAAAGGTAAATGATGCAGTAATTTTTTGTCGATCTTAAAAAAGTTTTGAAGTAGATCCATTTCAAAAGTAGAAATCATTAAAGACAAATCGCAGCGTAAAATGGATGCAATTTCTCGTTTGGTAATGTCTTCTTTCAACAAGTCGTTTTTAGAAAAAATACGCTTTTCCTTCAATGCTTTGTGTCTTGTTTTACGCAAACAATGCAAATCTTCGGTATCTAAAATCCGCAATGCATTGGGGCATTTTTCTGCAACTCTCCAACCAAATTGTTCTTCAATCATAAAACGATCAAACAACACAATTGTTGGGTCTAATTCTTTTACAAAGACATCAAAAGTGGATTGATTCAATTCAATTGCAACTTCCTCAACCCCGATCGAATTTAAATCCATCGCCTTCTCGCCTTTTACAGCAGCAGAAGCGAATGTGATATTCCAATGTTGTTGGAAAAATCGCGAAATTAACTGCAACATTCTTGAACCTGCTGCTGAAGAATTGGGTTCAACCCAAATAGAACCTATGATTAATACCGTCTGTTTTGACAATTAATTTGCGTTGAGTTGTTGTTGGTAATCTCCTTGTACTTTTTTCCCCCAAGAAACAACGGCAGCAATCTGTTCTTGTGTTAGATTGGCATCTGCATGTGTCCAAGTATAAGATTTTAAAGGCATCTCTCCCTCTGCCACTTCTTCGTGCAATTCATCCATTTTATGCTCTTTTCTTTTTAAAGAATAGCTCGGCCATTTCGAAAAGTCCAAATGTTTTTTTCCATCTTTTACATGACTCTCTAACCAATAGTTTACTGGGGTAATTGAATTGTACCATGGGTAATTGGTTTTATTCGAATGACAATCGAAACAGGTCGTTTCTAAAATAATCTTTACATTTTCGGGTGGATTCGTTTCGTTTAGGAAAGGAACAACGGCAATTAAATTTCCTTCGTTTTTTTCAGGTCCAAAAAACTGTGCGATGAGTAACATCAGTAGTAAAAAATAGCCTACTTTTTTAAAAATTTTCATGGGAATTGTATTTAGATTTTAAAGATAGTAAAACTAAGCTTTTCTATTAATTTTTTCTAAAAATATATGTATTTTTGTGTTTCAATTTGTAAGAAAAATGAAACGTTGTCGTTTCAAAAGAATTCTAAAACAATCATACACATGAAATACGATTTAATCGTTATTGGTTCTGGTCCTGGAGGATACATTGCAGCAGTTAGAGCCTCTCAATTAGGTAAAAAAGTAGCACTTATAGAAAAATACTCGACCCTAGGAGGAACGTGTTTGAATGTTGGATGCATTCCATCCAAAGCATTATTAGATTCATCCCATCATTATTATGATGCTGTACACCATTTTGAAGAGCATGGTATTACTGTTGAAAAGCCTTCTTTCGATTTCGGGAAAATGGTGGACAGAAAAGCTAAAGTTGTGGAAACAACGACTGGCGGAATTAAATATTTGATGGACAAAAACAACATCGAAGTATATGAAGGTTTGGGTTCTTTTGAGGACAAAACGCATGTAAAAGTTTCAAAAAATGATGGTACTTCTGAAATCATTGAAGGAACCAATATCATTATTGCTACCGGTTCGAAACCATCTAGTTTGCCTTTCATCAAAATTGATAAAGACAGAGTTATTACCTCAACAGAAGCGTTAAAATTGAAAGAAGTGCCGAAACATTTACTTGTTATTGGTGGTGGTGTTATTGGGTTGGAATTAGGATCTGTGTACAAAAGATTAGGCGCTGATGTGACTGTTATTGAATACATGGATAAAATTGTTCCGGGAATAGATACGGATATTTCTAAAGAATTACAAAAAGTATTCAAAAAACAAGGAATTAAATTTGCAACAAGTCATAAAGTTACATCTGTTCAAAAAAACGGAGATATCGTTATTGTAAAAGCAACGGATAAAAAAGACAGAGAAGTAGAATTTACTGGAGACTATTGTTTAGTTTCTGTAGGTAGAAAACCGTACACTGAAGGCTTAGGATTAGAAAAGGTTGGTATTAAAGTAAATGAGCGCGGTCAAATAGAGACCAACAGTCATTTACAAACCAATGTTGCTTCTATTTATGCTATTGGTGATGTTGTGCAAGGTGCAATGCTAGCGCATAAAGCAGAAGAGGAAGGGGTGATTGTTGCTGAATTTTTAGCGGGACAAAAACCACATATCGATTATAATTTAATTCCTGGAATTTTATATACTTGGCCAGAAGCTGCTGCTGTAGGAAAAACAGAACAAGAATTAAAAGACGCTAAAATAGAGTACAAATCGGGTAAATTTTCTATGCGTGCATTGGGTAGATCTCGTGCTAGTGGAGATATTGACGGGTTTGTAAAAGTATTGGCGGATAAAAAAACAGATGAGATTTTAGGCGTTCACATGGTTGGAGCACGGGTTGCTGATTTAATTATGGAAGCTGCTGTTGCAATGGAGTTTAGAGCGTCTGCAGAAGACTTGGCAAGAATTTGTCATGGTCACCCTACCTATTCTGAAGCGGTAAAAGAAGCTGCAAAAGCTGCTTGGGACGGAATGCCCTTAAATGCATAATAAAATCCTTTATCTTGGCAACAAGATCTGAAATTATACAGACAAAGCAACCCAATTGGGTTGCTTTGTTCTTTTTGGGAAATTTTATATACCCTAAAGAAACAAATAGGAATCTGTTTAAAAATCGCGATATCTAAGAAATAAGAATTGTATTTTTGCAACAATGACGCAAAGAACCATTCGCACTTTTTCTATTGATAAAATCGCTGATTTTAAGCAACACTTGTTTGCATGGTCTCAGCAATTTGAAACCATTGTTTGGCTAGATTCAAACAACTACAAACAAACTTATAGTTCTTTTGATTGTGCATTAGCTGTAGAAGAATTCACGGCAATAAAGACCGATTATCAACATGCGTTTGAAAAACTAAAAGAATATCAAACCATTACAAATGACTACATTTTTGGCTATATTTCTTATGATGTTAAAAATGATGTAGAGCAAATGTGCTCCAATAATTTGGATGAATTGGGTTTTGCTGATCTCTATTTTTTTCAACCTCAAAAATTAATTTTCATCAAGGGAATCGAAGTTGAATTTCACTATTTAAAAATGGTAGATGATGAGATTGACACTGATTTTGAAAAAATAAAACAAGGGCTTCAACCAAAAACTGAAACTTCAAAATCAGACCTTGAAATAAAACTACGCATTCCCGAAGAACAATACCTCAAAAAAGTTACAAAGGTGATTGAACACATTAAAAGAGGGGACATTTACGAGGCTAATTTTTGTCAAGAATTTTATGTCGAAAACGCCACTATAGATCCGTTTGAAGTATATGACCATTTAAATGCTATTTCTACTCCTCCCTTTGGTACCTTCTTAAAATTGGATGCACATTATCTACTATCTGCCTCCCCAGAAAGATACTTGAAAAAAGAGGGAAAGAAAGTAATTTCTCAACCCATTAAGGGAACCGCGAAAAGAGTCACCAACAAAATGGATGATGAGAAAATAGCTACCGATTTATCGAGAGATGAAAAGGAACGTGCAGAAAATGTAATGATTGTTGATTTGGTAAGAAACGACTTGTCTAAAACAGCCAACATAGGTAGTGTTAAAGTAGAAGAATTATGTAAAGTACATTCTTTTAAGCAAGTTCATCAAATGATTTCAACAGTGGTTTCTGAAGTTGGAGAAAAAATGCATCCTATAGAAATTTTACGAAGTACCTTTCCTATGGGAAGTATGACGGGAGCACCCAAAGTTTCTGCGATGAAAATCATAGAAGACCTTGAGGAAACCAAACGCGGGGTTTACTCTGGTGCTGTTGGCTATTTTACACCTGAAAATGATTTTGATTTTAATGTTGTTATTCGTAGTATTTTGTACAATGAAGAAAAAAAGTACGTTTCATACTCTGTTGGTGGTGCCATTACAGCAAAATCAACCCCAGAAAAAGAATATGAAGAGTGTTTGTTAAAAGCTAAAGCAATGAAGTTCGTTTTAATGAATGCGAAAGCGCCTTTGCTTGAAATTTGCGAATGATTTTTTTACCATTTCAACATCAGCAGGAATCTATTTTTTATATTTGCAATTATGATTGAACACCTAGAGGAAAAATTCAAAAATACCGTAGAACATTTAGACGAAAAACCGAGTGAACAAAACATGTTCAATCAGTTTTTAGCGTTGTATCCTGCAGAGTGGAAGTTGCTAAAAGTTACTTTTTCTAAATTTAACAGAAGCAAACAATTTGGTAAAACAATTCCGTTACCAAGACCAGAACAACAATTGAGAAAACAGATTCGTACTTGGTTAAAGGCGCAAGTTTTAAAGTAGTACTTTTGAGGTGAAAATGCTACTCAAACTACAACAACATATTTCCGATAATTTCCCTTTTCTAAAGG
Source organism: Polaribacter sp. SA4-10 (assembly GCA_949519155.1). Taxonomy (GTDB): domain Bacteria; phylum Bacteroidota; class Bacteroidia; order Flavobacteriales; family Flavobacteriaceae; genus Polaribacter. The sequence goes on from CATIQU010000027.1 coordinate 63,928, forward strand.
GTAAAAAATTATTAATTGCTATTTCTGGCGGTGTTGATTCTGTGGTTTTAACTCAGTTGTTATTTGACTTAAATTTCGACATTTCATTTGCACACTGCAACTTCAAATTAAGAGGAAAAGAAAGTGATTTGGATGCTTTATTTGTCAAAGAATTTGCACAAAAACTCAGTATTCCTTTTTTTACAACTTCATTTGACACCGATAAATTTGCAAGAGACAACAAGCAGTCTAAACAAATTGCTGCAAGAAATCTTCGCTATGAATGGTTTCAAGAGATCTGCGTACAAAATAATTTTGATTTCGTTTTAACAGCACATCATGCAGATGATAATTTAGAAACTTTTTTAATAAACTTTACCCGTGGATCTGGATTGGATGGTTTTACAGGGATTCCTGAAGTTCATAAAAACATTGCACGCCCACTATTGATTTTTTCTCGAGAAGAAATTCTCAATTTTGCAATAGAAAATGCAATCGTTTGGAGAGAGGATCAAAGTAATGCTTCTACAAAATATATTAGAAATAAAATAAGACATCAAATTCTTCCTGTACTAAAAGAAATCAATCCAAGTCTGTTAGATACATTTGCAAAAACGACTAAAAATCTGCAAGAAAGTAAACAGATTATTGAGGATCGAATTCAAGAAATTAAGCCAAAAATTCTCTATCCATTTGGTATGGAAGAAGTAAAAGAATCTTTTGAAATTGAGATTCAGGAAATTAATAAGTTATCAAATCCAAAAGCGTATTTATTTGAACTTTTAAAACCTTATAATTTTACAGAATTCAATGATATTGTAAATTTATTGACTGCGCAGTCTGGTAAAAAAGTATTTTCTAGAACACACCAATTATTAAAAAATAGAGCTTCTTTGCTCCTTACTAAAGTTGACAAAAAAGAATCCTCTTCTATTTATTATATAGAAGAAAAAGAAACAGCAATAACGAGTCCAATTTCATTAAGCCTAAGCAACGGATTTAAGGAACTTATAAAAGATAAAAATACGATCTATGTGTCTAAAGCGAAATTGACGTTTCCATTGATTTTACGAAAATGGAAAAATGGAGATTCTTTTTATCCAGTTGGAATGGTCGGTAGAAAAAAAGTAAGTAAGTACTTTAAAGACGAAAAGTTTTCACTGCTTGAAAAAGAGCAGACATGGCTGCTTTGTAACAACGATCAAAGTCTCATTTGGATTCTTGGAAAAAGACAAGACAATCGTTTTGACACTTCAGTTAAAAATGAAAATACGCTTCGAATTCATCTTAACATAAAGTAAAAAAGAAGTTGTACATTTAAAAAATAATCACTGAAAAGGAATTATGAAAAAAATATTACTGGTCATTACAATTCTAGTTTTTGCCTCTTGTAAAAAAGAAGCTATTGTAGATTATGCAATTATTTCTGGAACGATTGAAAACACAACGACTCAAAAAATAACGATTTACAGTCAGTTTAATTTTAGTAATTCAAAAGAAATTTCTTTGGCAGAAGATGGCACTTTTAAAGATACTTTGAAAATGGCAACACACTCCTATTTAATTCGTCAGGAAAGAAATATGACCGAATTTTACGCACCTAAAGGAAGTGCTATTCACATTGAGTATGATGCAAAAAAGAAAGATTCGACACTTCAAATAACTGGTGATTTTAGCTCTATTAATAACTATATGATTGCAAAAGCAAAAGTATCTATTGAAGAAATGGGAGATGAAAAGGAACTTTATTTAAAAAGTGAGAAAGATTTTAAAAACCACTTATTAAAAGTGAAATCTGCACAAGAAGATGTTTTATTCAACAGTGCAAACCTCTCAGAAGAATTCAACAAAAAGGAAACAAAAAACATCAATTATGGGTATTTTTCAGAGATCGGGAAATATGAATTATATCATGGATATTACTCAGAGAATAGGGAGTTTAAAGTTTCAGAAAAATTTTTAGATGCTTTGAAAGACTTGACTTTTGAAAATGAAGAAGATTTTCTTTTTTCAGGAAGTTACAGAGGATTAACTGAAAAACTTTATAGAAAAAAAGCCTCGAAAATGATGGAAACAGATTCAACACTCGCTCCAGATATTACGTACTTAAAAGGCATCATCAACATCAAAAGTGACATGATTCGAAACAAATTATTATATGATGATGTACAATTTGGAATTACCTATACCGAAGATTTAGAAACCTATTATTCTTTGTTTGCAAACGCATCTACTGATATTGAAAATAATAAAAAAATTAAAGAAGCCTACAACAATCTCAAAAAACTAGCTCTTGGAAATGAGTCTCCAAAGTTTACCGACTATGAGAATAACGCTGGTGGTAAAATGTCTTTAGACGATTTAAAAGGCACGTATGTGTATTTTGATATCTGGGCAACTTGGTGTGGTCCTTGTATTGCAGAAATTCCTTCCTTAAAAAAGGTGGAGGAGCAATTTCATGGTAAAAATATTAAATTTGTAAGTATTTCTATTGACACTGAAGATGCGTACGATAAGTGGAAGAAAATGATTGTTGACAAAGAACTGGGTGGAATCCAATTATTGGCGGATAAAAATTGGAAGTCAACATTTGTAACCGATTATATGATCAAAGGAATTCCACGTTTTATATTGATCGATCCACAAGGAAAAATTGTAAATTCAAACGCACCAAGGCCTTCAGACAAAAAAATAGTAACAATTTTAAACGAATTAAATCTTTAAAAAGCATAGTGGCAACACGGTGTACCTCAGAAACTCTTATCAAATGAAAAAAATTTTACTCCTATTTATTTTAATTTTTTCAGCAATTACAAATGCGCAAACCGAAACCAATCCTGTTGTTTGGGAAACATCTGTTGAGAAAATCTCAGAGACGGAATATGATTTAACTTTTACAGGAAGTATTCTAGAAAACTGGTATGTGTATTCACAATACAACCCAGAAGGTGCTTCTTTGCCAATGGAAATTACAATTCCAGAGGGAGAAATCGGGTTTCAACTCATTGGAAAAGCAACAGAAGGCAAAACATATAAAAAATATTCTGAGACTTGGGAAAAAGAAGAAATCATTTTTAAAAAGAGTGCAATTGTAACACAAAGAATTCAACTGACCAATAGTGAAATTACACAGGTAAAATTAAATTTATTTGGTCAAGTTTGTAAAGCTGCCTGTATCCAATTTGAAGATAACTACACGTTTTCTTTAAATGGCTCCATCCTAAAAAAAAAAGTGGTTGTTTTAGATAATAAAAGTAAATTACTATCCAATAAATTAAAACTAAATTTAAAGAATACTTCCTTATTAAAGGACACAACAAGTAGTTCTGAAGACAGCAGTTTATTCAATATTTTCTTTTTAGGTTTTGCAGGAGGTCTTTTAGCATTATTAACTCCCTGTGTTTTTCCAATGATTCCATTAACGGTTTCCTTTTTTACAAAACAATCACAATCGAAAAGTAAAGGGATTGCAAATGCCATTTTATACGGGTTATTCATTGTACTAACTTATGTATTGTTGAGTGTCCCTTTTCATTTAATTGATGGATTAGATCCCAATGTATTGAACACGATTTCAACAAACGTTTGGCTAAATATTTTCTTTTTTGTGATATTGGTCTTTTTCTCAGGCTCCTTTTTTGGGTATTATGAAATTACGTTGCCGAGTTCTTGGGGAAATAAAATGGACTCTGCTTCCAATGTTGGAGGAATTTCAGGAATCTTTTTTATGGCCTTAACTTTAGCGATTATTTCCTTTTCGTGTACTGGTCCTATTTTAGGTTCTTTACTTGCAGGATCTATTTCTGCAACCGGTGAAACCGCAAATCAATTGACCGCAGGTATGAGTGGATTTGGATTTGCTTTGGCATTACCCTTTGCCTTGTTTGCCCTATTCCCGAGTTGGTTAAATTCATTGCCAAAATCTGGCGGATGGTTAAATACAACGAAGGTTATTTTAGGCTTTTTAGAATTGGCTTTTGCTTTTAAATTCTTGTCGAATTCTGATTTAGTAGGACATTGGGGCATTTTTAAACGAGAACTATTTATTGGTGTTTGGATTGTCATCTTTATTGGACTCACATTATACCTCTTTGCAAAAATTAAATTTCCGCACGATTCTCCCATCAAAAAACTCTCATTTTCACGCATTTCGTTTGGGGTATTAGTAGGTGCATTTGTAGTGTATTTAATTCCAGGAGTGTTAAAAACACCTACTTGGGAATTGAACCTGTTAAGTGGATTTCCACCTCCACAATTTTACAGCATCTACGAACAAGAATCCGATTGCCCTCTGGGACTAGATTGTTATAAAGATTTTGAGGAGGGACTTGCCGCCGCAAAAGAAGCTAATAAACCTATTTTGTTAGACTTTACAGGTTGGGCTTGTGTAAATTGTCGAAAAATGGAAGAAAACGTTTGGAGTCAAAATGATATTTATACGCTATTGAACGAAGAATATATTTTAATTTCCTTGTATGTAGATGATTATGAGAAAGAATTGCCAGAAGATCAACAATTTGAGTATTTAAAAGCCAATGGGAACGTAAAAAAAATAAAAACCTACGGAGACAAGTGGTCTACCTTTCAAATTATCAATTTTAAAAATGCATCGCAACCCTATTACATCTTAATGAATGCCAATTTAGAAATTTTAAATACACCACAACAATATACTGATAAAGACACGTATTTAAATTGGTTGCAAAAAGGAATTAATAATTTTAAAAAATAGCTTATATTAGTACCGTCTTTGATTGGTAAAAGAAGAATCATACTATTTGTTTTATGAAAACACGAACCTTACTTTTTATTGTTTCTTTAGGATGTAGTATTTCATGCTATGCTCAACAAGAAAAGAAAATGCTTCAAAAAACGCCGCAAAGTATTTATACATTTAATCCTTCGTACAATAATGATTTATACAGCGCAGTTTCCTTGAAAAAGAAGCTTGGCTTTTTATCTTTTGAATTTTTCCGAACTTACCTTCCAGATTTAGATTTTAACAGTGTAGGAGGAGTCTTTGGGGGATTTGGCGGAAACAGAAGAAGTGTCTTTGAATTTAAAGGCATGAAAAAGAAACCTGAAGTTTATAAACTGGACGATCTTGTGCGGTATCAAAACAATAAGTTGGCGCGGGAAATTAACTATAAAAATGACCCTTCCCAATGGAATCTTCATCGAAAAGAGAATAGAATTCAACCTTACTTTTTAGAGAAAGACAAACAGAATTTAGACGTTAAAGCCGTCAACTCATTAAAGAAATTATGAGGAAATCTTCCCACCTCTCATGGAGTCTCTGTAAGTTATAAAAATATAAATTCAGCTATTTATTAAGTGATTTTATACTATTCTAAATTTCGATTTTCTCTATAATCAGCTTAATTTCTACCATTTCATCAAATAATCGTTCGATTATTGTAAAAAAAACAGGCTTTAAAGCTTTCGTTTTTTGTAATTTCCATACCTAAACTTTACAAGATGTCTGCACTTCCAAAATTAGCTCGTTTTAACGAAAGCGTATTGTCTAAATACCAAATTTACAACAGTATTTTTATGACACTTCCTTTTGACACCATTAGTAATACTGGCGTATTATTACCTTTATTTCATGCGGTTTGTAAAAAAGGTTTTGCATCTGGGAAAAACCCAACAGAAATTGTAGAAACCTTTTTTGAAAAATATCAAGAAAACCCCTCAGAGAGTCAGAAAAAAGATTTACTCTTTCAATTTATTCAATACATTGAACGTCAAGTAGTATTGTTTGACGCCATTGAAGACGCCTCATTTCCAGTAGTTAACAATATGGATGGTATTGGGACTCTTCGGAATTCGAAAGAAATTGCGTTTTCAAAAGACAAAAAAGAAGCCCTTCAAAAACATTTAGAAGACTTTAAAGTACGTATCGTTTTAACGGCCCATCCTACACAATTTTATCCCGGGGAAGTCTTAGGAATCATCACAGATCTCGACAACGCCATACAGAATAACGACTTATTGTTAATTAAAGACCTGTTGTCTCAATTGGGAAAAACACCTTTCTTTAAAAAACAAAAACCTTCTCCTTACGATGAAGCTGTAAGTCTAATTTGGTATTTAGAAAATGTTTTTTACCACTCGGTAAGTAAAATTCACAACTACATTGAAATGAATATTTTTGATGGGGAAAAAATTGACAACCAGATTATTGATCTTGGCTTCTGGCCAGGAGGCGATCGTGATGGTAATCCGTTTGTAACTACCCAAATAACCTTAGATGTTGCCGAGCGATTGCGTCAATCTATTTTGAGCAATTACCACAAAGACATAAAGCGTTTAAAAAGGCGTTTTACGTTTAGTGGAGTGCAAGAAATTTTAGTACGTGTTGAAAAAAGACTTTATAAACACGTGGTTCGAAGTTATACCAACATTAACTTTTCTCAAAAAATACTGTTAGATGAATTAGAAACTGCAAGAGACATTGTCATCAACAAACATCAATCTTTATTTCTTGAGGAACTGAACGATGTGATCAATAAAATTCGCATTTTTGGTTTTCACTTTGCAACTTTAGACATTAGACAAGACAGTCGCGTGCATCACGATGCATTTACGCATCTTGTGACCGATTTATTGGCAAGTGGCGACACTACATTCCCTGAAAATTACTTCACTCTTTCCGAAAAAGAACAAGTAGGCTTTTTAGCAACCATAAAGGGGAAAATTGACCCTACTATTTTAACGGATGAGATGTCTATAAAAACCATCGAATCAATGTATGCCCTAAAAACCATTCAAGCTAGAAATGGAGAACGAGGTGCTAATAGATATATCATTAGTAACAATCAAACGGCTTTGCATGTCATGCAAGCGTTTGCCATGCTAAATTTATGTGATTTTGAAAATGGATTGTCAGTAGATGTCATACCCCTTTTTGAAACGGTAGAGGATTTACAGAATGCAGAAGAGGTGATGCGCAGCATCTACTCCAACACCAACTATAGAGAACACCTAACGCAACGGAAAAACAAACAAACCATTATGTTAGGTTTCTCTGACGGAACGAAAGATGGCGGTTACTTAATGGCAAATTGGGGGATATTCAAAGCCAAAGAAGCCTTGACAAAAATTTCTCGTGAATTTGGCATTGAAGTAATCTTCTTTGATGGCCGTGGTGGACCACCTGCTCGTGGAGGTGGGAAAACGCATCAATTTTATGCCTCTTTAGGCCCTACCATTGAAGACAAAGAAATTCAATTAACCGTTCAAGGGCAAACGATTAGTTCTAATTTTGGAACTTTAAACTCTTCTCAATACAATCTAGAACAGTTATTGAGTTCTGGAATTAAAAATGATGTGTTTACCAAAGATCAATTGAACGATGACCACAGAACAATTATTGATGATTTGGCCGCTACCAGTTACAAAGCCTATGTAGATTTTAAAAATCATCCTAAATTTCTACCCTATTTAGAGGAAATGAGTACGCTAAAATACTATGCAAAAACCAATATTGGAAGCAGACCTAGCAAGCGGTCTTCCTCAGCAACTTTAGATTTCTCTGCGTTAAGAGCCATTCCGTTTGTAGGAAGTTGGAGTCAGTTGAAACAAAACGTTCCTGGTTTTTTTGGCGTGGGTACAGCATTAAAAAAATATGAAGATGCCAATCGATTTGACGAGGTAGTCGCATTTTACAACGCATCTGACTTCTTTAAAACCTTGCTCGAAAATAGCATGATGAGTTTGACAAAATCTTTTTTTGGCTTAACGGCTTACATGGCAGAAGACCCTGTTTATGGAGGTTTTTGGAAACTGATTTTTGAAGAATACAACACCACAAAACGATTGCTGTTAAAACTTTCTGGACAAACTGAATTGATGGAAAATTTCCCTGAGGGAAAAGCTTCCATTGAAGTTAGAGAACATATTGTGTTGCCTTTGTTAACCATTCAACAATATGCCTTGAAAAAAATACAAGAACTACAAAAAGAAACTGGCAACACCGAAGAACTTGCTGTTTTTGAAAAAATGGTCACGCGATCTTTGTTTGGAAATATCAATGCAAGTAGAAACTCGGCTTAGACTTAAACTTTAAACGAAACATCCTACTACATTAATTGAGCAGGAAACTTTTTCCAAACACATTAATAATAACATATGTATATTTTTAGTATCTTTAAAGAAAAAAAAATATGCTTGTTAAGGTCTATGGCTCTGCTGTTTTTGGCATCGAAGCCACTACCATTATTGTTGAAGTAAATATTGACAAAGGGATTGGCTATCATTTGGTGGGTTTGCCAGACAATGCGGTACGTGAAAGCTCCTTTCGGATTTCTGCTGCCCTGAACAATAACAATTACAAACTTCCTGGCAAGAAAATTATTATCAACATGGCGCCTGCCGATATCAGAAAAGAAGGGGCTTCCTATGATTTAACACTGGCAATTGGAATTTTGGCAGCCTCCAATCAAATAAAATAAGACAACATAAAAGACTATATGATTATGAGTGAACTTTCTTTAGATGGAAGTTTACAGCCCACAAGAGGGGTTTTGCCCATGGCTATTAAAGCCAAAGAAGAGGGGTTTAAATACTTTATTTTACCCAAAGAAAATGCCAAAGAAGCTGCGATTGTAGATGATGTAGCAATTTTAGGCGTCAGCAATATTATGGAAGTTATCCAGCATTTTAATGGCGATAAAAAAATTGAACCAATAATTGTAGATACCCGAGCAGAATTTTATAAAAGCATTGATTTTCCTGAATTCGATTTTTCAGATGTAAAAGGACAAGAGTCCATCAAATGCTGTATGGAAATTGCTGCTGCTGGCGGTCATAATATTATTCTCATTGGGCCTCCAGGGTCAGGAAAAACCATGTTGGCAAAACGATTGCCTTCGATCCTCCCTCCCATGACCTTGCACGAAGCTTTGGAAACTACAAAAATTCATTCGGTGATTGGAAACACGAAAAATGAAGGACTACTCTATCAACGTCC
>CATIQU010000028.1 GCA_949519155.1 Polaribacter sp. SA4-10
AAACACAATAATATTATTACTAAATTAAATAGTAATAATATAGACTATAGAAAAGATTACCGTGGCATTTGGATAAGTTTAGACTGGTTTCAAGGCTCAGAACATAATAAATTCTTGAAAAACTTTAAGGTTTATGATAATATTTAACGTATTTAAAAAAATTACTTTTTTATTAATAATTGCCACGTTATTCAATTGCACTTCTCGATCAGCATATAAAAATGGGAAGAAAATTGAATTATTAAAGAAAAAAAATGAGAGAGTTAATTCCTATTCCTTATTACCATTGAAAAATTCAAATCAAGTCATTGAACATAAATACTACACTTTGTCATACAGTGAAAAGGATGAACAAGCTGAGTGGGTCGCCTATAAACTCACAAATGACAATTCCAATAAAAAAATTAAAAGAAAGTCCTATTTTAGAATAGACCCAAAAGTTGAATCTGGTTCTTCAGAATTAATGGATTATTATAAATCTGGTTACGACAGAGGTCATCTAGCTCCCGCTGGTAGCATGAGAATTAATGATGTTTCAATGAATGAAAGCTTTTACATGAGTAATATGAGTCCACAAAAACCCAAATTTAATAGAGGGGTTTGGAAAAGGTTAGAAAATAAGGTTCGTTATTGGGCTTCAATATACGATTCCTTATACGTTGTTACAGGGCCCGTATTGTCTAGACCAATTGATGTTATTGGTAGTAACGGCGTGACCGTTCCAAGAGCTTCTTATAAGACTTTAGTTGGATTTAAAGAAGAAAAAACTAGAGCAATCGCATTCATTATACCAAATGCTAAATCTAATAAGAGTATCTACTCGTATTTAGTTTCTGTCGATAATGTTGAAAAAATAACAAATATTAATTTCTATTCTAACTTTCCTGATTCAGTAGAGAATAAAATAGAAGCTAATAGTGATATTAAAATTTGGCTGAAAAAATAATATTGAAATTTTTGAAAAAATATTTTCTTTTGATATTGGTATTGAATTTAGCATGTACGTCTTCATAAACGTTCAGAGCAATAAGAGGCTCATATATATATGCTTGTGACAAGGATTTAAGAGAATACTTTAAGGAACATATTTCTTCCTTTACTTCGTCCGTCAAAAGGCATTGATTTTTTTTGCTAAATAAGATTACATTATACAGGAAAGTTCATTCCTTCATTAGTAGTATAGACACATTAATCCATAAAAGTTAAAACCCAGGATAAAATTGAAAATTCTGTCTTACCCTTTGTGGATATGTTTATTAGCGGCAAGTATAGAAGTAAAATTGGCAAAGGTGGTTATGTTTCTATTTTAAAGCATAAAAATTATTATAAGGAATTTAGTAAAACCTTTAAATTCTCTTCAAGTCTTACAATTCAACAAAATGGAATTTTAGATAGTCTAGAAAAATTAAAGAAGAAATCTAAAGTCAACATATATTCAACTTTTGATATGTCATTAAATGGCGTATTCATGAATAGTTCAAAAGAAAATGAATGTTTCAGAAGTAAAATGAAGGATTATACAAATAATCATGAAATTTCGTTTCTAAAAATAGAGAAATTAAATACTAGTATTGATTTTGAAATTTGTGAAAAGAGACGATTTTAATCTTCTAATTTCATCGAAAGTTCTAACCAACGCTCTTCTTTTTGTTCTAATTTTTTGATAACTACTTCCAGTTCTTCAGATTTCGCTGCAATTTCATCCGTAGGAATTTCAACATTTAAAAATTGATTTTCAATCGATGCTTTGCTTTTTTGAAGCCTTCCAATTTCTGCTTCTAAACCACCAAATTCTCTTTTTTCATCAAAATTTAAGGACACCGGTTTTCTCTTTTTTTCTACCACTTTTTCCGGTGTTTTTTTCTTTTCTACCTCTTTAGGAATAGATCCATCATAGGCTCTAAAGTCCGAGTAGTTTCCTGGGAAATTCTCGACAACACCTTCGCCTCTGAAAACAAATAGCGCATCCACAATTTTGTCCATAAAATAGCGATCGTGAGAAACTACTAATAAATTTCCAGGGTAATCTAACAAGAAGTTTTCCAAGACGTTTAGAGTGACAACATCCAAATCATTGGTTGGCTCATCTAAGATTAAAAAGTTAGGATTTTGAATTAAAACAGCACACAAGTAAAGTCGCTTTTGTTCACCACCCGAAAGTCTTTCAACAAAATCATATTGTTTTTTCTTGTCAAACAAAAAACGTTCTAACAATTGCGAAGCAGATATTTTTCGCCCTTTGGTTAACGGAATAAACTCTCCAAACTCTTTGATAACTTCAATCACCTTTTGTCCAGGTTTTACATTAATTCCAGACTGTGTGTAATACCCAAATTTAACCGTTTCACCTACCGTAACCTTTCCACCGTCAAGAGGAGCAGTTTCTGTAATAATATTTAAAAAAGAAGATTTCCCAGTTCCGTTTTTACCAATAATTCCAACACGTTCTCCACGTTTAAAAATATAGTCAAATCCGTCTAAAATCTTTTTATCACCATAGGATTTTTTCAATTTGTGAAGCTCCAAAATTTTACTTCCCAAACGTACCATGTTAATTTCTAATTGAACCTGGTGGTCTTGTCTTCTTTGATGTGCTTTTTCTTTGATTTGATAAAAGTCATCCGTTCTGGACTTCGATTTTGTCGTTCTTGCTTTTGGTTGCCTGCGCATCCAGTCCAATTCTTTTTTGAATAAACTTTTGGCTTTGCCTAAGTTGGTAGCTTCCAGAGCTAAGCGTTCCTCTTTATTTTGAAGGTAGTACGAATAATTCCCTTTATATTTATAAATGTTTCCCTCGTCCAATTCTATAATTTCATTACAAACACGCTCTAAGAAATAACGATCATGCGTTACCATGAATAGGGTAATTTTCTCTTTTGAAAAGAAAGCCTCTAGCCATTCAATCATTTCTAAATCTAAATGATTCGTTGGTTCATCTAAAATTAATAAATCGGGTTTGTTAATTAAAACAATGGCCAAAGAAAGGCGTTTTTTTTGTCCTCCAGAAAGCGCCCCTACTTTTAACGTTAAGTCGTCTAATTTTAATTTTGATAAAATTTGACGGTATTGCGTTTCAAAATCCCATGCATTGTATTGCTCCATCAAATCAAAAGCAGTTTGAAATGCGTCTGCATTTTCAGGGTTTTCTAAAGCTGCTTCATATTGTTTCACAACATTCAATACCGTATTGTCAGTCGCGAAAATAGTTTCCTCGATGGTAAGAGCGGGATCTAAATCCATGTTTTGAGCCAAATAAGCAATAGAAATTCCTTTTCTACTTACAACTTGACCTGAATCGGAAGTGTCTAGACCCGCAATAATATTCAAAATAGAAGTTTTTCCACTTCCGTTTTTAGCCACAAAAGCTATTTTTTGATCTTTGTTAATTCCGAAAGAAATGTCATCAAACAAAACACGTTCGCCGTAAGACTTAGAGATATTTTCTACTGTTAAGTAATTCAAAAGGTTGATTTTTAGGAATTACAAAGAAACAAAAAACCCGAACGTTAACTCGGGTTTTAAATGTATAAATTAACTTATTTGTACCTACTGTTTCTTTGGGTTCATTTTTTATGAAAAAGTTTATGCTGCATCAGAAAAAGAGTACAATTAAAAGCTTATTTTAGTCATTTAAAAGCCCATAAATGCTAAATATTAAGAACCTTTCAATTTCATTTCTCCAAAATAAGAAATTTGTATCAGCAGTTCATGATATTTCTTTTTCATTACATCGAAATGAAATTTTAGGGATGGTAGGAGAATCGGGAAGTGGAAAATCGATTACATCTTTAGCGATTTTAGGATTATTGCCAAAAGGAATTGCGAAAGTTGAAGGAACTATTTTCTACAATGAAGAAAATATAAATATCTATTCAGAAAAAGTATTTCAGAAAATAAGAGGCCGTAAAATTGCTATGATTTTTCAAGAACCAATGAGTTCTTTAAATCCAACACTAACTTGCGGGTATCAAGTAGCAGAAATTTTACAACAACATACGGAACTTTCTAAACATGAGATACATGCTGCTGTAATTTCTCTTTTTGAAAAAGTGAAATTACCCCGAGTAGCCAGTATTTATAAAGCGTATCCGCACCAAATTAGTGGGGGGCAAAAACAACGGGTAATGATTGCCATGGCGATCGCCTGTAAGCCTGCAATTTTGATTGCTGACGAGCCAACAACAGCCTTAGACGTTACCGTGCAAAAGGAAATTATCTTGTTGTTGAAAGAATTGCAACAAGAATACGGAATGAGTATTCTTTTTATTACCCACGATTTAGCCTTGGTTTCTGAAATAGCAAATCGAGTGCTAGTCATGTATAAAGGGAAAATTGTTGAGCAAGGAAATACTAGGGACTTGTTTTTAAATCCGAAAGCAGATTACACCAAGGCATTAATCAACTCGAAACCAAATTTAGAAGTACGGTTGCGCAAATTGCCAACGGTCAAGGATTTTATTGATAAAACTGTTGACCAGACCATTTACACGAATGTTGATAGAGCCAGTTTTCACGAAAAAATATATCAGAAAACACCACTGTTAGAGATTCATAATTTAGAAAAAGAGTTTATTACCAAAGGGTCGTGGTTTCAAAAAGACGAAGTTGTAAAGGCGGTAAATAATGTTTCCTTTCAAATTTTTGAAGGAGAAACACTGGGATTGGTTGGAGAATCTGGATGTGGAAAAACAACATTAGGAAGAACTATTTTACACCTAGAAAAAGCAACTTCTGGGCAGGTAATTTTTGAAGGAAATGACATCACACAATTATCGAAAGCAGGGGTAAAAAAACTTAGAAAAGACATTCAGATTATATTTCAAGATCCTTTTTCGTCGCTCAACCCAAGAATTACGGTTGGGAATGCTATTTTAGAACCGATGAAAGTGCACCGCATTTTACCAAACAAAAAGGAAAGAACAGCTTATGTTTTAGACCTGTTGAAAAAAGTAGGTTTAGAAGAAAGTCATTTTAACAGATATCCACATGAGTTTTCGGGCGGACAAAGACAGCGAATCGGAATTGCAAGAACCATTGCGTTGCAGCCAAAATTAATTATTTGTGATGAATCGGTTTCAGCTTTAGATGTTTCTGTACAAGCCCAGGTTTTAAATTTATTAAATGAATTAAAAGCAACGTATAATTTCACGTATATTTTTATTTCACATGACCTGTCTGTTGTAAAGTACATGTCAGACCAATTGGTGGTCATGAACCAAGGAGAGATTGAAGAGATTGGAGATGCAGATATTATTTACAAAGCACCAAAAGCAGCGTATACGAAAACACTTATTGCCGCAATCCCTAAGGGGATTTAGCCTTTTTTTAATCTCTCAATAAGTGGTATATTGCATCCTGATAATTTGAAAGAAAATCCCTATGAAAATAATTGTACCAATGGCCGGAATTGGGTCACGTTTAAGACCTCATACGCTCACAATCCCTAAACCTTTAACCGTTATTGCAGGGAAACCAATTGTACAACGTTTGGTGGAAGATATTACAGCCGTTGTAGACCAAAAAATCGATGAAATAGCTTTTATAATTGGACCTGTATCAAAAGGGTTTCCAGCAGACACAAAAGAAAGTTTATTAAAAATTGCAGCAGAATTAGGCACTAAAGGATCTGTATACATTCAAGAAGAAGCATTAGGAACTGCACATGCACTTTATTGCGCAAAAGACTCTTTGAGTGGCCCTTGTGTTGTTGCTTATGCAGATACATTATTTAAAGCAGATTTTAAATTAGACGCAAGTGCAGATGGTGCCATCTGGGTAAAGCAAGTGGAAGATCCAAGTGCTTTTGGAGTTGTAAAAGTAGAAGATGGATTTATTACCGATTTTATAGAAAAACCAAAGGATTTTGTCTCAGATTTAGCAATTATTGGAATTTACTATTTTAAAGATGGAGATCGTGTAAGAAAGGAAGTTGAATATTTAGTTGACAACGATTTAAAAGAGAATAACGAATACCAATTGACCAATGTTTTAGAAACATTAAAAAGAGAAGGCGCAAAATTTATCCCAGGAAAAGTAGATGCTTGGATGGATTGCGGTAAAAAAGATCCTACTGTAGATACCAACAAACAAGTATTGGGTTTTGAACATAATGCAGGGAATAATTTGGTTTCTAGCGATGTTGTTTTAAACAATTCAGAAATTATTCAACCTTGTTTTATTGGTGAAAATGTGGTGTTAAAAAACACAAAAATCGGCCCCTATGTTTCTATTGGAGCAAACAGTATTGTCACAGATTCAACCATTAAAAATTCGCTAATTCAGTCAAACGTAGTAATAAAGAATGCAGGTTTAGAGTTGGCAATGATTGGAAACCATGCCAAATATAATGGAAACTACACCTCTGTTAGTATTGGTGATTATACCGAATTATTGTAAATGAATTTTAGCACAAAGAATATCGAAAAAAGAATTGTGAAGCACTCCATTAAAAGTCTGCTTGTTCTTTTCTTTTTATTCTTTGTGCTCTTTTCTTTGCCATCTTATGCACAAGATAGTATTGCTTTGCCAAAAGATTTGAATGAAGAAAAAGAGTTAAAATTTCAACAATATTTTTTTAAAGCATTAGCAGAGAAATCGATTCGTAACTTTCAAAAAGCAATCGAGAATTTAGAAAGTTGCAATCAAATAATCCCAAACGATGTCGCTGTTTTTTTTGAGTTTTCTAAGAATTATTTTGCGCTTCATCAAATAGAATTAGCCAAAGAATATATTGATAGAGCTTTGATAAAAGACCCAGAAAACCATTGGATGTTACAGCATTTAGTTGCGGTTTTACAAAGCAGCAATAGCTATACTGAAGCGACTGAAATACAAATTGAACTGGTTGCTCAAAAACCTAAAAACGCCCAACTAAAAGAAACATTAACAAGGCTGTACCTTAGAAACAATCAACCAGAAAAAGCGCTTGAGATTGTAAACCTAATTACGGAACAAAATGGGTCAACAGCATTCTTAAAAAATTTAAAAACGGCGTTAGAAAAAAGAAAATCGAGATTTAAAAAAGAAGAGGAACCGACGAAACTAACTTCTTCTCAGGCAAGTTTTGATTTTGATAAAACCTATCTATCTCTAGAACGGTTATTGAAAAACTCTAATGATGAAGTAGTTTTATTAAAATATAGCAAACAAGGAATTCAGCGCTTTCCAGCCCAACCTTATGTATATTTGGTGCAAGGAAAAATATTGAATCATCAGAAAGCGCACAAAAATGCGTTATCCATACTGAAAAGTGGCATTGACTTTGTCATTGAAGATGAAATGGAACAAGATTTTTTTAGAGAAATTGCAAAATCATACAAAGGTTTGGGAAATCTAAAAGAAGAGAAAAAGTATTTAAAGAAATTAAATAAAGACTAAAGTAGATGAAATACCTTTTCCGAATATGCGTTCTTTTGCTATTTTGTACATCCTGTGGCACTAATAAAAGAGTCATTGATGCCAATGCAATTGCAGAAAAAATGTCTGCTAGAAAAGTTGCAAGAAAGCATGTTGCAGCTAATTTTGATAAAAAGACGATTGCGGCAAAAGTAAAAGTGAAGTTTGACAACGGCAAAACCAAAGAAAATGTTTCTCTTACCTTGCGCATTGTAAAAGACGAAATTATCTGGTTAAAAGTGACAAAATTTATCACTATTTTAAAAGTAAAAATAACACCTACAAGTGTACAATACTACTCGCCTTTTTTTAAAAATTATTATGAAGGAAATTTTTTAAGCTTAGAGAAACTCTTTGGTACAGCAATTAATTTTGAGCAATTACAAAATGTACTTTTAGGACAAGCAATGCAGAATGTGAAAAAGCAAAAACAGGAGCTCGAAATAAAGAACAATGCCTTTGTATTATCGCCAAAAGTACAATCAGATTTGTTTGAGGTTTTCTATTCGGTAAATCCTTCTCATTTTAAATTAGAGAAACAACAGATCGTAAACTCAATAAAACATCAACAATTAGATATTTTATATTCGAACTATAAGATGATTGAAGGCGAAGTTTTCCCCACAAAAATCAGCATTAAAGCAAAACAAAAGAAGAAATACACGAATATAGGCCTAACGTTTAAAACGGTTAATTTTAACACATCAGTAAACACCTCTTTTAGAATTCCAAAAAATTATAAGCGCCTCAATTTATAATGATCAGACAACGGTTTTACATACCATTCCTAATTTTCTTATTAAGTACAGTTTGCATTTCTGGGCAAACAAGAAAGCAGTTAGAAGCACAACGAAAGAGGCTAAACGTCAAAATTAAAAAGGTAAACAAGTTGCTTTTTGAAGCGAAGAACGATCAAAAAAATGCGTTAGAAGATTTAAAAGACCTCAACCAAAAAATTGATATTCGAGAGAAATTGATTGAAACAATTCATCTAGAAGTCCAACTCCTTTCCAATGAAATTGCTTTTAATGAAAAAAAAATAGCGAAATTCAATAAGCGCTTAGATATTTTGAAAAAGGATTATGCAGCGATGATTTTTAAATCATATAAGAGTAAATCTCAACAAAGTAGAACGATGTTTTTATTGTCTTCTCGCAATTTTAGACAAGCCTATAAGCGTTTGGAATATATGAAACAATATGCTTCTTTTCGGAAAAAACAAGGCGAAGAAATAATCTTACAAACAGATCTTGTAAAGCAATTTGTAGCTTCTTTAAATTTACAAAAACAGGAAAAAGACACGCTAATTTTATCTGAAAACGAACAGAAAAACAAGATCGAGGGTGATAAAAAAAGTCAACAAAAACTTGTTTCTGAAATTCAAAAGAAAGAAAAAAAATACAAGAGCGAACTTCGAAAATCGATCCGAGAAGAAAAAAAAGTTGCACAAAAAATAGATAAATTAATTAGAGCAGCCATTGCACGCGCGAACAAAAAAGCAAAAGTAAGTTCAACTAAAACCAAGAAAAATGAATTTATTCTAAGTCCAGAAGCAAAAGCTTTAGCAGCAAAATTTGAATTGAACAAAGGAAAGCTACCCTGGCCATTAAGAGAGAGTTTGGTAACTAGGCGTTTTGGAAAACAGCCTCATCCTACATTCAGCGGAATTACCATTAACAGTTCTGGCTTGCATTTGGCAACTAAAAAAGGAGCGTATGCATCTGCCATTTTTGGAGGTACCGTTCTAGCAATTCAATTGACAACTGAAAGAAAAAAGAATGTTTTAGTTCAGCATGGTAATTATATTACGGCTTATAACAATTTAGAAAATTCGCTAGTTAAAATGGGTGATAAGGTGACAATTGGACAAGAATTAGGAAAAGTATATACCGATAAAGTTACTGGTAAAACTACATTGATATTTTTATTGTTTAGAAATACGACGCGTTTAAACCCAGCCTCTTGGATGCTTAAACGATAAGTTATCGTTTCATCACTTTTTTAATAATATTCTTTTTTGTAATTGCTGCTGTCGTAATTACACCAGAAAATAATGCTGCAGCAACTCCTGCAGTAATGATATCTTGGCCAGTTAAATAAAAATTCTTAATAGGGGTTTTCGGTTTTAGGAAACGCTGTCTAAAACGTTTTGGAGTATGGTCTAATCCATAAATTTCTCCTTCCTGATAATTGATAAAATGCTTTGTTGTTAAAGGAGTAGAAAGCTCATAATGTTCAATCTTTCCTTCTAAATGCGGGAGTTGTTTGTATAATTCATTCAGTAAGCGTTGCGCAATTTTTTCTTTCATAGCGGCATAGGTTTCGTCTCGTTTCATCCAGTTAGAATCCTTCCACTTGTCAAAAGGTTCGTACGGCAATAATGTAATGATGTCTATGGTGCTTTTTCCTGGATACCGATTGGACCAATCTGGATCTTTTGCAGATGGAAAAGAAATATATACCACTGGAAAATCTGACTCTAAATTTTTTACATAATTATCGATTGCAGTGTCATGATCTATTTTATCTGGATAAATCCAATAGTTTGTTTTTGGCAATTTCAGTGCTTCTGGAGAACCTTTTAACCCGATATATAAACAGGCATGAGAAACAGATCGCTTTACTGTTTTTAGTTGTTCTTTTAATTGATATTTTTCTACAATTTGCTTTGGAAGTAATTTGTCATAGGTGGTCATAATTCCTGCGCCAGAAATAATGTTTTTTGCAGAAAACATCTTCCCATCCATCATTTTAACTCCAATAGCGCTGTCTTTTTTGATAATAACTTCATCAACTTCTGCACTAATTAAAATAGTACCCCCTGCATTTTCGATTACTTTATCAACAGTAGCTGCAATTCTAGAAGAGCCTCCAATAGGAAAGCTTCCACCAGAAAAATAATGACGAGCAACGGCAGCATGCATTACAAAACTACTTTGTTTTGGCGGCAAACCATAATCGCCATATTGTGCAGAAAGCACCTTTATTAATGTTTCGTTTTTGGTGATAGATCTTAGAACTTCATCGGTTGTTTTGTCAGAAAACGCATAAAACTTTTTTCTCAGTTTACCACCAATTAAAGTACTTAGCATAGGGGGTAGTGCTTTGTCCATATAAAAGCCTTTACTGGTCTTTACCGCTGCAAAAACCAAATCAACATAGGCTGTAATCACTTCTTTTTCATCAGGAAAATAACTACCCATTTTGTCTTTAAAACTCTGCACCCCTTTGACAAAGTCATATGATTTGTCTCCAATAATAATTTTATCATATACTTCACCCATGTCAGCCCATTTAAGCTGATCATCAGAAATATAGTCAAATAAATTTTTTATGATTGCACCTTCCCTTTGTACCTCGCCAATATAATGGATACCAACGTCCCATTCAAACCCTTTTCTTTTAAAAACATGTGTAAATCCGCCAGCAATATAATGGCGTTCTAAAACTAACACTTTCTGACCTTCTTTTGCAAGAATTGCTGCGGAGGTTAAACTCCCCATTCCAGAACCAATAATGATGGTGTCATACTGTTCTGCTAAGACTGGTTTTTTCTTATAAGATTGAATCATTTTTTAAAATTGAGGGGTCTTAGGCTAAGATACAATCTTAAAGTTTAGAAGGAATTTAATTGGCTTCGTACTTAATGGTCTTTTCTAAAATGACAGAATTTGGAACCGTAATTAATTCTTTATCTTCTGTAATTAGGGTGATGAAAAAAGCACTAATATCTTTGATTTCCCCTTTGATATCATTGTCTTTTTCTAGGATTGTAATGGTGTCACCAATTTTTACTGGATAATTTATAAAAATAATAATTCCCGCAGTAATGTTCGATAAAATAGACCATTGTGCAAAAAAAGCAATTCCAAGAACCGTTAAAAAAGAGGAAATAAACAGTAATAATTCATTTTTGTTAACACCCCAAATAAAAGAAATGATGACAATCATTGATGAATAAATTAATATAGATGCAATTTTATTGATCACAATAATTCTCGCTTTTTGAAAGCCAAACTTTATTTGAATTTTCTTTAGAGAGAGTGCAATTAAATAGCGAAGAAGGAGTGCAATTAAAAGAATCGTTACCGACTCAATTATTTTGAAATTATTCAATACCATAAAATTAATTTATTAAATAAATAAAGCTTTTAATTCTGTCGCATCTGCTGGGTTTAGTTTTCCAGCCAGAATTAAACTCAATTGTTTTCTTCTTAAAGCGCCTTCAAAACGTTCTTTTTCCAAATCCGTTTCTGGAGTAATTTGTTCAATTTCAACAGGTTTTCCAGTCTCGTCAACAGCTACAAAGGTATAAATACCTTCGTTTACTTTTGTTTTTTCACCAGATTGCCTGTCTTCAATCCAAACATCTGCAAAAATTTCCATAGAAGATTTAAAAGCACGAGATACTTTTGCTTCCACAGTTACAACACTTCCAACAGGTACAGATTTGTTAAAGGCAACATGATTGACAGATGCAGTTACCACAATTCTTCTCGAATGACGTCTTGCTGCAATACTACAAGCGCGATCCATTCGGGCTAATAATTCGCCACCAAAAAGATTGTCTAAATAATTCGTTTCTCCAGGTAAAACCAAATCGGTTAATACCGTTAACGATTCTGAAGGTGTTTTTGCGTTCATAAATGTTTTTTTGGCAAAGGTAAGAATCGCTCAGTAACGGACGATGGTATTAAATGAAAATGTACTTCAGGGTTTTAGAATTTTTTAGCCAAAATCCAAGCATCTTCAGAAACTTCTTTCTTTATGGTTGTTAGAGTTGCAAGGGCTTCTTTACGCGAGTAAAAACTATCGAAAGCAACTTGAGTGAGACCCCATTTATTCAATCCTAAAATGGAAGCGTTAAATCCTTTTCTTTTTAATTGACGTAACTTCTTTTTTGCATTCTCAGGAAACTGAAAAGCACCCGCTACTACATGAAAAGATTTCTGAGATTCTTTGGTAACCTGTAATGAAATTGTTGGTAGTGGGTTTGAAATAACAAACGTAGCGGTTTGTATTTTTTTCTCTAATGCTTCCTTTTGTGAAGCATACATTTGTTCTTGTTGTCTTTCTTGATATCCGTTGCGAACAATAAAACTTAAAGATAACAAAACAACAGCTGTTGCTGCGTATTTAGCAAACAATGGAATGACAGATTTGTTTGTGGCTGCAAGCACCGTATGTTTTATAGCTGGCGATGAAACCATTGATAAACCAAAAGAATTTGTTAAGAAATTATGATCCTTTTGAGGTTCAAAAATTAACTGTTTTTTTTCATTGAAAGCAAGTGCTCCAATATTTTCAAAAACAACAGCATCGTTTTTTAAAGATTCGTTCCAAGAAGCAACACTTGCACTTATTTTTGCAATGGCTTTTTCAAAAGAAATATTTTCTACAGAGGCAATATAGTTTACCAGCAAGCCATCATTTTGCTTTAAATGTGCATTGAATGTTATTTGTTTTGTTGGTGGATGAAAAGCATGTGTAAAAGAATTTACTTTTGCGCCAATCTTATTTGTAATAAAACCACCAAAATTGGGTACAATTACACAATCATACCTATACAATAAATCGTTGATGTATTTTTCTACTGTCATATTACACAAATATAGGAAATTTGTAAAGCCGTATAAGCCGTTGGAATAAAAATTATTAACAATTTTTTTATATCTTGGTATTCAAATTGTTGCCTTTTGGAAGAAGAAAAATTATTAGCAATCTTACGGTTGCAAAGAAGCAAAGCTGTTGGCGATATTTTGGCCAAAAAACTCATTGTACAAGTTGGAGACGTTGCACAAATATTTAAAGAAAAAAAGACCACTTTAGCGAAAATAAACGGAATTGGAAATCATGTTTTAAACCATTTATTTGATACAACCAATATCTTAAAAGCGCAGCAAGAGTTTTAATACATTCAAGAAAAAAACCTTCAATACTCCTATTTTTTAGAGGATGATTATCCAAGAAACCTCCTGAACTGTATTGATGCACCTATTCTCATTTTTAAAGACGGAAGTATCGACCTTGCGAATGATAAAATTATATCGATTGTTGGAACAAGAAACATGAGTTCTTATGGGCGTGATTTTTGCAATCAACTTATCAAAGAATTATCAATTTACAATCCTATAATTGTAAGTGGTTTTGCTTACGGAGTTGATATTTGTGCCCACAAAGCCGCTATAAAAAACAACTTACAAACGATTGCAGTTTTAGCACACGGTTTTGAACATATCTATCCAAAAGTGCAAAAAACACACATCCATTAAGTAAACGAAAAAGGAGGGTTTATCACCGAATTTTGGCATGATGATCCACCACAACGTGAAAACTTCTTAAAAAGAAACCGGATTGTTGCTGGTATCTCTAAAGCAACAATTATCATAGAGTCAGCAGAAAAAGGAGGTTCTTTGGTAACAGCAGACATTGCGAGTTCTTATAATAGGGACGTTCTTGCTTTGCCAGGAAGAGCCTCAGATATATATAGTAAAGGCTGTAATAATCTGATAAAAAACAATAAAGCTGATGTTGTAACGTCTGCCTCAGATATTGTGAAAATGCTGAACTGGGATTTGCAAGAAAAACCAATATCAATACAAAAACAACTATTCCTTGAATTGAATGAAAACCAACAAAAAATTTATGACCTTTTGCATTTAAAAGAACAACAAGTTGTAGATGTTATTTCTTTAGAATGTGACATTCCTGTATTTCAACTTTCACCCTTATAGTTTCAACTAGAAATGAAATGGGTTTTAAAACCTTTGCCAGGGAAGTTGTTTGAACTGATTTAATTATCCTTATTTTTGAGCAAAATAAATAGAAAGATGGTGGTAGAAAAAAAATTGATGTCTAAGAAAAAACCAACATTTCCAGTCAATGAAATGCTAGGAAAGTATTTATTAAAATACAATAGAACCATAAAGATCCCTATTTTTTATGATGATTTATTGCGTTTTCAAGGCTCAATTACGGTGTATGATAAAAGAGATGAAGACAGCCTTTGGATTCGAACCTACTATTCAGAATTTGATAGAGAAGAAATTGATAAGAGTTTAAAAAGAATATATACCATGTTGCATTCAGATGGAAATGATGCAACCATCCCTTTTTTAAATGTAGATGCAATTGACTACTGTACTTTTGGAAATTCGAAGCCATTTCGTATTAAAATTAGAAATATTCTAAATGATAATTACACCTATTTTTATGTAAAAAAAGCGGATGCTTCTCGGATCTATGGCTTAGAGTTAGAGCATATTTTGTCTCCTCACAATATGAACTTTTTGGTGTACAAAGACACCCTAATTGAAGAGCACATTGCCGGAATTCCTGGAGATGATTTTATAAAAGATTTCTTACCAAAATGTACAGAAGCAGAAAAATCTCAAATCGCAAAAGAATTTGTAAAGTTTAAAGAACGTTGTCTAGTTCGCTTGTTGGGAGATATGCGTTCATATAATTATGTAATTATTCCAACACATGATTTTGATCAAATTATTTACAAAATTAGAGCTATCGATTTTGATCAACAATCTTTTGAAGGAAACTTAAAAGTCTACAACCTTCAGTTCATGAGAGAGAACTTTAAGATTGTAGAAATGGTGAGTAAAAAATTAGACAACAATTCGATCATACAGTATAAAATAGAAGAGCGTTCTTTTATGGCAAAAAGAATGATTGCAGCACCAAGAAGAGCTGCTCGTTTGATAAAATGTATGAAGCAAGACACTATTTCTTTTCCAGACAATGTACAGTTGTTAAAAAAACATTTGATTAAATATGTTGGAGATGTGAAGTTTAAAGACTGTGAAAATATGGGAGAAATTCTTGAAACCATTCTCGATTTTGTAAAGCGAAACTATCTAGACATTAGTAATAAAGATTTGTTTTAAAGAAAAGCTACTTTTTACTCCGTATACTTTCAATAACAACCGTTAATAAAATCAATCCACCACCAATATAGGTGTTGAGATTTGGGATTTCATTTAAAAAAAACACTGCCAAACCAATTCCGAAAATGGGTTGCAAACTACTAATAATGGTGGTCGTGGTTGCCGAGAAAAATTTTAAAGCGTGCAATAACAAACTATGCCCAACGGCAGTTGTTAAGAGCGCTAATAAGAGTAGAAAAGGAAACTGACTTTGCAGTCCGCTAAGATCCATGAAAAACAAAGTTGGCAATAGCAAGACGGTAATAATAACCGTTTGATAAAACATGAGCATGGTTCCGTTATAATTGGCAACATGTTTTTTTAGGATCAGGATTCGAATGGCATAGCAAAGCGCAGAAAACACGCCAAATAAAATTCCTTTTACCTGTGTGCTTTCCAAATTAAAATCAGGCACTAAAAAAGAAAGCCCTCCTAAAATAAGAAGTCCTAAAACAAGGTATATTGGGTTAAATTTCACTTTTAAAAAGAACGGTTCTAACAATGCCGTTATAATGGGAAATGTATACAGAGACAAGACACCCAAAGCAACATTTGAAAGTTTTAAGGCATAAAAATAAGTGACCCAATGTGCTGCCATAAAAACGCCACTCACAAAAAAAGGCAGGTATTCCTTTTTTGAGTGTATGCGTAAATCAATTTTTTTATAGGTACAGTAAACATATAAAAAGACCATTGCCAAAGAAGCTCGAAACCAAACAATGATTTCAGTAGGGAGCGCTATGTATTTTCCCAAAACACCCGAAGTGCTTATTAAGAGTGTTGCTAATAATAAATTGGAAAGATTTTTAAGATTTGAATTTTGCAAAACTTATATTTTTTGTAAAATAGCTAAAGCCGTTTTTACCGAGTCGATTCTGATAAAAGTGATTAGCAGACGCAACCCGTTTTTAGTTTCTTTTTCTTTCATGACACAACTTTTTCCATTTTGTTGCACGTATTTTAATATTTTCGTGAAGGCCTCTGTTTGGTAAAAGTCACTCTGTTGATTGGCTACAAAATAGCCAAGCATTCTTTTCTGTTTTAAAATTATTTTCTCCAAACCTAAGGCTTTTGCCAGCCACTTTATTCGAACAGAATCCAAAAGATCATTGACTTCATTCGGTACTTTCCCAAAACGATCTACTATTTCTGTTTCAAAAATGGTCAATTCTTCTTCACTTTCAAGAGCTCCTAACTTGTTGTATAAACTCAGTCTTTCTGTAATTGAATTCACATAATCATCCGGAAATAAAATTTCAAAATCGGTGTCAATTTGTACTTCTTTGACAAATTCTTTTGGTTTGGATAGATCTTTTGGGTACAACTCTTTAAACTCGTTTTCTTTCAACTCATCGATGGCTTCTTTTAGAATTTTTTGATAAGTATCAAATCCAATATCATTGATAAAACCACTCTGTTCTCCGCCTAATAAATCTCCTGCGCCACGAATTTCTAGATCTTTCATTGCAATGTTAATTCCGCTACCTAAATCAGAAAATAAGACCAAGGCTTCAATTCGTTTTCTTGCATCATCCGTCATCATATGATATGGAGGAGTAATAAAATAGCAGAAAGCTTTCTTGTTGGAACGACCAACTCTCCCCCGCATTTGGTGCAAGTCTGATAGTCCGAAATTATTGGCATTATTAATAAAAATAGTATTGGCATTTGGCACATCCAAACCGCTTTCTACAATGGTAGTTGAAACCAATACGTCAAATTCATTGTTCATGAACCCGAGCATTAATTCTTCTAACTTTTTGCCTTCCATCTGTCCATGACCGACTCTAATTTTTGCCGAAGGAACCAAGCGCTGTAGGAGTCCGGCAACCTCTTTTATATTTTCTATTCTATTATGAATAAAGAACACTTGTCCCCCTCGAGAGATTTCATAAGAAATAGCATCGCGTATGGTTTCTTCGCTAAAGCGAATTACATTAGTATCTATAGGATGTCTGTTTGGTGGAGGTGTTTTTATGACAGATAAATCTCTTGCTGCCATTAAACTAAACTGTAAGGTTCTTGGAATTGGAGTTGCAGTTAGCGTTAAAGTATCTACATTTTCTTTTAAGGTTTTTAATTTGTCTTTAACAGCAACGCCAAATTTTTGTTCCTCATCGATAATTAACAATCCTAAGTCTTTAAAGGCTATTCGTTTGTTTGTTAATTGATGTGTACCAATAATTATATCAACTTCTCCGCTATTTACACCTTCTATTGCTGCAGTTTTTTGCTTTGCAGTTCGAAATCGATTTAAGTAGTCAATCTTTATTGGAAAGCCTTTTAATCGTTCAGAAAAAGTTTTAAAATGTTGAAAAGCCAAAATGGTAGTAGGTACTAAAATAGCGACTTGTTTCCCGTTATCTACTGCTTTAAAGGCAGCTCTAACAGCCACTTCTGTTTTGCCAAAACCAACATCACCACAAATCAATCGATCCATGGGTTGTTCTTTTTCCATGTCGTTTTTTATGTCCTGTGTTGCTGTAAACTGATCGGGGGTGTCTTCATACATAAAACTTCCTTCCAGTTCATGTTGCATGTGTGTATCTGGACCAAAAGCAATTCCTTTTTGCAACTTTCTTTTGGCATACAACTGAATTAAATTAAAGGCGATGTGTTTGACTCTTGCTTTTGTTTTTTGCTTGATTTTTTTCCAAGCACCTGAACCTAATTTATAAACTTTGGGTGGTTTTCCGTCTTTGCCATTAAATTTTGAGATTTTATGTAGTGAGTGAATGCTTACATATAAAATATCTCTATCACCGTAAACTAGTTTTATGGCTTCTTGTTTTTTCCCTTCAACATCAATTTTTTGTAAGCCCCCAAATTTCCCAATTCCATGATCCATATGGGTCACGTAATCTCCAATTTCTAATTTATTTAACTCTTGAAGTGTAATGGCTTGCTTTTTTGCATATCCATTTTTTAATTTAAATTTATGGTAACGCTCAAAAATTTGATGATCTGTATAGCAAACTAGTTTAGTGTGAACGTCAACAAACCCTTGGTATAATGGAAAAACAATAGTTTCGTAATGAACTTCAGCTTCTGCATCGTCAAAAATATCATGAAATCGATTTGCTTGTTGCTCGTTGGCACAAAAAATATAATTGGTAAAACCTGCTTTATGATACTCGTTTAAGTTTTCTATTAATAAATGAAACTGTTTGTTAAATGAAGGTTGTGGAAGCGTATTGAATTCTACTTCATTATTGTTGTCGTGATGAAGTTTTTCAAGGTTTTTTTCGTTCCCAAAATTCACCAAAGAAAAATCTTGTAACTGATTTTTTATAAAGGCACCGTCACAAAATAAATCAACGGGTTTGGCATGTTTTATTTCTTCGGATAAGTTATTAAAAGCTTCTTCCGCTTTTTTGAAAAACAAATCTAAACTGCCGGTAAGGAGGTCGTTGTTTTTTGAAAAAACGATGGTCTTATCAGAGATGTATTTTAAAAAACTCTCTCGACTTTCTTTTAGTGTTTTGTTTTCAATGTTTGGTATGATTGCTATTTTTTTCAGCTTTTCTTTAGACAATTGTGTAGCAACGTCAAAAGTTCGAATACTGTCTATCTCGTCTCCAAAAAACTCAATTCGATATGGTTCATCGTTTGAAAAAGAAAATACATCAATAATTCCTCCTCTCACAGAGAAATCACCAGGTTCAGTTACAAAATCGACACGCTTAAATTTGTATTCGAATAAAATTTCATTTACAAAATCTAAAGATAAGTTTTCGCCAACAGTAACTTTTAGGGTGTTTTTTTCTAATTCTTTTTTGGTGACTACCTTTTCAAACAATGCCGTTGGATAGGTAATAATTACAGCCGGTTTTTTTCTAGAATTAATTCGATTTAAAACTTCAGAACGCAGCAATACATTTGCATTGTCGGTTTCCTCAATTTGGTAAGGTCTTCGATATGAGCTTGGGTAAAAAAGCACATTTTTATCTCCCAGAAGTTGTTCTAAATCATTGAGGTAATATGCCGCTTCTTCCTTGTTGTCAAAAATTAAAAGATAGGGTCTGTTTATTTTTTTAAAAGTTTCAGCGATTACAAAAGACAACGAAGAACCCACTAAATCCTTCAGTTGAAGATACGTTTTGTCTTTTTGAAGCGCTTTAATGATCTGCGAAATATTTCCAGATTTTTGATACTGATCTACAATGTTCTGTTTGCTCAACGAACTAAATTTTTTATACAAATGTAAGCTCTATAATGATAAAAAACCATTTTCAATTTTATTTTCTATTCAAATAGAATATATTTACAAAATTTAAGTCGAGTCCCTTAAGTAAATACCATACCCCAATTCAATGATTTTAAATAAAAACGTTCTAATTACACTAGCTCTATTAATTTTTACAACTTCTTTCTTGGCCCAAAGTAAAGAAAGTAAATGGACTGCTGGGGTTAGTTACGCACTGGCAAAATATACTCCAGAACAATCAAAAATCATGGGATATCAATTTGTACATCAATTTCCGAGACTCGATGTTTCTCGACATTTGGTGGGTGGATTCTCATTGAATGCTGCAATAGCAGCAGGTCAGATTATTGACCCACAATTAAATGAATACCTAACACTAGATGCTACGGTTCGGTATGATTTTAATCGATCAGATTATAACGCAGTTCCTTATTTGTTGTTAGGGGTAAGTTCTATTAATGCATTAATATCCTCATCAACCCTAAATTTTGGTGCAGGAAATACCTTGTGGTTTTCACAACAATATGGTGTTAATTTTCAAGCCATGCTTCGGTATTCATCTGACAAAACCTATTTGCAAAAATCGCATAAATATTTTTCTGTGGGTATTGTGTATAGCTTCGTTCCAAGAAGTCTAGTAAGAAGGCTCTGGAGAAGGTAATGTTAAACTGAGTACTAATTTTCGTTTAGTTTTATCATTTCAAGTAATATCATATTCATTTTTCTTGAATTTATATAGCCATTTAATTGTCTCTCAATTTCTAATTTAGAATTTAAGATTGTAGTTGTTGGGTATGTGATTCTTCCTTTTATGGATGCCAATTCGCTGGCTAATTCGTGAATCCCTGTATTTGTTCCTTTAGGAATATAATTAAAAGTTTTACCTAAAAATGAAATGTCCTCTTTTTCTTCACCGTTTAGTTTTATAAAGTAAAAGTGATCATTTAAGAGACGTATAACTTTTTCATTTTTAAATGTAATCTTTTTCATTCCTGAGCAAAATTTGCACCAATCTGTGTAGATAAAAATAACAATAGGTTTTGGGTTTTGTTGCTTTAATTTTTCTACTTCAGTAAAAGTAAAAATTGATAATTCAGATTTTACAGATTGTGAGAACATCGAAAACCATCCCATGAAAATAAAAATAAAAACAAAGTTTTTCATCTTAAATAATTATTATTAAAAAATTGTGTAACGCAATCCCAAAAACAATCTAATTCCTTGGTTAGAAGCATATATATAACTTGGGTCAAAAGCCAATTCAGGATTTTCTTCCGGGTTGATGCCTACATCAAAAGGATTGTTTGCACTATTGATACTATTTGCATTCGGTGTAAAATTTAATAAATTTTTTACTCCACCATATAGCTCCCAGCTGTTCGTAAATTTTTTAGTCACTTGAATGTTTTGAATGCTATACCAAGGCGAATTTTTGGATCTTGTATCATTTTCTCCCAACAAAGGCAAACGCATTGGGCCAAATATGTTTCCGGTGTAATCGAGGGTCAAATTATTATTGAATTTATAAGATATAGACCAAACTCCGCTAAAACTTTCTGTTAACAATTGCTTTCTTTTCACATTGTTTTCTGTGATGGAAACATCCATTAGTGTAGCACCTGCATTTAATGTTAGCCCGTTTGTAATAGTAGCGTCTATATTGAACGAGATTCCTTTAGAAACTGAAAAACCATCTAAATTTGAATAGATGATTTTGTTTGTATCAGTCTCGTAATCTGGTAGAATCCGATTGTTAAAATACGTATAAAAAGCACTTGCATCTAAAGTGATAAATGAATTTTCTGTATTCATTTTTTTTACATAATTTACATTTCCGTTCCAAGAAGTTTCTGGGTTCAATTCGCCGTTAAATTCTACTTCTCTTGCACCAGTTAATGCAGCATGATCTTCCGTAAAAATATTCGCAACTCTGAAGCCGTTTCCAATACTCAATCGTATAATATGGTCATTGTCTTTAGAATTCCATTTGTAATTTAATCTCGGTGAAAAAATGGTTCCATGTAAACTGTTGTTATCCCATCTGGCTCCCAAAAGTAATTTGTTTTGAGTGTTTAAGGCAATTTCATCTTGTAAGAAAATACCTGGTAAGTGTGTAATAGAAGACTTATTCGTAAGCCCATCTGGGGAAAGTGTTGCAAAGGTGTTGTCATCATAAAAAGTATATCTGTAAGCAATCCCTATTAGTAGATCGTGCTTTTTTGCAATTTGTTTGTTGTATACAAATTGTCCAAAACCAATAACTTGTTTAGCATCGTAAGAATCCGTTCCGTAATAGGAATCCTGATAGTGTCCGTTGGCACTGAATTGAAAATTAATATTTTCTAAAGTTGGTAACTGATAGGTCCCAAAAGTTTCCCATCGATTGGTGTAAATACTTTCACCGTATTTTGTATTACTTCCTCTGTATTTTCTTTCCCAATCGATTTCCCCTCCCCACCTGTCTTCGTATACATAACGTCCAGCAATTGTAAATACTTTATTGTCCTTTCTGTCAATATTAATCTTATTGAATATAGAAACTCTATTTTGGAGTGTTAAATCTGTAAATCCGTCTTTATTCTTATCGATTCTATTCTGATAATTGAAATAATTTACACCTAATAGCCCTTGTGTTCTTTCGGAGACTTTGTAGCGCAAACCAATATCTGTATTTATTTCTCCCCAAGAACTCCCCAAAATATCTGTAGATAAAACGGGTGCATTTGCAGCTTTTTTTGTGATTATATTTATAATACCACCAACAGCTTCTGAGCCATATAAGGTGGACGCTGGTCCTTTTACAATTTCAACTCTTTCTATTAATGCTTGCGGAATTCCAGTTAAACCATATACTGTTGACAGTCCGCTAACAAGAGGCATTCCATCAATCAAAACAAATGTATAAGGTCCTTCTAACCCATTAATATGAATATCTCCCGTATTACAAACATTGCAATTTAATTGTGGGCGAACTCCATTTACATTTTGCATCGACTCGAATATTGAAGGCGTTGGGTTTTTCTTAAAAAAAGTCTTACTGTACACTTCAACAGGAACTGGGCTGTTCGATTTTGTAACGGGTCTCAAGGTTCCAGAGATTACAATCTCTTCCAAAGATTCAGTTTCGCTTAAAGAAAAGTTTCTTTTTATTTGTTGATTTTCTTTAAAGCTTATCCGCACTGATTTTTTTTGATACCCTAGACTACTTATGACAATCGTAAATTTTCTTTTAGGGATGTTTTTAATTTTATAAAACCCGTTTTCATCTGAAGATGTACCCAAATTAGAGTTTTTCAAGTACACGTTCGCAAAAGGTAAAGCTTCTCCATTGCTCAGTATTTTTCCAGAAATTGAGTTATTCTGAGAATATGAGTTTGTTAAAACAAACAGACAACTTAAGAAGATGAAATAGGGGTTCATTATTTTTTTTTTGCAAATATAAATTATTTTTTAGTCTTATCTAAAATAATATTTTTATATATAAAAATATTATATATTTGTGATCTAAAAAGAAATGAATGTTTACACTTTCTGAAGAAAATTATTTAAAGACAATTTATCATTTAGGGTTGAATTCTGAAATAGGTGTTAGCACAAATGAAATTGCAAAAAAAATGCAAACAAAGGCTTCTTCAGTTACAGATATGATTAAAAAACTATCTGACAAGGATTTAGTTGTTTATAAAAAATACAAAGGTGTAAAAATTACTGATTTTGGAAGAAACACGGCTGCGAATATCGTTAGAAAACATCGATTGTGGGAAGTTTTCTTAGTAGAGAAACTAAATTTTTCTTGGGACGAAGTGCATGAGGTCGCAGAGCAGTTAGAACACATTAAATCACCAAAATTAATTAATGAGTTAGACGCACTCTTAGGGTTTCCAAAACAAGACCCACATGGTGATCCGATACCTGATAAAGAAGGAAATTATCACCCGTTAGAAAAAAAATTATTGGCTACTTTGAGTATCGGTGAAAAAGGAATTTGTATTGGAGTGAACGATTCATCATCGGAATTTTTACAATTTTTAGACAAACAAAAAATTGCATTAGGCAATCAAATAAAAGTCTTAGGAAAAGAACCTTTTGATGATTCTATTCAGATACAAATAGCCAACAGAGAGCTTTCAGTTTCAAACAAAATAGCAAGTAATTTGTACATTAAGATTCACCATGGATCGTAAATAAAACAACTAAAAAAAACAGTATGACTACATTCGAACAAATAGTTGCATTTGCAAAAGAACACCCCATATTGGCGGCATTATATGCCTCCCTTTTTACCTGGGGGTTAACAGCTCTGGGTGCGTCATTGGTTTTCTTTTTCAAAAAAATGAACAGAGCCGTTTTAGACGGAATGCTTGGTTTTACAGGAGGTGTGATGGTTGCTGCGAGTTTTTGGAGCTTATTAGCACCTGCAATAGAGAATAGCCCTGGAGAAGGTTTTATTAAAGTATTGCCTTCTGCAATTGGTTTTGGATTAGGGGCATTGGCATTGTTTGGAATGGATAAAATTTTGCCGCATTTGCACATTAATTTTAAAGAAAGCGAAGCAGAAGGGGTAAAAACAGAATGGCATAAAACCACGTTATTGGTTTTAGCAATTACGTTACACAATATTCCAGAAGGACTAGCAGTTGGAGTTTTATTTGGAGCAGCATCTACTTTGGTGGGTGTTGAGCAAACAGAAATGGTAATTGCTGCAATTTCTCTAGCAATCGGTATTGGAATTCAAAATTTTCCAGAAGGATTTGCGGTAGCAATGCCTTTAAGGAGACAAGGAGTGAGTCGACTGAAAAGTTTTTGGTATGGACAGTTGTCCGCGGTGGTAGAGCCTGTAGCGGCAGTTTTAGGAGCGCTGGCAGTCTCTTTCTTTACGCCAATTTTGCCATATGCATTGGCATTTGCAGCTGGTGCCATGATTTTTGTAGTGGTAGAAGAAGTGATTCCAGAAACACAACGAGATAAATATACAGACATTGCAACACTTGGATTTATTGGTGGTTTTATTGTGATGATGTGTTTGGATGTTGGTTTGGGGTAGAAAGGAGTTCTTAATTTTCCAAATTCGACAATATTCCTTTAAATTCAGGAAGTCTACATCGTTTTTAAGCACAAGGTTATTTTGTTGCCTAAAAGCGATGTTTTTTTATCGCTATTTTGAGTTACTTATTTTGAGTTTAGATTCGTGAAATCATGATAAATTTTACTTAAATTCGTACAATTCATCTCTAATAATAAATTGTGCTCCAACCCTCAACGTTTCAAGTTTATAACGCTTCTGCTGGAAGCGGAAAAACATTTACACTCGTCAAAGAATATCTAAAAGTTTTATTGAGCTCAAATGATATTTTTCGGTTTCAAAAAGTATTGGCAATTACGTTTACAAACAAAGCTGCTGCAGAAATGAAAGCGCGGGTTTTGTCAAATTTAGAAGCTTTTTCTGAAGGAGAAGAGAATGATTTATTTCATGCTATTCAAAAAGAAATTTCTATTGAAAAAGTCATGATTCAAGAAAGAAGCAAGAAAATTTTAGGGGTAATTCTTCAAAATTACGCAGCTTTTTCTATTACAACGATTGATAGTTTTACTCATAAAATCATTAAAAGTTTTGCATTTGATTTAGGCTTGTCTCTAAACTTTGAAGTAGAAATGGATGCAGTTTCTCTGTTGAGTCAAGCTGTAGATGTTTTAATTTCTAAGATTGGAACAGATCAAAAATTAACAAAATTGTTAATTGATTTCACTTTAGATAAAACTGATGATGACAAATCGTGGGATATTTCTAGGGATCTAAATGAATTTTCAAGGATTTTACTGAGTGAAGAAGATACAGTCCATTTTAAAGGTTTAGCAGACAAGACCATTACAGATTTCACAGAACTTAAAAAGAAGTTGAATAAGGAGCAACAAGAACTAAAAAAACAGGTTTCTGAAACAGGTGAATGTCTCCTTTCTGTGCTCTCAAATGCTGGCTTAGATAGAAAAGATTTTACACGCGGTACGGTTCCGAAATTTTTTGCAGATGTTGCACAAAAAGAGTTCAATTTCGACTTTATTAAAAGAAGTGAAACCATTGAAAAGGCAATTGAAAACCATCAATATTATACCAAAAAAACTACTCAAGAGAAAATAGAATTGATCGAAGGGGTAGTTCCTCAAATTATAGCTTGTTTTCAGAAAACAAAAAAACTTTTTCAACAGTTTTTATTAAATAAATTGGCGCTAAAAAGCCTGACTCCACTTGCTGTGTTAAATCATATCAATTTAGAATTAACTAATATTAAGGAAGAAAATAATATTCGGTTGAATGCAGAGTTTAATCAGTTGATTTCAGATCATATAAAAGAGCAGCCAGCCCCTTTTATTTACGAAAGAATTGGGCAAAAATACATGCATTATTTTATTGACGAAATGCAAGATACTTCTGTGCTGCAATGGCAAAATTTAATTCCATTAATAGCGAATGCTTTAGCACAAGAAAATAGCAACTTGTTACTAGTTGGCGATGGGAAACAGGCAATCTACAGATGGCGAGGAGGGAAAGCAGAACAGTTTATTCATCTAGGGGCCTCTGGAGAAAAAGCGAAAAATCCGTTTCACCTTCCCAAAGAAATTAAAGAATTAGAAACAAATTATCGAAGTTACTCAGAGATCATTGATTTTAACAACCTCTTCTTTCAACATACTGCTCATTTTCTTCAACATGAAGACTATAAAAAACTGTTTATTGATGGAAATAAACAATTAAAAACAGCTAAAAAAGGAGGGTATGTATCTCTTTCTTTTCTTGAAAAAGAAGAAGAAAAAGAAGCAGAAGAACTCAAGTACCCAAAGAAAGTACTAGAGACAATTCAGCATTTAGACCCGCAATTTTCTTTGAGTGATGTTTGTGTTTTAGTAAGAAAAAAAGCTCACGGCGTTGCTGTTGCTAATTATTTGTCGGAGAATGGCATTGCCATTGTTTCGTCGGAAACGTTGTTATTGTCAACAAGTTCAAAAGTTAATTTTATCATTAACTTTTTGCAAACAATTCAGCATCCACATGACAAAGAAGCGCTTTTAGATTGTTTGTATTTTTTGCACTACCATTTAAAAATTCAACAAGAAAAGCATCAATTCATAAGTGATTTCATCAATTTGGAAAAGGAGCAGTTTTTTAGTGAATTAAATTCGCATGGACTCTTTTTTGATCTTTCTAAGTTCCACCAAAAACCATTTTACGAAAAAGTAGAAGAAATCATTCGAAGTTTTCGGTTAGTCGACTCTTCAGATGCGTATGTACAATTTTTTTTAGATGTTGTTTTGGAGCAACAAAGAAAAGGCACGAGCATTCAGGAATTTTTAGATTTCTGGGGTGATAAAAAAGAAAAACTAAGTATTGTTGCTCCAGATGCTAAGAATGCTGTGCAGGTAATGACCATTCATAAGTCTAAAGGCCTAGAATTTCCTGTAGTTATTTTTCCGTATGATTTGAATATTTATAAACAAATAAACCCCAAGGCTTGGTTGGATGAATTGCCAGAGGTCTTTAATGGATTCCCTGAGCTTTTGGTAGATTATAGTAAATCGCTGAGTTATATAAATGACAGAGGATTGCAAATATTTAATGCTCAACGAGAAGCACAAGAATTAGATAATTTTAATTTATTATACGTTGCTTTAACGAGGTCTGTAGAACAATTACACATTATAACAGCGTACAATGTTAAAAGCGATGGTGTCGAAAATACCAATTTTTATGCAGGAATTTTTATTCATTATTTAAAAGAAAAAAATCTTTGGCAAGAAGGTGTTTTTGAATACAGTTTTGGTGAAAAAAAGAAGAGGAGTTTGAAACAAGAGGAGCGTCAAGAAACGGAGATTCAGCAAGAGTTTATTTCCACTTCTTTAGACGAACATAATATTTTGATGTTGGCAAACTCTTCCAAGTTATGGGATACTGAACAGGGAAAAGCAATTGATTTTGGGAATTTAATTCATGAAATGATGTCAAAGATCATTACAAAAGATGACTTAGAGGGGGTTGTAAAGCAGTATATTCAGCAAGGATTTATTTCTAAAATTGAAGCGATAAATATTGAAAGAATAATTTTAAAAATAGTTACTCATAAACAAATAAGCGCATTTTTTAACAAGGATGTTACCGTTTTTAATGAAAGAGAAATTGTTGATGTTGATAATCAGATTATCATTCCAGACAGGTTGGTGCTCAACGCAAAAAAAGAAGTGATTATAATTGACTACAAAACAGGGAAGCCATCAAAAAAATATCACCAGCAACTACTAAAGTATGAGCAAGTTTTAAAAACAATGAATTTTAAAGTCGTTCAAAAACTTTTGGTATATATAAATGAAGAAATAGATATTGTTGAGGTATCGTCAAAAAAATAAACTTTGTAACTTTACAATTCTCAAATTAATAAAAAATGTACAATAAAATTAAGGATACTTTAAAGAACGAGCTTCAAGAAATCAAAGATGCTGGTTTGTATAAATCAGAAAGAATTATTACCTCTTCTCAAGATGCAGTAATTCAAATAACTACTGGAGAAGAAGTTCTTAATTTTTGCGCCAATAATTATTTAGGTTTGTCAAACAACCCAGAAGTCATTCAGGCGGCAAAAGATGCCATGGATACCCATGGGTTTGGAATGTCATCCGTTCGTTTTATTTGTGGAACACAAGATATTCACAAACAGTTAGAGGCAAAAATTGCTGAATTTTACACCACAGAAGATACCATTTTGTATGCAGCAGCTTTTGATGCAAATGGAGGTGTTTTTGAACCTTTATTGACTAAGAAAGATGCTATTATTTCAGACAGTTTAAATCATGCTTCTATTATAGACGGAGTGCGATTGTGTAAAGCAGCTCGTTATCGTTACGATAATAATGATATGCATTCTTTGGAAGCGCAGTTAATTGAAGCAAATAAACAAGCCCATCGTTTTAAGATTATTGTTACAGACGGTGTTTTTTCAATGGATGGTATTGTGGCGAAATTAGATGAGATTTGTGATTTAGCTGATAAATATGATGCATTGGTCATGGTTGATGAGTGTCATGCTACTGGTTTTATTGGAAAAACAGGGCGTGGAACTGTGGAGTTGAAAAATGTAATGGATCGCGTAGATATTGTTACCGGAACACTTGGGAAAGCCTTGGGAGGTGCAATGGGAGGGTATACCACTGGGAAAAAAGAAATTATTGAAATATTACGTCAACGTTCAAGACCTTATTTGTTTTCAAATTCACTTGCTCCAGCATTAGTTGGGGGCGCTTTGAAAGTATTTGATATGATTTTTGATGACACGACATTGCGAGATCAATTGGAATGGAATACCAATTATTTTAGAACAAAAATGGAAGCAGCAGGATTTGATCTTGTTGGGGCAGATGCCGCCATTGTTCCCGTAATGTTATACGACGCTAAATTGTCTCAAGCTATGGCAAACAGGTTGCTTGAAGAAGGAATTTATGTGATTGGATTCTTTTTTCCAGTAGTACCAAAGGACAAAGCACGAATTCGCGTGCAGTTGTCTGCAGCACATACAGAAGCGCATTTAAACAAGGCAATTGCTGCTTTTATCAAAGTAGGAAAGGAACTTGAGGTTATTTAAACCTACTAAAAATGGGTGTTTTCTGCAATTTTTTTAGATTTGTCTTTGTAAATAAAATATATCCGCTTACTTTTGTAAATTATAAAATGAAATTTAATTTAAAAACTTGATAATGAAATTATTAAAATTAGCTGTGATAGCTTTGTTTACGTTAGGAACTGTTAGTAACGTAAGTGCACAAGATGAAAACAACCCTTACGTTGTAGGATTTGGAGTAAATGTTGTAGATTTTAGCTCTTATCCATTAAATAACACTAGTTGGAACTTTTTACCTTCTGTATCTAGAATTTCTGGAGAGACCTATTTAGAGAAAGGTTTTTCTTTACAGTTCTCTGGAACGATTAATAAAATTGAGGTTGGTGTTGATGATGTAGCCGTTGATGAATTATATTGGTCAGCAGACATGAATGTAAAATATGATCTTAATAACTTAGTAGGAGAAACTTCTCAATGGTTTGATCCTTATGTATATTTAGGTGGTGGTTACGTAGCTTTTGGAGATGCTTCAGAAGGAATGTTAAACGCTGGTGCTGGTTTTAATACTTGGTTTAACGAAAACTTAGGATTGAATCTTCAAACAGGTTATAGAAAAGGTTTTTCTGACGAAGTAGCCGAACACTGGCAATCTTCTTTAGGTTTGGTTTTTAGATTTGGAGGAAAAGATACAGATGGTGACGGTGTTTATGACAAAAAAGATGCTTGTCCAGAAGAAGCTGGATTAGTTGAATTTAACGGTTGTCCAGATGCAGATAACGATGGAATCAAAGATTCTGATGATGCATGTCCAAATGTTGCAGGTTCTGCAGCAATGAACGGATGTCCTGATACAGACGGTGATGGTATTGCTGATAAAGACGATATGTGTGTAGATGCAAAAGGAACAAAAGCTAATAAAGGGTGTCCTGATACTGATGGAGATTCTGTTTTAGATAAAGATGACAAATGTACTACTACAGCTGGACCAGCTGCAAACGGTGGTTGTCCTTGGCCAGATACAGACGGAGACGGTGTATTAGACAAAGATGATAACTGTAACAATGAAGTGGGACCTGCATCAAACAATGGTTGTCCATTACCAATTATTACAGAAGAGGCTGTAGCAGCAATCAATATGAGCGCTAAAACAATCTTGTTTGAATTTGATAATGCATCTTTTCAATCAGGAGTATCTGATCAGTTAGATGCAATTGTTGCAATCATGAATAAATACCCAAAAGCAACCTTTTTAATTGAAGGACATACAGATAGCATTGGTACTGAAAAAGTAAACCAAAAGATATCTGATAAGAGAGCAGCAGCAGTTAAGGCTTACTTTGTTGAAAAAGGAGTTGATGCAACGCGTATAGATACTAAAGGATTTGGTGAATCTATGCCAGTAGCTGGAAACATGCTAAAAGCAGGAAGAAGCTTAAACAGAAGAGTAGAGATTAAAACTACGAACAAATAAGTTCCCCTTTCTTTAAAATATAAAACCTCATCAATTTTTGATGAGGTTTTTTTACGCCCTAAAATTAAATTTATTAGCGTAAAATTCTTTTAAATTTCAAGGAAATAAATTACCTTTGCACCCTGAAAGAAAAGTTATTTAACTTTAAAGATTTAATTCATTTAATTAGATAAAATAATGTCTACAACAATAGGAAAAATTTCTCAAATTATTGGCCCAGTAATTGACGTTGAGTTCAATACAGAAAATGCTGATTTACCTAAAATTTATGATTCACTTGAAATTCAAAAAACAGATGGATCTATCTTGGTTTTAGAAGTTCAACAGCACATAGGGGAAGATACTGTTCGTACAATATCTATGGACGCTACCGATGGTTTAAAAAGAGGGCAAGAAGTTACTGCAACTGGGAGCCCAATTCAAATGCCAGTAGGTAACGACATTTATGGTCGTTTATTTAACGTTACAGGAAATGCCATTGATGGTCTAGGAGATTTGCCTAAAAAAGGGAAAGATGGATTGTCTATTCACAGGTCAGCGCCAAAATTTGAAGACCTATCTGTTTCTACAGAAGTTCTTTTTACAGGAATTAAAGTAATCGATTTAATTGAGCCGTATGCAAAAGGAGGTAAAATTGGATTATTTGGTGGAGCAGGAGTTGGTAAAACAGTATTGATTCAAGAGTTAATTAATAATATAGCAAAAGGACATGGTGGTTTATCAGTTTTTGCAGGAGTTGGTGAAAGAACTCGTGAAGGAAATGATTTACTTAGAGAGATGTTAGAATCTGGAATTATCAAATATGGTGACGACTTTATGCATTCTATGGAAGCAGGAGGATGGGATTTATCAAAAGTAGATAAAGCCGGAATGAAAGACTCTAAAGCAACTTTCGTATTTGGACAAATGAACGAACCACCTGGAGCACGTGCACGTGTTGCATTGTCTGGTTTAACAATCGCAGAATATTTTAGAGATGGAGCTGGAGAAGCACAAGGGAAAGATGTACTTTTCTTCGTAGATAATATTTTCCGTTTTACACAAGCGGGTTCTGAGGTTTCTGCCTTACTTGGACGTATGCCGTCTGCAGTAGGTTATCAACCAACATTAGCAACAGAAATGGGTGCTATGCAAGAGCGTATTACATCAACGAAAAAAGGTTCTATTACTTCTGTTCAAGCGGTTTATGTACCTGCGGATGATTTAACAGATCCAGCACCAGCAACAACATTTGCGCATTTAGATGCAACAACAGTATTGTCTCGTAAAATTGCAGAATTAGGTATTTATCCTGCAGTAGATCCATTAGATTCTACTTCAAGAATTTTATCTGCTGAAGTTTTAGGTGATGAGCACTACAATACAGCAACAGCAGTAAAAGAATTATTACAACGCTATAAAGAATTACAAGATATCATTGCTATTCTAGGAATGGAAGAATTATCTGAAGAAGATAAATTAGTCGTTCACAGAGCAAGACGTGTACAACGTTTCTTATCACAACCTTTCCATGTTGCAGAACAATTTACAGGAATTCCAGGTGTCTTAGTTGACATTAAAGATACCATTAAAGGGTTCAACATGATTATGGATGGTGAATTAGATAAATATCCTGAAGCAGCATTTAACTTAAGAGGATCTATTCAAGATGCAATAGACTCAGGAGAAAAAATGTTAGCAGAAGCATAATAATTGCTGAAAGCCAAAAGCTTAAAGCCCAAAGACTAAAATATGTTTTTAGAAATTGTAACACCAGAAGCGATCTTATTTTCATCAGAAGTAGATTCTATATTTGTTCCTGGGATTAACGGAGAATTTCAAATGCTAAACAATCATGCCCCTGTCGTTTCTATTCTTAAAGAAGGAATGGTTAAGGTTCATGTGCATTCTCAAGGTCAAATAGTACCCACTGAATTAAAAGGAAAGATGCAAGTACATCAAGATGATGAAAAAGTACTTACCTTATCAATCAGTTCTGGAACGCTTGAATTTAATGACAACAAAGCAATTATATTAGCGGATTAATTTGCGCTTCTATATTTTAATACAAATCTCAAAACAGCAATGTTTTGAGGTTTTTTTTGCTTCAAACTAGAAAGAACTAGCATTTTCTTCTAGTTTGCCGAAATGATAATGTTATCTAATTCATAAGTACCGTCTTCATTCGCATTTCCGCTACCTGTATATCTAAAGGCAAAATAGGTGATACCTTCTCCACAAGAGAGGTTCACAAGACCAGAATCAAACCAATTAGAAAAGGAGTCTGTATTTTGCGTTATATAGGCCCTCGGAACAATTCCCCAAGTTGCAGACTCCATTCCAGAAGGCGTCCCATCCCAATCATTGGAAAACAGCAGCG
Organism: Polaribacter sp. SA4-10; assembly: GCA_949519155.1. Taxonomy (GTDB): domain Bacteria; phylum Bacteroidota; class Bacteroidia; order Flavobacteriales; family Flavobacteriaceae; genus Polaribacter. The sequence continues at coordinate 32,969 of CATIQU010000028.1, forward strand.
CTAGGGCACTATCATCCGCATAACTGTTGGAGGTTTCAAACTGAAGTGTTACCCCTGTATTTGTATCTAAATCTATCCCTGGCGTGATCAACCATGTAACTGTAGCATTGTTATTTGAGTTATAGTAACCAATTCGTGCAGAAATCCCTTGCGACGGATAGCTTCCTGTTGCTGTGTATGTCTCCCAACCTTCCGATCCAGCTTCTTTAAAGTGAGTCCAGCCATTTCCGGTAATGAAAGAGGAATTTGGTTGATTTTCAAAGTCATCGAAAAAAAGAATCGTACTACCTTCTATTGCTGCAAGTCCACAGTCTAAGGCGATTGGATCACACCTTTCTGTGTCTGTAAAAACGAAATCTGCTGGTGTATTTGCAATTGCAACTAAAAACTCTGAGGTATAATCTTTCGATAGCACAAAAGCTGCAGTTCCTTTTCCTGTTGGTATTACATTCGATTTAAAGCTTGCTCGTGACGGTAAGAGTACGGAAAAAGTAATAAGGAAAAAATATAGAACACAGCACTTACATACCGAAACAACAACCCCTTTTACTGCAAGTCCTTTAGCAATAGTTGAATGGATTTAACCCCATTCCATTCATTTTCATCCAAGGCATAAACAATATCAAACTCATTTTGAATCTCCGTTATTTTAGAGCCCAAATTAAAGCCAATGGCATTGTAGGTTTTAGAGTCAGCTCCAGCAATGATGTTTAACTTTAAATGGGTTTTGTCTGCACCCACTTGCTTGCCATAGCCATTGTCTCTTACCGCAGATGTCTTAAAATTAGGCTTCATATTTTGCGGACCAAAAGGCGCCATTTGCTGTACAATTCGAAAGAACTTGGGCGTAATTTCCGACAATTCAATTTCAGCATCAATCAAAATTTCAGGTGTCAACAATTCTTTCGGAATGGTGTTGCGTACCACCTCTTCAAATTTGGTTTTAAATTTTTCGTAGTTTTCGGGTAATAACGTTAACCCGGCCGCATACTTATGACCTCCAAATTGCTCGATGAATTCTTCACACGCCTGCAAGGCGTTGTAGACATCAAACCCTTTTACAGAACGAGCAGAAGCTGCTAGTTTGTCGCCACTTTTAGTAAAAACCAACGTAGGGCGGTAGTGTTTTTCAATCAATCGAGAAGCAACAATACCAATCACCCCTTTGTGCCAATCTTCTTTGAAAACTACCGAGGTAAACCGATCTTCCTCTTCATTATCTATGATTTGCATTAGGGCTTCGTTGGTTATTTTTTTATCCAAGTCTTTCCGGTCCGCATTAAAAATTTCAATAGCAGCCGCAAATTCCACCGCCGAATCAAAATCCATTTCGGTCAGTAATTCCACTGCATAATTTCCGTGTTTCATTCTTCCCGCAGCATTAATTCTGGGTGCAACAATAAACACAACGTCAGTAATGGTTAGTACCTCTTTTTTGGTTTGATGAATGATGGCTTTGATGCCGTTTCTTGGATTGGAGTTAATGACCTGCAAACCAAAGTAAGCAAGCGTTCTGTTTTCCCCATTCATGGGAACAATATCTGCCGCAATTGCCATAGCTACCAAATCTAAATAAGGAACAAAATCGGCAATGCTTTGTTGTCTGCTTTTTCCGAGCGCTTGAATCAATTTAAAACCCACTCCGCAACCGCACAATTCATCAAAAGGATAGTAGCAATCAGCTCTTTTTGGATTTAAAATAGCCACTGCCTTTGGTAATTCTGGACCTGGTTTGTGGTGGTCACAAATAATAAAATCAATCTTTTTTTCAGTAGCGTAAGTTACTTTTTCAAGGGCTTTTGTACCACAATCTAGGGCAATAATTAGTGAGAAATTATTATCATCGGCAAAGTCAATTCCTTTAAAAGAAACGCCATAGCCTTCTCCATATCGATCTGGAATGTAGGTAGAAACATTCGAGTAAATTGTTTTTAAGTAAGAAGCAACCAATGAAACTGCAGAAGTTCCATCCACATCATAATCGCCAAAAACTAAAATATTTTCATCGTTGCGAATTGCTGTTTCAATGCGTTCCACTGCCACGTCCATGTCTTTCATTAAAAAAGGATCATGGAGATCTTCTAGGCTGGGTCTAAAGAATTTTTTTGCTTCTTCAAATGTGGTAATGTTCCTTTGAAATAAAATTTTAGAAATGGTGGTATCCACAGACAAATCTTGTGCAAGTTTTGCTATCTTTTCTTTCTCAATTTTTGGTTTTGAACTCCAACGCATCGCACTATTTTTTGAATCTTATGGTCCTTTATGAGTGTAGGTGAATCCCTATTGTGATGGTTGCAAACTGTCGAAACATTTCCATAACACCACAATATTTTTCAACCGATAAATCAACAGCCTTGTTTATTTTGTCTTCAGGCAATTCGCTTCCGTAAAAGTGATAATCTACCAAAACTTTATTGTAAAATTTCGGATGTTCCTCCGTCAATTCACCCGTAACAACAATTTTAAAATCAGCAACTGTCACTCTCATTTTTTCTAAAAGAGAAACTACATCCAGTCCAGAGCAACCCGCTAAAGAGGAAAGCATTAAAGCTTTTGGTCTATACCCAGCGTCTTTTCCGCCATGTTCTTCCGAAGTGTCAATTAAAAAGTTGTGCCCCCCAGGATTGTCAGATTCAAAAAGCATATTTTCTTTCCAGGTAGTCGTAACGATATTTGTATTCATAAGAATGTTTTAGCAAATGATTTTTAAAAGTAATAATTGTTAAAGGTAAAAAATAAAACCTTTTTCCTCCTACTTTAATTGCGGCACTATTTTTCTTAATAAAAAACTATCTTTAGCTACTGAAACAAATACATATAAAAAGATGCCATTAGTGACTCCATTATCTGCTGAACACGATTTAGAAACAAAAGAATTAGCCGAATTTTTTAATGAAACTTTGGGGTTTTGCCCGAACTCTGTGTTAACTATGCAGCGCAGACCAGCGATTTCCAAAGCATTTATAAATTTGAATAAGGCTGTAATGGCCAATGAAGGTCGGGTTACTTCTGCTTTAAAAAGATTAATTGCATGGGTTTCTAGCAATGCAACTGGTTGTCGTTATTGCCAAGCGCATGCTATTAGGGCTGCAGAGCGCTACGGAGCCGAACAAGCGCAGTTAGACAATGTTTGGGAATACAGAACGCATGATGCATTTTCAGACGCGGAGAGAGCCGCTTTAGATTTTTCGTTGGCAGCATCCATGGTGCCGAATGCGGTAGATGCTAAAATTAAAGCAGCGTTATATGCCCATTGGAATGAAGGTGAAATTGTAGAAATGCTGGGCGTTATTTCATTATTTGGATATTTAAATCGCTGGAACGATTCTATGGGAACAATTCTAGAGGTGGATGCGATTGAAAGCGGAGATCAATATTTAGGAAAACACGGTTTTGAAGTTGGAAAACATGAATAAATGAAATTGATTTTACACAAAAAAATCCGTTAGAAATTAATTTCTAACAGATTTTTGTTATTAACGACACCACACTAATAAGCGTAAAACACTTGCTTGTCAGTGCTACTGGTTACATCATCCCTGGCATACCACCACCCATTGGAGGCATTCCACCACCAGCAGGAGCTGCTTCTTTAATATCGATTAAAGCACATTCTGTTGTTAAGATCATTCCTGCAACTGAGGCAGCATTCTCTAAGGCAACACGAGTTACTTTCTTCGGATCAATAATTCCAGCTTTAAGCATATCAACATAAGCATCTGATTTTGCATCGTAACCGAAATCTTTTTTCCCTTCCAAAACCTTGTTTAAAACTACAGAGCCTTCGCCACCAGCATTCTCAACAATAATTCTTAGAGGAGCTTCAATTGCTTTATTAATAATTTGTACTCCAGTACTTTCGTCTAAGTTTTCGGTTGTAATTGCAGTCAATACTTTCTTAGCACGCACCAAAGCAACACCTCCACCGGCAACAATCCCTTCTTCAACTGCAGCACGCGTTGCATGCAATGCATCATCTACACGGTCTTTCTTTTCTTTCATTTCAACTTCTGAAGCAGCGCCTACATATAAAACAGCAACACCTCCAGCTAATTTTGCCAAACGTTCTTGTAGTTTTTCTTTGTCATAATCTGAAGTTGTGGTTTCTATTTGTGCCTTTATTTGATTGACTCTTGCCTTAATTGCATCTGCATTTCCAGCGCCATTCACAACCGTTGTATTGTCCTTGTCTACGGTTACAGTTTCTGCAGTACCCAATAAATCTAAGGTTGCATTTTCAAGTGAAAAGCCTCTTTCTTCTGAAATAACGGTTCCTCCTGTTAAAATAGCGATGTCTTCTAACATGGCTTTTCTTCGGTCTCCAAATCCAGGTGCTTTTACAGCAGCAATTTTTAAACCACCACGTAATTTATTAACAACTAAAGTAGCCAATGCTTGACCGTCTACATCTTCTGCAATAATTAACAAAGGTCTGCTAGACTGTGCAACAGGTTCTAAGATTGGAAGAATTTCATTCAGGTTCGAAATTTTCTTATCGAATAATAAGATATATGGATTTTCTAAATCTGCAATCATTTTATCTGCATCTGTTACGAAGTATGGAGACAAATACCCTCTGTCAAACTGCATTCCTTCTACAACGTCTACATAGGTTTCCATTCCTTTTGCTTCTTCAACAGTAATCACTCCTTCTTTACCAACCTTGGTAAAAGCGGTTGCAATTAAATCGCCAATTGTATTGTCGTTGTTTGCAGAAATTGAAGCAACTTGTTTTATTTTTTCTGAAGAGTTTCCAACTTTTTGCGCTTGTTTTTCTAAATCTACAACAATCGCAGCAACCGCTTTGTCAATTCCGCGTTTTAAATCCATTGGATTTGCACCTGCTGCAACATTTTTCAATCCTTCTTTTACAATTGCTTGTGCAAGAACGGTAGCAGTTGTGGTTCCATCACCGGCTAAATCATTGGTTTTAGAAGCAACTTCTTTCACCATTTGAGCGCCCATGTTTTCAAGCTCGTTTTCTAATTCAATTTCTTTTGCAACAGATACACCATCTTTGGTTACGGTGGGTGCTCCAAACGATTTCGAAATAATTACATTTCTTCCTTTGGGTCCTAAAGTAACTTTTACTGCGTTTGCCAATGCATCTACTCCGCGTTTTAATCCGTCACGAGCTTCAATATCAAATTTTATGTCTTTTGCCATTTGTGTTTAGTTTAAAGTTCCAAGTTTAAAGGTTAAAAACTCTCAATTGGAACGGTTGTAATAATTGTTTGCGAACGTAGAATTATATGATTGCTAGAATATCAGCTTCACGCATCATTAGATAATCTTTTCCGTCTAATTTTAAATCAGTTCCACCATATTTACCATATAAAACGGTATCACCAACTTTTACGGTTAATGGCTCATCAACTTTACCATTACCAACGGCAACAACAGTTCCTTTTTGTGGTTTTTCTTTTGCGTTGTCTGGAATGATTAATCCAGAAGCTGTTTTTGTTTCTGCAGGGGCAGGTTCTACAAGAACTCTGTCTGCTAAAGGTTTAATGTTTAATCCCATTTGTATATTTTTTAAATTGGTTTTTATTTGATTCTTAAAGAGGGGTCAGAAATAATGCCATTCTGTAAAAACTGACAAGATTACTAATTTCGCTTTTTAGTATTTAAATATAGTATAAAAAAAATGCCAACGTGTCATTTACGTTGGCATTTCTATAGATTCCCAATAATGTAAAGATTATTGTTCGCTTTCGGTTGTTGTCTCTGGAGCAACAGGTGCTGGCGTTGTAGCTTCAATACCGTTTAACGTTTCTTTTAAGATAGGGCCTTTGTCTGCGCCTCTGTCAATAGAAAAGTTTGATAATAAAATCAATGCAAACATTGAAATTGCCAACGTCCAAGTAGTTTTGTCTAAGAAGTTGTTCGTGTTTTGCACGCCTCCTAAAGATTGTGCACCTCCACCACCAAATGAAGAAGACAATCCTCCTCCTTTAGGGTTTTGTACCATAACGATTAAAATTAAGATCACAGCTACCAATAATATGATCCCTAAAAACAAGTTATAACTCATGATATATTTTTTTGTAAAATTTGAATTCTTTTAATTTGGTCTGCAAAGAAACCACTTTTTTCTGGATATTTCAAACTTAAAATTCTATAAGCTTGAATTGCATTTTCATACTTTTTTTGTGCTAAATACACTTTGGCCAACGTTTCTGTCATTAAAGAGTTTGACGTTTCGTTCTTGGAAACTAAAACATTGATGCTTTTCTCTTTAACTACAGGTTTTATTTTTGGGTTTTTCTCAATAAAACGATCAATAATTGAAGTTCTAGAGATTGATTTTTCTTTTTTTGAAAATGCTCTAATAATTGGTGTTGCCTTTGATAATTGTAACCATTCACCAAAAGAGTGTTTTTCTGCTATTGAAAAAGAAAGTGGCTCATTCATCGTTAAGTTACTTGGAGCAATTTTTGATACTGGTTCTTCAATCAATACAACTGTTTTAGTTTTATGTTGAACAACGGGTTTTGGAAGCACATTAAAACTGGATGCTGTTATAAAATCGAACAAGATGGCTCTGTCTGTGGTATACGCAGCAGTCACTTTGAGCTCATTATTATATTTAAAACTGTTTTGTATTTTCAGACCTTTTAAATACAGGCTTCTTGCTGATTGAAAATACGGGTATTCCTCAATAAGGTTTTTCAACGCTTGCGTTTCTTCTTGCTGTAAAATTGCAGGATTTTTTAAGATCGATATGAATTTCTCGGTTACCAATCTCCTAGTGCGGCGTTAAAAATATCTTGATGGATACGCTCTAAAATCTCGTCCAATGCACCTTCTAATATTCCACCAACTAATTGTTGACTAGAATTGAAATCTGAGTAAAATGAAAAACTTTTTTCAAAGTCTTTTTCTTCATCTAATGCATTGTAGAAACGAACATTTATGGTTACTGTTAATCTGTTTTGTGCCGCCGTTTGTTGGGCTGTCGCACTCATTGGGTTTATTCTATAGCCGGTAATTTCTCCTTCTAAACGCAAATCTGCATTGGGATTGTTCACCAATGTTAAATTGGTTTGTCGTAAAAACAGCTCTTGTAATTCGGGTGTAAATCGCTGACTTAATGTAGGTTCTACTAAAGTCGCTTCATTTCTAAAAAAGGCTACTTGAATGGTGTCTGCATTTGTTGTTGCTCCGGTAAATGAATAGGCGCCGCAAGCAGTTATCAATAAAGCACTGATTGCAAAAAGAGAGATGTACACTAGTTTTTTCATTACTTACAAATCGTATTGTTTAATTTTTCGATACAAAGTACGTTCAGAAATACCAAGTTCTTTGGCAGCTAATTTACGTTTATTGTTGTTTTTTTCTAATGACTTTTTAATCATTTCTACTTCTTTGTCTTGTAAAGATAAAGATTCGTCTTCTTCAATGGTCTCAATAAAGTCATAATTTTTCTCAGGGGATGCATTTTGAGGAATCTTTAAAACTTCAATATTATGGTTTTTTATTTCTTGATCTGCATATATTTTTTCAATTAATTGGTGGTTTTTTTCTTCCACTTTTTCAATATCGTCCGTTTTCATTAAATCTAAGGTCAACTTTTTTAAATCGTTGATGTCGCTTCTCATGTCAAACAAAACCTTATACATGATGTCTCTTTCTGTAGAGAAATCATTCGCAGAAGTTCCACCAATAACTGCGGGTAAGTTCTTGTTGTAGTTTGGAAGATATTGTGCAATGTTTTGTGCGGTAATCAATCGATCTTCTTCCACTACAGAAATTTGTTCTGCTATGTTTCTTAATTGACGGATGTTTCCAGGGAACCGGTAATTCATCAATAACTTTATCGCGTTTTCGTCTAAGCGTACTGTTGGCATTCTGTATTTCTGTGCAAAATCTGAAGCAAATTTTCGAAATAATAAATGAATGTCTTCGTTTCGATCACGAAGCGGAGGCAAAGGAATTTCGATGGTGCTCAATCGATAATATAAATCTTCTCTAAATTTTTCTTTTGCAATGGCTTCTTGCATGTTTAAATTTGTAGCAGCTACAATTCGAACGTTTGTTTTTTGTACTTCTGAGGATCCTACTTTTATGAATTCACCATTTTCTAAAACGCGCAATAAACGTACTTGGGTGGTTAGTGGCAATTCGCCAACTTCATCTAAGAAGATAGTTCCACCGTCTGTTACCTCAAAGTATCCTTTTCTTGCTGTGGTTGCGCCTGTAAAAGCACCTTTTTCGTGACCAAAAAGTTCACTATCTATAGTCCCTTCTGGAATAGCACCACAGTTTACTGCGATGTATTTTGCGTGTTTTCTGTGTGATAAAGAGTGTATTATTTTCGGAATACTCTCTTTACCAACACCACTTTCACCGGTTACTAAAACAGAGATATCTGTGGGTGCAACTCGCACTGCTTTTTCCAATGCGCGGTTTAGCTGCACATCGTTACCGATAATCCCAAAACGTTGTTTTGTTGTTTGTAAGCTTTCCATTGTAATCGTTTAAATGTTGTAAAGTTGAAGAGTTACGCTCTCAACTTTATAACTTCTTTTAATTATTGTCAGAATACCCAACGGCAGTTCCTTTTAAGGTTGCTGAGGTACAATCTTCTACTTTTACCATCACAAAATCTCCTAATTTATAGCTGCCTTTATCAAAAACTGCTACGGTATTTTGTGTGTTTCTCCCTTTCCATTCATTCGGGTTTTTCTTAGAGGTCCCTTCAATTAAAAATTCTTCTGTTTTTCCTAAATGTTGTTGTGTTCTAAGGAGTGCGTGTTCTTGTTGTAAATCTATAATTTCTTGCAATCTTCGTTTTTTAACTGCAAACGGAACGTCGTCATCCATTTTATTTCCTGCAAGCGTTCCTGGTCTTTCTGAATATGAAAACATAAAACCAAAGTCATATTTTACATATTTCATTAAGTCCAAGGTATCTTGATGATCTTCTTCTGTTTCTCCACAAAAACCAACAATCATATCTTGTGATAAAGACATTTCTGGAACAATTTTAAAAATATTGTCCACCAATTCCATATATTCTTCACGGGTGTGTTGTCTGTTCATTGCTTTTAACATGGCATTACTTCCACTTTGTACAGGCAAATGAAGGTATTTGCAAATGTTTTGGTGTTTTGCCATGATATGAATAACATCTAAGCTCATGTCTTGAGGGTTTGATGTTGAAAATCGAAAACGCGTTTTTGGAAACTTTGTTGCACACATGTCTAATAACTCTGCAAAGCCAACGGCAGTTGCTTGTGCCATTTCTGATGCTTTTTTAAAGTCTTTTTTCAATCCGCCACCAAACCATAAAAAGCTATCTACATTTTGACCTAAAAGCGTGATCTCTTTGTAGTTTTTGTCGACCATAGATTGTACTTCTTCTAAAATACTTTTAGGATCTCTACTTCTTTCTCTACCTCTTGTAAAAGGAACCACACAAAAAGTACACATATTATCGCAACCTCTTGTAATGGAAACAAAGGCGGTAACTCCGTTTGAATTTAAACGCACTGGAGAAACATCTCCGTAAGTTTCATCTTTTGAGAGGATTACGTTTACAGCATCTCTTCCAGATTCTACTTCTTGCAATAGATTTGGCAAATCTCTGTAAGCATCTGGGCCTACCACCAAATCAACAATTTTTTCTTCTTCTAAAAACTTTTCTTTGAGTCGTTCTGCCATACAGCCCAAAACGCCTACTTTCATTTTTTTATTGACTTGTTTTACAGCGTTGTATTTCTGTAATCTTTTGCGAACTGTTGTTTCTGCTTTCTCTCTAATAGAACAGGTATTTACGAGCACTAAATCTGCTTCTTCTAAAATTTGTGTGGTGTTGTAACCTTCTTTGTCTAAGATTGCTGCAACAATTTCACTGTCATTCATATTCATTTGACAGCCGTAACTTTCTATGAATAGTTTTTTAGTGTTTTCTTTTTTATTTTTGGTAACAAGGGCCTTCCCTTGTATTCTTTCGTCAATGGTTTTTTCTACTTGCTCCATGTGTCAATTTTCATTTTAATGGTGAGCAAAGATACAACCAAAAACTAAAATTTATGACAAATTGGCAGAAAAATACAATTGATTTTTTGTTAAAAATGAAGTAAAAACAGCACTTAAAATAATTTATAAAAAAAAACTACATACTTTTGCAGTCTCAAATCTTGCAATTACGATTGCGATAATTACGACAAAAAGAAAGATACATGGTAAAGAATTTAGTAATTGTAGAGTCACCCGCGAAGGCAAAAACGATCGAGAAGTTTCTTGGAAAAGATTTTCAAGTTGAATCTAGTTATGGACATATTGCAGATTTACCTTCGAAAGAATTGGGGATTGATGTTGAGGGAGATTTTAGTCCAAAATACATTGTATCAGACGATAAAAAGGCAGTTGTAAAAAAATTGAAATCTTTGGCTAAGAAAGCCGATATGGTTTGGTTGGCAAGTGATGAGGATCGAGAGGGAGAGGCAATCGCATGGCATTTAAAAGAACAATTGGAATTGAAGGAAGAACGTACAAAACGTATTGTTTTTCACGAAATCACCAAAAAGGCAATTTTAAAAGCAGTTGAAAATCCAAGAGACATTGATTATCATATGGTAAATGCACAACAAGCGCGTCGGGTTTTAGATCGTTTGGTTGGGTATGAATTATCGCCTGTGTTGTGGCGAAAAGTAAAAGGAGGTTTGTCTGCCGGTAGAGTTCAATCTGTAGCGGTTCGTTTAATAGTAGAAAAAGAAAGAAGTATTCAGGAGTTTACTGCTGAAACACATTATAAGGTTGTTGCAGAATTTTCGAATTTAGAAGGAAAGAAATTCAAAGCAACCATTCCAAAGAATTTTGATTCTAAAACAGCTGCAGAAGATTTTTTAAAATCGTGTGCAAATGCTGATTTTTCGATTGCTGACTTGACCAAAAAGCCTGCAAAGAAATCACCAGCAGCACCGTTTACAACCTCAACACTACAACAAGAAGCTTCACGGAAATTAGGATTTCCTGTTGCCAAAACAATGCAGGTTGCACAACGTTTGTATGAAGCGGGTTTAATTACGTATATGAGAACAGATAGTGTAAACTTATCTGTGGATGCAAGAGATGCTGCCGAAGAAGAAATTACCAACTATTACGGAAAAGAATATAGCAAACAACGTGTTTTTAAGTCGAAAGTAAAAGGTGCTCAAGAAGCCCATGAAGCCATTCGCCCAACCAACATGAAAATGCATACGATTGATACAGAATATGACCAAACAAGGTTGTATGATTTAATTTGGAAACGAACATTGGCATCTCAAATGAGCGATGCACAATTGGAACGTACCAATGTGAAAATTGAAAATTCAGAAAACGAAAAAATCTTCACTGCAAATGGAGAAATGATCAAGTTTGAAGGGTTCTTAAAAGTATACTTAGAAGGAAATGACAACGATGATGAAGAGCAGGCTGGGATGTTGCCAAGCTTAAAAGTGAAAGATCAATTAGCGTTTACTTTTATCAATGCAACACAACGATTTACGAGTCCTCCATATCGATTTACAGAAGCTTCTTTGGTAAAACAATTAGAAGAATTGGGTATTGGACGTCCGTCAACCTATGCACCTACTATTTCTACAGTACAAAGAAGAGGGTATGTAGAAAAAGGGCAAAATGAAGGTTTGGAAAGAAGTTTCGAGCAATTGGTTTTGGCTGAAGGTGCTGTTAAAAATCAAACATTAACAGAAAAAACGGGGTCAGACAAAAACAAATTAATTCCAACAGATATTGGAAATATTGTCAACGATTTCTTAGTGGCTAATTTTTCTAATATTTTAGATTTTGGTTTTACTGCTAAAGTAGAATCTTCTTTTGATGATATTTCTGAAGGAGACGCAAACTGGATCGAAATGATTAAAGGGTTCTACGGAGCCTTTCATGAAACGGTAGAGGATGTAAAAGAAAATGCAGAAAGAGAAAGTGGGGAACGTATTTTAGGAAAACATCCAGTTTCTGGAAAAACGGTTTTAGTCCGTTTGGGGAAATTTGGACCGATTGCACAGATTGGTGCGCCAGAAGACGAAGAGAAATTGTTTGCAAGTTTAAATCCAACACAAAACTTAGGAACAATTACTATAGAGGAAGCTTTAGAATTGTTTTTATTGCCTAAAACATTGGGTGTTTACGAAAGAGAAGAGGTAATTGTTTCTAACGGTCGTTTTGGCCCTTACATTCGTTTTGGAACCCTATTTGTTTCATTAGAGAAAGGCGAAAACCCAATGGAGGTTGATTTGCCTAGGGCGGAAGCGTTAATTGTTGCAAAACAAAAAGCAGATGCACCAGTGGCACATTATGAAGAAATGCCCGTTCAAAAAGGCGTTGGCCGTTTTGGTCCTTTTATTAAATGGAATTCTATTTTTATTAATGTGAGTAAAAAATATGATTTCGATACCCTTACCTATGACGATATTGTTGAACTAATTGAAGTAAAAAAGCAAAAAGAAATAGACAAGGTACTTCATAACTGGGAAGATGTTGAGATTCGTGTAGAAAAGGCAAGATGGGGAAGGTTTAATGTTTTAAAAGGAAAAATTAAAATTGAACTTCCGAAAACAACCGATATCGAAAAATTGACTAAAGAGGAAGCTGTTAAAATGATCGCTGCAAAAATGCCAAAGAAGAAAGCGGCAAAAAAGAAAGTTGTCAAAAAGAAAGCGTCGACCCAGAAAACTACTGCTAAGAAAACTACTACTAAGAAAACAGTAAAAAAGAAATAATTAGTTAGTATCTTGCATACTTCTATTTAAAAAAAATAATGAATTTAGACTTCTTAACGCCTGTAAAAGAATCGGTTGTGGCACATTTGATGTTGCAATCTGCTTTGTCTCTAGGTCAAAAAATTAAAATTCATTCAGAAAAAGAAGGGTTTCCAGACCTGGAAAATGTTCAAATAGCCATCTTTGGAGTTCAAGAAGATCGCAATTCTCAGGACAATTTTGGTTGTGGAGAAGATTTAGATTTTATTCGAAGAAAATTATATGAGTTATTTCCTGGTAATTGGCATACGAACATTGTCGATTTAGGAAATGTACTAAAAGGAAATGCGGTTTCAGATACTTATTTTGCAGTCTCAGAGATTATTACCTCCTTATTAAAGAAGAATATTATTCCGGTAATTATTGGTGGAGGTCAAGACATTACCTATGTCAATTACAGGGCATACGATGCTTTAGAGCAAACCGTAAACATTACGGCAGTTGATAGTAGATTTGATTTAGGGGATTTGGAAGACGAATTAACTTCACAGTCGTATCTTAGTAAAATTATTATGCAACAGCCTAGTAATTTATTTAACTATTGCAATGTTGGGTATCAAACATTTTTTAATTCGCAAGAGGAGATAAAATTATTAAATGATTTGTTTTTTGACGCCTACCGATTGGGTGAGGTAAAGAATTTAGAAAACATTGAACCTGCCTTTCGGAATGCAGATATTGTTTCTATTGATATTGGTGCGGTAAGGCAAAGTGAAGCGCCTGCCAATAACAATGCTTCTCCAAATGGTTTTTATGGGGATGAAATATGTGCTATTTCAAGGTATGCAGGTATAAGCGATAAAGTTTCTTCGTTTGGAATTTACGAATACAATTCGAAGTATGACAACCACGATCAAACAGCACATTTAATTGCGCAAATGATTTGGTACTTTATTGAAGGAGTCAATTCTAGAGTGAAAGACTACCCTTTTACACGGAAAGAAGATTATCAAAAATTCACTGTTTTATTGGAGGATGATGACCCTTTAACCTTTTATAAAAGTCACAAAACAGGAAGATGGTGGATAGAAATTAATATTTTATCCGATAATAAATACAAAAGACATGCGTTAATACCATGTACATATCAAGATTATATAGCAGCAACAAAAGAAATTATCCCAGAAAAGTGGTATAAAGCAATGCAAAAATTGGTCTAAACTCATAGTGAAAAAGATTCGATTAAAAGATGCTGTTAGAGTTGGTTTTTAACAAAAATAATAATAAGTTTACGAACTTTTTAGATAAGATATCAGATAATATGAAGAAAGCAGCAATATTTGCACTCTTAATAACGGTTTTTTACAGTTGTGGCTCTAATGATAGAGGCGAATTAGTAGGTATAAAAGCCAAAAAGAAATGGTTTTCAGAGAAACCGTATGGAATGGCTTTAATTCCAGGGGGATCTTTTACCATGGGAAAACAAGATGAAGACATTATAGGGACTCTCAATACACCAACTAAAACGGTGACTGTGAGGCCTTATTACATGGATGAAACCGAAATCACTAATAATGAATACAAAGAATTTGTTTTTTGGGTACGAGATTCAATAACTAGAACCGCATTAGCAAAATCTGCAGATGATCAAAGTATTATTGGCCAATCAGCTAGTGGTGCAGAGACGTCTTCAACAGGAATAGAAGCTTTTGCATATGCAGATGCTGATACTACAAGAACTGCTTATCAAAAATTTCAAGAAGGTAAAGAAACAAGAGAAGATTTAAGACCTTTAAACTGGAATGTTGACTTATTTGCGTTGAAAGATTCTCCAGATGAGTATTATGTTGAAGCAATCGATTCATTATATATTGAGCAAGAAGATGCTGTTGCAGGTGTTCGGACTTTTAAAACAGAATATATAAAATACTATTATTCTGAATTTGATCTTGAAAAAGCTGCAAAATCTCGTAAAAAAGAAGCGGGGAGAAATTTTAAATATGATACTATTTTAGAAATCTACCCAGACACTACTGTTTGGATAAAAGATTTTAACTATTCGTACAACGATCCAATGCACCAAGATTATTTTCGCCACCAAGCTTATGGAGATTATCCAGTGGTAGGTGTTACCTGGGACAAAGCAAAAGCTTTTTGTAATTGGAGAACAAAAAAGAAAAACGATTATTTACGCGGAAAGAAAAACGTGGCAGCAGTACCAGTCTTTAGATTGCCTACAGAAGCAGAATGGGAGTATGCCGCTCGTGGTGGACTTCAATTTGCAACCTACCCATGGGGAACAGGAGGTACCACAAGTGATCGTGGTTGTTTCTTAGCAAACTTTAAACCTGTAAGAGGGGATTATGCCGTAGATGGAGCTTTGTATACTGTTGAGGCAAAATCATACAATGCAAATGATTATGGTTTGTATAACATGGCAGGGAACGTTTCAGAGTGGACGAGTACTGCATACAATGGTGCTTCTTATTATTTGAGTTCTACGATGAATCCAAATGTAGAAGATCGAAAAAATAAAAGAAAAATAGTACGTGGAGGATCTTGGAAAGACGTCGCATACTTTTTAGAAGTAGGAACAAGAGATTTTGAGTACGCAGACACTGCAAGAAGTTTTATCGGTTTTAGAACCGTTCAAGATTATATTGGAGACATTAATAAATAAATAATAAACCCCTAAATATTTAAAAAAAAATTATGGCACAATCTAAAGCTTACAAAAAAGGAATGAATTTCGTATACGGAATGGGAGCAGCAATCGTTATTATTGGTGCACTATTTAAAATACAGCATTTAGAATATGGTGTTTTAACGGGAGGAGTTATGTTAACGATAGGATTAGTTGTAGAGGCGATTGTTTTTGCAATTTCAGCTTTTGACACTCCTGAAGACGACTTAGATTGGTCTAAAGTATATCCAGAATTAGGAGGAGAAGAAGGCACTTCAGAGCACGAGCAAGGTGCAGATGGTTTACTCTCTCAAAAATTAGATGCATTGTTAGCCGAAGCTAAGATAGATTCAAGCCTAATGGATAGCTTAGGAACAAGTATGAAAAATTTTCAAGGAGCTGCAGAAGGACTGTCTGCTGCTTCAGAATCTATTTCTGCAACGAACAAATACAACGAACAAATGTCGATGGCTGCCATTCAAATGGAATCTTTAAACGGATTGTATAAAGTACAAATGGAAAGCGCTAGCAAACAAACAGCCTTAAATGATGCTGTTGTAGAAAACACAGAAAAATTAAAAGAACAAATGGATTCTTTAGCTAAAAACTTATCTTCTTTAAACGGAGTATATGGTGGAATGCTTTCTGCAATGACAAACAAATAATAATTAGTTCTATTAGAGAAAGAACATTAACTTAAAAAAACTAATTATAATGGCAGGAGGAAAAATGAATGCAAGGCAGAAAATGATAAACCTAATGTACTTGGTGTTTATTGCAATGTTAGCATTAAATATGAGTAAAGAGGTTTTGAGTGCTTTTGGATATACAAATGAAAAGTTAGAAGCAAATAATAGTTTTACATCTAATAATTTAAATAATCTATATCGTAGTTTAAAAACGAAAGCAGATTCAGGTTCAGAAGTTGATAAATACAAACCTCTTTATGACAAGGCAGAGCTTGTAAGAAAATCATCAGATTCTTTATATTCCTTTGTGGAAGCATTAAAAGATTCTATGTTGAGCACTATCTCAGATGAAAACTTAAATTCAGAGAAGAAGTATGAATATATGGATTCCCCTGAATGGTTAAATCAAAAATTCTTTAAAAATGGAAAAATTTCCGACGATGGAAATACGTTTTTATCGATGCTTACCAATTATCGTGACAATTTAATAAAAATAACAGTGGATAGTTTGGATTCTTGGACTACTGATGAATTTAAAAAAACAGTTGCAGAAAAATTTGACACGAATGATGTTGAAAGAAAAGGGAAAGCATCTCAAAATTGGTTAAACGCAAGATATGAAGGGATGCCAATGGTTTCCTCATTAACAAATTTCACTCAAATTCAATCAGACATTAGGACTACAGAAGCCACTTATCTTGATCATTTGTTAGGTGGTGCAGCATCAGAGGGTAATAATTTTAGCAACTTTAATGGAATTGTAAAATTAGATAAATATGTCTTTTTCCCTGGAGAAAAAGTTACAGGAACCATTGTTCTTGGAAAAGAAGATCCTACCTTAAAACCTACCAGAGTAGATTTAAACGGGAAAGCTTATGATAACTATTCAGAAGGTGCAGTGAATGTAGACTTAAGAGCAGACAGAAC
>CATIQU010000029.1 GCA_949519155.1 Polaribacter sp. SA4-10
ATTGTGGTAATGAGCTTAATTGCAATTATGTTTACACTTAAAGAATCTTTAGGGGTTGTTGGTGCAACAGGATTGTCTTTAGTATTATCATTTTTTATAACATTAATTGAGGTTTTAGTCGCTTTCTTACAGGCATACATTTTTACAATGCTTTCCGCATTGTTTATTGGTATGGCAGTAGATGACCACAAACATCATTAATACAAGTTTGTTTAATTTAATATAAATACAATTATTATGTACAACATGATTGGAGCAGGATTAATCGTAATCGGCGCAGGAATTGGATTAGGTCAAATTGGAGGAAAAGCAATGGAAGGTATTGCGCGTCAGCCAGAAGCGACAGGAAAAATTCAAACAGCAATGATTATTATCGCTGCATTATTAGAAGGTTTAGCATTTGGAGCATTATTCTTAGGGAAATAATCCAAACAAAAACAAAGAACAGTGTTCTGCAACGGTTGGTTGCAGAACCTGTTTTTATTAAACAAAAAGTATCAAAACAATAACTAGTTTATAGAATGGAAACTTTATTAAACGATTTTTCACCAGGATTATTTGTAGTCTCTACAATTTTATTATTAGCCTTAATTGCTTTAATGATAAAGTTTGCTTGGAAACCAATTTTAAACTCTTTGGAAGAAAGAGAATCTGGAATCAATAATGCATTAGAAGCTGCAGACAATGCACGTAAAGAAATGCAAAACTTGCAATCAGACAACGAACAGTTGGTTAAAGAAGCAAGAGAAGAAAGAGATGCTATGCTGAAAGACGCTAGAGAAATCAAAGAAAAAATGATTTCTGAAGCAAAAGAAGAAGCAAAAGGAGTTGCGACTACTTTAATCGAAAATGCGCAAGCCTCTATCGAACAAGAAAAGCAAGCAGCTTTAGCAGAAATTAAAAAGAGCGTTGCAGATTTGTCTATAGGTATCGCAGAATCTGTCATCAAAAGAGAATTAGCTTCTAAAGAAGACCAACTACAATTAGTAGAAGGAATCTTAAAAGACGTTACTTTAAATTAAGATATTTATGAAAGACGCAAGAGCAGCATTACGGTATGCAAAAGCGGTTTTAAACCTTGCCAAAGATTCTAAGATAGAAGATGCGGTAAATGAAGATATGCTATTAATTGCAACGACTATTAATGACAGTAGTGAATTAAAAGTATTATTGAAAAGCCCTGTAATTAAATCATCAGAGAAAATAAAAGTGTTAAAAGCGTTATTTTCTGACAAGGTAAATGCTGTAGCTATCGGTCTTTTTAACACGTTGCAAGAAAATAAACGTCTTGGAATGTTAGAATCGATTGCAAAACAATATGCAATTATCTATAATTTTTTAAAGCACATGCAGGTTGCTACGGTTACGACAGCAGTGCCTTTAACAAAAGATTTAGAAGCACAAGTATTGGCGAAAATTGTTGCATTAACTGGCAATAATGCAAACTTAGAAAATGTAATAAATCCAGCTATTTTAGGAGGATTTGTTTTACGAGTTGGAGACATGCAATATGACGCAAGTATCTCCAATCATTTATCAGAATTGAGAAAGGAATTTGACAACAGTCACTTTATTCCAAAAATATAAAGCCTTAAGCCTAAAGCTTAAAGCCTAATGCAAATAACAAAAAGATGGCATCAATTAAACCCGCTGAAGTATCAGCAATTTTAAAGCAACAATTAACAAACTTCGACGCGAACGCAACCTTAAGCGAGGTTGGAACAGTTTTACAAGTAGGAGATGGTATTGCACGTGTATACGGATTATCGAACGTACAATATGGTGAGCTTGTAGAATTTGAAGACGGATTAGAAGGAATTGTATTAAACTTAGAAGAAGACAATGCAGGTGTTGTATTGTTAGGTGCTTCTACAGCAATTAAAGAAGGTTCTACAGTAAAACGTACAGAAAGAATTGCTTCTTTAAAAGCAGGTGAAGGTGTCGTTGGAAGAGTTGTAGATACTTTAGGGAATCCAATTGATGGTAAAGGACCAATTACAGGTAAAACTTATGAAATGCCTTTAGAGCGTAGAGCTCCAGGAGTTATTTTTAGAGAGCCAGTAACAGAGCCATTACAAACAGGGATTAAGTCTATTGACGCAATGATTCCGGTTGGAAGAGGTCAACGTGAGTTGATTATTGGAGACCGTCAAACAGGAAAGTCTACAGTAGCTTTAGATACCATTTTAAATCAAAAAGAATTTTACGATGCTGGAGAACCAGTATTCTGTATCTATGTAGCGATCGGTCAGAAAGCTTCTACAGTTGCAGCAATTGCAAACATGTTGGAAGAAAAAGGCGCAATGGCATACACTACAATCGTAGCAGCAAATGCATCAGATCCTGCAGCAATGCAAGTATATGCACCGTTTGCTGGAGCTGCAATTGGAGAGTTTTTTAGAGACTCTGGAAGACCTGCTTTAATTATTTTTGATGATTTATCAAAACAAGCCGTTGCTTACCGTGAGATTTCTTTATTATTAAGAAGGCCACCGGGACGTGAGGCGTATCCTGGAGATGTATTTTACTTACACTCTCGTTTATTAGAACGTGCTGCAAAAGTGATCAATGATGACAAAATTGCAAGTGAAATGAACGATTTACCAGATTCTTTAAAAGGAATTGTAAAAGGTGGAGGTTCTTTAACTGCATTGCCAATTATTGAAACACAAGCAGGAGATGTTTCTGCATACATTCCAACAAACGTAATTTCAATTACAGATGGACAGATTTTCTTGGATGGAGATTTATTTAACTCAGGAGTTCGTCCAGCAATTAACGTAGGTATTTCGGTATCTCGTGTTGGAGGTAATGCTCAGATTAAATCTATGAAAAAAGTATCAGGTACTTTAAAATTAGATCAAGCAGCATACCGTGAATTAGAAGCGTTTGCAAAGTTTGGTTCTGATTTAGATGCAGCAACAATGAATGTAATTTCTAAAGGACAACGTAATGTTGAAATTTTAAAGCAAGGACAAAATGATCCTTACTCAGTAGAAGATCAAATTGCGATTATTTATGCAGGTTCTAAGAACTTACTTAAAGACGTACCGGTAAGTAAAGTAAAAGAATTTGAGAAAGATTACATTTCTTACTTAAACGGAAAGCACAGAGATACTTTAGACACCTTAAAGGCTGGGAAATTAACTCCAGAAGTAATTGCTACTTTAACAGCAGCAGCAAAAGAAATTTCAAGTAAATATTAAATTAGAAGTTCGTATTAGTAGCTTGCTACTAAAAACTAATTACTAACACCTAATGACCAAAGTATGGCAAACTTAAAAGAAATACGGAACAGAATTTCATCTATTGGATCGACTATGCAGATTACCAGTGCCATGAAAATGGTTTCTGCTGCAAAGTTGAAAAAAGCACAAGATGCAATTACTGCAATGCGACCTTATTCTTCTAAATTAACGGAATTGTTGCAAAATTTAAGCGCAACTTTAGACGGTGATGCAGGAGGAGCTTATTCTACACCAAGAGTAGTTTCTAAAGTTTTATTAGTGGTTGTAACTTCTAATAGAGGATTGTGTGGTGGTTTTAATTCTTCTGTAACCAAGAGAGTCATAAAAACAGTTGCCGAAAAATATGCTGATAAGACCGTAGAATTATTAACTATTGGTAAAAAAGGGAAAGTTGCTTTAGGGAAAACCTTCAAAGTAATTGACTCCAAAGATGCTATTTTTGACGATTTAACATTTGACAATGTAGCCTTAATTGCTGAGGAATTAATGCAATTGTATACGGATGGAACGTATGATAAAATTGAAATTATATACAATCAATTTAAAAACGCAGCAACTCAAATACCACAAGTAGAGCAGTTTTTACCAATCAAACCCATAGAAGGTGGAGCGGCAATTACCAACTCTGATTATATTTTTGAGCCATCTAAAGAAGAAATTGTTTTAGCTTTAATTCCAAAGTCATTAAAAACACAGTTATACAAATCTATTAGAGATAGTTTTGCTTCAGAACACGGAGCTCGTATGACAGCAATGCACAAAGCTACAGACAACGCCACAGATTTACGTGACGATTTAAAATTAACCTATAACAAAGCACGTCAAGCAGCAATTACAAACGAAATTCTTGAAATTGTTGGTGGAGCGGAAGCGTTGAAAAATTAAACGAAGCGAAAGCGGAGTTAGAATTATAAAATACAAAAGAGCTTATCTAAAAATAGATAAGCTCTTTTTTTATACCTTGGTATTACATTTGAAAAAATAAATTATGAAAAACATCACTTTTTTATTCCTCACTTTGAGCCTTATTACATGTAAAAGCATCTCATTTGATAAAAAACCACCTTTCAAAATAACGGAAGCATCCTATAAAAATTGGGTAGGAGGGCAACCAGGAGTTCATGGAATCAATGTATACATCAACTACACATCAAAAACTACGATCGATTTTGATTCCATTTATTTCAGGAATCAAACCGGAAAATTAGAAATAAAAAAACACCCTGAGACAAACCTTCTTGTTGGTTATTTAAATACCTCAACCACAAAGAATAAAAAAGATTTGCTATTGCAAAAAGGTGACATGAAACCCTATAACACTACAAATACGGAATTAAAGATTCCTTTTTTATTAAAAGAAAATGAAGCGGTAATTAGTTTTACAGAAGCAGGTACTACAAAATACTATAAGGTTTTGAATCTTAAAAAAGAAGCCTCAGATTTTTACCCATAATAAAAGAATCGATTATTTATTAAGATAAAGCATCCAAATTTGGGTACTTTTTTATTTTTGGCACACCTTTTGAATTTAAACAGGAATAACCAAAAACAGAAGACCTATGAAATCTTTAAAATTACTTTTTACATTAATAATCTCATTTTTTTTATTTACCTCCTGTTCTGTTGAAGATGATTATGAAGAAGAAAGAGGGATTGTTTTAGAATATGCCCTTTCAGACTATGATTTGTGGTATGTAGATTTCCATAGAACCACAGGAATAGGAGAGGTTCCGTTTCTATCCAGAGCATTTACAGTTTCCTTTATAAACAACACCTTGTATGCAAATAATAACATTGTAGACATTGGTCACACAGGAAATGGTTTTGGAATTTCCGTAGGGTCTTATACTACTTTTGATGGATTGTTAAGAGCAAATCATGACGTAGATGGTTTTCAAGACTTTGAAGTATTTCAAATATCAGCGAACCAAATTAGACTGTATAACTACAGAGAGAATGTTAGTTATTATTTAATTGGATATCAGTCAAATAACTTTGATTATGACAAATTATTTTATGAAAATATAGAATACTTTTTACAAGAGTTTGTTGCTTGGGAGAAAATTGAGACTTTGGGCGGAGCTCCAAACGCATTTGATGCTGAAAACTATTTACAATTTACTCCCGAAAACAATACTACTTTTTACAGTTCTCAAGATTTGTTTGGCACAAATATTGATATTTTAGATTGGCGTTATGTAGGAGGGTATGAAGTGTTTGATGTCATAGGATATGAAGATTTAAAAATATTAACACTTAATTATGATGGTGGAGATATTAAAGAATTTGAATTGAGCGTTATAAATGATGAGACGATAAGCCTCTATCATCTTAGTACAGAAACTACCTATGAATTTTCTGGACGTGGATTCATACAGTATTTAAAAGGAGGAGAAAAAGTAGAAAACAAAACCCCAGCCGTTCGAAATAGTAACAGAAAACGGACGAAAGTGAAACGAAGAACAAAAATCAGAAGAAATTTAAAATAAAGTTTGGTTAGTTGATTTTTGATTGGTTATTTCACAATAATCAATTGAAAGAAAGCCGCTCTAGAGGTAGAGCGGTTTTTTCTTTGTTCATAATTGATGAAAACTCTAACCTTAAAAAGACCTTTCTCCAACTTTCTTTTTTACTTTTATCAAAAGAAAAATCCTTACATAAAACACCTACGGACGTTTCCTTAGAATAGATGTCCAAGCAGTCATAATAAAAGAAGATGAAACAAACCGCCTTTATAACAGGAGCAACCTCTGGAATTGGAAAAGCAACTGCAGAGATTTTTGCAAAAAACAAGATCCGTTTAATTCTTTGTGGAAGAAGAGCAGAAAGATTGAAAGAACTCCAAGAAGAATTAAGTAAACTTACGGAAGTAACCACTTTACAGTTTGATGTTAGAGATCGATATGACGTAGCAGATCAAATAGCTAATTTGCCAATAGATTTTAAACAGATTGACATTCTCATCAATAATGCTGGAAACGCACACGGTCTGTCAACCATCCAAGAAGGAAATATAGATGACTGGGACGCGATGCTAGACATCAATGTAAAAGGACTACTGTATGTCTCCAGAGCGATTATTCCACAAATGACAACAAGGAACAGTGGTTTCATTGTAAATATTGGCTCTATTGCGGGAAAAGAGGTGTATCCAAACGGAAATGTGTATTGTGCCTCAAAACACGCTGTAAATGCCTTAAATAAAGCAATGAGAATTGATTTAAACAAACACAACATCCGAGTTTCAGGAATTCACCCAGGTGCAGTAGAAACTGAATTCTCTGAAGTTCGTTTTAAAGGAGATGCCCAAAAAGCTGAAAATGTTTACAAAGGATACAAAGCTTTGCAAGCAGAAGATATTGCAGACATTATTCACTTTGTAATTACAAGACCCTATCATGTTAATATTGAAGATTTGGTTGTGTATCCAACAGCCCAAGCAAGCCCTACAATTATGAATAAAAATTAAGAAGGAAGCATGTCAAAAATCATAATGGGTTGTATGTCTTGGGGAATCTGGGGTAAAAAACAGTCAATCAAAGAACAAGCAGATTTGATCCAGTTTTGTGCTGAAAATGGAAATACTACTTTTGACCACGCAGACTTGTATGGTGATTATACAACCGAAGCAGAATTTGGAAAAGCATTTCTAGAAAGCGGGATACAGCGTGAAGAAATTCAGCTTATTTCTAAATGTGGTATTCAAAACCCTGGACAAACAAGAAACAACAATCTTAAGTACTACAACTACTCCACAGAATACATTATTTGGAGTGTCGAAGAATCCCTAAGAAATCTAAAAACAGGGTATTTAGACACCTTTTTACTGCACAGACCAAGTCCGCTAATGCAGCCAGAGGAGATTGCAGAAGCAGTAACTCTTTTGCAAAAAAGCGGAAAAATAAAAGCATTTGGAGTGTCAAATTTTACCCCATCGCAAGTAGCTTTAATTCAGTCAAAAGTTCCCGTTTCAGCGAATCAGATCGAATTTTCACTAACACAACATGCGGCAATGTACAATGGAACTTTAGATTATTTATTAGAAAAAGAAATACACCCCATGATTTGGAGTCCTTTAGGAACTTTTTTTAAGGTTGAAAACAAACAAGCCATTCGAATAAAAGCAGTGTTAAAAAAACTCTCTAATAAATACTTGCTTTCTGAAGACGCACTATTATTGGCTTTTATTTTAAAGCATCCCGCCAAAGTTTCACCCGTTATTGGGACCACAAGCAAAGCTCGTATTTTAAACGCCAATAAAGCAATGGAAACGCCATTAGAGTTGGAGGATTGGTTTCAATTGTTAGCGGCAAGTCAAGGACACGAAGTTCCATAAGATGCAGCGGACGCGTTTCTTAAAAAGATAATTTTTTCAGAAACTTTAAGGAAAGTTATTCCTTCCTTTGATCGATTTCGTTTTTAGATAAGGTAAAATAACAGGTCGTTCCAATACCGATTTCGCTATCAAACCAAATTTGACCATCGTGTCTATCCACCAATGCCTTACATATTTGTAAGCCTAATCCGGACCCCTTTTCTTGTTCAGTACCCTTTTTGCTAATTATTTTACTGGGATCAAATAGATTTTATAACGTTTTTGGCGTAATACCAACACCTGTGTCTGAAATTAAGTTTTGATTCTTTTTTGATTGCAATGCGATCGTTATTTCTCCATCATGATTGCAATATTTTATTGCATTCGAAATCAAGTTTCTAACAATGCTCATCAGCATGTGTTTGTCAGCATCAACACGAACCTCAGGATCAATAAGGTTTTTTATAATGAGCTTCTTTTTAATTAATTGAACGTTTAAAACCCGATAACATCATCTACTAAGTTTTTAGGAGCAATTGTAACACGATTAAATGTACTACTGTTAGAATCTGTAAAGGCCCATTGTAAAAGCCTATCTAGTATTTTAAGTGTTTGGTTTGTAGCTTCATGTATAATTTTTCCATATGTAATTGCGTCTTCAAACTCTTTATTTTGAATATTTTCAATAAGGAGTTCACTAAAACCATTTATATGATGAAAAGGGTTTTTTATATCGTGAGCGATCATCTTAAGAATTAATGATTTTACTTTATCTCGGTCTTCCGCTCGCTGCTTTTCTTCTTTTATTTTTTCGATTTCTTTTTGAATGGATATGTCTTGTACAGCACCAATCATCCGGATTAGATTTTTATTTTCATCTAAGATGCATTTCCCACTTGAAACTACAGAAATAACAGACTTGTCTCTTTGTACTATTTTATTTTCAAAATAATAGGCTGTTTTATTTTCAATTGCTTGAGAAAGTGTTTCTTCATATCTTTTTTTATCAGAATCACAAACATGATGCAGAGCCAACTCGTAGCTTGGCGCTACTTCGTCAGGGGCAAGTCCTAAAAGACGAAACATGTTCTTAGACCAATGTACTTCATTGGCCATTACATTCCAGTTCCAACTGCCTGTTTTTTGAGATTATTTGTGAGTCATATAGAAATTGTGTTGTAATCTCAATTTTATTTTCTAATTCCATGATTTATGGTTTTAAAGGTTTTTTACACGACTTATCAATCGTTTGTTTTCTCTAAGTACTTTAAATTATTTCAAATGAAATTGAAGTAACAAATATTAAAAAAAGAACACATGAAAAGCAAGCTACATATTTTATTGAACAAAAAAAAACAATGTATGCTAATTTTAAGATGAGCGAAAGCTTTTTAGAATTACTAAAAAAGAAACCCCCGACTCTATTTGAGCCGGGGGTTCTTAATTTATAAAAATAAATAGTTTTATTTATAGATCAAATTTAATTCCTTGCGCTAAAGGCAATTCATCGGAATAGTTGATGGTGTTTGTTTGTCTTCGCATGTATACTTTCCAAGCATCAGAACCAGACTCACGTCCGCCACCCGTTTCTTTTTCACCTCCAAAAGCGCCTCCAATTTCAGCACCAGAAGTACCAATATTTACGTTGGCAATTCCACAGTCAGAACCAGCATAAGACAAAAACTTTTCAGCCTCTTTTAGTTCGTTGGTCATAATTGCAGAAGACAACCCTTGTGCAACACCATTTTGTTTTTCAATGGCATTTTCAACATCACCGCTGTATTTCATTAAATATAAAATAGGAGAAAAAGTTTCGTGCTGCACAATTTTATAATGATTTTCAGCTTCTATAATTGCTGGTTTTACATAGCAACCACTTTCGTAACCTTCTCCTTCTAAAACACCACCTTCAACCAATACATTTCCACCCTCTGCTTTTGCACTTTCAATAGCAGCTAAGTAAGTGTTTACGGAATCTTTGTCAATTAATGGCCCCACATGCTTGGTTTCATCTAAAGGGTTTCCAATTTTAATTTGTTGATAAGCACCTACAATTGCATCTCTTACTTTGTCATATACAGATTCGTGAATGATTAATCTTCGTGTAGAAGTACAACGTTGACCACACGTTCCAACGGCGCCAAAAACAGCTCCTGGAACAACTACTTTTAAATCTGCAGTAGGGGTAATGATAATGGCATTGTTTCCGCCTAATTCTAATAAAGATTTTCCAAAACGTTGGGCAACAGTAGCTCCCACAATTCTTCCCATTCTTGTAGATCCAGTGGCAGAGACTAATGGAACTCTCGTGTCCGTAGTCATCATTTCTCCTACTTTATAATCTCCATTAATAATACAAGAAATTCCTTCTGGTAAATTGTTTTCTTTTAAAATTGCTGCGATAATATTCTGACAGGCTACCGTACATAAAGGTGCTTTTTCAGATCCTTTCCAAACACATACATCACCACAAATCCAAGCCAATGCAGTATTCCATGCCCAAACTGCAACTGGGAAGTTAAACGCAGAGATAATTCCAACAACACCAATTGGATGCCATTGTTCTCTCATAACGTGCCCTGGGCGTTCCGATGGGATGGTTTGACCGCTTAATTGTCTTGACAATCCAACAGCAAAATCACAGATATCGATCATTTCTTGCACTTCACCATACCCTTCTTGAAGTGATTTCCCCATTTCATAGGAAACCAATTTTCCTAAAGGTTCTTTTAAGTCTCGTAATTTATTTCCAAACTGACGTACAATCTCGCCTCTTTGGGGTGCAGGAATATTTCTGAAAGACTGGTAAGCTTTCGTTGCAGCAGTCATTACTTTTTCATAATCTTCTTTAGATGTAGCAATTACTTTTCCAATTAATTTTCCATCTACTGGCGAGTAAGATTCAATAATTTCTCCATTCGAAAAATTATTTGACCCTGTTGAAGTTCCTTTATTTATATCCTTTAAACCTAATTCTTTTAAGGCTTCTTTTATTCCAAAATCTGTCATTTTGCTGTTAAATTTAATTCGTTTAAATTGAACCCCGAAGCTACAAATAATTTTACACATTTTTAAATTAAACAAAAAGATTAATATTTGTTTAATATCAAACAAGTCAATTATGAGAAAACCCATTTCATTAGTTCTTTTAGTATCCCTTTTTTTTGGGTGTACATCTGAAATAAAGCCTAAATTAATTATCGATAAAACCACAAAAAAACAAAATGATTTTGCCATCATTATTCATGGAGGAGCTGGAACGATTTTGAAAAAAAACATGACAAAAGAAAAAGAAGAAGCTTACAAAGAAAAGTTAGCTGAAGCGATAAAGGTTGGGCATTCAATTCTTAAAAAAGGAGGAACAAGTCAAGAAGCGGTTCTAAAAACCATTCAGGTGATGGAAGATTCCCCTCTTTTTAATGCGGGAAAAGGGGCTGTTTTCACCAATGCAGGCACTAACGAATTGGACGCTTCTTTTATGGATGGAAAAACCTTAAACGCAGGAGCGGTAGCAGGTGTAAAAGACGTTAAAAGTCCGATTGAGTTGGCTATAAAAGTAATGACAGATTCCGAACATGTAATGCTTTCTGGGGATGGTGCTTCTCTTTTTGCAAAAGAACAAGGCTTGGAAATTGTTGCGGCAAGTTATTTTTATACAGAACAACGGTTCAAAGCGTTGCAAAAAGTAAAAAATAGTCAGAAAATAAAATCGAAAGTTCTAATAAACAAGCTGCTTTTTACGATGCGACAATCAAGGATTCTAAATTTGGAACGGTGGGCTGTGTAGCGTTGGATAAAAACGGCAACATTGCTGCAGGAACCTCTACTGGAGGAATGACCAACAAGCGTTGGGGAAGAATTGGCGATGCACCCATTATTGGTTCTGGAACTTATGCTAATAATTTAACTTGTGGAGTTTCCTCAACAGGTTGGGGAGAGTATTTTATTAGAGGCCAAGTCGCTTATGATATTTCTGCACAAATGGAATATCAACAAAAAACATTAAAAGAGGCGACAAAAGATGTCATCCAAAACAAACTCACAAAACTTGGTGGCTTAGGAGGTGTTGTGGCTTTAGATAACAACGGAAACATGTCTTTTGAATTCAATACAGCAGGGATGTACAGGGCTTCTATGGATGATCAAGGAGTTTTAATCGTAAAAATTTACAAAGAATAAGCGTAAAAGCCCTTTTTGGAATCGCTTTTTAAAAAACTGAAAATTCCTTAAAATCGTTGCGCTGAATAGTGTTATTTTTGCAAAACGATATGCAAAACGATATTTTTAACATTCAAAATGAGCAAGACTTTTCAGAAGTTGCACTCGCTGTTTTTAAACACCAGTTTCAAAACAATCGTGTTTACCGTTCTTTTTGCGATTTGATCAATGTGCATCCTTCTGATGTTCTGAAAGTAACCGACATTCCATTTTTGCCAATACAGTTTTTTAAAAGCAGAAAAGTGGTTGCTTCTAAAGACGAAGCTCAGCAGGTTTTTACGAGCTCTGGGACTACAGGAAGCATAACAAGCAAACATTTTGTTACCGATATCAACCTATACAAAGAAAGCTATCGAAAAGGGTTTTGTCACTTTTATGGAAACATAGAAGAATATACCGTTTTGGCATTATTGCCCAATTATTTAGAACGTAAAGGCTCTTCTTTGGTCTATATGGTGGATGAGTTTATTACAAAATCTAACAATGTAGAAAGTGGTTTTTATCTTGATAATTTAGAGGAATTGACTCAAAAATTGATAGCATTGGACAAAAAAGGGCAAAAAGTGCTCTTAATTGGAGTTTCTTTTGCATTGTTAGATTTGATTGAAAAACAGCAATTCAACTTAAAAAACACGACCATCATGGAAACGGGTGGTATGAAAGGGAGAAGAAAAGAGTTGGTTCGAGAGGAGCTGCATGCAATTTTAGAAGGAGGCTTTGGGGTTACCGAGATTCACTCAGAATATGGAATGACAGAATTGTTAAGTCAGGGATATTCTAAAGGGAAGGGCGTCTTTAAAACACCGCCTTGGATGCGGGTTTTAACCAGAGACACGGAAGATGCCTTAACGATAAATCCACTAGGAAAAAACGGCGGTATCAATGTGATTGATTTGGCCAATTATAATTCTTGTTCTTTTATTGCAACACAAGATTTAGGAAAAGTACACAAAGACGGAACCTTTGAAATCATTGGGCGTTTTGATAATTCTGACATCAGAGGCTGTAATTTAATGGTTTTATAGCGGATTACTGAACTACATTTTAACCCTTTTAACAGGTTTCACAAGATTCATTTTAAAGAACACCTAGCCAATTTAAAAAATGACAATTCGAGAGATACTAAATAACACAGCACACAGACCTTGGAAAATGCCGACTGGAAGTTGGAAATTTTATCAAGAATGGAACAATGCAATATTTCTTCATTGGCAAGTAGAATTATCCGAATTGAAGAAATTTGTCCCAAACGAATTTGAGATAGACCTTTTTGAAGGAAAACCGTGGGTTTCAGTAGTTGCTTTTACAATGGAAAAGATAAGACCAAAAAACCTACTTTCTTTCCCCCCGATTTCGGATTTTGATGAAATTAATATTAGAACTTATGTGAAATCAAAGAACAAAACAGGAGTCTATTTTTTGAGCATTGAAGGTGGAAAATGGTTGTCTTGTAAAATTGCAAAAGGAATGTCTGAACTTCCATATAGATTTTCAAAAACCAAACGGACTGCAAACAAATACGAATCGAATAACTCAGAATTTAACGACAAATTGAATATTCAGTTTGCAATTGGAAAAGGAATTACGGAAAAAAAGGAATTGGACAAGTGGTTGACAGAAAGGTATACTCTTTTCCAAGATACAGAAAAGGCAATTAATGAATTTGAGATTCATCATTTGGAATGGCCACTTAATGAAATTGACTTGGAAAAGTTAGAATTCAATTATCCGAGATTTGACACGTTAATTAAAAACGAACCGAACAAAATTCAATACTCAAAAGGAGTAAAAGTTATTGCCTGGGGAAAGAATAAAAAAGAAAAATCGGACTACAACAACGGGTGAAAAAAACAGCTAGAATAGGTTTTTCAAAGGCTTGACTCTGTTTTGAAAGGAAAAAGGAAAATAAAATTTGGCGCTGTGTTAATCCGAAAATGCATCATCTTTTTATACGCTACGCTTCACACACATGATCTTAGCCATATTTTAGGATAAGACATTTTTTATTATTTCATTTCTAACTTTTAGATCAATCGGTAGAAATCGATAAACAAGTGCGAATTCATGAAAAAACAAACGATTTACAAGTTAAATAATTCCACATATTCCTAGTAACGCCCAGTTATTCCTATTTCAGCCCACATATTGATTTGCAACTCCTACTTAACGTTTTTATGCTTAATTTTACTAAAAACAAGAACAATGCAAAAATTAATTCTCTTAATTTTCATCTTTATTTCAAATCTCTTCATAGCGCAAGTACAAGAGACTAAAACCGGTTTATCTCAAACTGACAGCAAACGAATAGAACAGTACAACCTTAAAAAACGCGTAGCAATATCTGGGTATGATCCTGTGGCTTATTTTACAGAAAAGAAAGCCTTGAAAGGGGAGGAAGAATTTTCTACAACGTACAAGGGAGTGGTCTATCAATTTTATTCAGAAGCCAATAAGCAGTTGTTTCTAAAAACACCAAACCAATACGAACCTCAATATGGAGGGTATTGCGCATATGCAATAGGATTGAAAGATGAAAAAGTAAAGATCAACCCCAAAACCTTTGAGATTAGAGACGGAAAGCTGTATCTTTTTTATAATTCTTGGGGAACAAATACCTTAGATCTTTGGACAAAAGAAGGGGCTGAAAAATTACAAAAACAAGCAGATATCAACTGGCAAAAAAGAGTTAACTAGTAAGCGATTTCTAACAACAAAAAAGGGACTGATTTTAAATTCAGGCCCTTTTTTATTCTTTTGTCGCTTTTTAAATTGCGATTCTATTTTTTAAAAATTATGCTACCACCAAAAGATAGTAGGTCTTTTTACCTCGCTGAAGTAATACATATTTATTTGCAATCAAATCTTCTTTAGAAACCGTAAAATCTTCTTTCACTTTTTCCTTGTTTACAGAAATTGCATTTTCTTTGAGTGCTCTTCTTGCTTCACCATTTGAAGCTAAAAAGTTTGTTTTTGCTGCCAAAGCACCAATCATATCCAACCCACCTTCAACATCTGATAGCGATACTGTGGCTTTAGGCACCCCATCAAAAACATCTAAGAACGTTTGTTCATCCAACGATTTTAAATCAGAAGCTGTAGACTTCCCGAATAAAATAGTTGAAGCTTTAATGGCATTTTCATAGGCAGCTGTTCCATGTACTAAAAGAGTAACTTCTTCCCCAATTTTCTTTTGTAATAAACGCAAATGTGGTTCTTCTTTGTGCTTGATAATCAAAGCATCAATGGTTTCTTTGTCTAAGAACGTAAAGATTCTAATGTAGTTTTCTGCATCTTCATCAGAAGCATTTAACCAATATTGATAAAATTTATAAGGCGATGTTCTTTTGGCATCCAGCCAAACGTTTCCTCCTTCAGATTTTCCAAACTTTGTTCCATCAGATTTTGTAATTAACGGACAGGTAATTGCATACCCCTTTCCGCCACCTACACGTCTAATTAATTCTGTACCTGTGGTAATATTCCCCCATTGGTCAGAACCTCCCATTTGAATAGAGGCATTGTTGTTTTGAAACAAGTGCAAGAAATCATATCCTTGTACTAATTGGTAGGTGAATTCTGTAAAAGACATTCCTTCCTTAGATTCAGACCCAATTCTGTTTTTTACAGAATCTTTTGCCATCATATAATTTACAGAGATATGTTTTCCAATATCACGAATAAACTCAAGGAATGAAAAGTCTTTCATCCAATCGTAATTATTGACCAAAACGGCTGCATTTGCAGCGTCTGAAGTAAAATCTAAAAAATGACTCAATTGTCCTTTGATTGCTTCTTGATTGTACCGTAGTGTTTTTTCATCCAAGAGATTACGTTCAGAAGATTTTCCAGAAGGATCTCCAATCATACCTGTTGCACCTCCAACCAAAGCGATGGGTTTATGACCACATCTTTGAAAATGCGCCAATAACATAATAGGGACTAAATTACCAATATGTAAAGAATCTGAAGTAGGATCGAAACCAACATAGGCACTTCTCATACTTTCCATTAAATGTTCTTCTGTAGTTGGCATGCTGTCATGCAACATTCCTCTCCATTGTAATTCTTTAATAAAATTTTTCATTGTAAATTGTAATTAATTCAATGTTAAATATGGGTTTCAAATAGCGTTTTTCAACGTTTTATAATTGATTTCGATTGGTTTTATTTGAGATTGTTAAACACCTTTTTAACGAGGCAAAGATAAACTTATCAATCAAAAAACCATAACTTAGCCGTATGATTTTAGTTACTGGCGGAACAGGTTTGGTGGGTGCACATTTGTTGTATCATTTGGCAAAAAAAGAAGAAAAAATTCGGGCGATTTATAGGACAGAAGAAAAAATTTTCGCCGTAAAAAAAATCTTTACTTCATATACAAATGACGCCACACTGTTTGCTAAAATAGTATGGCTGAAAGCAGACATTACAGATGTTCCCGCAATGATTCCTGCATTTGTTGGAGTAGAAAAAGTGTACCATTGTGCCGCATTTATTTCCTTTAATTCAAAAGATTATATAAAAATGCGAAAAGTGAATATTCATGGAACCGCTATTATTGCCAATTTATCTATTGATGCAAAAATAAAAAAATTATGTTTTGTGAGCTCTATTGCCTGTATTGGCGACTCCATTCAAGGAAAACCAATTACAGAAGAAAACGAATGGAATAAGGAATTGGACAATAGTGGATATGCAATTACAAAATTCGGTGCAGAAACAGAAGTTTGGCGCGCAAGTCAAGAAGGCGTTGAAGTGGTTGTTGTAAACCCTGGAGTTATTTTAGGAAGCGGTTTTTGGAATACCGGTTCTGGTAAAATATTTAGCAGCGTTTATAATGGGTTAAAATATTATACAGAAGGAATTACTGGTTTTGTTGGCGTTAAAGACGTTGTAAAAGCAATGATTTTATTGATGGATTCTGAAGTAAAAAACGAGCGATTTATTTTAGTTTCTCAGAACAAACCGTTTAAAGAAATTCTCTTTTCTATTGCAGATGCCTTGGGTAAAAAAAGGCCTTCACATAAAGTGAAACCTTGGCAAACAAGTCTT
This sequence comes from Polaribacter sp. SA4-10, assembly GCA_949519155.1. Lineage (GTDB taxonomy): Bacteria > Bacteroidota > Bacteroidia > Flavobacteriales > Flavobacteriaceae > Polaribacter. The sequence continues at coordinate 16,834 of CATIQU010000029.1, forward strand.
TTTTGGCGCTTTTCTAGCGTTTTATCAATTCTCACAAAGAAAGAGCCTTTAATGAGTAAATATGCAGCAAGAAGTGCGCATGGAGTGTCTAAGTATTCTTCAGAAAAAATAATGAACACCCTCGATTTTAAGTTTACAAAAATAACCGAAGTAATAAACGATGCTTGTAAAAACGTTACAATTTAGTTTTTAGGGCTTTCTTTTTTTTAGAAAATTCAAGCGGTTCTTTAAGCGCGTCTTTTTTGATTGGTTTTTTAATATTCAATTTACTAACAGAGTCTCTATTGATTGAATCTTTTCTCTTTTTTAAGACACTATATTTTTCTTTTTCGATTTCCAACCCTTTTTTTACTTTCGCTAATATTTCATCATACGCCTCTATTTTAGAAATATAATAAAAACTACTTTTTTGAAAGCGAGTCGAATCTATTTTGAAACGATCATAAACAAAAGGGAAGTAGTCTATTTTGCGCTGTAAATTGATTGTTTTTACGTTTTTTGAAGAAGAAGCAATGAGCATCTGCTGAATTAAAATAACCATAGAATCCTTCGGAATTAAATCCGTAGGTTTTTTGTAGATTGTATTACTTGTACAATTGTACAAGAAAATAAAAGCAAAAAATAAGAAAATAAGTCTTTTCATTTTATCGATTAAAAGTGATTCTTTTCCCTTTCATATTGTCATTGAACACCCCGTTATTATACATTAAATGCCCGTTTACAAAAGTATGCGTAACCGAAGAAGAAAACCGCGTTCCTTCAAATGGAGACCATCCACACTTGTATAAGATGTTGTCTTTAGAAACTGTTTGTGGCTGATTCGGGTTTATCAAAACCAAATCTGCATAAAAACCTTCCTTTATAAAACCACGCTTTTCTATTTGAAATAACTTAGCAGGATTGTGACTCATTTTTTCCACTGCTTTTTCAATAGAAATCACCCCTTCTTTTACCTTTTCTAAAATAGCCACGATTGCGTGTTGTACCAAGGGACCACCACTAGGTGCTTTTAAGTAAGTGTTGGTTTTTTCTTCTAAAGTGTGTGGTGCATGATCAGTTGCTAAAACATCAATTCGATCATCCAACAAAGCATCCCAAAGACCTTGTCTATCCTTCCGCGACTTTACTGCAGGATTCCATTTTATATGCGTTCCTTTTTCCTCATAATCTTCATCTGAAAACCATAAATGATGAATGCAAACTTCCGCTGTTATTTGTTTTTCCTCTAATGGAATATCATTTCTAAAAAGTTCCGTCTCTTTCGCAGTAGATACATGAAAAATATGCAATCGAGCCCCCGTTTTTTTAGCCAATTCAATTGCTTTTGAAGAGGAAAGATAACACGCTTCTTCACTTCGAATCATTGGATGGCATCTTATCGGAATGTCTTCACCATATTTTTCGATAAATGTTGCAGTATTTTTTCTGATGGTTGCTTCGTCTTCACAATGTACAGAAATAATCATTTTTGTAGAAGAGAAAATTTTCTCTAAAACAGCCTCATTATCTACGAGCATGTTTCCAGTAGAAGAGCCTAAAAATAATTTTATTCCTGCTACTTTTTTGGGATCTGTTTTTAGCAGTTCCTCTAAATTGTCGTTGGTGCCACCAAACATAAAAGAGTAGTTTGCATAGGAATCTTTAGCAGCAATTTTAAACTTATCTTCCAATAACGCTTGCGTTGTTGCTTGCGGAACTGTATTTGGCATTTCGATGAATGTAGTAATACCTCCAGCAATAGCAGCCCTACTTTCTGTTGAAATGTTTGCTTTGTGCGTTAAACCAGGTTCTCTGAAATGTACCTGATCATCTATAAACCCAGGAATCAAATAACTACCCTGTGCCTCTATGATTTCAAGAGCGTCCACATCAGTTACCATTATAGAAGGATCTACTTTTTTGATTATTTCATTTTCAATGAGAACATCCCCCTTGAAAGTGGTGTTTTCGTTAACAATAGTGGCGTTTTTAATTAAAATTGATTTTGTCATTTTTCTTCTTAAATATCGATTCTCATGTTTACTAAACTTTTTACAAACCCAAAACGGTCGTAAGATTTTATTGCAGACGGATTATTACTATACACGTCCAATCGTAATTCTTTTAATTCTCTATTATGTGCCCATATTTTTAAAGACTCTAAAACAAGGGTACTGATTCTGTTTCCTCTAAAATTCGGTTTTACATAAATAAATCCGATGTATCCATGCAATGGGTTTTTTTGGTACTGCTTCGACTTTTCTATCCTTACATATCCACAACCAACGAGTTCATTTTTACAAAAGGCAACGATAAAATGAGTCTCCTCAGAAGTAATTATTGCCGGAATATTGTAATAATGTATAGCTCCTTCCTTTAAAAAAGGATCTAAGGGTCTTTCGGCCTCAATAACGCCTTGTTCAAATTTTAATAAGATCTCCAGGTCGTCTAAATTTGCTTCCCTTATTGCAATAGCATTCAACATAAATTTATTTTGGCAACCCATTTATTCTCATTTTTAAAACTCCAAAAAGGGCTTCCGACACAATATTTCCACTCATTTTAGACTCTCCAAGTGTTCGGTCTGTAAAAATCACAGAAACTTCTTTAATCTTGAATTTATGTTTCCATGCTTTGAACTTCATTTCAATTTGAAAAGCATAACCGACAAACTTAATTTTATCAAACTGAATCTTTTCAAGCACTTTTCGTTGGTAGCAAACAAAACCTGCTGTGGTGTCAAAAATGGGAATTCGAGTAATGAATCGCACATATTTAGAGGCAAAATAAGAAAGCAATAGGCGTTTAATGTCCCAATTGATAACGTTTACCTGATTGTTTATATATCTCGATCCGACAGCAACATCTCCACCTTCTTTAGAACAAGCATCATAAAGGCGCACCAAGTCTTTTGGGTTGTGAGAAAAATCAGCATCCATTTCTATGATATAATCGTATTTTCTTTCAATCGCCCATTTAAAACCATGGATGTATGCAGTTCCTATACCATTTTTGCCTTTTCTATTTTCTATATAAAGTTTTTCGGGAAATTCAGTAATTAATTGCGTCACAATTTTTGAAGTTCCATCCGGGGAATTATCATCAACAATTAAAACATGGAAGTCTTTTTTTTGGCTGAATATAGCTCTAATAATTGCTTCAATATTTTCTTTTTCGTTATACGTGGGGATAATAACTAACGCGTCTGACATATATCAATTTTCAAGGTAAGAAAGCAAATATACAGTATTTAATTACTAATTTTGTGTTAATCTTAGAAAACCAAACAACTTGCAAGCAATAGAAAAAATTGATATTTCTACAAACTGGGTGACGCTCATTTTTATGGTGTTATTACTCTGTGTGTTTCTTCTAAAAGGGTTTCATAGAACAAAGTTAAAAGAATACTTTTTTGCGTTTTTTAATAAAGGTTTTATTGCTTCTGAAATTGAAGAAAGAACCTCTGCTTTAAACCGATTTTCTGTTGTTTTGTTTTTTTTTACAAACGTAATTTTTGGTTTGCTTACTTTCCTTTTAATCAATTATTTTGCAAGAGAAGGTTTTTTAGAGATCTCTTTTTTCTGGAAAACACTCTTGGTTTTTGGTGGTTACTTGACTGTAAAAAGGATTTTGGAAAAGTTTTTTGTGATATTATTTTCAATGCACACGCAAACAGTATCATTTTTAACAGCAAAAAACATCTATACACACACGATTGGCTTATGGGTTTTTCCAACATTAATTTTATTTTATTACACAGCATTGCCTAAGAAAATCTTCCTGATGTTTCTTACACTTCTAATTATAATGAAATTAGGACTGTTGCTCGTTAATAACAAAAACTTGATTTTAAGCAAGTTGTTTTATATAATTTTGTACATTTGCGCCTTTGAAATAGCCCCCCTGTTTATTTTATTTAAGTCGATATTTTAAATACAAAAATAACCGCATGAAAGTGAAAACCATTTTGGTATCGCAGCCAGCTCCAAAAACGGAAACTTCCCCGTATTTTGATTTGTCTGATAAACAAAAAGTGAAAATTGATTTTAGATCTTTTATACATGTTGAAGGCATTTCTGTAAAAGAAATAAGAGCGCAAAAGATAGATTTATCTCAATTTACCGCCATTATTTTAACAAGTAGAAATGCAGTAGATCATTTCTTTAGAGTTGCAGAAGAAATGCGATTTTCAGTACCAGATGCGATGAAGTATTTTTGTCAATCGGAAGCTGTTGCTTACTATTTGCAAAAATATGTGGTGTATAGAAAACGTAAAATTTATGTTGGAAAGAGAACCTTCCCAGAATTAACAAAGTTGATTAAAAAACATAAAGAAGAAGCATTTTTATTACCTTCTTCGGATAAGTTAAAGCCATTAATTCCAACAGAATTAGATAAGCTAGGTGTTACTTGGACAAGAGCCGATTTGTACCGAACTGTCATGAGTGATTTGACAGATTTAGAAGATGTTATCTATGATGTTTTAGTGTTTTTTAGCCCCTCAGGAATTGATTCTTTGTATAAGAATTTCCCAGGATTTGAACAGAAAAATACCCGGATTGCTGCTTTTGGGAACACCACAGTTAAAGCCGTAGAAGATGCTGGTTTGGTCTGCAATATTACTGCACCATCTCCAGAAACACCTTCAATGACAATGGCTTTAGACAAGTATATTAAAATCGTCAACAAGAAATAATATTTTTCAGAATAACATACACATAAAAAAAACCGAGCTTTGCTCGGTTTTTTGTTTTATCTCTTTTTATACTTCAATAGTCGTTTTTTAAGCAAATAAAGTAGCAAAAGCTTCTTCTATTTTCCCTACTAAAACCAGCTTAATAGCATGGTTTTTTGAGGATATCTTATTGTATTTAGACGCTACGAAATTTTTGTAGCCTAACTTCTCTGCTTCTGAGATCCGTTGATCAATTTTAGAGACAGGTCTTATTTCTCCAGCCAAACCAACTTCCGCAGCAAAACATACATTTGGGTTAATTGCAATGTCTTGATTGGACGATAAAATTGCTGCTACAACTGCTAAGTCTATAGCGGGGTCATCTACATTAATTCCGCCAGTAACATTTAAAAATACATCTTTTGCACCTAGCTTAAAACCAGCTCTTTTTTCTAGAACCGCCAAAATCATATGCAAGCGTTTTAGATTATAGCCTGTAGTCGATCGTTGTGGAGTACCATAAACAGCCGTAGACACCAACGCTTGTATTTCAATCATTAAAGGGCGAATACCTTCTAGTGTCGAAGCAATTGCAGTTCCGCTTAAATCAGCATCTTTTTTTGAAATTAAGATTTCAGATGGATTTGTAATTTCTCTTAATCCAGAAGAAAGCATTTCATAAATCCCTAATTCAGCGGTAGAGCCAAACCTGTTTTTTTGTGAACGCAAGATTCTGTAGGTATGATTTCTGTCACCTTCAAACTGTAAAACAACATCTACCATATGTTCTAAAATTTTTGGCCCTGCGATATTTCCTTCTTTGTTGATGTGCCCAATTAATAAAACAGGGGTTGCTGTTTCTTTGGCATATTTTATCAATTCTGCAGCGGCTTCTCTAATTTGTGAAATACTTCCAGGTGATGCTTCAATCGCATTTGTGTGAAGCGTTTGTATCGAATCTATTACCAAGACATCAGGTTCTGTTTCTTCAATATTTTTAAAAATTTGCTGTGTGTTTGTTTCGGTAAGAATTAAGCAATTTGAATTCGTAGCTTTTAGCCTTTCTGCTCTCATTTTTATTTGAGACTGACTTTCTTCACCCGAGACATACAATACTTTCTGATGGATGTTTAAAGCAACTTGCAAGAGTAAGGTTGATTTTCCAATACCAGGTTCTCCACCCAATAGTGTTACAGACCCTTTTACCAATCCTCCACCTAAAACAGTGTCTAATTCGTTGTTATTGGTGACAATTCTTTCTTCTGGATTCAGTTGAATATCGGCAACCTTAAGGGGTTTGTTGGTGGTTTTTTTTGCGGTTGTGGCCTGTTTCCAAACACGTTTTTCTTCTTTTTGAACCACCTCTTCTACAATCGTATTCCATTCTTTACAAGCGCCACATTGCCCCACCCATTTTGCATGTTGCGTGCCACAATTCTGACAGAAAAAAGTTGTTTTGGTTTTTGCCATTTTTACTTACAATATTTAAGAAGTGTAAAGTTACAAAGTTTAATATTAGCGATTCTTTTTATTCCGTTTTTTGGCAAACCGAAGTCAATTCTAAGGAAAAACCTTCAGCAATTATTTTTTCTTATTGTAGAGCGGTAAAATTAAAAAAGCCAATCCGCCAAAAACAATAATCATTAATGTTTGTGCTGACCACATAATCCACCCAAAAGCTTCACTCGGACTTTCTGGAACATTAAAGAGTAAAAATGCCCCCTTTACTGCTAAAGGATAAGAGCCTATGCCTCCATTTGTTGCTGCAATGCTAAATCCACCCGCAATAAATCCAACCAAAATTCCTCCAATTGGTACTTCTAATCCTTGAATTGCAGGAATGGTTGCCCAAAACATGGCAACATACATCGTCCAAATAAAAACAGTATGAAATATGAAAGCCCATTTTTTCTCCATTTTTAGAATACTGGTAACTCCTTCTGCTAGACTTAAAATAAAGTTTTTTATTTTTAATAAAAACCCTTGTTTTGCTTTTTTTACAAATGAGGTGAAGACAATTGTTGCGCTAATGATTCCAATTAGAAGTACTCCAATTTTTATAGGGTCGAAATTTTTAGAAACCAATGCTAAGACATAATCGAATTGAAAAAACAAGGTGATTCCAATAATCAGAAACATCATGATCATGTCGGCAATTCTTTCAGCGACTATTGTGCCAAAACCTTTTTCAAATGGAATATTTTCGTAATTGATCATTACGGTTGCTCTTGAAACTTCTCCGGCCCTTGGAATGGCAAGATTCACAAAATAACCAATCAATACCGCTAAAACACTGTTCGTAAATTTTGGCTTGTACCCCATGGGTGCAAGCATAAATTTCCAACGGTACGCTCTGGATAAATGACTTAAAACACCAAAAAATAAGCCAAGAGTGATCCAAGCGTAATTGGCAGTTTTCAAATGAACAAGCATCTTTCCATGATCCATTCCAGATAAAGAATACCAAACCAAAAGACCCCCTAAAAGAAGCGGTAAGGTAGTTTTTAATATTTTTTTACTGGTTGATTTCAAGCTAGGTTAAGGTGTTGTTCTTTTCGTTAGGAAAAACCAACGAAGGTTTGAATTTCTTAGCTTCTTCAAGTTCCATATAACAATAGGCAATTAAGATCAAGATATCTCCTTTTGCAACCAGTCTTGCAGCAGCACCATTTAGTGTAATTTCGCCACTTCCACGAGGACCTGGAATGGTGTAGGTTTCCAAACGCTCTCCATTGTTGTTGTTTACAATTTGAACACGTTCACCTTCAATGATGTTGGCTGCATCCATTAGATCTTCATCAATGGTTATGCTTCCTATATAATTTAAATCAGCACCCGTTACTTTAACTCGGTGAATCTTTGACTTTACGACTTGTACTAACATATTGTAAAAATACTATTTTTAAATTCTTAATTCTCTTTTTTGAAGAATGAAAGTTAAATTTGAATGTTATCAATTAAACGAATTTCTCCTGCAAAAACGGCAATAAATGCTCTGTATTGTGTTTTTTTATCTTTTTTTTCGATTTTTTTGAGTGTTTTTTCATCTGCAATGCTAAAATATTCTAAGGTCAATAGTGGCTGTTTTTCAAATTCTTTTTCGACCCATTTGATAATGGTACTTGGATCTTCTACTCCAAACTTTATTTTGGCTTTTTGTAGTGTTTTAAAAATAAATGGCGCTGCGTTTTTGTGTTCTTGAGTTAATCGGCTATTTCTTGAACTCATTGCCAATCCATTTTTTTCTCTATATATTTCACATCCTTTGACTTTTACAGGTAATTGCTGCTTTTCGGTCATTTTTTTAATAATTTGTAATTGCTGAAAATCCTTTTCTCCAAAATACGCTTTATTGGGAGCTACAATTTCAAAGAGTCTTTTTACAACTGTGCCCACTCCGTTAAAATGACCAGCCCTAAATTTCCCCTCCATTTCGTGCTCTAAACCATCAAAATAAAAAGAAGTAGCAGTAACTTTTTTGTCATATACTTCTTTTACATCGGGAGCAAAAAGGATATCACATTGCGCACTTTCTAAAAGCCTTGTGTCTTCGCGAAAGGTTTTTGGGTATTTCACCAAATCTTCTGGGTTGTCAAATTGTGTGGGATTTACAAAAATACTGACCACAGAAATTTCATTTTCTTCTTTACATTTTTTTAAAAGCGATAAATGGCCCTCATGCAATGCACCCATGGTTGGAACAAACCCAATTTCTTTGTTCTTCTTTTGTGCATCTAAATAGGTATTTAAGGCTGCCTTGGTGTAAAAAATTTTCATTGGATATCGAGGTAAAATAAGTGCAAACTTACCATTTTAACATGATATTAGCATAATAATTTGTATTTTCGCATCCTTATAAAAGAGTTTGATTAATGAAGGACAAGAGAATTTTATATGTATCGTCTGAGGTGGTTCCGTATTTACCTGAAACAGAATTATCATCAACAGCATTCAACGTTGCGAAGAACTCGCATTCTAAAGGTGTTCAGACAAGGATTTTTATGCCAAGATATGGCGTAATCAATGAGAGAAGACATCAGTTACATGAAGTAATTCGATTGTCTGGAATGAACCTTATAATTAATGATATGGACATGCCATTAATTATAAAAGTTGCCTCAATTCCTAAGGAAAGAATGCAGGTTTATTTTATCGATAACGAAGAGTATTTTAAGAGAAAAGCTGTTTTTACAGATGAAGATGATAAGTTGTTTTCTGACAATGATGAGCGTGCAATTTTCTTTGCAAAAGGTGTTGTAGAAACGGTTAAGAAATTAAACTGGGCGCCAGATATTATCCATGTTCATGGTTGGTTGGCATCGCTATTACCATTGTATTTGAAAGAGTTTTACAAAGAAGAGCCATTGTTTACAGAGAGTAAAATTGTTACCTCGGTATACAACAATCCTTTTGAGGGTGCTTTGAGTTCTGATTTGGCATCAAAAATTAAATTTGATGAAATTGCAGATGCTAAAATAGCGACCATTAAAACCCCAACACACACCAATATTTTAAAAAGTGCTATAGAAAATTCGGACGCAATTATTCATGGTAGCGAAAGCATGCCAGATGATATCGTTTCTTTTATAACAGCGCAAAACAAACCGGTTTTAGAGTTTCAATCTGACGACTTAAAAGAGCCATACTTAAATTTTTATGCTGATATTTTATCGGTAAACTAATATTTTATAAAAGTGAAAAAGATTATAAAAAAAAGTGTTTATGTTAGTGTATTCTTGATTGCTTTTTCAGGAATAATTTCTTGTGAAAAAGATTTCACAGACATTAGAACTACGATTATTACGAACAATGTTTTTTCAACCGATAATGTTTTAGTTGATATCGAGATAGAAAACAAAGAGGTAGATCGTTTTAGAACGGATAATATTAATTTATCAACAGGGCAGTATGGACAATATTTATTAGGAATCTATAATAATGCAAACTATGAAAAACTAGAAGCATCTGTTTTGTCTCAAGTTCAGCTACCGTCAAGCCACAAGTACACAAATGAAACTTATGGAGCAGATACAACGGTTATTTCAACCATAGATACCGTATTTTTAAAATTACCTTATCAAGCGACTTTAACAGAAAACGATGATTCAGATCCAACCTATTCGTTAGATTCTATTTTTGGGAATCAAGAAATGGCATTTACGTTAAATTTATACCAATCTGATGAGTACTTAAGCACCTTAGATCTTGATGACCCTACACAAATAAGTAATTATTTTTCAGACGAAGATTTTCAAATCACAGGAAGCCCGTTAAATAGTGTGATAGATTATCAGTTTACGCCAAACGAAAACGACACTATTTTTGCTGTTAAAAGGAGACTAAGTGACAGCAATCAATATGATATAGACACCATTAAAATTACAACATCGAGTAGCGATGTCCCGTTGCCTTTTGCAAGAATCCCGATGGATGAAGCAAAGTTTAAAGCGATTTTATTTGATAAATATGAATCTGCAGAATTTTCTTCTCAAGACGCTTTTAATAATTATTTTAGAGGATTAATTTTAAAAGCAACAGGCGCTGATGGGTCTTTGATTTCTTTTGATTTTAATAACCGAGTAAGTGCTACCTTTAACCCTTCTATAGAGGTGTATTACACAAATACTGTAGTAAAGGGAGGAACACAGATTATAGACACTATTAAAAAGAATAATTCTTTTCCATTGAGTGGTATTAGAAGAAGTCATTACAACATGGGAGCTTCTCCATCGATTTCAAATGAACAAATAAAAATACAAGGAACAGCAGGGAGCGAAGGATCTATTACTCTTTTTGGAGCAGATAACGATAGCAATGGCATTCCTGATCAGTTAGAAGAATTACGCTTGGAAAATGTTTTAGTAAATGATGCCTTGTTAACAATTTATGTAGATCAATCTGTTGACCCATTGTTAGCTCCAGAAAGATTGTATTTGTACAAGGACTATGTAGACCCAACTTCACAGGCAATCATACAAAGTCACCTTAAAGATGTTTTTACAGAAGCATCTACTTTTGGGGGGTATTTAGAAACCGATGATGATGGTAAAAAAGTGAAATACACTTTTAGAATTACAGATTATATTTCAGATTTATTAAGTTCAGAAACAGACTACAATCCTAAATTGTCGTTCAAAGCGCTTAATGCTACCGATTTAATTTTAAACGATACTATTTTTAGGCCCTATAACTGGAATCCTAAAATGGTAACACTTTTAAACGAATCTTCGACCAACGGAGCAGAAAAAGCGGAACTAAAAATATCGTATTCTAAGAAAGAAAATTAAAAAAATATGTGTGGAATTACAGGATATATTGGATATAGAGATGCATATCCAATTATAATCAATGGACTAAAAAGACTAGAGTATAGAGGTTATGACAGTTCTGGAATCATGATGTATGATGGCAAAGAAATGAATTTGTCTAAAACCAAAGGAAAGGTTGCCGATCTTGAGTTTATTGTGAATAATGAAGAAAAAAGAAAAGCAGGTAAAATAGGAATAGGGCATACGCGTTGGGCAACTCACGGAGTTCCAAATGACACCAATTCTCATCCCCACTTTTCTGAACAAGGAGACTTAGCAATTGTTCATAACGGAATTATAGAAAATTATGATACGTTAAAAAAAGAACTGATAAACAGAGGGTATACCTTTAAAAGCGATACCGATACAGAGGTTCTTATCAACTTAATTCAAGAAGTAAAAAAGAATAACAATTGTAAGTTGGGAAAGGCTGTTCAAATTGCTTTAACCAACATTGTTGGCGCCTATGCAATCGCAGTTTTTGATACCACAAAACCAGATGAATTAGTCATTGCAAAACTAGGGAGTCCGATTGCAATTGGAGTTGGAGAAGACAATAAGGAGTTTTTTATTGCTTCAGATGCATCCCCTTTTATTGAATTTACGAAGAATGCAATTTATTTAGAAGACGAAGAACTTGCAATAGTTAAAGTAGGAAAAGAGATTGAGGTTCGTAAAATAAAGGATGATACTATTGTTGATGCAAACGTTCAAACTCTTAAAATGAGTTTAGAGCAGATTGAAAAAGGAGGATACGACCATTTCATGTTAAAAGAAATTCATGAGCAGCCAAAAGCAATCATAGACACCTATAGAGGGAGAATGTTGCCAGACCAAGGCATTATTAAAATGTCTGGCGTAGATGATCATCTTGCTAAGTTTTTAAATGCAGATCGAATTATTATCATTGCTTGTGGTACTTCTTGGCACGCAGGTTTAGTTGCAGAGTATCTTTTCGAAAATATGGCAAGAATTCCTGTTGAGGTAGAATATGCGTCCGAATTTAGATATAGAAATCCAATTGTTACTTCAAAAGATGTTGTCATTGCCATTTCTCAATCTGGCGAAACAGCAGATACTTTAGCAGCTATTAAATTAGCGAAATCGAAAGGTGCTTTTGTTTTTGGAGTTTGTAACGTAGTAGGGTCTTCAATTGCAAGAGAAACACACGCAGGAGCATACACGCATGCTGGACCAGAAATTGGTGTGGCATCTACAAAAGCATTTACAACACAAATTACCGTACTTTCTTTAATTGCATTGAAATTGGCAAAAGAGAAAGGAACTTTATCGATATCAGCATTTCAAAACTACTTAAGAACGTTAGAATTAATACCTTCTCAAATAGAGCAGTTGTTAAAAATTGACGACAAAGTAAAGGAAATAGCAGCTGTTTATAAAGATGCCAAAAACTGTTTGTACCTTGGTAGAGGGTTTAACTTCCCTGTTGCCTTAGAAGGTGCTTTAAAACTGAAAGAAATCTCTTACATTCATGCAGAAGGTTATCCCGCGGCAGAAATGAAGCATGGGCCTATTGCTTTAATTGACGAGAACATGCCCATTTTTGTCATTGCGACAAACGAAGGAAATTATGAAAAAGTGGTCAGTAATATTCAAGAAATAAAATCAAGATCCGGTAAAATTATTGCCATTGTTACAGAGGGCGATACTCAGGTAAAAGAAATTGCAGATCATGTGATTGAGATTCCAGAGACTGTAGAAGCATTATCTCCTTTGTTAACCACCATTCCGTTTCAGTTATTGTCATATCATATTGCAGTAATGTTAAATAAAAACGTGGATCAACCTCGGAATTTAGCAAAATCGGTAACCGTAGAGTAGTCGTTTAGAACAACTTCATAACATTAAAAATCCAGCTCAAAAAGCTGGATTTTTTTATTTTTTGTCATGTACTTTCGTGGGAATTCCATCATTCCAAAGCGTCAGTACATCCGTAGCAACACTTGCACCACTTCCAGCAGTAATGGCAAATTGACTGCGCCAACCGGCAATAGTACCACAACAGTAGAGGCCTTTTTTTATGAGGTGATTTTCGTTTCTCAACTGAATTCTTTCTTTTGCAGGATTGGCTTTTTTATGTGGAATTACAAAAGATTCCAAGCCTTTTATCGCAAAAGGTTGTGAGTAGTTTAAGGCTACAATTACAATTTCTGAGAAGTACCTGTTTTTGTTTGCAGTCACCGTATAGCCTTCTTCAGTAGTCTCAACCGCAATTACTTTTTCGTTTTCGATTTGAGAAATTGCGGGATACAATGTTGCAAGTTGTTTTTTTTCTTCAACCAGAACATCGGCACCAAGCTTTCCAGCAGGCAATCCTAGTACATTGTTAAAGAGCGCGTTTTGCAGGTGTGAAGTTTTTTGATGTAGGATGACACCAATCTTTTTATGTGCCGCAAAAGCCTTGTTTTTAGAAGACCCTAACACCAATGCACATTACATTCCCGCGACACCTCCTCCAATAATTAATGCATTAAAGTTCATATTTAGACGAATAACATTTTGATGTTCTGTGCAAAAAGTTTCACAGAAATTGCCAGTAGAATGACTCCAAAGATTTTACGGATAATCTGAATTCCATTTGGGCCAATAAATTTTTCAATTCTAGAAGATGTTTTTAAAACAATATAAATCAAAAGAACATTTAGTAAAACGGCGATGATAATATTTTCAATATAAAACTCGGATCTTAGCGAGAGTAAGGTGATTAAACTTCCAGGCCCTGCAATTAAAGGGAAGGCTAACGGAAATACAGTAGCCGTAATCGGGGCAGCATTTTCATTGTCTTTATATAAGGTAATTCCTAAAATCATTTCTAAGGCAATAAAAAACAGGATAAAAGCACCTGCAACAGCAAAAGAATTGACGTCAATACCAATAAGTTCCAATAAACCCTGTCCTAGAAAAAGAAAAATAATCATAATGACACCAGCAATTAACGAGGCTTTCTCCGATTGTATGTGTCCAAATTTTTTTCTTAAATCTATAATAATAGGAATGTTTCCAAATATCGATTAGAGCAAATAAAATCATAAAGGCTGTAAAAACTTCTTTCAAATTAAAATTAAAATCCATAGCGTTTTTTTTTGCAAAATCATAAAACTAACTTTATTACAATGTAAAGTTATAGAAAATTTTTACACTATTTTTGCGAGATGTTTCAACTAGGAAAAACCATTGTATCAGAAGAGATTATCGAAAAGGATTTTGTGTGTAATTTGTCTGCATGCAAAGGAGCGTGTTGCGTTGCAGGTGAGGCAGGAGCGCCCTTAGACAAAGATGAAACAAAAACTCTAGAAGAAATATACCCTAAAATTAAACCCTTTTTAAGAAATGAAGGCATCGCTGTTATTGAAAAAGAAGGCACTTGGATTACGAATGAATGGGGCGAATTAGAAACCCCATTAATTAAAGGTGCTGATTGTGCCTATGTAATTTTTGATAAAAAAAACAAGGCACTTTGTGGTATCGAAGAAGCACACAATGCCGGTGTGATCGATTGGAAAAAACCACTTTCATGTCATCTATATCCAATAAGAGTAAAAGATTTTAGTGAGTTTGCTGCCGTAAATTATCATAAATGGAATATTTGTGATGACGCTTGTTCTCTAGGAAAAGAACTTCAAGTGCCCATATACAAATTTGTGAAAGAAGCCTTGATTAGAAAATTTGGGCAAGATTGGTATGATGAATTAGAAAAGGTAGCAGCTAAGCATTTAAAAAAATAAATGATCTTGAGTGTTGAGTTTCTTGCAGACCTGTGATTATCTGTATTTTATCATTTCCCACAAATTAGATCCCTTTTTTCGAAACAAACAGCCCTGTTTTAAGTTTGTCTAACCATCAATAAAAATTCATCATTTATTTTTTTAAAAAAACGAATTAAAAAAACCTAAAAAGGAGTTTTCAATTAAACCCAATAGAATCAACGGTTTTCGATTTTTTAATTTTTTAAATAGTTGTATTTTAGGTGTTTAGGAAATTTAAGTGAAATCAACAAAATGGTAAAAATGGTCATTTTGTTAAGAACTTCATAGGATTTGTGAATAAGTATGACTTTCATTTTGGAACAAAAATTTCAATCTTTGTTAGAGTGGTTTTTAACAAATCAAAACGTTAAACAAACACCGAATCTCAAATAAAAAAACATACTCAATGTCCGTCAAAGAAACAGCACTTGCTACAGAACCAATTTTACAACCAAATGATAACCGTTTTGTTATTTTTCCAATTCAACATGATGATCTATGGGAGTGGTATAAAAAGCAACAAGCGTGTATTTGGACTGCGGAAGAAATTGATTTGTCAGAAGATGTTTTAGACTGGAATAACAAATTATCGGAAGATGAGCGTTATTTTATTAAACATATTTTAGCCTTTTTTGCAGCTTCAGACGGTATTGTAAACGAAAACCTTGCTGAAAACTTTGTAAATGAAGTACAGTATTCGGAAGCAAAATTTTTCTATGGTTTTCAAATTATGATGGAAAACGTGCATTCAGAAACGTATTCGTTATTAATTGATACGTATGTAAAAAACGAAACAGAAAAAGATCAATTATTTAGAGCCATTGAAGTTTTTCCAGCAATTAAGAAAAAAGCAGATTGGGCATTAAAATGGATTGATTCAGATTCTTTTGCGGAACGGTTAATCGCATTTGCTGCTGTAGAAGGGATTTTCTTTTCAGGAGCATTTTGTTCTATTTTCTGGTTAAAGAAAAGAGGCTTATTGCCTGGATTAGCATTTTCTAACGAGTTAATTTCTCGTGACGAAGGAATGCATTGTGATTTTGCAGTACACTTACACAATCACCATATTGTAAATAAAGTGCCAAAGGATCGAATTAGAGAGATCATTGTAGATGCATTAAATATTGAACGTGAGTTTGTAACAGAGTCTTTGCCAGTGAGTTTAATTGGAATGAACTCAAAACTAATGACACAATATTTAGAGTTTGTTACCGATCGTTTGTTGGGTGAATTCAATTGTGAAAAAGAGTACAATGCAACAAACCCATTCGAGTTTATGGAAATGATTTCTTTAGAAGGAAAAACAAACTTCTTCGAAAAAAGAGTCTCAGAATACCAAAAAGCAGGTGTAAAATCTGGAGGAACTGGTAGTATTAGTTTCGATTCAGATTTTTAGAGTAACACGCACTTCTAACTATAGAATACCCCTAGAGTGATGAAAATTGGACGTTTTTGTTGGCTCAAGAAATAACCAAAATAAAACCTATAAATTCATGTTTGTACTAAAAAGAGACGGCAAAAACGAACCAGTGATGTTTGACAAAATCACGGCCAGAGTAAAGAAAATGTGTTACGGATTAAACAAAATTGTTGATCCCGTAAAAGTTGCCATGCGTGTAATTGAAGGTTTATATGACGGTGTTACCACATCCGAATTAGATAATTTAGCAGCAGAAACAGCCGCTACAATGACAACTGCACATCCCGATTATGCAAAATTAGCTGCAAGAATCGCCGTTTCTAACTTACATAAAAACACGAAAAAATCGTTCTCAGAAACAATGGACGATTTGTATTATTATGTAAATCCACGAACAGAAAAAAAATCACCTTTATTAGCTGATGAGGTGTATGATATTATCAAAGCAAATGCAGAAAAATTAGACTCTACAATTATTTATAATAGAGATTTTAATTATGATTATTTTGGTTTTAAAACTTTAGAACGCTCTTATTTATTAAAATTAAATGGGGTAATTGCAGAACGTCCACAACACATGCTTATGCGTGTTTCTATCGGTATTCATAAAAATGATATTGACGAAGCAATTGCAACCTACGAGTTAATGAGTAAAAAATATTTTACCCATGCAACCCCAACGTTGTTTAACGCAGGAACTCCAAAACCTCAAATGTCTTCTTGTTTCTTATTACAAATGCAAGACGATAGTATAGAGGGGATTTACGACACTTTAAAACAAACCGCAAAAATATCACAATCTGCAGGAGGTATCGGTTTGTCTTTGCACAATATTAGAGCCACCGGTTCTTATATTGCAGGAACCAACGGAACTTCAAATGGGATTGTACCGATGCTAAAAGTATTTAACGATACGGCACGTTACGTAGATCAAGGAGGAGGAAAACGTAAAGGATCTTTCGCGATGTATTTAGAGCCTTGGCATGCAGATATTTTTGATTTTTTAGATTTAAAGAAAAATCATGGAAAAGAAGAAATGCGCGCAAGAGATTTATTCTATGCCATGTGGATTTCAGATTTATTTATGGCTCGTGTGCAAGAAGATGCAGAGTGGACCTTAATGTGTCCACACGAATGCCCACATTTATATGACACCTATGGTGAAGAGTTTGAGCGTTTGTATACCAGTTATGAAGCCGCAGGAAAAGGAAGAAAAACCATTAAAGCACGTGACCTTTGGGAGAAGATTTTAGAATCTCAAATTGAAACTGGTACGCCATATATGCTGTATAAAGATGCAGCAAATCGCAAATCAAATCAGAAAAATTTAGGAACCATTCGTTCTTCAAATTTATGTACTGAGATTATGGAATATACAGCAAAAGACGAAGTTGCTGTGTGTAACTTAGCGTCTATTGCATTGCCGATGTTCGTAACAGAAAACGAAAACGGTAAGAAATCGTTCAACCATAAAAAACTATACGACATTACAAAAAAAGTAATTCGGAATTTAGATACGGTAATCGATGCCAATTTTTACCCTGTCATCGAAGCAGAAAACTCTAACTTTAGACACCGACCAGTAGGATTAGGAATTCAAGGTTTGGCAGATGCTTTTATATTATTGCGTTTACCTTTTACTTCAGATGAAGCTAAAAAATTGAATCAAGAAATTTTTGAAACCATGTATTTTGCAGCCGTTACTTCTTCTATGGAAATGGCAAAAGCAAAAGAACCGTATTCTACATTTAAAGGATCTCCAATGTCAGAAGGAGAATTCCAATACAATATGTGGGGAATTAAAGATGATGAATTGAGCGGGAATTGGGATTGGGCAAAATTACGGAAACAAGTAATGAAGCACGGAGTTAGAAACTCGCTATTAGTTGCACCAATGCCTACTGCATCTACCTCTCAAATCTTAGGAAACAACGAAGCCTTTGAACCGTACACGTCTAATATTTATACAAGAAGAGTTTTATCTGGTGAATTTATTGTTGTGAACAAACATTTATTAGAAGATTTAGTAGAATTAGATTTGTGGGACAATGATATGAAAGAAGATATCATGCGTGCAAATGGTTCTATACAACACATTGAAGCAATTCCAGCAGAATTAAGAGAATTGTATAAAACAGTTTGGGAAATGAGTATGAAAGATATTATTGATATGGCCCGCCATAGAGGATATTTTATCGATCAATCTCAATCGTTAAACTTGTTCATGAAAGATCCGGATTATGCAAAATTAACCTCCATGCATTTTTATGCTTGGAAATCAGGATTAAAAACAGGAATGTATTATTTAAGAACAAAATCGGCAGTAAATGCGATTCAGTTTACACTTTCAAAAGAAAAGAAAGCAGAAGCACCAGATGCACCTTTGAGTCCAGAAGAATTTAAAGCCATGGTAGATGCTGCGAAAGACAATGAAGGGCCCGATGATTGTTTAATGTGCGGTTCTTAAAAAGAAGTAAATTAAAGATTGATAATAAAGAGATGTAGCAATGCGTCTCTTTTTTGTATTTTCGTACCATAGGTTCTTGCTGTTTAAACAGGAATCTAAGCAGGCAACACTGAGGTATAAAACTAGCCTTAGAACACTTAAACCAATACCATGAACTGGGAACAACTCCTTTCTTTAAAACGCGCAGGCGACACACAAAAACGCCCAAGAGCAGCACAAGATGAAACCCGTTTGGGGTTTGATGTCGATTTTGATCGAATTATCTTTTCATCGGCATTTAGAAGTCTGCAAGACAAAACACAGGTGATTCCACTTTCAGAAACCGACTTTGTACACACGCGTTTAACGCACAGTTTAGAAGTTTCTGTTGTCGGGAGAACCCTTGGAAGAAAAGTTGGAAAAGTCTTGTTAGAACGCCATCCAAATCTAGCCGAATTAGGGTATACTTTTAATGATTTTGGCGCTATCGTAGCTGCGGCTTCCGTAATGCATGATATTGGGAACCCTCCGTTTGGGCATTCTGGCGAAAAAGCAATTGGAGAGTATTTTAAATCCGGAAAAGGCGAAAAACACAAAGCACAACTGTCTGCAAAAGAATACCAAGACCTCATCGATTTTGAAGGAAATGCAAACGGATTTAAAATTTTAACAGAAACAAAAGATGGAGTTTCTGGAGGTCTTCGTTTGTCCTATGCTACGTTAGGAGCGTTTTTAAAATACCCGAAAGAAAGTTTGCCAAAAAAACCAACCAAACATATTGTAGATAAAAAGTACGGTGTCTTCCAATCTGAAAAATCTGAGTTTTTAGATGTGGTACACGACTTGGGAATGTTGCAAAAATCGACAACAGCAGACCTCTCTTTTTACCGACATCCGTTAGCCTATTTAGTAGAAGCAGCCGATGATATTTGTTACACCATTATCGATTTTGAAGACGGAATCAACTTAGGCTTAATAGAAGAGGAGTATGCTTTAGAGTACTTAATTAACTTAGTGAGAGACAGTATAGATTCTAAAAAATATCACAGCTTACAACACACCAAAGACAGAGTGAGTTATTTGCGCGCTTTGGCAATCAATACCTTAATTAATCAAGCGGTACAAATATTTTTAGACAACGAAGCAGTGATTTTAAACGGAACTTTTGATAAATCATTATTAGAGAAATGTTCTTATGAAGCACAAATTAACGACATCCTAAAAATTAGTGTTGATAAAATTTATAAGAGTCAAGAAGTGGTAGAAAAAGAGGTCGCAGGCTATCGAATTATTGCCGACTTATTAGATGTTTTTGTGAGTGCCGTAAATAATAAGTTTGATGAAAACTACTCGAATTATGACCAACTGATTTTAAATTTATTGCCCAAAGAATATCAATCAGAAGACGCTAGTTTGTACAATCGTATTATGCAAATTTGTAGTTACGTGTCGAGAATGTCAGACAGTTATGCAATTCGTACCCACAAAAAATTAACAGGAAATATTATATAATAAAACTTCGAATGCTTAAATTTGAAGGTTTAAAAAAATTAAAGGCATAAATTATGAAGAAAAAATTACTCTTATCACTCCTTGTGTTATTGACCGCAAGTTTTTTTTATTTTAACTTAGATACAGAAAACAAAACTAAATCTTTAATAAATTCTCATTCAGAATTTTTAAGAAACCATCCCTATAACAAAACGAAAATCTTGTCTAAACAAGATCGAAAGTTACAAGGGTTGCCCCCAAATGCTTTTTTTGAACAGGAATATTTAAGTGAAATAAACCCTGCTACCGGGAGAACGCACAAAGAAAACGTTTTCCAACTTCAAAACGATTTAGAAGTTTTAAGACAATCGGGAAGAACTCCAGGAGACGGAAATGACAATGCATGGCAAGATAGAGGCCCAGACAATGTAGGAGGAAGAACCCGTGCCATGATTTTTGATCCAAATGATGGAAGTCAAGAAACTGTATATGCAGGAGGAGTAAGTGGAGGTTTGTGGAAAAACACAAACATTTCAAATGCAGGCTCAGTATGGACACAAGTTGATATTCCAGAAAACCTTGCTATTTCGTGTATTGCAATCGATCCAAATGATTCAATGACTTGGTATTTAGGTACTGGAGAATCTTATGTTGGAGGAGATGTAAATGGAAATGGTGTTTGGAGAACCACAGATGGTGGTGCTACTTGGGCAAATGTTTTTGGAGGCGTTGACGGAGAAACGCTTTTTGAAGCTAATGCCAAAATGGTCGTAAATAG
This sequence comes from Polaribacter sp. SA4-10, assembly GCA_949519155.1. GTDB lineage: Bacteria > Bacteroidota > Bacteroidia > Flavobacteriales > Flavobacteriaceae > Polaribacter. Next base: position 37,698 of record CATIQU010000029.1, read on the forward strand.
TCCGACAAGTATTGCTGGAGAATATTTTGCGGTGCTTTCTACTAGTTTTGGAGGCGGATTAAACCCAGCAGTTACTGCAGATTTAGTTTTAGCAGATGATGGTGTTAACCCAACTGAAGATGGTTGTACAACCCTAAATAATTCAGGAGCTATTAGTGGAAAAATTGCGGTTATTCGAAGAGGAGATTGTCCTTTTGTAGACAAAGTAAATAACGCTCAAAATGCAGGAGCAATTGCAGTGATAATTGTAAACAATGTATCAGGGATTCCTATTAATCAAGGGGGAGACGATACCGGTATTACCATACCAACCGTTATGATTTCTAAAGTTGACGGTGCCAATGTGATTGACGCATTGACTGGAGGATCTGTAAATGTAACACTCTCTAGTACCAGAGGAAATGGTTCGAATTTTATTGTATCGAACGGAGTACAGCATGTAAATGATATTGTTGTGAGAGACAATGGAGGCGTTTCAGAAGTATTTGTAGCGGCAGGAGATGCTGTTTACGGAATTGCATCCCCTTCTACATTATTTGGAATCCACGATCGAGGTGTTTATAAATCCACAGACGGTACAACGTTTACCAAATTAACCCTTCCAACAAATTCAGAAGGAGGAACACACGAACCAAATAACATAAAAATAGCTGCAGATAATTCTGTCTACGTATCCACAACATCCGATGTTTTTGGCGATGGAGGTGGCGTTATTTTTCAATCTACAGATACAGACGCAACTACTTTTGTGCTAAAGCATACCGTTCCAGATGGACAAAGAGTTGAAATTGCTTGCTCAAAAACAAATGCTTCTAAAATATATGTGTTAGCTCAGTTAAGTACTTCTGGAGCTCCAGTAGGGCTTTATAAAACAACGAATGGATTTGGAAACGTTTCTACGTTAGCGCTTCCAGATGACGCTGATACTGGGATTCCTACAACTGATTTTACAAGAGGTCAAGCTTTTTATGATTTATTGTTACGAGTAGACCCAAATAACGACGAAAAAATATTTTTAGGCGGAATTGATTTATTTAAAAGTACCAACGGAGGTACTTCATATTCTCAAATTTCTAAATGGTCGAATAACAACTTTTTATCAGGTTTAAATATTCCTGTAGTACATGCCGATCAACATGGTTTGGCTTTTTCAGGAACCTCATCAACCAGAATGCTTTTCTCGAATGACGGAGGTGTTTATTTTTCCAATGATGGAGGGGTCAATATTAATGAAAGAAATAACGGATACAACACATTACAGTTTTATACCGTAGGTGTTGCACCAACAACAGCAGCTATTGGAGATAATTTTATTGCAGGAGCACAAGATAACGGAACACAGTTGTTTACAAATGCAAGTGCTGGTGTAAATAGTTCTTCAACAGCACAAGGTGGTGACGGAGCGTATAGTTTTTTCGATCAAGATGGAACGGATAACTATTACATTTCAAATTACGTGTATAACAATAGCATTCGCTTGCGCGACTTAACGGTTGGAATTACAAGAATCATTAATTCAGAAACTGGACCTAATGGAGATTTTATCAACCAAGAAGAATTAGATTCAAATTTAGATATTTTGTATTCTAATTATTCAACAGGGACTCTGTATTATATTAGAAGGTATAAAGACGTTAATTCAGGGTTTATAGGGAAGACAAACTTAAGTGACAACTTAATGGATCAAGCACCTTCAGCTATGAAAGTTTCTCCATATACGACAACATCTACGAAATTACTCGCAGGTTTAAAAAATGGAAAAATCATTCAAATTGACAATGCAGACGGAGAATTTCCAGCGTGGTCTGAAATTACAGGACCCGAATTTGTAGGAACTGTTTCTGATATTGAGTTTGGGGCAAGTGAGAATGAAATTTTTGTAACCATGCATAATTATGGTGTAAAAAACATTTGGTATTCTAGTGATGCCGGTGCCAACTGGTCCTCAAAAGAAGGAGATTTTCCAGACATTCCTGTAAAAGCAATTTTACAAAACCCGTTGAGACCTGAAGAAGTAATTATTGGAACAGAGTTAGGAGTTTGGAAAACGGCAAACTTTAACGACGAAAACCCAAATTGGGTGCAGTCGAACAATGGGATGAAAAACGTAAAAGTAATGGATCTTGATTTAAGAGATGACAATGCTGTTTTTGCTGCCACCTATGGTAGAGGTGTTTTCTCTGGACAATTTACCGATGCATCTGCGTCTGTAGAAGAAGTGTTAAAAGGGAATGAAACCTTTACGGTATACCCAACCGTTTCTAATGGAAACTTTACCATCTTTGGAAAAAATCAACTAAAAATTTCTAAAGTAGCAATATTTGATCTTAGAGGAAGAAAGGTCTATGCAGCAACCTTAGACTTTAAGGACAACGAAAGACAAGAAATTTCTTTAAATACCAGTTCAGGAGTTTACATTGTAAACTTAATCGATGAGGCAGGTAGAAAAGCTTCGAAGAAAATTGTGATTGAATAATTAAAAATTTTATATAAAAAAAAGACGCTATCATTAGCGTCTTTTTTTTATATAAAATTTAAAAACTCCCTAGACAAAGAAAGTGGATCTAATCCAATTTTTTCTTGCAGTTTTAGAACCGCTCCATGTTCAACAAAAGCGTCTGGAACGCCCAGTATTTTTATAGGCTGCTGATAGTTGTTTTCTGAAGCAAACTCCAAAATAGCACTTCCAAAGCCACCATTTATCGTCCCATCTTCAATGGTAACAATAGCGGTGTATTCTTTAAAGATTGTATGCAATAATTGGGCATCTAATGGTTTTACAAAACGCAGGTCATAATGTGAAAATGCAGCATCGTCATTTGTCAAATCTAGCGCCTTTATCACGTTGTCTGCTATTGTTCCGATAGACAAGAGAGCAGTTCTCTTTCCTTTCTTTAACAGTACTCCCGAACCTATTTTAATGGCTTTAAAAGACTGTTTCCATTCAATAATTGTCCCCGTTCCTCTTGGATATCGAATTGCAATCGGGTTCTTCAACCCTAATTGTGCTGTGTATAAAAGATTTCGCAATTCAATTTCATTTCTTGGGGCACATATTATTAAATTTGGAATCAATCGCAAGTATGCCAAATCAAAAACCCCATGATGTGTTGCTCCATCCTCACCCACCAATCCGGCTCTGTCTAAACAGAAGATGACAGGTAGGTTTTGCAAGGCAACGTCATGAATTATTTGATCATAAGCGCGTTGTAAAAAAGTAGAATAAATAGCACAAAACGGCATCAATCCTTGGGTAGCCATTCCTGCCGCTAAAGTTACAGCATGCTGCTCTGCAATGCCAACATCAAAGGTTCTTTTAGGGAATTTCTGTAACATAAATTTCAAGGAACTTCCTGTGAGCATTGCCGGGGTAATTCCAACTATATTTTCATTTTTTGAAGCCAATTCTACCAATGTTTTTCCAAAAACATCTTGGTATTTGCTCTGTAAACTAGGATCTTTTTTTAGACGCTCTCCAGAAATTTTATCAAATTTTCCTGGAGCATGATAGGTTACTTGATCTTCTTCAGCTTGCTGCAACCCTTTTCCTTTGGTAGTAATAATATGTAAAAACTTGGGTCCCTTTACAGACTTTAGGCGTTCTAATTCAGTGAGTAATTTTGGTATATTATGTCCGTCTATTGGTCCAGAATAATCAAAATTCAGCGCTTTTATAATGTTATTTTGTGTGGCTAATTTTCGATCGGTTTTTACTTTTGTTAAATATTCTTTTAATGCACCAACGGCAGGATCTATTCCAATCGCATTGTCGTTTAAAATAATTAACAAATTGGCTTTCGAAACACCGGCATGATTCAATGCTTCGAATGCCATACCGCTTGCAATAGAAGCGTCGCCAATAACGGCAATATGCTGTTTCTCAGTTTCCCCTTTTAAGTTTGACGCAATTGCCATTCCTAAAGCTGCGGAAATAGAAGTCGAAGAATGCCCAACACCAAAAGGATCAAACTCGCTTTCTTTTCTTGTTGGAAACCCAGCAATGCCTTCATATTGTCTGTTGGTATGAAAAAGATCTTTTCTTCCTGTCAAAATCTTATGTCCGTAAGCTTGGTGCCCTACATCCCAGACCAATAAATCAGTTGGAGTGTCAAATAAATAATGCAACGCAATGGTGAGTTCTACCACTCCTAAGCTTGCTCCTAAATGCCCTTCTTTTGTAGCAACAATATCAATAATAAACGCACGCAATTCTTTCGCTAACTGCGGAAGTTGTTCTGGACTTAACTTTCTTAAATCCGTTGGGGCGGATATGTGCTTTAACAAATTGGTCATTCAAATACAAAAGTACAATTTAACTTTCTGTGTCCGTAAAACGAACCGAAATAATTGCAAATCTATCGTAAATAAATTACTTAAATTTGCACCTCTAAAACTTCTTAGATGATACAACCTTTCGATGATGCCTATTTTATGAAAAAAGCGATGCAAGAAGCAGTAACTGCCTTTGACAAAGGAGAAGTTCCCGTGGGTGTTGTAATTGTTTTAAAAGATCAAATTATAGCAAGAGCACACAATCTAACAGAAACCTTAAACGACGTTACCGCGCATGCCGAAATGCAAGCATTTACGGCCGCTGCCGATTTTCTTGGAGGAAAGTATTTGAAAGAATGTACGATGTATGTAACACTAGAACCCTGTCAAATGTGTGCTGGCGCAAGTTACTGGGCACAACTTGGTAAAATTGTATATGGTGCCTCCGAACCCGATCGAGGGTTTGTGAACTTAAAAACCAAATTGCATCCAAAAACAAAAGTGATCAGTGGTGTTTTAGAAAACGAATGCTCACAAATTTTAAAGCGTTTTTTTGCAGAAAAACGAAATCTAAACTAAGTGATTTCGCTCCTTAAAAAATAAGCCTAAATACTTTAACGTTCTTTTCGAATGAGTAAGAAGAGTTCATTTTCTAAAGCCAAATACCCTTCGTCATAAATATAAAAATAGGTGTTCCCTGTTTTTGTTTTGTAGAGCGAAGTAAAAAACTGAAAGTCGAACCCTTTATCGTATAATTTTGTTCTAGTCACTTTTGTTTTTCCTGAAACGTTTAAATCGGCTAAAATTTTATAATTTTTTCGAAGGCGATTGTTGATATTCCGAATCAGGTTTTTACTGTCTTTATTCACGTTGTTATTATAGGCGTTTCTACAATAATCTGAACAGAATTTCTTATCCACCCTACCTTTCACAGGTTCTTTGCATTCTAGACATTCTCTATTTTCCATATTGTAAATATAGTACATTTATTCGATTACAAACGACTACAAATATTTACAACCGAAAGTAATTACTTCGCAACCGAATAAAACTTCTTTGGTGTCGCAACTTTGCAGTGTTGAAACAAATCAACAAAAACAAATATTAATAGGCACTAAGCGAAAGCGGGTGTTTTAAAAAACTTATCTTATGAATACGTTAAGAAACAAAGTACAATTAATTGGTAGATTGGGCGGAGAACCAGAAATCGTAACTTTCCAAGACGGAAACAAAATGGCAAAATTTTCGATGGCCACAGACGACAGTTACAAAGACAAAGAAGGCGTAAAAGTGGAGCGTGCATACTGGCACAACGTTGTTGTGAGAGGAGGCCTTGTAAGTGTCGTAGAGAACTACGTAAAAAAAGGCCAAGAAATTGCAGTAGAAGGAAAGCTTACCAACTGCTCTTATGAAACAAAGGAAGGAGAAAAAAGATATGTTACAGAAATTTTAGTGAATGATCTTTTGCTATTAGGGAGTAAGTAACTCACTGTAAATTGTTATGAAAAAGAAAAAGCCTGGACGATTCGTTCAGGTTTTATCTTTAAAAATAAATTTCCTGAGCCACTCTAAAAGTATTGGCATGTGCGTTTACAATGGTATTGATCTCTGGAGAATATCCACCTCCCATAGAACACATAACCGGTATTTCTAGATCAAAACACATCTGTAAAACAAACCGGTCCCGTTCCTTACAGCCATCAATGGTGAGCCCTAATTTCCCTAGTTTATCCGTTGCGACCACATCAACACCACATAAATAATAGATAAAATCGGGTTTTTCTTGCTGAATGAGTTTTGGAAGAATGTCCTTTAAGATCGATAGATATTCAACGTCTTTTGTGTCGTTTTCGAGTGCAATATCCAGATCGCTTTTTTCTTTTGTAAATGGATAATTTTTTTCACCATGCATCGAGAACGTAAAAACAGAAGCATCATTTTGAAAAATCTCCGCAGTACCATTTCCTTGATGCACGTCTAAATCTACAATGAGAATTTTTTTAGCAAGTCCTTTCTGTTGGAGGTATCTTGCCCCAATTGCTTGGTCATTCAGCATGCAAAAAGCTTCACCTCTGTTAGAAAAAGCATGATGCGTTCCGCCCGCAATGTTCATGGCAATACCAAATTGTAAGGCAAATTCACTCGCTTTTATGGTGCCATCAGCAATGATCATTTCTCTATCTATAAGTACCTCCGATAAGGGGAATCCAATTTTTCTCGCTGCTTTTTGAGAAAGTGAAATGTTTAATAAATCAAAGAAATATTCAGGATCATGCACCGAAAAAAAGTGTTTGCTATTTGGAATTTCTGGTGCAAAGAAGTTTTCAGCGATACAGGTCCCTTCGTACAATAATTGTTCTGGAAGCAGGTCATATTTTTCCATTGGAAAACGATGACCCGCTGGCAATTCGTGACTATAAATAGGGTGGTATGCTATCTTTAGCATTAACTAACCTCTTGTCCATTTTTAATACTTCTCTCTGGCGCAACAAAGGCGAGTTTCCCGTCTGGAGTATCCGTCATTAAAATCATTCCTTGGCTTTCAACACCTCTAATTTTACGAGGCGCTAAGTTGACCAATACCGAGACTTGCTGTCCGATAATGTCTTCCGGAGAAAAACTTTCAGCAATTCCAGAAACAATGGTTCTAACATCGATACCAACATCCACTTTTAATTGTAATAATTTTTTGGTTTTTGCTACTTTTTCAGCTTCTAAAATAGTACCCACTCGGATGTCTAATTTTGAGAAGTCTTCAAAGTCAATTACTTCTTTTTGCGGGGCAACTACTTTTTTCTCTTGTTCATTTGCAACTTTTGTTGCAGTTAGTTTTTCAACTTGTGTTTCAATGCTTTTGTCTTCAATTTTAGAGAACAATAATTCCGCTTTGTTTATTTGATGTTTTGCAGAAAGCAACACCTCTTTTTCACGAATGTCACCCCAAGAGAGCGATTTGTCAATGTTTAAAATAGATTTCAATTTCGTGGAAGTAAATGGTAAAAAAGGCTCAGAAAGGACTGCCAAAGCAGCAGAAATCTGCAAAGCAACATACATAATCGTTTGAACGCGCGCTGCATCTACCTTAATCACTTTCCAAGGTTCCTCATCGGCCAAATACTTGTTTCCAAGTCTTGCCAAATTCATTAATTCTTGAGAAGCTTCTCTAAAACGGTATCGTTCTATAGATTTTCCAATGGTATTCGGAAACTCTTTTACGGCCGCTAAAACATCCTCATCTACTTCTGTAAATGTTCCAGCAAGCGGTACTTCTCCAGTGTAATATTTATTCGTTAATACGACTACTCTGTTAATGAAATTACCAAAAACAGCCACCAATTCGTTGTTGTTTTTCGCCTGAAAATCTTTCCAAGTAAAATCGTTGTCTTTACTCTCAGGTGCATTCGCGGTAAGGGTATAACGCAATACATCTTGTTGGTTTGGAAACTCCTCTAAATATTCATGCAACCAAACGGCCCAGTTTTTAGAAGTAGATAATTTATTGCCTTCCAAATTTAAGAACTCATTTGCAGGCACATTTTCTGGTAAAATATAATCACCATGCGCTTTTAACATGCTTGGAAAAATAATACAGTGAAAAACAATATTGTCTTTTCCGATAAAATGCACCAATTTGGTGTCGTCTTTTTTCCAATAATCTTCCCAGTTTTTTCCTTCTCTAGCCGCCCATTCTTTGGTTGATGAAATGTATCCAATAGGCGCATCAAACCAAACATACAGGACCTTTCCTTCTCCTCCTTTAACAGGCACAGGAATTCCCCAATCTAAATCTCTAGTAACTGCTCTCGGTCTTAAACCATCTTCTACCCAAGATTTTACTTGCCCATACACATTGGGTTTCCAGTCTTTTTTATGTCCCTCTAAAATCCATTCACGTAAAAAGGCTTCGTGTTTGTCTAAAGGTAAAAACCAGTGTTTGGTTTCTTTTAAAGTGGGTACATTGCCCGTAATTGAAGATTTTGGATTGATCAAATCAGTAGCGTTATGAGACGTTCCACAACTTTCACATTGATCGCCATAACTTTCCTCGAAATTACACTTTGGGCAGGTTCCTACAACAAAGCGATCTGCTAAAAATTGATTGGCTTCTGCATCGTACAATTGTGCAGAAACTTCTTCAATAAATTCGCCATCGTTGTGCATCTTTGTAAAAAACTCAGAAGCAGTTTCATGGTGAACCTTAGAAGAGGTACGAGAATAATTATCAAAAGAAATTCCAAAATCAACAAAAGATTGTTTGATGATACCATGGTACTTATCAATAATATCTTGCGGTGATACTCCTTCTTTTTTTGCACGCATTGGAATAGCAACACCATGTTCGTCCGAACCACATATGTAGGCTACATCTTTTCCTGTTAAACGTAAAAAACGGGCATAAATATCTGCGGGAACATAGACCCCTGCCAAATGCCCAATATGAATCGGACCATTTGTATAAGGTAAAGCGGCAGTAATTGTATATCTTTTTGGAGTATTCATCGAATTTTCCTTGATTTATTTTGTAGATTTATTTCTGAAACACAAAAGTACAAAAAACGCCGTTTTAATACCCATTGAAAATCAATACATTTACGCAGTCCTAATTTTAGGATCGTAGCATCCATAAAAGAGTCTATTTTGAAGAAAAATCTATTTTTTACTCTCGCTTTATTACTGATTTCGTTCTTGGTAAATGCCCAAGAAGCACCACTTAAATTGGTTCAGCCTCCAATATTAAAAAAGGGCGATACCGTTGCGATTGTAGCACCAGCAGGAATTTTAAAAAACAAAGTTGAAGTGATCGAAAAAGCAACAAAGCTATTAGAAAGTTGGGGCTTACAGGTCGTATTGGGTGAAAATATGTTTAACGACGGAAAGCATTTCTCAGGAACTGACAAAGAAAGAGCTTTCGATTTTCAAAAAGCGTTAGACAATCCAAATATCAAAGCAATATGGGCTGCAAGAGGAGGATATGGTTCAGTAAGGATTTTAGATACTCTCGATTTTTCACGATTTCAAACACATCCAAAATGGATCATTGGATATTCAGACATTACCGCCTTTCACAACCACATTCATAATTTAGGTGTAGAAACTATTCACGCCATGATGGCAACCAGCTTGCAAAATGAGGATGCAGAAATTATTGAAACCATTGCAACCTTTAAAAAAGCACTTTTTGGAGAAGAACTTTCCTACAAAATACCCTCCTCAACCTACAATAGAGTAGGTGTTTCATCAAGTCCAATAAAGGAGTTAAAAGGACAATTGGTTGGCGGGAATCTTGCCATTTTGGCCTCCATGCTGGGATCTAAAAGTCAAATAAATACAAATCAAAAAATCCTATTTATTGAAGAAATTGGTGAATATAAATACAGCATAGACAGGATGTTACAAAGCCTAAAAAGAGCAGGGTATTTTAACAATGTAAAAGCAGTAATTGTTGGAGATATTTCTAATATTAAACAAAATACTACAAAGTGGGGAAGTAATATTGAAGAACTTATTTTAGAGAGTATTCCTGAAAAAATCCCTGTTTTATTTGGTTTTCCTACAGGCCATGAAATCACCAATAACGCCCTAATTATGGGGAGAAATGTGCTCCTTGAAATTGATACAACCATAACCATAAGTTTTGATTAAAAACACGTTCTTCCGATTATTTTGGAAATCCAAAAAAAATAAAACTACTCCTTTCAGCAATTGACAATTATGAGATAGAAAGAGATCTCGATGTTGAGGTACGTTTTGATATTATTTCAATTATTCATCAAAAGAACACAACCAAAATAGAACACTTAAAAGACGTATTTCTTCACTTTTAAAGTTGTTCTAAAAATATTTTTAAATCTTTCAATAAGACTGGTTTTCCAATAATTTTCTTGTTTTTGTCGAGGACGAAATAGTTTGGAGTCGCATTGATATTATAAGTAACCGCTGTCTCGTTTTGCCATTTTTTCAACCCTAAAGCATGATGCCAATTTGGAAAATCGGTTTTCATTTTTTTCCATCGTGCATCGTTTTTTTCCATAGCAAAAGCAATTACCTTTAGCGATTTGTTTCCTTGAAGATGGGTGTATAACTGTGGGATTTCAGTTAAACAATGCGAGCAATCTGTACTCCAAAAAATGAGTAGATAATTTTCAGCACTTTTTAAGGTAGAAAGTTGAAGGGTCTTTCCATTTTCTGTCCAAGAAAAATCGAGTGCTATGCGACCAATTTCAGCAGCAAATAGCTTCTTTTTTTGAGTGATGAATTCTTGATCTTGAATACTTTTAGGGAGTTTTTTATATTGACTTTCTAATAAGTAATCAATACTTTCTAGGCTGTTGATTGTTTCAAATTGTGCGATTAAAAAAACAATGATGTTTTTTTTATATTGGGGATCTTTTATTTTAGATAGAACAACGTCAATTGATTTTTTAAATAAATTATTTTGTTGTGTTTGATCATCTGAGCAATTGATATAAAAAACATACTCTATAATTTTATTGGTTAAAAAAGCAGAGTTGATTAATGTTGTATTAGAAAAATCGATATTATCAAAAAAAGTGGTTGTCATATTTGTCATATAAGCTTCGGGCGTTTTTATGATTTCTGATGGAATTTCTCTTATAGAATTTTTTACAAAAGGGTAGACATACATTCCTTTTGAACAGTTTAAAAACTGCTTTTGAATCGCCGTTACTTCTGTTGTTGCTTTTTTGTATTCAGCATCTAAAACCAGTGTTTTGTTTCTTAAAACAGCAATCTGGATAGAATCTAATTTTTGCTGTTTTAGAGAAAATACTTTCAAATATTTTCTGTAAAGAATATTTTCTTTCGAATCAGAAAACAATACGGTTGCCTCCGGATAATCTGGGTGAAAGGTAAAATTGATATTTTCTTTATTAAAAATAAAATCAACAGAACCAGTTCCTTTCAATCGATATGTAACCCTGTAAGTGCCACTTTTTGCTGTAGACGGGAGGGTGAAAGAAAAAGTGCCGAAAGCTACCTTTTTCCCATCAGTAAGTAATGAATCTCTTTTAATCGTTGTGTTTGCGACAAAGATCTGTTGGGTGCTTTCAATTTTATAGAGGATGACCCAGTCACTTTCTAACCCTTTTGTTAGGGTTCCGTTGATTGAAAATTGAGCATAACTAAAAGTGGAACAGAAGAGGAGAAACAAATAAAATTTTTTCATTTTCAAAGAGGTTTTAATAGATTAAATACCATTCAATAAGCGCGCCAAAAGTACTAATTCTCCATTAAAAAGGTTATATTTAGCTTAAAAATAAGAACATGGGTTTTTCTAATAAAGTCGTTTGGATTACAGGCGCTTCCTCAGGGATTGGTAAGGCGTTGGCAATTGAACTATCAAAACAAAATGCCACCTTAATTTTGTCTTCCAGAAAAACAGCCGCTTTAGAATTGGTGAAGCAGGCTTGTGCTGATCCTTCAAAAGTAAAAATTCTAGCATTAGATTTAGAAGCTTCTAAAACATTACACCAGAAAGCAACTGTTGCGATTACGCTCTTTGGCGGGGTAGATATTTTGGTTAATAATGGAGGGGTTAGTCAACGCTCATTTGCCAAAGACACAGATTTTTCTGTTGACAAAAGAATTATGGATGTTAATTATATAGGCACCGTTGCATTAACAAAAGCACTGCTGCCTCATTTTATCGCCAAAAGAAGTGGACATTTTGTAACAACCACGAGTATTGTTGGTAAAATTGGTACTCCTTTACGTTCCTCTTATGCTGCTTCTAAACACGCTCTTCATGGGTTTTTTGATAGTTTGCGTGCAGAAGTTTATGAAGATCATATTGCGGTTACTTTAGTATGCCCAGGTTTTGTAACAACCAATGTTTCAAGAAATGCTTTAACAGGAGATGGTTCTCCACAACAAACCATGGATAAAGCCACTCAAAATGGAATTGCACCAGTACATTTCGCAAAATTAATGGCGAAGGCGATAC
>CATIQU010000030.1 GCA_949519155.1 Polaribacter sp. SA4-10
AATACGTAAAACATCTACCATCTCATTGTGCACAATATCATTAACAAAATAATCGTACAATTCTTGTATCGTGTCAAACCCGTATTCTTGCGCACGTTGCTCCCAATCTGCAGGGAAATCAATTTGTGGTATCGCTATAAAGATGATAATGTTTGGATTGTTTTGTAGTGCATAGTTTATCCATGCACGATGTCCTTCAGTTCGATCTTCAGCTTCATTGCCAGCTTGATTAAGGGTTAGTTATTTTTCATTGAATTAAACATATAATCTTTATCTGCAAAAAAGGCATCCCAAGTATAATCTTTATCTGCATAATTAAACATCATTTTTCCACCTTGACCGTGCTGTAGATTTAAAACATCGTGACCCAATTCGTGATATAATATATACCACCTTTTAGGATTTGATGCTTTACTCCATTCTTCGGGACTTACCTTTATGATTATTTCTTTATCATTGAAAATACCATATGCTAAAGCTACTACTCCCTTATCTAAAGTTTCAAAAGTTGAGGTTATTTTATAATCACTTGATAGTTTGATATTGTTTAATTCACAATCTTTTAGAAATAATTTTACCATAGCTTCTAAATCATAAACATTAACATCTTCAATATTTGTGTCTCCAATAACAGAGCGATAGTTAAGTATTATTTCACCATCTTTATATAGAAGTTTTTTTTCTAACTGACCGTTTTCGTAATACTCTTCATACAGACCATTTTTCTTACCGTCTTTGTAGTTTATCATATAATGCAACTGACCGTTTTCGTAATACCATTCAGATAAACCATTCCTTTTATCGTCTTTGTAGATTAATTTAACTTTTAACTGACCGTTTTCGTAATACTGTTCTACTAAACCATTTTCCTTACCGTCTTTGTAGATTATTTTAGTATTTAACTGACCGTTTTCGTAATACCCTTCGTATAAACCATTCCTCTTATCGTCTTTGTAGATTGATTTTCTTTCTAACTTACCGCTTTCGTAATACCGTTCGTCTAAACCACTTCTCTTACCATCTTTATAGTTTGATTTATATTTCAACTGACTGTTTTCGTGATACCCTTCCCACAAACCATTTAGCTTACCGTCTTTATAGTTTGCTTTATAGTTCAACTTACCGCTTTCGTAATACCATTCGTCTAAACCACTTCTCTTATCATCTTTATAGTTTGCTTTAAATTTCAACTGACCGTTACTCCGATACCATTCAGATAAACCATTTTGCTTACCGTCTTTGTAGTTTGTTTTGAATTGTAACTTATCATTTCGAAATATCTTTCAGAGAAACCATTTTTCTTACCGTCTTTGTAGTTTGCTTTATGTTCCAACTTACCGTTTTCGTAATACTTTTCATAAAGACCATTTTCCTTACCGTCTTTGTAGATTGTTTTATATTCTAACTGACCGCTTTCGTAATACTCTTCTTCTAAACCACTTCTCTTACCATCTTTATAGTTTGATTTATATTTCAACTGACCGTTTTCGAAATTCCTATAGAACACACCATTATAAGGTTTTCCCATATAGTAGGTTATACCATATATTTCTTCAATATACTCGTCTTTAATAGTTTCAATATTAAGCACATTTTCTTGACTAAATAAGATTAGTGGGGTAAATAGTAAAATGAATAGTAGCTTTTTCAAAGTGCATTTTTTATGATTATCAAATATAATAAATTCTTAATAACTGAACTTTTTTTAAATGGGGCTAACAGAGATTGTCAAATATCTTTTTTATAAAACTCGAAAAGTCAATTCAGAAAATATGGATTGAACGTAAAACGAATTGTTTTGGGGCATAGATGGTCAAATAAATGATTTCTAAAATATACCGAATTTACCCGAATTTACCCCTATTTGCGCCCTTTTACTAAAATTTAAGCATAAAAAAAGAGCCACAATTTAATGTAACTCTTTGATTTTCAATTAGTGGAGAAGATGGGACTCGAACCCACGACCTCTTGACTGCCAGTCAAGCGCTCTAGCCAACTGAGCTACATCCCCTTTTATCGCGAAGCTAAAATAGTAAATAAATGAATGTGAAAACAAAAAAAAACCGAGCCAAGGCTCGGTTTTAAATAGGTATTAAAATTGGGTTTTAAAAAGTGCTAAAACCTATAGTTTTACTTCGGTAACGTTGTCAGATAGCAAGGCAAAGAACTTGTCTAAGTTGGGAAGAATTACAATACGTGTTCTTCTGTTTCTTGCTCTGTTTTTGTAGGAGTTATTTTCCACCAAAGGAACCGTCGCACCTCTACCAGCAGCAATCAATCTGCTTCCGTCTACTTTGTACTTACTTTCTAAAAGACGTACAATAGACGTCGCTCTTTTTACACTTAAATCCCAGTTGTCTTGCACAACGTCGTTGCTTATGGTTCTCGAATCGGTGTGTCCTTCAATCATCACTTCCATGCTTGGTTCTGAATTGATAACACCTGCCAATTTTTTCAATAAAGCATGCGCCCCTCTTTTAATTTTAAAACTTGCTGTGTTGAACAATAACTTATCTGAAATTGAAATCATCACCACCGTTTGGTTGATATTGATGTCGATATCATTGGATCCTTTTAAATCTGAAGCAGCGATCGATTTATTTAAATTGTAGGCCACAGCAATATTCAAAGAATCTTTAAAGGTTTTTGCACCCGCTAAAATGGAAGGATCCACTTTTGCTAAAGTCGCATTCAACAAAGCTCTTGTTTTTGTAGAAATTACGGCTGTATTTCCAACAAGATCTAACTTCACATCGTTTTCATTTTGTAACGTAACATTGTCGCCTTTTAACGCATTAATTTTTTGGTAATAACTAGCAACACGGCCTTCTATTTTTGCAAATTTTGCTTCCAAACCTTCTTTTTCAAGGGTTGTTTTTTGAAGCGTGCTTCGGGTATCATTATATTTCTGTTCTAAAGAAACATAGTTTTTTTTTGAAACACATGAAGAATGTGCTAGCAAAACAATTGCAAAGGGTAAAATTAATTTCGTCATTTTAGGAATTGGGGGGTTGTTTTTGGTTTTAATATTTATTTTAATGAATGTAAACTCTTCTGAACAGTTGCAATTTTTGCCAAGGTATCGGCTTCTTTTTTACGTTCTACTTCCAACACCGCTTCTGGTGCATTGTTCACAAAACGTTCATTCGATAGCTTTTTCTGAATTCCAAAAAGGAAACCTTCGGCTCTTTTTAATTCTTTTTGCAGCTTTTCTTGCTCCTCTTCTACATTGATGTTGTCCATAGAAATCGGAATAAAATACTCATTTGATTTCACTCTAAAAGAGGCTCCGTCTACTTTTTCTGAAACGGTATGGATGCTTGACGTGTTTGTTAATTTCTGAATGATTGCATCAAACGCTTTTGCATTCAGTTCGTTTTCAACCACAAATAATTCAATGGCATCTCGAAACGGAATGTTTTTGTCTTTACGGATGGTTCTAATTCCTGAAACCACTTGGGTTGCAACATCAAAATCAGCAATAATTTTTGCGTCAAAATCTTTGACTGTTGGATACTTTGCGATAATCAAGGCTTCTTCTGGTGTTCTTTCAGCAATGTATTGCCAAATTTCTTCCGATAAGAACGGCATGAATGGATGCAATACTTTCAAATTGTTTTCTAAAATTCCAATGATTGACGCAAATGTTTTTGCATCAATTGGCTGCTGATATGCAGGCTTCACAATCTCTAACAACCAAGAGGAAAAATCATCGGTAATGAGTTTATAAATCGCCATTAAAGCATCTGACAAACGGTATTTAGAGAAATGATCTTCTATTTCTGCAAGTGCTTTCTGAAATTTTGCTTCGTACCAAGCCAATCCTGTAATAGCTGTTGCTGGTTGTGGAATGCTAGCGTCTATCTCCCACCCCTTAATCAATCGGAAGGCATTCCAAATTTTATTGGCAAATTGTTTTCCTTGCTGACATAGGTCTTCATCAAACATGAGGTCGTTTCCAGCAGCAGAACTAAGAAGTAAACCTACACGAACACCATCGGCACCGTATTGTTCAATCAATTTTAACGCATCTGGCGAATTCCCTAAAGATTTCGACATTTTACGTCGTTGTTTGTCGCGCACCAATCCTGTTAAATAAACATTCTGAAACGGTTTTTCATCTTTATATTCATATCCAGCAATAACCATTCTTGCCACCCAGAAAAATAAAATGTCCGGTCCGGTTACCAAATCGTTGGTTGGATAATAGTATTTAATTTCCTCGTTTTCTGGATTTCGGATTCCATCAAAAACAGACATCGGCCATAACCAAGAAGAGAACCAAGTATCTAAGGCGTCTTCGTCTTGTCTTAAGTCGGAAGCCAACAATGCAGGGTTTTGTGTTTTCTCTATTGCCAACAATAAAGCGGCATCTCTGGTTTCTGCCACTACAAAGTCTTCTTTTCCATCTCCATAGAAAAAAGCTGGAATTTGTTGTCCCCACCACAATTGACGTGAAATGTTCCAATCGCGAATATTCTCCATCCAGTGACGGTAGGTGTTTTCGAATTTCTTTGGATATAAATTGATTTCTGAATCTTCTCCTAAAACTGCCTTTATAGCTGGTTTCACCAAGTCTTCCATCTTCAAAAACCACTGATCTGACAAGCGGGGTTCTATAACCGCCTTGGTTCTTTCAGAGGTTCCTACTTTATTGGTATGGATTTCAGTTTTCACCAAAATTCCTTTTTCAGTTAATTCTTTTGCAATTTCTTCTCGAACTACAAAACGATCTTTCCCTTGATAATGCAGTCCAAAAGAATTCAAAGAGGCATCATCATTAAAAATATCAATGACTTCTAATTTATGTTTCTCTCCTAAAGCTTTGTCATTTTCATCGTGTGCTGGTGTTACTTTTAGGCAACCTGTTCCAAATTCGATGTCTACATAAGTGTCTTCAATAATCGGAATTACACGCCCACTTATGGGTACAATGGCTTTCTTTCCTTTTAAATGCGTAAAACGTGCATCGTCTGGATTGATACAAATAGCGGTATCTCCAAAAATAGTTTCCGGACGTGTGGTTGCGATGGTTAAGGTATCTTCAGAACCTTCAATGTTGTAGGTTAAATAGTATAAGTTCCCTTGTCTTTCTTCATGAATTACTTCTTCATCTGACAGGGTAGTTTTTGCTTCTGGATCCCAATTGACCATTCGGTACCCACGATAAATGAGTCCTTTGTTGTAAAGGTCAACGAACACTTTAATTACAGATTCAGACATTTCTGGATCCATGGTAAATGCGGTACGTTCCCAATCACAGGAAGCCCCTAATTTTTTTAATTGCTCTAATATAATTCCCCCATATTGGTGTTTCCACTCAAAAGCATGGGCAATGAACTCTTCACGGGTTAAATCACTTTTATCAATTCCTTGTTCTTTTAATCTTGCAACTACCTTTGCTTCGGTTGCAATTGATGCATGGTCTGTTCCTGGCACCCAACACGCATTTTTCCCCAATAAACGTGCGCGTCGAATCAATACATCTTGAATGGTGTTATTCAACATGTGTCCCATGTGCAACACTCCCGTAACATTTGGTGGCGGAATGACAATCGTATAAGGTTCTCTTTCGTCTGGTGTAGAATGAAAATAATCATGCTGCATCCAGTACTCGTACCACTTGTCTTCTACCTGGCTGGCATCATATTTAGATGGAATTGTCATACTTTGGGCTAATTTTTAAAATATAGGTCGCAAAAATACAATTATCTACTTTCAGGAGAAAATTAGTCATTGATTTTTTAAAACAAAATTTTTGTTATAGTTTTACTACTTAAATCGATACTATGAAAAGCTTTTTGCTGTTTTTTACCTTCCTTCTTGTTTCATTTTCAAACCTTGCGCAAGAATTTCAATTTGAGAAAGAAACAATTGACTATGGTAAAATCGCGAAAAAATCAGATGGCGCACGTGTTTTTACATTTACAAATATAGGCACTGTACCTTTAGTTATTAAAAGAGTACAATCTACATGTGGGTGTACGATTCCCGAAAAACCAGAGGCGCCAATTATGCCCGGTGCAAAAGGGAAAATAAAAGTTTCTTATGACACGAATAAGCCAGGAAGGTTTAATAAACAGATCATTATTTTCTCGAATGCAAAGCAAACTCGTAAAGTAATTCGAGTGAAAGGGTATGTATCTTCCGAAATTTCTTTTGAAAAAGAGAAAAGTATGTTGTCCAACAATTAAACTCTTTTCTTCAGTTTAAATTGAAACTTAAGGGTTTCTCCACCTCTATGGATGGTCAGTTTGAATTTTTTTCCATCTTTTGATTGCAACTTATGAATCAGTTCTCCAATAGACAATTCATGAACTGAACTTCCATTAATCTTCAATAAGATATCATTTGGGTAAATTCCTGCTTGTGCAGCGGGTGAGTTCTTTAAAACTTTGGCAATGCGATAGGAAGGCTTGAACTTAAAGCGGTAACTTGCCGAAAAAGTAATGGTATTATTATTATTGTTCTCGAGACTTGTGTTTTGTCCTGAGTAGGTAATTACTTTTTCTGAATCCAATTCTTTTACTAATTCTTCTCCATTGTACACAATATCCAAACCACTCATATTGTATTCACCCCCCCTGAGAGCGCGGCGCATTTTTTAAGTATTAATTTTTTATTTGGATAATCTATCCAAACTTTAAATCGCTTTAAAACATTACTCCCAATGCTCCCATTTCTGGTCTCAAATTTTCTTGCATGTAGGGTAGAAATAGTATCTAAAAAAGAAACTGTGGGTTGTATTATTTCAAATTTTCCAATTTTAGCTTTTGGAATCCGAGCTCTATTTCCATAAATTGTTCCGCTCAAACCTTCTCCTAAAATATCGTTATAATGTCGAATTGGTGTCTTAATCTTTTCATGAGATTCCTCAAACAACCAAAAGGCATCACTCCCCCCAGTATCTATTAACATTTTTACAGGGGTCATTTCATTTCCAACAGTATCCAATTGTACTGCAACATTTACATAGGGTTTGTTTCTGTGAAATTTGATGGGTAATTCTTCACATCTTTTACATTTTTTGGATTTAAAGTTCTTTGGATTGTAGAATATTATTTTTTTTGTTTTATAGTTAATTTTAGCAATAACATCTTTAAACAAACTATATCCAATAATTCCATGTATGGTAGTTCCCATTTTTCCTGAGAGTTCAAACTGATCTTTTAAAATCACATAAATGGTTTCATTGTTACTCTTTAGATTGCCTATCTTCAATTTATTTTTTTGGGAAATTAACGCATCAATCGCTTTTCCTTTTCCCAATCCTTGTAAAGAAATTTTTTTTACATTTTTCAATCCCAAATTGTCCTTTTCAGAAAGGCTAAATAAGATTGTTTTATGAACACCTGTATCTAAAATAAAAGACAACTTCATATTATTGACTTCAAGAGGTATCACAATAATATTATTAATTAATTGAAACGAGAGTTTCTGAGAGTAACGATTTTCATTAGGAAATCGAAATATTGATTGTCCAAAAACAATATTACTGTTATTGAATACTAAAAATAGTATGATTGTTAATTTTTTAATAACCGCTTGTATTTGAGTGAATATGAAAGGTACAATAAGAAAATAGCATCCATTTTATATTTTTATTTTTTAACACATAAAGAAACTGAAATTTCAGTTTTAATATAAAAAATATTTCGCAAATTTGTAATCTTAAATACGATATCAAAAATTATGCCTACTATCTCACAAAAAGGAATTAAAATGCCAGAGTCGCCCATTAGAAAATTGGTTCCTTATGCAGAGGATGCTAAAAAAAGAGGCGTCAATGTGTTTCATTTAAATATTGGGCAACCCGACATTAAAACCCCACAGGTTGCATTGGATGCTGTAAAAAACAATACCCTTGAGACACTTGCTTATGCACGTTCGGAAGGTTCTGAGGGCTACAGGACTAAATTGGCAAACTATTATGTAAAAAATAACATTCCGGTAACAGCAAACAATATTGTTGTCACAACAGGAGGGTCTGAGGCTTTACTGTTTACCATTGGAAGTATTACAGATCCAGGAGATGAAATTATAATTCCTGAACCTTTTTATGCAAATTACAACGGGTTTTCTAACGCTTCTGGAGTAACAGTGGTGCCCGTAATTTCTAAGATTGAGGATAATTTTGCATTGCCAAAAATTGAAGATTTCGAGAAGTTAATTACAAAAAAAACAAAAGCAATTTTAATTTGCAATCCAGGAAATCCAACAGGATACTTGTATTCAGAAGAAGAAATAGAAAAATTAAAGCAAATTGTTTTAAAACATGATTTATATTTAATTGCTGATGAAGTATATAGAGAGTTTACTTATGATGGGTTAAAACACACTTCTGTACTTTCTTTAGAAGGTTTGGATGCACATGCAATTGTGATTGATTCAGTATCGAAACGTTATAGTATGTGTGGCGCAAGAATTGGCTGCATCGTTTCAAAAAACAAACAATTTATTGCCACTGCGATTAAGTTTGCACAAGCAAGACTTAGCCCGCCCACTTATGCATTAATTGCGAGTGAAGCAGCGTTAGACACACCACAAAGTTATTTTGATGAAGTGATTGAAGAATATGTAGAAAGAAGAAATACATTAATTGCTGAATTAGAAAAAATTGACGGAGTAAAAGTAGCAAACCCAAAAGGGGCTTTTTATTGTGTTGCAGAATTGCCTGTAAAAGATTCTGATCATTTTGCACAGTGGATGCTAGAAGCATTTGCCCATAATGAAGAAACGGTAATGGTTGCGCCTGCAAGCGGATTTTATTCAACAGCTGGTGAAGGAAAAAATCAAGTTAGAATCGCCTATGTTTTAAATAAGAAAGATTTAATTCGTTCGGTTGAAATTTTAAAAGAAGCCTTAAAACAATATCCAAACTAATTGACTGTTCAAGAAAACATATCGTTAAAAGCATACAACACCTTTGGTATTGATGTAAAAGCCAGGCGCTTTGTTTCGATTACTTCTTTTTATGAATTGCAGCAACTTTTGAAAACAGAAAAAGATTTTTTTCTAATTTCTGGTGGAAGCAATATGCTTTTAACAAAAGACATTGATAAACTTGTTGTTCTTATCGATATCAAAGGAACTTCTATAGATCGCGAAGAAGAGAACTCAGTGTATCTAACCGTAAATGCCGGCGAAAACTGGCATGAATTTGTGCTTTGGTGTATTGCTCAAAATTATGGAGGCCTCGAAAACTTATCGTTAATTCCTGGAAATGTTGGTACTTGTCCGATTCAGAATATTGGTGCTTACGGAGTAGAAGTAAAAGACACCATTACAAAGGTGGAAGCATTGGAGATTGAAACAAATAAATTGGTTTCTTTTTCAAACGAAGCCTGTAATTTTGGATATCGAAATTCAATTTTTAAAAATGATGTAAAAGAAAAATATATTTTAACTTCCGTTTCCTTTAAGCTCACCACAAAAAAGCATCAATTAACAACTTCTTATGGTGCTATTGAAAATGAATTGGCTCTTCTCAACATTACAGCCCCATCATTAAAAAATATTTCTGATACTGTCATCGCCATTAGAAAATCCAAATTACCCGATCCTAAAAAAATTGGAAATAGTGGAAGTTTCTTTAAAAATCCTGTAATTTCTAAAACGCAGTTTCTAGCACTGCAAAAAGAAAATCCAGCGATTCCAAACTATCCCGTTTCTAAGACCGAAATCAAAATTCCAGCTGGATGGTTGGTAGAACAAAGTGGCTTTAAAGGGAGACGTTTTGGAGATGCTGGCGTGCATGAAAAGCAAGCACTAGTTTTAGTAAATTATGGAAATGCAACTGGAAAAGAAATTTTTCAACTAGCTGAAAAAATTCAAAAAAAAATACTTAAAAAATTCGAAATTTCTCTAGAAATTGAAGTGAATGTGATTGCTTAAAAAGTTTTAGAGTTCTTTCTTTAAGATTTTCACATGCCGTTTAAGTCGTAAAATATCGACGCCTAGAGTACCGTTATAAACTCCTCGAATTCTTCCTTTTCCATCTACTAAGACAAAATTTTCTGTGTGTATAAATTCACTTTCATCTTTTGTCTTTTTAAAATCTTCATCTGCAAAATAAGAAGTTCTTGCGATGTTGTAAATCTCATCTCTATCTCCAGTTATTAAATGCCATTTTTCGTCTATTGCCCCTTTTTCTATGGCATATTCTTTAATTTTTTCAACAGAATCTACTGAAGGCATAACTGTATGTGATAGTAACATAATAGTGATATCGTCTTTATAGAACTCTTGAATAACTCCCATATTCTTGGCTAGAATCGGACAAATACTTGGGCATGTTGTAAAGAAAAAATCAGCAATATAAATTTTACCCTCAAAAGCCGTATTCGTTATTTTATGCCCATTTTGATTTGTAAATTCAAACGAATCGATCGTATGAATTTGAGAATAATTAACATCATATTCTGAAATCCACTCTGGAGTAAATGCTGCTGAATTATAAAAAGGAAGTGTTTTAGACTTATCGACTGAAAGCTCATTTTTACATGAAAAAAAAATTGAAAGCAAGACTAGTAATAGTATTTTTTTAATCATTTCTATTCGTTTTCATGAACAACGCTCACGCATTTTTTAAGTCCGATTAAACCGTGTCTATCCCTGTTTACTGTATAAAAGTTAGCAGTAGTTTTGCCTGAAAGGCTCCACATTTTCTGACTTCCGTCTTCTACTCCATCAACAAAATTAAAATGCTTGGCTATTGTTCCATTTTCATGCCAATCTTTAACACTGCCATAATACAGTCCAATTTTATTAAAATGATATTCAAACATTTGATTTCCGTTTAAATACCAACCATGATGTATCTGAGATTTCAACCCATTGGTATAAAAACGCTCAAACCTTTTATTTCCGTTTACATACCAACCATTATAGAACCCCTGTCGCTTTCCTTGATAATATTCAGATTTTGTTTTTATGTTCCCTTCTGAATAAAACTCGTTGACAATTCCAGAATAGGGCTTTTCTTTAAAAAGTAAAACACCATTTATCAATTCAAATTCAACAATTCCCCGATCTTTTTCTACGCTCGGAATAACAACGGTATTCTTAGAAGCAGAAATCTTCATTTCTTGCTTTTTGGATTGGCAAGAAATGAAGATTGTAGTACTAATTAGCAAGCATATTATTTTCTTCAAACTTATCTCGTTATAGATCCTGCAGTTCCAAAGAAACCGTTTCCGTTTAAATAGGGATCTTCATTTGTAATATGATAATGGTAAATTCCATCTGGGAAATCTGAAGTTGCAGAAGTATGTCCGTGATAATCATCTAAATCTGCATTGGTAATTGTTGTTCCATTTTCCAAAGGACCATAAACAGGAAATCCATCTGAAAGCAATCCTAAAAAAGCATCTGAACCATATGTCGTTGTTAAATAAGCAGGCTCAATATGGTAATGATAGAATGTCATTGCTGGGTGTCCTAACCATTGATCGAAAGAATTAATTTCTCCAGTAAGTGGAGCACCTCCGGCTGCATATTGATTAAAAAAAACAACGCCATTTCTGGAAATTCCAATTGGACCCATTGGTGTTGCTGTTTTATTCAATGCTTCGGCAGGGTTTAATGTCATTGTAAAAGTTATATTCTGTTCCCCGATAGAACCTGGGTTTTGGTTCCAGCTTGTGTTTGTTCCGTTGTAAGCTTCATATAATGGGCTTGATGCATCCCAATAAGGACTTGTATGGTTTGGCAAATCTGTTGTTGTAAAAGTTACCATTGAACCACTTACCGAATAAGAAACTGCAGCTACATTGTCAAACATAGAGAGTAACACACTGGTATCGTAGGAGGTTTCAATAATCTCTGATGTCTCTTCCTGGGTATCTGAACTACATCCATAAAACACACCTAAAGTTACAACCGCTAGGGTCACACACTTAATAAATTGATTCTTTTTCATTTTTTATCTATTTTTAAACATTCATATAAAATTTCACTTGTTAATAGGTAAAGTGAAAATTAAAATTCCAGTATTTTATCTCGGAGGTCTTCACCCATCTCTTGGTGGATGATTCCTTTTCATTGGTGATTGCGTTCTTTCATCCATAGGAGGTCTTCTTTTTCCATTGTGCAATGCCTTCATTATAATGTCATCAAATGACTTTAATTGCTCTTCATTACAAAGGTTTCGAACTTTCTGAAAGAAATGAAATACCTCAGATTCTTTTTTAGCGACAATCCTTCCAATTGTAGAGGTAATAGAATCTGAATTGAAATTCTTCTCTGAAAAAGAACGGAATAAGAAATTTTTATTCCTTTTTATCTGTGCATCAAAAGCATTCATGTTTTCTTTATGAGGTTGCTCTAGTGTGTTAAATTGTTCCTTTTGAACTACTGAAAACTGTAATTGTTCTGTTAAAAAATTTCTTTGATTTCTATTTTGAGACCCCTTCTCATGCGGTTTTTTAAATAGCAT
The DNA here is from genome assembly GCA_949519155.1 of Polaribacter sp. SA4-10. Lineage (GTDB taxonomy): Bacteria > Bacteroidota > Bacteroidia > Flavobacteriales > Flavobacteriaceae > Polaribacter. The sequence continues at coordinate 12,437 of CATIQU010000030.1, forward strand.
AAAAATTAACACGCCATTTAAAACGATGAGTACAATTAATAGTATTGGTAATAATTTTGATTTCATCTTTTCTAATTTAAAATAGAATTCGTACTTGTTTGTAAAGCATATTCTTTGGCAAATATATTTAAATCTGTCGTTTCCTTTGAACTGGAGAATGCATAAAAAATAGTTCCAATATTTAAGCACAATATAAGACTCAATGTTGCTAATTGAAATTGCGGCATTAACCAAGAAAAAAGAGGTTGTTTTACGGGTGCTTCCTTTGCGATTTCTTGTAATACCTTGTGTCTAAAAAAAGGACTCACTTTAACGGGGTCTATCTGAGTGAGCACCTTAAAGGTATGTTCAATTTTGTTTTTATTAGTTTCGTTCATTTTATTAGGTGTCCAATAAGTTGTACAGTTCTTTAGATGCACATTGTTTTAAAAACTTGTGCTATTGATTGTTTCTATAAAAATTTTCTAACTTTTTTTGCAAATTTTTCTTTGCTCGAAAAAGGACGGATTCTAATGAGGATAAACTCTTTCCAGTAATTTCAACAATTTCTTGATAACTTTTACCATCAATCTTAGCCAATGTAAAAATTACTTTTTGACTTTCCGGTAAAGAATTTATTGCCTTAAAAATCAGTGCTGTTTTTTCTTTATTTTCTAAAATGATACCGGGATGGTTGATTTCCACAAAATAAGGGGTCATTTCTATTGGGAGGTCGTCCCCTAAAATAGTTTGCATAAAAGCAAAACGCTTTTTAGTCTTCTTTTTTCGGATAAATTCCAAACATTTATTGGTCGTGATTTTATAAATCCAAGTAGATAATTTAGCATCGGATTTAAATTTTGAGACCGATTTATAGACCTCTACAAAAACTTCTTGAGCAATGTCTTCTGCGTCTTCTTTGTTGGGTACAAAAGAGATGCAAGTGCCAAAAACTTTTTGTTGATAGACTTCTATAAGTTGACCGAAAGCAGCTTGATTTCCGTCAACTAATTTTTTTATAAATTCTTCTTCACTCAATAGCTAGTTTTCTAAAAGCGAAAAGTACAAAAAAAAGCAGGAAACAAAAGTTAAAACGATAGATTTCGTATCTTTGTAGTAGAATTACAAACTATGAAATTACTACTACTTACATTCGGATTATTAGGCATTGGAGTTGCTGGAATAGCCATTAAAATTTGGGCAAAAAAAGGCGGTGAATTTGCTGGAACTTGCGCAAGTCAAAATCCAATGTTAAATAAGACTGGAGAGTCTTGTGGTTTTTGTGGTAAAACACCCGATAAGTTTGACAGTTGTGCCGAACCTCAACATGATTAACTTCCATTTTTCTTAATAAGAAATGCAACAATCCTTTTCTGCTAAAATTAAAGAAGCCAAAATGTTTTGGCTCACTTTTATAGAAACCGGTCCGTTATTATTTCAATTTAGTATCTTTATCACGAATTTGATTTCAAAACCCAATCCTTGGAAATAAAGAACACACAATTAGAAGGCAGCATTTCAGAAGCTAAAAAAGGAAATCAGACTGCTTTTAAGTATTTATTGGATACTTTTTGGTTAGATGTTTATAAGTATCAATTAAAACGCACCAATAGCGAAAATGATGCCGAAGACATTGCCATACAAACATTTTCAAAAGCCTTTGACAAAATCCATACTTTTGATGAAAAATATGTATTTAAAACTTGGTTAATTACGATTTCAAAAAATATCCATATTGATTTATTGCGAAAGAAAAGTAGTTCAATTCGAATTGAAAATGCTCAAGACCAAGAAGAAAAAATTTATTTAGTGGTCGATGATAGTCCTACCCCAGAAGATAAAATCATTAGAGAACAAAATTTAGCAAAATTACTTAGAGACATTAAACTCTTAAAACCCAAATATCAAGAAGTAATTCAGTTGCGCTACTTTCAAGAATTGAGTTATAAAGAAATTGCAGCTGAAGTTAACGAATCAATAAGCAATGTAAAAGTCAAGCTTTTACGTGCAAAAAAGTTACTCGCAGCTATTATCAAAAAGTCTTAACGTGAAAAAAACATTCCTCCAAACTTTAGGGCCTGGTTTATTATTTGCTGGAGCAGCCATTGGAGTTTCACACTTAGTTCAATCTACAAAAGCAGGGGCAGAATTTGGGTTTGGTTTGTTGTGGGCTTTACTACTAGTACATCTTTTTAAATACCCTTTTTTTCAATTTGGCCCTCGATATGCCGCAGCAACTGGAGAAACCTTATTAGAAGGTTATCAAAAATTAGGAAAAGGTGTTTTAGTTGCTTATTACCTGCTCAATTTCGCAACCATGTTTACCATTCAGGTAACAGTAACTATCGTTACGGCAGGTTTAGCCTCGCAACTTTTTGGGCTCACAGATGATTTGGTCGTTTGGTCAACGGTACTCCTTTTAATTAGTATTACACTATTAGTTGTTGGACGTTACAAACTACTAGATAACCTGATGAAGTACATCATCATCATACTAACTGTAAGTACAATAATTGCGGTTTCAGTTGCCATTTTTAGTACAAAGGATGCTTTTGAAATCACACAAATACTCCCTTCTGGAACAGTAGAAATCACTTTTCTTATTGCATTTCTGGGTTGGATGCCGGCGCCATTAGATGTTGCTGTCTGGCATTCTATCTGGTCGATCGAAAAAAGCAAAAACAATAACCAAAAGACAACACCAAAAGAAGCGATCCTTGACTTTAATATCGGATATCTTGGAACCCTTTTTTTGGGCGTCTGTTTTGTACTATTGGGTGCATTAGTCATGCATCAATCGGGAGAAAATTTTTCAGAAAAAGGAGGTAAATTTGCATCTCAATTAATTGACTTATACACTCAAAACCTTGGCGAATTCTTTTATGTTTTTATTGCCATTGCGGCCTTTACGACCATGTTTAGCACAACACTAACAACTTTAGATGCTTCTCCAAGGGCAATGAAAAAGACAACGGAATTATTATTTCCGAAAACAACAAAATTGAACTATTGGTTTTGGATTATATTTCTGTCTGTAGGAACATTCTTAATCTTAAAATATGGAATGAGTAATATGGGGTTATTGGTAAAAATAGCGACGATTCTATCTTTCTTAACTGCGCCTTTTTACGCCATTTTAAACTACCTATTAATCACAGGAAAGCACACACCTAAAGAACACCAACCAAATTTTTATTTAAAGGTTTGGAGCATTGTTGGGATTCTATTTTTAGTTGGGTTCAGTATTTGGTTTTTATCAAGTATTTAAAACTTTCCTTTGTATCTTTGCAAAATCAAATTCAATAGAAAATGGAGACAGCACCAGTAATGCTTCAAGAAAGACTAAAAAAACCGAAATGGTTGCGTGTAAAATTACCCGTTGGTAAGAAATACACGGAATTAAGAGGGTTGGTAGACAAGTACAAGTTGAATACCATCTGTACCAGTGGAAGCTGTCCAAACATGGGAGAATGTTGGGGAGAAGGTACTGCAACTTTCATGATTCTTGGAAACATTTGTACCCGTTCTTGTGGGTTCTGTGGTGTAAAAACAGGAAGACCAGAAACGGTGGAATGGGATGAACCCGAAAAAGTAGCACGTTCCATAAAAATTATGAGCATCAAGCATGCCGTAATTACTTCTGTAGATAGAGACGATTTAAAAGATGGAGGGTCAATTATTTGGGCCGAGACTGTGGATGCAATCCGTAGAGAAAATCCAACTACTACATTAGAAACATTAATTCCAGATTTTCAAGGAAACACAAAACAAATAGATCGAATCATAGCAGTGCATCCTGAAGTGGTTTCTCACAATATGGAAACCGTTAGAAGACTCACGCGCGAAGTTCGAATTCAAGCAAAGTACGATCGAAGCCTAGAAGTTTTAAGATACTTAAAAGAAAACGGAATGCGAACCAAAACTGGGTTAATGCTAGGTTTGGGTGAAACAGAAGAAGAAGTAATTCAAACCATGAAAGACCTTCAAGGTGTTGGATTGGATGTATTGACAATTGGTCAATATTTACAGCCTACAAAAAAACATTTACCCCTAAAAGAGTTTGTGACTCCAGAGCAGTTTAAGAAATACGAAATCTTAGGTTTAGAAATGGGCTTTATGTATGTAGAAAGCGGCCCTTTAGTTCGCTCATCATACAAAGCACATAAACATGCGAAATGACTCTTTGCAAAATTAGCAACCCATAAATACAAAACACGGCACTCTCTTAAGTATCGTGTTTTTTTCGTTTAAAATAAAAAAACTCAAAAATATAATTTGGCACAAAAGTTGATAACTTAGAGATGAGAGATCTCATAAACCTCTTTTAAGTTATAAATTGTTTGAATTATTTGAGTAAAAAAACCATCTCGTTTGAGATGGTTTTTTTTATCTGTAAACAGAAGATAAAACCTCCTTATTTTAACGTGTTAGAATTCAACAGAAAAACAGCATTTGCCATAAAAAGCTTTCCGTTTTCCCAAAAAGATCGAAATAAGGGATTGTCTACCATATAGACAACACTTCCATTACCGAAAGACTCTTCGCCAAATAAAAGTGATTTTGGAACGTTTTTAACTGCTTCACTTCCGGCATAACCCGAAACATTTTTTGTGCTTTGATCAAAATAACCAACATTTACGCCTTTCCCTAAATATTGATACGAAGTACCACTTAATTTCAAAGAAAAATAAGACGTTTTATAACCAAATCCTAAAGGGTGCGTTGTATCAATTGTACTTTTAAAAATACTTCCTGTAATCAAATCTGCAACGCTTTTACGTTCTCGATCTGCAAAGGGTGTTAAATTATCTACTTCTTCAGTTTCATCTGATTTTTTTTCTTTCAATGAAAAACCCTCTTCATCAGCAAAACTGCGTAACGCATTTCCAATCGCAATTAGTGTACCTCCAGCGCGCATCCATTTTTTTAGTTTTTCTAGCATTGATTTATTTAAAGCATCACGATAAGACCCGCTTGGTAATATAATGACGTCATAGGAATGCAAAGTAACATCGCTAAAATAGTCCGCATTGATATTTGTAATTGGATAATGTAATTGAGTTTCAAAATAGTGCCAAACTTCCCCAAAACTTAAAGAAGAAGTTGCATCTCCTGAAAGAACAGCAATCTTTTGTTTGTTGATTGGCTTTACAGAATAGGAACCAAAATCAACACCCGAGTCAGAAAAACCAGTAGAAACTGATGTTAAGGAACGTTGATGCTTGTTTGCAATTGCTATTAATTTAGAATCAAATTCAGCATTCCGATTGTCATTTCTTAAAATGATAAGAGCTCCTCTTTCAAAAGATTTTCCTTCAATAGAAAATATCTTCTCACTAAACCGAGGTACAATGTTATCTTGAAATAACGCACATAAGAAGGTAGCATCCTCTAAACTATTCCATTTAGAGATATAAGCGTAAGCCCCCACAGCAACAGAGTTGATGAGTGTGTTTTCTTTAACAGTATTTAATGAACGTAATTTGTTTTTAGAAGCAATCGCTTCAAAACCATGCGCATACGGCAAAGACCAAGCGGTAATGTCATAGGTTAAAGAATCTGCTAATTTTGCTTTTGGTTCAAACAAAACCTTCACCATTTTACCTTTGGGTTGGTCCGTATGAATGATAAGATCAGAAGAAGTCAAATCCATTTTACCTTCTTCTTGAGTAGAATAGAGATATCCTTTTGCCGTTCCTTTTTTAGCGGATTGATAATCAATTTGGTGTTTGTCTAACAACTTTTTTAAACGATTCATTTTATCGTTACTCTCATTTTTTAAGACATAACTCTTGTATTTTAAATCCGAATTATCAAAGAATTTTGTAAACTCAACATTTAATTTAGTCGCATTATTAGAAGAAATTTACACCGTAGACAAACCAGTTGTCATATGATGAATCGCTCTATCTTTCAGAGTCAAAACCTCCCCTTCATTGGTTTGGATCCCTAATCCAGCACGCCCATGTCCCGCCTGTTCATAGGTCATTCCAATAGCCCCCATATAGGTTGGATAGGTATCTCCATAACTTGGATAAAGTAAATCAAAACTCTCTCTGGTAAAATACAACCACCCTGCTTTATCAAAATATTTTGCATGATTTTTTCCGATTTGAGTTTGAAAATCACGTTGCCAGTCAGAAATTACTTCGTGAAAAGGTTCTGCTGCGGGTGCAAAATAATACGGATTATTAATTCCTTGTTCATGAAAATCTACATGAATGTGAGGCAACCATTTGTTATAAATAGCAATTCTTTGTGAAGATTCTACCTGAGTTGCCCAAGCCCAATCTCTATTTAAATCAAACAAATAGTGGTTTGGTCTTCCAGAAGGCCAAGGTTCTACATGCTCATTCGCATTCTGATCAACGGTATATGGAGTGCTTTTTACCTGATTGAACCAGTTCACATAACGATCGCGTCCATCTGGGTTAATACAAGGATCCATAATTACAATCGTATTTTCTAACCAATCTTTTTTATTCGTAATCAATTCATACAAAGTGAGCATCGCAGCTTCAGTACTCGAAGCTTCATTTCCATGAACGTTATAGCTTAACCAAACAATTGCTTTATTATTAACCGCACTCCCTTTGATAATCCCAGTTTGAGAAAGATTGTCTTTTCGAATTGCATCTAAATTGTCAATATTCTCCTTGGAAGAAATATAACTCACACAGAGTGATCTGTGCTCGTTTGTCTCTCCATATTTTTCCAATTTCACATTGGAAGCAGTACTACTAACATATTTAAAATAATCCACAACTTTATGATGTCTTGTAAAACGAGAACCAATTTCGTAGCCTAAAAATTCAGCAGGAGATAGGATTGTTTGAGAAAAAGTAGTCCCAAAACTTAAAAAAGCAAGTATAAAAAATAATTTAATTTTCATGTAACGGTATGTTTGATTCTCAAATGTAAGCATTTTCCCATTTTAATATATCCAACTCGAAAAGGTTTCTTAGCAATTAAAGGTTAGAATCAGAATTCACTTCGTCCAACCATCAAAATAGTGTATTTTTATCAAAAATTAAGAGGAAAGATAGTTTGCAGCCCAAAACCTTCCTTTTCTATTAAAACGATTCACAAATTACAACTATGAAAGTAGCACAACTTCCTTTCGAGAAGACAGGTTTTTTCTCAAAAACAATGCTTGATTATCTAGCACAGAAAGAAAGTATACAGCCGTTTTATGATAATTACCCAAACATCGTCGGATTTAAAAATCAATTAGACGAAAAAGAAAAATCGTTCAAACTTCAATCTAGAAACATTTTATCGGAATCACTAGAAAAACAATACGAAAGTTTTGATCTTTCGGAAGCAACACAAAATAACATTGCCTTATTAAAACAAAAAAACACCTTTACGGTGACTACGGGACATCAATTAAATTTATTTACGGGTCCACTGTATTTCATATATAAAATATTTTCAACCATTAATCTGGCAGAAGCGTTATCTGAGAAGTTTCCAACCAAAAATATTGTACCCGTTTATTGGATGGCAACAGAAGATCATGATTTTGAAGAAATAAATTTCTTTAATTTTCAAGAAAAAAAAGTACAATGGAGTCGAGAATCTGGTGGGGCTGTCGGACGATTTTCGACAGAGGGCTTAGAGGCTGTTTTTAATGAGTTTTCGTCTCATTTAGGAAATTCAAAAAATGCAAACGAATTAAAAGTATTGTTTTCTAAAGGATATTTAGAACATACAACTTTGGCGGGTGCTACACGATATATTGCCAATGAATTGTTTAAAGAATACGGTTTAGTAATTGTTGATGGTGATGACGTTGCGTTAAAACAATTACTATCTCCAATTGTAAAAGATGAATTAGAAAATGAAACCTCATTTCATGCCGTTTCTAAAACGATTTTAGCCTTAGATAAAAATTATAAAGTACAAGTAAATCCGAGAGTCATTAATTTATTTTATTTGAGTGATAATTCTCGTGAACGCATTCTTTTTGAAAATGGCATCTATAAAATAAACAATACGGATCGCACATTTTCTAAAGAAGAGATTTTAAAGGAAGTAGATGAAAATCCATTGGCTTTTTCACCAAATGTGATTGTACGCCCCCTTTACCAAGAAGTGGTTTTACCAAATCTGTGCTATATTGGCGGAGGCGGAGAAATTGCCTATTGGCTTGAGTTGAAAAACTATTTTGAAAAAGTGAACGTACCGTTTCCGATCCTATTATTAAGAAACTCTGTACAAATTGTATCTGAAAAACAACAAAAAAAGTTAACAAACTTAAAAATATCTTACCAAGATCTCTTTTTAAAACAGCAAGATTTGTTGTCAAAAAAAATTCTAGAAAATACAGCCATTGAAATCGATTTCAACCATAAGATTGATGCTCTAAAAAACCAATTTTCAGAACTAAAAGAAGTAGCTAAGAAAACGGATATTTCATTTATTGGAGCCGTAAACGCACAAGAAAAAAAACAAGTTAAAGGCTTAGAAAATCTTCAAAAAAGATTATTAAGAGCAGAAAAAAGAAGACAGAAAGAGTTGGTAGAACGCATTACAACATTGCAAAACCAACTCCTCCCAAACCAAAGTTTGGAAGAACGTCAGCGAAACTTTTCTGACTATTATTTAGCATACGGACTTGAATTTTTAGATACTTTAAAAAGAGAACTAAAACCACTCGCACTCCAATTTACAATCATAGAACTATAATGAGCCAAAAAGACAAAGGACTTCACCCAAATAACAAATTCAATACCTCATACGATTTTGATGATTTAATCATTAAAAACCCAGCCTTAAAAGAATTTGTTGCAGAAAATAAATACGGAAGTATTACCATCGATTTTTCAAATCCGATTGCAGTAAAAGAACTCAATAAAGCATTGCTTTTTACCTTTGACAAAATAGCTCTTTGGAATTTTCCAGACAAGAATTTATGCCCACCAATTCCAGGACGTTTGGATTACATTCATCATTTAGCCGATTTACTTTCCACCGAAGAAGATGTTAAAATATTAGATATTGGAACAGGTGCAACATGTATCTACCCTTTATTGGGAGTTGCCGCATACAATTGGAATTTTGTTGCTGTAGATATCGACCTAGATTCTTTAGATACTGCACAAGACATTATTGATGATAATAATTTAGATGCCCATATTAAATTACGACAACAGTTGGATGAAAATCAAATTTTAAAAGGCATTTTAGAAGACGATGATTCCTTTTCCGCAGTCATGTGTAATCCGCCCTTTTACAAATCGGCAGAGGAAGCACAAGGCGCTAACAAAAGAAAAAACAAAAACTTAGGAAATAGCGCAGTCAGAAATTTCTCTGGAAACAACAATGAGTTGTGGTATGTAGGGGGCGAAAAAGCTTTCTTGCACAACTATTTATATGAAAGTTCTTTGTACAAAGACAAAAGTACCTGGTTTACAAGTTTGGTTTCTAAAAAGGAGAATGTAGAGAGTATGGAGAAATCTTCTAAAAAATTAGGCGCAACTGCATTTAAAGTAATCCCAATGAGTCAAGGAAATAAAGTAACTCGAATTGTTTGTTGGAAATATTAGAAAATAGGAGTTATTAGCTCCAAAAGTTAAACAATAAAAAAACCGAAGCGATGTGCTTCGGTTTTTACTTTTTATATTATGATTTCAGTCTACATAGAGACCTGAAAAATTACAAGTGTATTACTTCATCATACGCATCTGCCACAGCTTCCATCACCGCTTCACTCATGGTTGGGTGCGGGTGAATTGTTTTTAAAACTTCATGCCCAGTGGTTTCTAATTTACGTCCTAAAACTGCTTCCGCAATCATATCCGTAACACCAGCACCAATCATATGGCATCCTAACCATTCGCCATATTTTGCGTCAAAAATCACCTTTACAAACCCCTCAGTAGTTCCAGCAGCAGTTGCTTTTCCAGAAGCAGAAAAAGGAAATTTCCCTACTTTTAAATCATAACCCGCTTCTCTTGCTTTGGCTTCCGTCATTCCAACAGAGGCAATTTCAGGAGTTGCATAGGTACAACCAGGAACGTTTCCATAATCAATTGGTTCAGTATGCAATCCAGCTAACTTCTCAACACAAGTAATTCCTTCCGCAGAAGCGACATGTGCCAATGCTTGTCCAGGAACCACATCACCGATAGCATAATAACCAGGAATGTTTGTTTGGTAAAAATCGTTTACTAGTATTTTATCTCGGTCTACGATAATACCAACACCCTCCAAACCGATATTTTCGATATTCGATTTAATTCCAACAGCCGAGAGTAAAACATCTGCGTGTAAAGTTTCTTCCCCTTTTTTTGTTTTAACCGTTGCAACCACTCCCTCACCAGAAGTATCAACAGCCTCAACAGAAGAATTCGTCATTACTTTAATCCCCGCTTTTTTAATAGAACGCTCAAATTGTTTAGAAATATCAATATCTTCAACAGGCACTACATTGGGCATAAATTCTACAATCGTAACATCTGTTCCCATTGCATTATAAAAATGTGCAAACTCAACACCAATCGCTCCAGAACCAACAACAATCATTGATTTTGGTTGAGTTGGTAAAGTCATCGCTTTTCGGTAGCCAATTACTTTTACACCATCTTGTGGCAAGTTTGGCAATTCACGAGAACGTGCACCTGTTGCAATAATAATATTGTCGGCACTATATTCCGTTACCGTACCATCTTCAGCAGTAACGTCTACTTTTTTACCTGTTTTAATTTTTCCAAAACCGTCAATAATGTCGATTTTATTTTTCTTCATTAAAAAGGCAACTCCTTTGCTCATTCCATCTGCAACACCACGACTTCTTTTAATAACCGCATTAAAATCTTTATCTATTGCCTCCGCTTTTAGACCATAGTCATCAACATGTTTTAAATAATCATACACTTGTGCAGATTTCAACAATGCTTTCGTTGGAATACATCCCCAGTTTAAGCAAATTCCACCCAAAGATTCTTTCTCTACAATGGCAACTTTAAAGCCTAATTGAGAAGCTCTAATTCCGGTTACGTATCCTCCAGGTCCACTTCCGATAATGATGATGTCGTATTTCATAATTGTGTATTTATTTTATTTGGGCGTTTATACAGGCTTTCCGTTATATCTTTTTATGAAAAATAAAAAGGATGTCACTTCAATCCTTAACGCTGGCTAATTTACTAATTTTTATTATTTACTAAAACTATCTTTTCTTTTTTCAAACAGTACGCTACGTCCATAAAAAGTAGTTTTATATTTTTTACATTCTCTCAGGTACTTTAATTCCTAGTAATAAAAATGCTTGTTTTATGGTGTCGGCTACTTTTTTAGATAGCTGTACTCTGAATATTTTTTTATCCTGATCCTCTTCTCCTAAGATATGTACATTCTGATAAAAAGAATTGAATTCCTTTACCAAATCATAGGTGTAATTGGCAATTACCGCAGGCGAATAATTTGATGCTGCTTGCTGAATTGTTTCTGGAAACAACTCCAATTGTTTTAACAGTTCCTTTTCCTTTTCGTGCAATTCAATAGAAACGGGACTTGCATAATCAAAATCTGCTTTTCTAATAATCGATTGAATTCTTGCATAGGTATATTGAATAAAAGGTCCCGTATTTCCTTGAAAATCAACTGAAGATTTTGGGTCAAACAAAATACGCTTCTTAGGATCAACCTTTAAAATAAAATATTTCAAAGCACCAAGACCAATCGTTTCGTATAATTCCGCTTTCTCAGCATCAGAATAACCATCTAATTTCCCTAATTCTTCAGAGATTTCTTTGGCAGTCGTTGTCATTTCAACCATTAAATCATCTGCATCCACAACAGTTCCTTCACGTGATTTCATTTTCCCAGAAGGTAAATCGACCATTCCATAACTTAAATGAAACAAGCTTTCTGCCCAAGTGTATCCTAGTTTTTTCAGAATCAAAAACAATACTTTAAAATGGTAGTCTTGCTCATTTCCAACGGTGTACACCATTCCACCAACATCCGGTAAATCTTTTGCACGTTGTATTGCCGTTCCAATATCTTGCGTCATATAAACAGCTGTTCCGTCAGAACGTAATACCAATTTTTCATCCAATCCGTCAGCCGTTAAATCACACCAAACAGAACCGTCTTCTTTTTGATAGAAAACTTCAGATTTTATACCTTCATCAATAATATCTTTTCCTAATAGATAAGTATTGCTTTCATAATACAAAGTATCAAAGTCAACACCTAAATTCTTATAAGTAACCTCAAAGCCACTATATACCCAAGAATTCATTGTTTTCCAAAGAGCAACAACATGTGCGTCTCCAGCTTCCCATTTCAACAACATTTGCTGCGCATCAAGAATCAATGGTGCTTGTTTTTTAGCGTCCTCTTCCGTTTTACCTTCCGCAATTAATTGTGCAATTTCTTTCTTATATTCTTGATCGAATTTTACATAATAATTACCAACCAGTTTATCTCCTTTTAAACCCGTTGAAGTTGGCGTTTCTCCGTTACCGTACTTTTCCCATGCCAACATTGATTTACAAATATGAATCCCTCGATCATTAATGATTTGAGTTTTGTAAACTTTCTTTCCAGAAGCTTTTATGATTTCCGCAACAGAATAGCCTAACAAATTATTACGAACATGTCCTAAATGTAATGGTTTGTTCGTGTTAGGCGAAGAGTACTCCACCAAAACAGCATCTTCATTTTCATTTGCAACTGTAAAACCAAAAGTAGCATTCGGATACATCGCATTGAAAAAATTTACATAAAATGCATCTTCAATCACCAAGTTTAAAAACCCTTTCACAACATTATAATTGGTAATCTCAGAAACGTTATCAACAAGGTACTTCCCTAGATCTTCTCCGATCTGAACAGGACTTCCTTTTTTGTACCGCAACATCGGAAAAACAACGACAGTAATATCGCCTTCAAATTCCTTTCGGGTTGCTTGAAATTCCACCGAAGGAATTTCGGTATTATAAAGCGTTGAAAAACCTTCCTTTACTTTGGTTTCGATGGTATTTTGGATATTCATTGAATGCTAAAAATTGAATTGCGAAATTAAACATTTTTATTTGTTTTTTTGAAGGATTTTTGGTCAAGAATAATTGTATTTTTGTGACACAATCAGACTTCCAAAACACGAGCTATTATTTCGCCCGTATTGCGGTGAGTTCAAAACCACTTTACATGCAAAAGCGCTTAGAAGAACTCCCTAAATTAGCAGAAGATGCTAAAAAAGAAAACAAAAAATATTTTGTCAACCTACGAAAGAGAACTCCTAAGAATTTAGACTATGTAATGCAAGAATTGCACGACAAAGAGTTTAAAAAAACAGACTGTTTAACCTGTGGGAACTGTTGTAAAACAACATCTCCAATCTTTACAGACACGGATACAGAACGTATTTCTAAGCATTTAAAAATGAGAGTTGCAGATTTTGAAAGCAAATATCTAGAACGAGATACTGACGATTTTATGGTCTTAAAGACAGCACCATGCTCCTTTTTCGATGAATCAGACAACACTTGCTTTATCTACGATGTAAGACCAAAAGCCTGTTCAGAATACCCACATACCAATCGAAAAAAATTTATTCAAATTACCGATTTAACGATTGAGAACACAACCGTTTGTCCAGCCGCTTATAATATCGTAGAAGCCTTAAAAGTAAAAATCCCTTACGAATACAATAAGAAAAAAACAAGAAGGTAATTTATTGACTTTATTGCAAACCCTTTAATTTTAAAACCATACAAACAGAAGTCTATCCTTAATTTATTTTTTCTTATTTTGTAGAAAAATAAATCACAGTGGATACTTTACTCGTATATTTTGAGACCATACCATCATCACATAGAAGTCTATTCTTAGTAGGTGGAATTACATTTTTTTGGCTTTTAGAAAGCGGAATTCCTTTATTTCAGTTTAATTATAAGAAATGGAAGCATGCAGGACCCAACTTATTTTTTACAGGAACAACCATCCTTATCAATTTTACTTTGGCTTTTTTGTTGCTAAACACCGCAGATTGGGTTCAAGTGAACGACTTTGGAATTATTAACTGGTTGCCAGAAATGCCGGTTTGGTTGTATGCCAGTTTGGGTGTGTTATTATTGGATTTCTTCGGAGCCTATTTAGCACATTTCACAGAACACAAAGTAAAACCATTGTGGATGATACATTTGGTGCATCATTCAGATCATAAAGTAGACATTACAACTTCAAACAGACATCATCCCTTAGAGAGTATTATACGTTTTGCCTTTACTTTATTTGGAGTTTTTATAGTAGGAGCTCCAATAGCAATTGTATTTATATATCAATCTTTATCTCTAATAACAAGTCAATTTATCCATGCAAATATTAAAATCTCTCAAAAAATAGATAAATTACTGAGCTATGTTATTATTTCACCCGACATGCACAAAGTACACCATCACCACAAATTGCCCTATACTGATGCAAACTATGGAAACATCTTTTCACTTTGGGATCGTGTTTTCGGCACCTACATCGAATTAGATCGGGATAAAATTGTGTATGGAGTTGACACATTTCCAGATGAAACTAAAAACTCCTCTTTAATAGAATTATTAAAACAACCATTTCAAGGATATCGAGAACCAACAGGGGTTGAAGAAGTTTAATCTTTAAATTTGCAATAAGTATTCGTATTATTTAAAAAAAAGATTTAGGTTAATAATAAACGGACATCTAAAAATAAACCAATGTACCTAAATGTCTATGTCGTCAAAAAGAAGTTTATTCATACATTAAATATTGTTCTCTTACCCGATTAAATGTAGATAAATCTCGTTCCCACGTTTTTCTAATCGCTTCCACAGACATACCTTGTTCTATTTGTTGCTGCAATTTTTTTGTCCCTGCTAACTTGGTGAAAAAATCATTAAAGAACTCTTTATCCCTATTCTGGTTGTAAGCTTTTATTAGATAAGACAAATCTAATTGAGACGTATTTTCTACAGTTCTTAAATCTTCACCATAACAACGTTGATTTTTAAACTTAGGATATTTTGCACCTTTATTAGATTGTGGTGTAAAAGAAAATCCATTTGCATCTAAAAATGGAGATCCATAAATTTGAAACTGTTTATCAGTTCCACGACCAGCAGAAACAGTTGTTCCTTCAAAGAAACACAAACTTGGATAGAGATTGATGCTTTTATCATTTGGTAAATTAGGAGAGGGCTTTATTGGTAGGCTGTAGTTTGTTTGATGCGTATAGTTCCCAATCGGAATTACTTTTAAATCACACTGAATTCCATTTTTTAACCATTTTTCACCATTGATCATTTGTCCATACTCCCCAATCGTCATCCCATACACAACAGGTACTGTATGCATCCCCACAAAAGATTTATGCTCCAATTCTAAAACAGGGCCATCAATATAATGTCCATTTGGATTGGGCCTGTCTAAAATAAGTACTTGAATCCCAAGTTCTGCACAAGCTTCCATCACATAATGTAATGAAGAAATATAGGTGTAAAAACGCGCACCCACATCTTGAATGTCAAAAACAACAACATCAATTCCATATAATTGCGCTGCAGATGGTTTTTTGTTTTTACCATATAAAGAAACAATAGACAAGCCAGTTTTAGTGTCAAAACCATCTTTTACAATTTCACCTGCATCTACTTTACCTCGAAAACCGTGTTCGGGCGCAAATACTTTTTTAATAGTAACATCTAATAATAGAAGACTATCTACTAAGTGTAAAAATGAAGCCCCTTCCCGAATCCCTTTTCGCTGTTGACTTTTCAATATCACCGAAGTTTGATTCCCAACAACAGCAACATTCTTCCCTTTTAATAAATTCAAATACAACTGTGTGCGTTCAGCACCTGTTTTTATAATTTGATTTTCTTGATCCGTTTTCTTTGAAACCACTTTTGAGTTTTGCCCACATGAAATCAGCTGAAAATTGAGGACTAAAAGCAAGAATAAATATGTACTTTTGAAAGGTTTAAAAAGAAGCATCAATTTGAATTACGAGTTATTTATCGCCAAACGCATAATTGCTGGCAAAGAGTATAAAAATAGTATTTCATCTCCAATAATAAAAATTGCAATCACTGCAATTGCTTTGGGGGTTATTATTATGCTTATTGCGATCACAACAAGTGCAGGGTTGCAATCAAAAATTCGTGATAAAATGGCGGGCTTTAAAGGGCATGTACAGATTGTCAATTATGACAACAACAACTCCGAAGTTTCTGTGGTGCCTATTGATAAAAATCAAGATTTCTATCCCAAATTTAAATCAATTTCGGGCATTAAAAACGTACAAGTATTTGCATCAAAAGGCGGGATCTTAAGAACCGAAAATGACTTTGAAGGCATCATTTTTAAAGGCGTTTCAACAGATTATAATTGGTCTTTTTTTAAAGAATATATGGTTGAAGGGCGTATTCCTGATGTAACTTTACCTCGAACAAAGGAAGTTTTACTCTCCAAAACGGTAATGAGTCGTTTAAGATTGAAATTAAATGACACTATTTTGTCAACCTTTCCCAAAAATGACATCAATAAAATACCCTCCAACAGAAAGTATATCATTGTCGGAATTTTCAATACAGGTTTTGCTCAGTTTGATAATAGTGTGATGATTGGTGATCTTCGAGAAGTACAACGATTGCATAAATGGACAAAGAATCAAGTAGGCGGATTTGAGGTTTTATTAGATAATTTTGATAACATCGAAGAAAAAGGAAATGAAATTTACAATCAAATTGGAGCCCAATTGAATAGTAAAACAATCGTAGAAAGTTATCCAAATATCTTTGATTGGATTAAACTATTTGATAACAATGTCTCGTTTATCATTGCAATTATGATCCTCATCGCTAGCATCAATATGATTACAGCATTGTTGGTTTTAATTCTGGAGCGTGTTCAAATGATCGGTATTTTAAAAGCCTTGGGTAGTAATAATTGGGCCATAAGAAAAGTGTTTCTTTACAACGCATCTTATTTAGTTTTAAAAGGACTTTTTTGGGGAAATATAATTGGTTTAACGATATTACTATTTCAGAAATACACAGGAATTATTACCCTAGATCCAGCAACCTATTATGTAAGTGAAGTTCCAGTGTACATCAATTTACTAACAATCCTACTCCTGAATGTTGGAACATTGGTGTTGTGCTTTATAATGCTATTAATCCCTTCCTATATAATTACAAAAATTAACCCTGCAAAATCAATAAAATTTGGGTAGCAGATATTCGCGTTAGGGATTGAATGGTCTGTTTGAGCGCTTCTGCATTTTTTGCAGGAAGCGAGTAATGAAAGCGCGACCTTTAAAGGTAACGCACAAAAAACAAGTATCTTTGTACTTGTAAAAAAACGAAATGAAATACGCAAAGAATATATTAGAAACTATTGGAAATACGCCATTAGTAAAGTTGAATGTACTTACCAAAGAGTTGCCATGTTTAGTGCTTTCGAAATATGAAACATTCAATCCAGGAAACTCAGTAAAAGATAGAATGGCTTTGCAAATGATAGAAGATGCAGAAGCAGATGGTCGTTTACAACCAGGTGGAACTATTATAGAAGGAACTTCTGGAAATACTGGAATGGGCTTGGCATTGGCTGCAATTGTAAAAGGATACAAATGTATTTTTGTAATGGCAGACAAACAGTCTAAAGAAAAAGTGGATATCTTAAGAGCTGTCGGAGCAGAAGTAGTGGTATGCCCAACAGACGTAGAACCTGACGATGCAAGATCATATTATTCAGTTTCGAAACGTCTAGGAGAAGAAACCCCCAATTCTTGGTATGTAAATCAATATGATAACCCAAGTAACTGTAAGGCACATTTTTTAAGTACAGGACCAGAGATATGGGAACAAACAGCAGGTAAAATAACCCACTTTGTTGTTGGAGTTGGAACCGGAGGGACCATTTCTGGAGTAGGAAGTTACTTAAAGATGAAAAATCCGAATGTGAAAATTTGGGGAGTAGATACCTACGGGTCTGTATTTAAAAAATACCATGAAACTGGAATTTTTGATGAAAAAGAAATTTACCCATACGTAACAGAAGGAATTGGAGAAGACATATTGCCGAAGAATGTAAACTTTGGAGTCATTGACGGTTTTACGAAAGTAACCGATAAAGACGCAGCAGTATACACACAAAGACTCTCAAAAGAAGAAGGGATGTTCCTAGGGAATTCCGCAGGAGCAGCAATAAAAGGGCTTCTACAATTAAAAGAACACTTTACAAAAGATGACGTTGTTGTCGTATTGTTTCATGATCACGGAAGTAGATATGTTGGAAAAATGTTTAATGATGCGTGGATGCGCGAAAAGGGCTACATAGAATAGTGTTTGTCAAAAATTTGATGCAATAAAAAAAGCAGTGTATAATTAATTATACACTGCTTTTTTATTGAGATCGAAATCGTTTGGATTCGGATAATATATTCTTAAGCTTTCACGGGAGATCCATATAAATCGTAATCACCCGCTTCGTGCATTTTAATATCAATAAACTCACCAATTTTAATATAGTGCTCTTTTGCATCCACTAAAACATCGTTGTCTACGTCAGGAGAATCAGACTCCGTTCTACCATAAAAGAATTCACCATCCTTTCGGTCGAACAGACATCTAAAAGTTTGACCAACTTTTTGTTGGTTCAGTTCCCAAGAGATTTGAGACTGTACTTCCATAATTTCGTTAACACGTTTAAATTTCACTTCAGCAGGAACATCATCTTCTAAAACATAAGCACCCGTGTTTTCTTCATGAGAATACTCAAAAGCACCCAAACGATCAAAACGCATTTCTTCAACCCAATCTTTTAATTCTTGAAACATTGCTTCTGTCTCTCCAGGATAGCCAACAATTAAGGTAGTTCTGATAGCCATTTCTGGAACAAATTCTCTGAATTTGTGAATTAAAGCAGTCGTATTCTCATGAGTCGTTCCACGTTTCATGGACTTTAAAAGTTCTGTATTAATATGTTGTAAAGGAATGTCTAAATAATTACACACTTTAGGTTCACGTTTCATGACTTCTAAGACATCCATTGGAAAACCTGTTGGAAAAGCATAATGCATTCGAATCCATTCTATACCATCAACCCTAACCAATGCTTCAAGCAAATCAGCCAATGCGCGTTTCTTATATATATCAAGACCATAATAAGTAAGATCTTGAGCAATCAACATTACTTCTTTAATCCCCTTTTCAGCTAATTTAGTTGCTTCCGTAACAATATCTTCAATAGGAGTTGATCTGTGTTTACCACGCATTAGAGGAATTGCACAAAAAGAACAAGGTCGATCACAGCCCTCAGCAATTTTTAAATATGCATAATGTTTTGGAGTAGTTGTTAAACGTTCTCCAATTAATTCATGCTTATAATCTGCCTCTAAAACTTTTAATAAATTAGGTAAATCATGCGTACCAAAATATTGATCCACGTTAGGTATCTCTTTTTCTAAATCTGGCTTATATCGCTCACTTAAACATCCCGACACAAAAACTTTATCTATTTCCCCAGCTTCTTTTCTTTTCGCATAATGTAAGATCGCATCAATACTCTCTTCCTTTGCTTTACCAATAAAACCACAGGTATTAATGACAACGATATTACCTTCATCTTTTACATCCTCATGAACCACATCCTTCCCATTGGCTTTCAATTGACCCATCAGTACTTCAGAATCATATATATTCTTTGAACATCCTAAAGTAACAACGTTAATTTTATTTTTTTTAATGGTTTTTGTACGCATAAGAATCTAGATTATTATTTTGCAAATATAGGAAGAAACAATTTCTTACAAATATTTTAAATTGGGGTAAAAAAAAAACCTCATATCGTTAGATATGAGGTTTTATACACTGATTGTCTCAGTATAAAGAAAGGCGGCGACCTACTCTCC
>CATIQU010000031.1 GCA_949519155.1 Polaribacter sp. SA4-10
TAACCATAAAATAATTTAATTGACAGACGAAGTCACTTTGATAAAGCAGTTAAAAGACACAAAAAGCAAAGAGTCTGCTTTTCGTGAATTAATTTTGCAATACAAAGAGCGGCTGTATTGGCATATTCGGAAAATCGTAATTTCTCATGATGATGCTGACGATGTATTGCAAAACACGTTTATCAAAGTTTTTAAGAATATCGACAAATTTATAGGCGATAGCAAATTGTACTCTTGGATGTATCGAATTGCAACCAATGAGTCAGTTACATTTATCAATAAAAGAGCAAAAGAAAGAAAGGTAGATATTTCAGAGATTCATTCAGAATTAGCTGCTACACTTCAAAGTGATGTTTATTTCTCTGGTGATGAGATTCAACTCATCTTACAGAAAGCAATAGCAACATTACCCACAAAACAACAATTAGTTTTCAATATGAAGTATTTTGATGAATTGAAATACAATCAGATATCTGAAATACTAACCACTTCTGTGGGCGCATTAAAAGCATCGTATTTTCATGCAGTAAAAAAAATTGAAAAGTATATTCAACAAAATAATAATTAAACCTTCTTTAACTATTGAGGTCTAAATAACTAATGAATAAAGAATTAGAAAATAGCGAGCAATTTATCCATCAAGTGGTTGGAAAGAAAACAGGCTTCTCTGTTCCTAAGAATTACTTTGAAGAAATTGAAGATAATTTCTCTACGTATTTGTTTGAAGAAAAAAACACAAAGAAAACAACCTTTGGAATTCCTAATAATTATTTCAACACGCTAGAAAACAACATTCTAAATAAAGTAGTAGTAAATAAAAATCATGTAAAGGTAATTTCACTTAAACAACGTATTCTAAAAAGAGTTCCTTTAATTGCCGCGGCAGCTGTTATTTTATTTATTGGTTTAAATTCTTTTAATTTTGGAGAACAAGTACTACCGTCATTTGACGCTATTACAGATATTGAAATGGAAAATTGGCTGGAAGACAGTTCAAGAAAAATCAATTCAGAAGACATTGTAATGGTGTTCTCTGAAGACGATTTAGTAGAAATCGACTTTGCTTTTACAGAGATTGAAGATATAAATATTGAGCGGTATATATCTGCTAATGATAATTTAACAATTCTAAATGAACTTTATTAATATGAAAAAATATTTATTCAGTCTTTTTGTAGTACTTGCTTTTTGCTTCTCTACAAACGCACAAAAAAGAAAAGGGCATAAAGAAAAAATAAAACTTTTAAAAATATCATACTTAACAGAACAGTTGGATTTAACTTCTTCTGAAGCAGAAAAATTTTGGCCAGTCTACAATGAATATAATAAGAATATTCTTAATTTTTTAAGCAAAAAATCTGATGCGATAAAAAAAGAATTAAAGATTGTAAAAAAAATCGATAGCATTGATGAAAGAAAAGCGTTAGTTCTTTTTAATTTGACACAGTACCTCGATCGGAAAAAATTTGAAGAGAGTCAGAATTACTTCACAAAGCTAAAAATGATACTTCCGATTAAAAAAATATTAAAACTACAGATTGCCGAAAAAGAATTTGGTAGAAAATTAATGAGAAAATACAGGCATAAAAAAGATAAAGACCAACTAAAAAAAGGAAGCGAATAGCTTCCTTTTTTTTATGGGTTAATTAAATTCATACAGATGTATAATTCAGGTTTATTACTAGTGAAGGTTTTTAACCAAATTGTTAATTCATTCAACTCATAAGGCAGTAATCTCGTTAATGCCTTTTCTAATTCTTTACAAAACAAATCTGAATTAAAGCTTACTTTTTTCAGTATCGTTTTGGTATACTCTAACATTGCTCTTGCCATAAATTAAAGATCATTTATATATTAACGTACTATTATTAAAAATATTGTCAACATATCGTTATGATTCAAAAATAAACAAAAAAAAACGACTCCCTTGTTAGAGAATCGTTAAAATATAATTAAAAATTGTATGCTTTATAAAGCGTTAATTTTAGAAACTAAAGCTGAAGCTTTTGTTTCTAATTCTAAACTGATTCCTTTATAATGAGCTTTCTTATTTTCTACATTTTTAGCATTTAATTTTGCAATTAAATCATCGAAAGTAGCAATTGACTCATCAATAAGTGCTTCAGAAGCTTTTACATCTGCTTTAGGGTTTAGTAATTGATAAACGTAACATTCTTCAATTAAATCTCCTAAAGTGTAATTAATATCTTTTTTTAAGTTTTTTATGCTTGCCATAATCTTATTTATTTATTGGTGCAAAAATAGTTTATTTATTTAAAAGAGCGTTAAAACTTCTTTTATATTTAAAACAGTTTTATAGGAGGATGCTGCCTTCTCTTTTTCAGAAACTTCTTCATGCATCCAGGTGGTATGAAAAGGCAAATGAATTGCAGCTGCACCAATCTCTAACAAGGGTAAAACATCTGATTTTAAAGAGTTTCCAATCATTAACAATTCTTTTGGATTGATCTCTAGATGCTGGATTAACTTCAAGTAGTCTTTCGGTTTTTTATCACTCATTACTTCAATGTGGTGAAAATATTTCAACAAACCCGATTTTTCTAACTTTCGTTCTTGATCTAACAGATCACCTTTTGTAGCAACTATTAATTTATAATCGCTTTGTAGGTACTGCAAAACATCTTCTATACCTGCTATCAGTTCTATTGGTTTTTCAAGCATTTCTTTCCCAATATTTACGATTTTTCCGATCGTAGCTGGACTGATTTGATTGTTTGAAAGTTCTAATGCGCATTCGATCATAGACAATATAAAGCCTTTAATCCCGTACCCATACAGGTTTAAGTTTTCTATTTCTTTTTTAAAAAGCTCTTGATCAATTTTATTCTCAGTTTCATAGTTTGTGAGTAGTTTTGCAAATTCATGCTCTGCATATCTAAAATACGTCTCATTGACCCACAAGGTGTCATCGGCATCAAAAGCAATGACTTTTATGTCTTTGTACATTTTGGTAATCTATGATTGATTTAAATATTTCTTTGCTTTCTCTAAGTCTTCAGGAGTATCTATACCAACAGCTTCAATGTCTGTTTCAATCATTTTAATTTTTTTTCCAACTTCTAAATATCGGATCGCTTCAATCTTTTCTGAAGCTTCAAGCGGTGTTAAATCTAAATGATAAAAATCTATTAACGCCTGTTTTCTAAAGGCATAAACCCCCTTGTGCTTATAATATTTCACCGATAATTCTTTGTCTCGTTGAAACGGGATTACGCTTCTCGAAAAGTAAAGTGCAAATCCAAAATTATCTGTAATTACTTTTACATTATTTGGGTCTTCAATAGCTTCCTTGTCTGTAATCTCAACTTTCAGTGATGCCAAGTCAATCTCTTTTTTTACGTCGTCTTTAAAAGCTGCAATTAATTTAGATAACGAAACAGTATCAATAAATGGTTCGTCCCCTTGCACATTAATAACAATATCTGCGTCTAGATCCTGAACAGCTTCCGCAATTCTATCAGAACCACATTCGTGTTCCTTTTGACTCATTATGACCTTCCCTCCTGCATCAGAAATATTTTCAGCAATCGCTTTTGAATCAGTTACTACATATACCTCCTCAAACAAATGGGTACTTATCGCGGCTTCATAGGTTCTTAAAATTACTGATTTTCCACCGAGGTCTTTCATCAATTTACCAGGAAAACGAGTTGCACTATACCGTGCAGGAATCATTGCGATTATTTTCATACGAATTTGCTATTTGATATAAACTTCTAATAATTTTGATTTTTCTTTAGCAATAATTTTGAATTCTTTCATACAAGCTGGTACTAAAAGTGTTTCTCCCAACCGCAACTTTTCTATTTGATCTTCATATTGAAACGTTACATTTCCTAAAACACACATATAAATAACAAAACTATCTTTCTCTTGATGATTGACTTCTACCTCCCCATTTATGGGCAATATACTTGTTGTAAAATAAGGACAGGTTATAATTTCTGAAGTGCTGTTTTCTTTTTCTGAATAGACCGCTTTGTAGGAATCCTTTGCAAGGTAATCGATCGCATCTTTTGCCTCTTCTGTATGCAACTCTCGAAAAGTTTCATCTAGATTTTGTCTTTCCCAGTCATAAATTCTATAGGTAATGTCTGACGTTTGCTGAATCTCTGCAATTAAAGTCCCTGCCCCAATTGCATGAATGGTACCTGTTGGAATATAATAGGCATCTCCTTTTTTAATTTTTTCTGTATTTAAACGACTTAAAAGCATATTGCTTTCTAGATTAGAAACAAACTCCTTTACCGAAGCGTTCTTTTTAAAACCAATAATTAGATTTGCATCTTTATCTGCTTGAAGCACATACCACATTTCGTTTTTCCCAAAAGATTGATGGCGTTTTTTTGCCAAATCGTCATTAGGGTGCACTTGAATACTTAATGCTTTTTTTGCATCTAAAAATTTAATGAGTAGCGGAAAATCATTCCCAAACTGTTTAAATACCTTATCTCCTAATAAAGTGCTTTTATATTTTGCTATCAGTCTGTTTAAAAGTGATCCTTTAAGTTTTTTATTTGCTACTACAGATATCGCTTCCTTTACTCCTGATATTTCCCAACTTTCCCCAATATTTTTAAGTCCTGATTTTTTATGCAATAAAGAAGTCAGTTTTTCTCCTCCCCAAATTTTCTCTTTTAGGATGGGTTCAAATTTTAAAAATTGATAAATGCTCATTCTTTATTGGTACTCCTTTTTATTCACCTGAATAGGTCACAAAATTTCTAGGGGTTTCGTATAGTGTCACTTTTAAAGCTAAATGCTGCGGTAACAACTTTCTTAGTTTCCCATAAATAACAACAGATATATTTTCAGCTGTAGGATTTAAATTATCAAATTCTGGAACCTCTACGCTTAAGTTTTTATGGTCAAAAGCTTCTTCAATTTCAGATTTTATATAATTCTTTAAAATTCCTAAATCATAAACATAACCAGTCTCAGGATCAATTTCGCCTGTTAAAGAGACAATTAATTCATAGTTATGACCATGAAAATTAGGATTGCTACATTTATTAAAAACTTCAAAGTTTTTTTTGTCAGACCAATCTTTTCTATATAAGCGATGTGCACTATTAAAATGTGCTTTTCTGTGTACAGTAACTTTAGGCATTTTTTAGTTTTTGATAGGATTCTTTAAAAATAATTTTAAACCAAGCTGTATAAATATCTGGAGTTGCTTCAATGTCATTTTTTACTGTTTCTAAAGACATCCATTTATAATTTTCTACTTCTTCAATATTGATTTCTGGCTTCTCTTCAAAAGTGCCCACCATCACATGATCTAACTCATGTTCTGTAAGTCCGTTGTCAAAAGGTGCTTTATAAACGAAAGAAAAAACTTCCTTTAAATCGGTTGTAAAACCCATTTCTTCTTGCAATCTTCTGGTTCCAGCTGCTATATTGGTTTCGCCATCTCTTTGATGAGAACAGCAAGTATTTGTCCAAAGTAACGGAGAATGATATTTGTGTGCTGCTCTTTGTTGCAGCATTAAATCTCCTTTTTTGTTAAAAATAAACACAGAAAATGCTCTGTGTAAAACAGCTTTTTCATGCGCTTCCATTTTTGGCATCAATCCAATTTGATTGTCATTTTCGTCGACCAAAATAACTTGTTCTTCCATAAGTACAAAAATAGTGAAATCAACTGACACTTACTTTTCAATCCCATGTAATTATGAACTCATTGTAAATTCTAGTAATTTAATAACGCATTTAACACAAATAAGGCACTGATTTTTAATATTTAACATCTATATTTTATAAAAATATTTTTTTTTAATTAAGTTTACAAAAAATATCATCGTGAAAAATTTAATTTATTTGTTTTATTATTCCTCACTAGTATGATTGGTTGTACAAGCAACGATACAATAGAACAAACCATTTCGGAAGATGATTTATTGGGCGTGTGGAACGTTTCTGAACTTTATACGGAAATTGGTACTACCGGAGCATACTTCGATGGACAAAGTGCTACAGGAGCTTATAGTGGTGTTGGTAGTGATTTTGATATGACCGCTTTATTTGAAGAAAACCCAAATAATTTTTATACTTCAGGGAGTTTTACTTTTAATGGTACTATTTCATTTTTAAACGAACAACTTACGACTCAACAAGTCGTAGATTCTATTCCTAGTTTCATTTCTCCCGCATCTTGGTCACTTCTTGACAATACGATTACATTTTCGAATGCAGATGAAGCTGTTTTATCCAACATCTTCTATTATAGCAACGATACACTGCGTCTAAAAAGTTCAATAAACGAAAATATTTTAGATGAATTGAATGCTGAACAAATCCAACAATTAAATAGTGTTCTAAATTTATCTATTGATAGTTTGACTGTAAATGCAGACGTCTATTTAACATTAACAAAATAGAAATCGTTTATTCATATCTCTTCTTATAATCCTAATTATTGGATCAGTAGTAAATTATATGTTTGTCGATAAATAAACATTATAGAAGATAAAACTATTTTCCACTCAACTGGCGAAAGGCTATCTTTGTGAAAAATGATTCTTATTCATGAAAATCGTATTTAAAATATTATTTCTGCTATTTTTCGTTGTTTTTTATCAATGTAAAGAAGAAAAGAAAACCCCATTAAAAAAAACGCCTTTAAAATTAGAAAAAAAAGAAAAACGGATCGAAAAAACTTGGGATAGTTTAAACAAACATAATGTTACTGCTTTTCTAAACGCATATGGCAAGAAAAATAAAGAAACAAAAATTATTATAAGAACAGACTACGGGGATATTAAAATTCGATTATACAATGACACTCCACTACATAGAGCCAATTTTATTTTTCTAACAAAAATAAAATACTTTGATACGACTGTGTTTTACAGGGTTGCAAAAAACTTTGTATTACAAGGCGGAAATTCTGACAATTTTCAAACTGTAAAAGATCGATATAAATATGGCAACTATAAGTTGCCTAAAGAATTTAGAAAAAAAAGAAGACATCAATATGGTGCTTTGGCAGCAGCTAGAGACTGGAAAAAAAACCCAGAAAAATTATCGAGTCCTTTCGAATTTTACATTGTTCAAAACAGAAAAGGAGCACATCATCTAAACAATGAACATACCGTTTTTGGAGAAGTAGTTTTTGGTTTCGACACCATGGATAAAATTGCAAAACTAAAGGTCGGAGAAGACGAATGGCCAGAAGAAGACGTAAATATGAAAGTCGAAATTTTAGATTGATATTTGCCGCTGTAAAACGTATCTTTGCAGCCTAATTTTCATTGATGAGTTTTTTAGAAGAAATTAAACGTAGAAGAACATTTGGAATTATTTCACATCCAGATGCAGGAAAGACAACCTTAACAGAAAAATTATTACTTTTTGGAGGTGCTATACAAGAAGCAGGTGCCGTAAAAAACAATAAAATAAAAAAAGGGGCAACTTCCGATTTTATGGAAATAGAGCGTCAACGTGGTATATCTGTTGCGACTTCTGTTTTAGCGTTTATCTATAATGACAAGAAAATCAATATTCTTGACACACCCGGTCACAAAGATTTTGCAGAAGATACCTTTAGAACTTTAACTGCTGTAGACAGTGTTATTGTTGTGATTGATGTTGCAAAAGGAGTAGAGCCACAAACGGAAAAATTAGTAGAAGTGTGTAGAATGCGTAGCATTCCCATGTTGGTTTTTATCAACAAATTAGATCGAGAAGGTAAAGATGCTTTTGACTTACTGGATGAAGTAGAACAAAAACTAGGTTTGCGTGTTACCCCGATGAGTTTCCCTATTGGAATGGGATATGACTTTAAAGGAATTTATAATATTTGGGAAAAGAAATTAAACCTTTTTTCTGGTGATAATAAAACTTCCATTTCTGAAGGGATTGAATTTGATGATTTATCAAATCCTAAACTCGATGAAATTGTTGGAGAAACTGCTGCAGAGACCTTGCGAGAGGAAGTAGAGTTAATTGATGAAGTATACCCTCCATTTAATCAAAAAGAATATTTAGACGGTAAACTTCAACCTGTTTTCTTCGGTTCGGCTTTAAACAACTTTGGAGTAAAAGAATTATTAGATGCATTTATAGAGATTGCACCTGCACCACTTCCAAAAAAAGCAGAAGAGCGCTTAGTAGACTCAAAAGAAGAAAAAATGACTGGTTTTGTTTTTAAAATCCATGCAAATATGGATCCTAAGCACAGAGACAGACTAGCATTTATAAAAATAGTTTCAGGAACTTTTAAAAGAAATGCTCCTTACCTACATGTTCGGAATGGTAAAAAAGTAAAATTCTCAAGTCCAAATGCTTTTTTTGCTGAAAAGAAAGAAATTGTAGACATTTCATATCCAGGAGATATTGTAGGAATACACGATACCGGAAACTTTAAAATTGGGGATACCTTAACAGAAGGCGAGCAACTAAATTTCAAAGGAATACCAAGTTTCTCTCCAGAACACTTCCGTTATGTAAACAATGCCGATCCAATGAAATCCAAACAGTTGTTTAAAGGGTTGGATCAATTAATGGACGAAGGAGTTGCACAGCTGTTTACCTTAGACACCAATGGTAGAAAAGTAATTGGAACAGTTGGAGCCCTACAATATGAAGTAATTCAGTATCGATTAGAGCATGAATATGGTGCTAAATGTAGCTATGAAAACCTACAAGCTCACAAGGCATGTTGGGTAGA
Source organism: Polaribacter sp. SA4-10 (assembly GCA_949519155.1). Taxonomy (GTDB): domain Bacteria; phylum Bacteroidota; class Bacteroidia; order Flavobacteriales; family Flavobacteriaceae; genus Polaribacter. The sequence continues at coordinate 8,693 of CATIQU010000031.1, forward strand.
GCCTGAAGACATTAAAAACGCCGAATTTCTTGATTTCAAAAGAGTCAAACAACGATTTTTAGCAAAAGATAAAGAAGGTCAATTGGTGTTTTTAGCAGACTCTGCTTTTACCATTCAAATGACGCAAAGCAAATACCCAACCGTAAAATTACATTTCACAAGCGAATTTAAAAACTAAAAACAATTAATTATGAATCACGGGATATACGCAAAATTCACTACATCAAAAGGTGAAATTTTAGTAAAATTAGAAGACGAAAAAACACCTGGTACCGTTGGTAACTTTGTTGCTTTGTCTGAAGGAAATTTAGAAAACGAGGTAAAGCCTCAAGGAACACCATATTATGATGGTTTAAAATTCCATAGAGTAATTCCAGATTTCATGATCCAAGGAGGATGTCCACAAGGAACTGGAACTGGTAACCCAGGATATAAATTTGATGATGAGTTTCATCAAGATTTAAAGCACGATGCACCTGGAAAATTAGCGATGGCCAATTCAGGACCCGCTACAAACGGAAGTCAATTTTATATTACCCACATCCCTACTCCTTGGCTAGACAACAAACATACTGTTTTTGGTAGTGTTTTAGAAGGTCAAGATATTGTGGATGCAATTGGACAAGGAGACGAGCTTACTTCTGTAGAAATTATTCGAGTTGGTGAAGCTGCTGAAAAATTTAACGCTGTTGAAGCTTTTAGAACTTTTGAAGGATCTAGAGAAACACGTGACGCAGAAGAAAAAGCAGCACAAAAAGCATTATTAGACACCGTTGCTGCTGGTTATGATGAAACTTCAAGCGGATTGCGTTACCAAATTTTACAAAAAGGAAACGGAAAACAAGCTACAAAAGGTGCTGGAGTTTCTGTACACTATAAAGGACAGTTGTTAGACGGAACTGTTTTCGATTCTTCATATAAGAGAAAAGAACCAATCGATTTTAATGTTGGTGTTGGGCAAGTAATTGCTGGATGGGATGAAGGAATTCTATTATTAAAAGTAGGTGATAAAGCCCGCTTTGTAATTCCATCAAACTTAGGATACGGAGAAGCAGGAGCTGGAGGTGTAATTCCACCAAATGCTACCTTAATTTTTGACGTAGAATTGATGGGTGTAAAATAAAAAAACATTCTCGAATAAACGATTACCAAAGCTCAGTTTTTTCAAACTGAGCTTTTTTTATTTTTTAAATAGCTACCACTTTTATTCCCTCACAAAAATGGTACATTTGCAGCATGCGAATAGACATCATTACTGTTTCACCCCAATTATTAGAAAGTCCTTTTAACCATTCAATCATTAAAAGAGCTCAAGAAAAAGGATTGGCGGAAATCCATTTACATGATCTTCGTGATTTTGGTTTGGGGAACTATCGACAAATAGACGACACACAATTTGGAGGTGGTGCTGGAATGGTACTAATGATAGAACCCATTGCAAATTGTATCAAAAATTTACAAGAAGAACGTGTTTATGATGAAATAATTTACATGACTCCTGATGCAAAAACATTGAACCAATCTACCGCAAACACACTTTCATTAAAAGAGAATATCCTGATTTTAACGGGTCACTACAAAGGGGTTGATCAACGAATTAGAGATTTGTACATTACCAAAGAAATTTCCATTGGAGATTATGTATTGACAGGTGGTGAACTTGCTGCTGCTGTACTAGTTGATGCCGTTGTTCGTTTAATTCCAGGTGTTATTGGCGACGAACAATCTGCTTTGACAGATTCTTTTCAAGATAATTTATTATCGCCTCCCGTATACACAAGGCCTTCAAACTTTGAAGGAAACAAAGTTCCAGATATATTATTGTCGGGCAATTTTCCAAAAATTGAAAATTGGAGAAGTGATAAAGCATTTGAAAGAACTGAACAAATAAGACCTGACTTATTGGATAAAAATCATTAATGTTCTTTACTTCTAAAAAATTTAATCACTTTTTAAAAAAAATAAAATTGTCAATACACAATCGTAAAATATTAATTTGGATAATTGGTTTTCAAATATTTCGATTATTGTTACTTCCGTTTATGGGCTTAATGCCTCAGGATGCTTACTATTATTTATACGGACAAAATTTATCGCTTTCGTACTTTGATCATCCAGGAATGATTGGATATCTACTTCGTTTTTTTACAGAACTTTTTGGAACTTCAGTTTTTGTTGTAAAATTTTCGGATTTCTTTGTCACCTCCATTACACTAGTAAGTTTTTATAAATTAGCCTCTTATTTCTTATCAAAGCAAAAACTGGCGCGCGCATTACTACTCATTTCATCTACGATATTTATTTCTATCTTATCTTTTAATTCTACACCAGACGTACCCCTTTTGTTGTTCTGGACACTGAGTTTAATCTGCCTTTATAAAGCTATTTTTGAAAATAAGAAATGGTTTTTCGTTTTAGGAGGCATCGCAATGGGGTTGGCTTTTAATAGCAAGTACACTGCATTGTTATTACAAATAGGATTGGTCTTATTTCTTCTATTCTCAAACAAACATAGGAAACTATTAATTTCACCTTGGCTTTGGAGTGGTATCTTAGTATCAATTGCGGTAACGTTTCCAGTATGGTATTGGAACTATCAGAATGATTTTGCTTCATTTGCTTTTCAATCTTCAAAAAGAACCCAATCAATTTCTGAATTTAATATTTCTCCCAAATATTTTTTTGGAGCTATTGGCCATCAAATGTTGCTATTACTCCCCATATTATTTTTGGTTTTTGTGAGTTTTACTTTTAAGTATAGCAAACGGGCTCTCTTACAATTCAAACTACCACAAGCTAAAACATTATTTTTACTGGCATTTTTTATACCCACTTTTATAGGTTTTTTTGCATTGACTCCAATTTATTGGGTGAAATTAAATTGGTTGATGCCCTCCTATATCACTGGAATCATTCTAGCAGGGATGTTTATCAGCAAGAAGTTATTAAAAATTCAAATACTCTTTTCCATTGTCTTCCACCTGCTAGTAAGTCTTCAAATACTATTCTATTTAGTTCCTATAAAGAGTGACGACACATGGGTTGGTTGGAAAGAATTAGGAGAAGAAATAAGCGCCCTAAAAGAAAAAAACGCAACCACATTTATTTTTTCGAACGACAATTACAAAACCTCTGCGGCGCTAAACTTTTTTATGAAAGAAAAGGTATATGCGCAAAATATTATTGGTTTGCCTGCTTTACATTTCGATTATTTAGGAGATGACCTAGCTGTTCTAAAAGGAAAAAACGCCCTTTTTATAGATTCTGATAAGCGTTTTAAAAATGATTTTCTTTCAGAAAAAGCAAATCCGCTGTTGAAAAATCACTTTAAAACAGTCACCCAATTAGCCCCGATTATTATAAAAATAAATGAACGTGAAAGTAGAAAGTTTTGGGTTTTCTTTTGCACTGATTATCAACCAAAAAAATAATCCATTTTAGTTTTAGTAATAAAAAAAAAGTCCTATTTTTGCACTCGCTAAATTAACCTCTGACGAAGAAATCGTGAACGTTGTTTTACAAAAACTATTAAATTAAAATATGGAAGCTTTAATAAAATTTGTTCAAAACGAATTTGTAACAAAAAAAGAATTTGCAGAATTTGCTGCTGGTGATACTATTACTGTATACTACGAAATTAAAGAGGGAGAAAAAGTAAGAACTCAGTTTTTTAGAGGAGTTGTTATTCAAAGAAGAGGTGCTGGTCTTTCAGAAACTTTTACAATCAGAAAGATTTCTGGTACTGTAGGTGTAGAAAGAATTTTCCCTGTTAACTTACCTTCTATTCAAAAAATTGAAGTGAACAAAAGAGGTAAAGTACGTAGAGCTCGTATTTTCTACTTTAGAGGTCTTACTGGTAAAAAAGCAAGAATTACTGAAAAAAGAAGATAATCTTTTTTACATAAAAGTATATAAAAGCGTTGTGATTCATCATAACGCTTTTTTCATGAACAAATGTGAATAACTAAAGTTAATAATGTGTTGATTTCTAATTCATTAATAATTTCTAAAACACAGAAAGCTGCTCTATATTTGTATTATAGTTTACTAAGGTCTATAAATAGCGGGAATCCGATATTTTAAGAAAAGTCCGATAAACTTCATAAAGGAACGTTCTTTATATCTTGTTTTATTTGAATTATTTACTAAAATGAAGATTTTGAGTAGGTCGTTGCAATAATTATGAAGGTAATGAGCAATACTGAAAATGTATAATTAGTAAATTTAGAATAGGAGGAAATTAAAACAATTGATTCATTCCTCAAAAAACATTGTGAACACAATTTTTAAGGAAGTTTCAGCATGAAATAGTGCTTATCGTTTCTACTAAAAAAGAAATATAAGATATATGTTTTAATTGTTTTTTAGCATAACAAACATTCTAAATCTATTTCAAAAAAGCCATATTCTGTAAGAAATTATAAAATATGGCTTTTATCTTATATCAAAAACACAATTTACAGACTTATTTTTATGTTTTTCGCAATTAATCCTTTCAATAAATAAGAATTTAACAGTAAAAAGATCAGTCTTAATTCTTAAATTTGCTCAACTTATTTTTAAGCAAAATTCTATCGATTTCGAGCTAAAAAGCTTTTTAAAAAATACATCAAATAATGGCTAAAATTATTTACACCAAAACAGACGAAGCACCGGCTTTGGCAACACGTTCTTTTTTACCTATTGTAAAGGCATTTATAAATTCATCTGACATAGAAATTGAAACAAAAGACATTTCTTTAGCAGCAAGAATATTGGCAAATTTTCCAGAATATTTAAAAGATACTCAAAAAGTAGAGGATGCATTGGCTCAATTAGGAGAATTAGCAAAAAAACCTGAAGCAAACATTATTAAGCTCCCCAACATTAGTGCCTCTGTACCGCAATTAAAATCAGCCATTACTGAATTACAAGCTTTAGGATATGCATTGCCAAACTTTCCTGAAGAAATTAAAACAGAAGAGGACAAAGCTATTTTAGCTCGCTACAACAAAATAAAAGGTTCTGCAGTAAATCCTGTTTTACGAGAAGGGAACTCTGATAGAAGAGCTCCAAAAGCCGTTAAGAATTATGCAAAAAAGAACCCACACTCTATGGGTGCATGGTCTGCAGATTCTAAAACGCATGTGGCTACAATGGCGGAAGGTGATTTTGCACACAATGAAAAATCAGTAACCTTAGCAAATGCGACAACAGTTCGCATTCAACATATTGCCACTAACGGTGACAAGACTGTCTTAAAAGAAAATATTTCTCTTTTATCGGGAGAAATTATTGACGCTACTACGTTGAACATAAAAGCATTACTGTCTTTCTTAGAAACAGAGATTGCAGATGCAAAAAGACAAAACGTATTGTTTTCATTACACATGAAAGCAACAATGATGAAAGTTTCTGATCCAATTATTTTTGGGCATGCGGTCAAAGTTTTCTTCAAAGGCTTATTTGCAAAACACAAGGAAGTATTCGAGAAAATTGGAGTTAATGTGAATAATGGTTTTGGGCATTTAACAAGTAGCTTAGAAAGCTTACCTGCTGATAAGAAAAATGAAATTTTAGCGGACATTGAAACGATATTCTCTAACAATCCAGCATTAGCTATGGTAGATTCTGACAAAGGGATTACCAACCTACACGTTCCTTCAGATATTATTATAGATGCCTCTATGCCAGCAATGATTCGTACTTCTGGTCAAATGTGGAATGCAGCTGGGGAACAACAAGATACAAAAGCAGTAATTCCTGATAGTTCATATGCAGGAATTTATACAGCAACCATCGACTTCTGTAAAAAACATGGTGCTTTTGACCCTACCACAATGGGAACGGTTCCTAATGTAGGATTAATGGCTCAAAAGGCAGAAGAATATGGTTCTCATGACAAAACTTTTGAAATTGTAACAGATGGTAAAGTTTGTGTGATCGATGCAGCAGGAACTACGATAATTGAGCATACTGTTGAAGCTGGTGATATTTGGAGAATGTGTCAAGTAAAAGATGCACCTATTCAAGATTGGGTAAAACTAGCTGTTACAAGAGCAAAAGCGTCTCAAGCTCCAACTGTTTTTTGGTTGGATGAAAACAGGGCACATGATCGTGAAATTATTAAAAAAGTAACTACTTATTTACCAAACTATGATACAACAGGTTTAGACATTCGTATTTTATCACCTATAAAAGCAACCGAATTTACGTTAGATCGAATTAAGGACGGAAAGGATACAATTTCTGTTTCTGGAAATGTATTGCGTGACTATTTAACAGATTTATTTCCAATTTTAGAATTAGGAACATCGGCAAAAATGTTATCTATTGTTCCATTAATGAATGGTGGCGGATTATTTGAAACAGGTGCAGGAGGTTCTGCTCCAAAACATGTTCAGCAATTTGAAAAGGAAAATCATTTACGTTGGGATTCTTTGGGTGAATTTTTGGCCTTAGCAGTTTCTTTAGAACACTTAGGAACAACTACAAACAACCTTAAAGCAATCGTTTTATCGGAAACTTTAGACGATGCAACCGATAAATTCTTAGACAATAAAAAATCACCCTCAAGAAAAGTGGGTGAATTAGACAATCGAGGGAGTCACTTTTATTTGGCGATGTATTGGGCGCAAGAATTGGCTTCACAGAACAAAAACTCAGAATTACAGAAGCAATTTACTCCTGTAGCTAAAAGCTTGATGGAAAATGAAAGCGTAATTGTAAACGAACTAAACTCGGCACAAGGAACCCCTTTAAACCTTAAAGGATACTACCTTCCTAACGAAGACCTAGTCGTTGCTGAGATGCGCGTAAGCACAACTTTAAAATCTATTTTAGCAACTATCTAAAACACGTGTTATTAACATTTATTTATAATAGAGAGTGCCAAATGGCACTCTTTTTTTATTAATTTTGAGCAATTATTTTTCAATAATAACATCATCAAGAAGTAAATTAAAGCTTAATAATTGCTGATTTGTTTAGCGTTTACCTATTTTTGCTTAACAAAAGAAGCGTACATGAAAAATCCCAAAAAAATATTATTTCTTTTCACATTTTTTCTATCCATCACGATATTCAGTCAAGGGAATTTTACTCTAAGCGGAACTGTTTATGACCAAAGTAGCAATGAAACCCTGATTGGGGTCTCTGTTTATTTCCCGGAATTAAAATCAGGAACGAGTACCAATGAATATGGTTTTTACTCCATTACCATTCCTGCAGAAAAACACGAGGTCTATATTAGTTACCTAGGTTTTAAAACGATTACTGAAACAATCGATTTAACTAAAAAAAACACAAAAGATTTCTATCTTTTTGAAGATGCAGAAAGTTTAGATGAAATAATCATAGAAAGCAATATTGAAAAGACAAATATTAAGACCGCTCAAATGAGTGTCAATAAATTGTCTGCCAAAACAATTAAGCAAATTCCTGTAGTTTTAGGAGAAGCAGATATTATCAAATCAATCATTTTATTACCTGGAGTTACAAGTGCTGGCGAAGGCGCGTCCGGCTTTAATGTAAGAGGTGGTTCAGCAGATCAGAATTTAATTCTCTTAGATGAAGCCATCGTTTTTAATTCTTCTCATGTTTTTGGTTTCTTCTCGGTGTTCAATCCAGATGTTATTAAAGATGTACAATTATACAAAGGAGGAATTCCTGCAAGATATGGGGGACGTCTTTCTTCGGTATTGGACATTTACCAAAAAGAAGGAAATAATAAAGAATTTAAATTGACGGGGGGTGTCGGTTTAGTTTCCAGTAGACTGCTAGCTGAAGGTCCAATCAAAAAAGGAAAAAGCTCCTTTTTACTGGGCGGTAGAGCTTCTTATGCACATCTTTTTTTACCTCTTTTTGGCAACGATAATAAAGCCTATTTTTATGACTTAAATAGTAAAATAAATTATCGTTTTAACAAAAAAAACAATCTCTTCTTTTCTACTTATTTTGGAAAAGATGTATTTGGCATCAACGAAAGCTTTGTAAACACCTATGGAAATACGGTTGCAAACCTACGTTGGAATCACCTTTTTTCTGATAAGCTGTTCTCTAATTTATCCTTAATTTACTCAGATTACTTCTATGGACTCACACTCGACTTTGTAGGTTTTGAATGGGATTCGGGGATTACCAACTACAATATAAAATACGATTTTGATTATTATATGAAGGACAACTTTAAATTGAGTTTTGGTATAAATGACATCTACACACAATTTAATCCAGGAAAAATAATCCCAAACAGAGACGATTCGGGTATTCTCCCAGAACAACTGACGAATAAATTCGCCAATGAATTTGCAGCTTACATAGAAGCAAGTCATAAGATAAATCCAGCTTTCACAATAAAATACGGCTTTCGATACAGTAATTTTAGGCGTTTAGGTCAAAAGGAGTTGAACAGTTATGCAAATGACATGCCTGTGATTTATAACCAAGAACTACAAAAATATGAATCTGCAGTTGCATTGGGGGTTGAAAACTATAAACGAAGTGATGTTCTTGCCAATTTTGGAAATTTTGAACCGAGAATTTCTTTTTCATATTTACTAAATGATGACAGCTCTATAAGAGCAAGTTATAATAGAATGGCGCAGTATTTACATTTACTGTCCAATACTGCCTCTCCTACTCCATTGGATATTTGGGCGCCAAGTGGTACTTTTATTAAACCACAATTGCTAGATCAATTTGCTGTAGGATATTTCAAAAACATAAAAGAAGGGAATTATTCTTTGGAAACTGAAGTTTTTTATAAAGATATTCAAAATCGGATTGACTATATAAACGGTGCCAACTTAGTAGCCAATAATGAAATTGAAACTGTTATTTTAAATGGAAGGGCAAGGGCGTATGGTCTCGAGTTTTTACTCAAAAAAAATGAAGGAAAAATAAAAGGATGGATTGCTTATACACTCTCTAAATCTGAACAATTAACCGCTGGCAGAAATGAAAATGAACCTGGAATCAACAATAGCAAATGGTACAATACGCCCTATGACAAAACGCATGATATATCAATAAATGCGAGTTATGAGTTGAATGAAAAATGGAAATTTAGCTCCAACTTTCTTTTGCAAACAGGACAACCTACCAATTACCCTGTGGGTCAATACCAATTTCAAGGCTTAAATGTACCAATCTACGATGATAATCGTAGAAATTCGGACAGATTGCCAGCCTACCATAGATTAGATATTTCTGCCACTTTAACTCCCAGCAAAAATAAAGACAGAAGATGGAAAGGGGAATGGATTTTTGGATTCTACAATCTTTACAATCGTAAAAACGCAGCCTCTATTTCATTCAAGCAGAACCAAGAAACCTATAGAAATGAAGCTATAAAAACATCCATTTTTGGTTTGGTGCCTTCAGTAACCTATAACTTTAAATTCTAAAAAAAAATGAAAAAAATAGCCCTCCTTATATGTTGCACAATCTTTCTTTTTAGCTGTGAAGAAGTTGTTGAAATTAACGTTCCAACTGGAACACCAAAACTAGTCGTTGAAGCACTCTTTGAGGTCTATTTCGACGAAATCCCTATAACTACACAAGCCATTGTAAAACTGCGCTTATCAGCGGGTTATTTTGATGGAGAACTTCCTTTAGTAACCAATGCATTTGTGACTTTAGCAAATTCATCAAACAATACCATCGTTTCTTTTGAAGATGGAGATTTAGATGGTAATTATATACCAACAAGTGTTTTTACTCCAGAAGATAATGTCGTCTATGAATTGTCCGTTACTTATAACAACGAAGTTTTTAAAGGAAAGGCATCCAAAGTAAAAACTCCCTTATTTATCAACGTTGAACAAGGAACCAAAACGCTCTTTTCAGGAAATGAAACCGAAGTCATTGTAGAATTCTCAGATGATGAATTGCAAGAAAACTTTTATCTATTTGACTTTACAAATAACTTATTTTTATCAATAGAGGATCGTTTTTTTAATGGATCTGATTATAATTTCTCTTTTTTCTATCAAGAAGAAGAAGTAGAAATCCCTTCCGACGTGACGATAAAAATGGCTGGGGTTTCTAAAGATTATTATACGTATTTTAGAGTATTAAGCAGTCAGAGCGGACAAAGTGGTGGCGGTCCTTTTCAAACCACTCCAAGTTCATTGTTAGGGAATATTGTAAACACAACAGATGCTACGAATTTCCCCTTGGGATATTTTAACATCTCAGAAACGGCTACTTATACCTTAAGTTTAACAGAATAAACAATACAGATAACATTCAATTCATACTTCAGAAATTGCCTTAAAAAGTGTATTTTTGAAGCATGTCATTTATAAAAACTACAGAACAAGATTCGAATTACAATCATTTAGAGAGAATGTCAATCACAGAGGTGTTGACAAATATCAATAATGAAGATAAAACAGTTGCTTTTGCTATTGAAAAAGTAATTCCCCAAATAGAACAACTCACAAATGCAATTGTTCTTCAACTAAAAAAAGGGGGGCGTTTGTTTTATATTGGTGCTGGGACAAGTGGTCGATTAGGTATTTTGGATGCTTCGGAATGCCCACCAACATTTGGTGTTTCGCCTGATCTAGTTCTTGGTTTAATTGCGGGCGGAGATATTGCAATACGAAATGCCGTTGAATTTGCAGAAGATGCTACAGATCAAGGTTGGCAAGACTTAAAAAAATATGCAATTACACACAATGATGTCGTTATAGGGATTGCAGCCTCTGGAACAACCCCATATGTAATTGCAACTTTAGAGAAGTGTAATCAAGAAAATATTATCACAGGATGTATTTCATGTAACAAAAATAGCCCATTAGCTGCCGTTTCAAAATTTCCGATTGAAGTAGTTGTGGGGCCCGAATTTGTGACAGGGAGTTCTAGAATGAAAGCGGGTACTGCACAAAAAATGGTTTTAAACATGATTTCTACAACGACGATGATACAGTTGGGAAAAATAAAAGGAAATAAAATGATTGACATGCAGCTCTCAAATAACAAATTAGTTGAAAGAGGAATACGGATGTTAATGCTTGAATTAAATATCAATCAGAATACTGCAAGTACTTTATTAAAAAAACATGGTAGTGTTAGAAATGCTGCTAAAAACTTCAAATTATGAGCACAGATGTAAACCTTCTAGGAAAAGCGCTAATTAGGTTAGCCATCTTAGTTTTCTTATTTATTATATCTCCTATTTCATTAACCATCGCATTTAAAGCAATCAAACTATACCCGGATGGACTAGCACATTGGTTCTCTATTCTTTTTTTAATTTTTGCTGGAGTATTACTTATTTTTACTATCTTTTTTGCCTTTAAAACCTTTAGTAAAATATCTAAAGCTATTTTCAATAAATAACAACCATTTTCATTAGTAAATGTCGAAATCTAACGGAATTATAATAATATTAGCCTACCCCGACACAGTCGTTAAACCATCTAAAAGGGATGTATTAAGTAAATTCCTACCCTACCTGGGTATTGGGAATAAAATTGGAATTCAAGCTGGGCACGCTGCTTTATTATTGATTAAAAAAGGAGTTCCTGAAATTAATTATTTCGACTTTGGCAGATACATTACAACTTATAAAAATGGACGAGTACGCTCAAAAGAAACTGATTTTGAACTCCACATTCCAATTTCAGCAAAATTTGACAAAGCATCTTTATCAAACTTAGATGAGATTCTTGTTTGGTTAGAAGGACACCCTGAAAAAACACATGGTGAAGGAAGAATGGTTGCAAGCGTCAATGAAGAAATTGATTATGAAAAGGCAATGAATTTTATAAATAGCTGTGTCAAGCAAAAAGAAATTCCGTACGGAGCATTTATTAGAAATGGAAGTAACTGCGCTCGATTCGTTACCGACACATTAAGAACTTCCACGCTTCAAAAAAAAAATAAAACAAAACTTACGATTTCATATTTATGCACACCGAGTCCAATTGGAAATGTTTTAAAAGGAAGAACAGTAAATAAAATTTATCAAATATATAACACTGAAGTAACCCCCTATAACAATAGGTCGATCCTTAAAGAGTATAAAGATTGTTTTTTTAACAAGTATATTACATTGCCCTATATAATTGAAGATGAAATTCAAAAAAAATCACTATTTTCTTCAAAAAAAGGGACTTGGCTCGCTGGTTGCGGAAGTGGGGCTTGGTTTACAATTGAGGAAAAAATAAATACAACCACCTATAAAATTTCAAGATATACGTATGCTGAAAAAAAAGATTTTGAGGGAGTTTTTAAGATATCTGAAAACAGTTTTGACATGAGTTTGGAGTATCAATTTATACACCCTACAAATTGTTTAGAAGCATTTATTATTCAAGATAAAAAAAAGTTTGCTTTGAGAAAAATAACAGACTAAATACTACTTTTTTGGAGTGGTAGGATTGTAACCAAAATCGGCATCCTGTAATTCAATTCCTAATTGACTGACCAAGAATCCAATACTTGCAAAATGATGAATTGCATGAGAGTGTGCATAAGCCAAAGCATTCTCTAAGGTATAATTGATGGTAACGTCTCCGTTTCCTAAATTATCGGTCACCGCAATTATTTTTGCAAAGTCTTCATTTTTAATCGCATGCAACCTTTGAATCGTTTCTTTGATGTAGCGAATTCCTTCTTTGGTTTGCTCTTCACAAATTGTATTTCTCTTTCGATCTGAAAAATCTACATGACCACTTTCGAAACCATTAATAATAGATGTAAAAGCATCTAAAACGTGCCTTATATTACAACCAATACTAGAAAAATAAGGAGGAACTGTAGCATTACTATACTCATTATCTGTAATTGAATTCAACAACTGAATGCCACGTTCTAAGTTTTTCTCTATCGCTTTTATCATAAAAAAAATTTCTTTTTTTTGAGCCTTATTACTAGCTCTAAATTTACTGCATAATTGTTGTTTGTATGTGTTCTTTATAAAAAACAAAAACCCCCATTCTTAAAAAGTGGGGCTCTAATTTATAGACATTACATTAACGTATTAATTTTTTATATTTTATTCGCTTTGGCATTAAATCACCACCCAAACGTTTTTTCTTATTTTCTTCATAATCTGAAAAAGAACCTTCAAAAAAGTACACTTGACTATCTCCTTCAAAAGCCAAAATGTGTGTACACACTCTATCTAAAAACCATCTATCGTGACTAATTACAACCGCACAACCTGCAAAATTTTCTAATCCTTCTTCGAGGGCTCTTAGTGTATTTACATCCAAGTCGTTTGTTGGCTCATCTAAAAGCAATACATTTCCTTCTTCTTTTAAGGTCATTGCCAAATGCAAACGGTTACGCTCTCCACCAGATAAGGTTGAAACCTTTTTATTTTGTTCGCTTCCTGAAAAATTAAAGCGACTTAAATATGCACGAGAATTTACTTGCTTACCCCCCATCATTACTAAATCTTGTCCATCAGAAAAATTTTGCCAGATAGATTTTTCAGGATCAATATTGGTATGAGCTTGATCTACATAGGCTAATTTTGCCGTATCTCCAACATTAAAAGTTCCTCCGTCGGGAGTTTCTTCTCCCATGATCATTCTAAAAATAGTTGTTTTACCTGCTCCGTTCGGACCAATAATACCAACGATTCCTGCTTGTGGAAGATTAAATTCTAAATTTTCATATAATAATTTATCACTATAGGCTTTAGAAACCCCAGCTGCTTCAATTACATTGGTTCCTAGACGAGGGCCATTTGGAATGTATATTTCTAGCTTTTCGTCTACTTGCTTTTGATCTTGACTCATCAATTTGTCATAATTCTTCAAACGTGCTTTTTGCTTTGTTTGACGTCCTTTTGCTCCTTGACGAACCCACTCTAATTCTCTTTCTAATGTTTTTTGGCGCTTGGATGCTGTCTTGCTTTCTTTTGCCATTCTTTGTGATTTTTGATCTAACCAAGAAGAATAATTTCCTTTCCAAGGAATGCCTTCACCTCGATCCAATTCTAAAATCCAACCTGCCACATTATCTAAGAAATAACGGTCGTGCGTAACCGCAATTACAGTTCCTTTGTATTGTGCTAAATGGTGCTCTAACCAATGTACCGATTCTGCATCTAAATGATTGGTAGGCTCGTCTAATAATAAAATTTCTGGCTCTTGCAACAATAATCTACAAAGGGCGACACGTCTTTTTTCACCACCAGATAAAACACCTATTTTCTTATCAGAATCGGGTGTTCTTAAAGCATCCATTGCAATTTCTAATTTGGTGTCTAATTCCCATGCGTTTGCTGCATCAATTTTGTCTTGCAGCTCTGCTTGTTGGTTCATTAGTTTTTCCATCTTATCTGCATCAGAATAAACCTCTTCCAAACCAAACATGTCGTTAATTTTATTGTATTCATCTAGAATAGCAACCGTTTCTGCGACACCTTCTTTTACAATTTCTAAAACGGTCTTTTCTGGATCTAATTGGGGCTCTTGCTCTAAATAACCAACATTATACCCTGGAGAAAAAGTAACTTCACCTTGAAAATTTTTCTCTGCTCCAGCTATAATTTTAAGTAAAGTAGATTTTCCGGATCCGTTTAAACCAAGAATTCCAATTTTTGCTCCGTAAAAGAAGCTTAAATAAATATCTTTCAGCACTTGTTTTCCGGTAGATTGATAGGTTTTCGAAACCTTATTCATCGAAAAAATCACTTTCTTATCGTCACTCATTAATCTCGTTTTTTAGTATTTTTTCAAGCTTTTAAAACGATGAATCATCAAAAAACCCAATATGTATATTTTTTATTATTATTTTGTGATCTAGACTCTACCTTTTAAAGCATTGAAGACCCAAGCTATTGCAAAAAAACCACCGCCGACAGCTCCAAAACCCCAGGCAGATACTTCTCTGTATTTGAAAAGGCCTAAAGCAATTAATCCAAATCCTACAATTATCATTATAAAGGTGGCCCAAGAAAGGACCGTGTTTTTGTTCATCATTTTATTCTATTCTTTAGGGGTAGGCAAGTATAAAACTTACATTTGTTTATATAGCAGCAAATATCGGTTATTTATTTAGAAATTTAAATATTCGAAATGGTAATTTAATCTGTTTTTAAAAACCGTTACCTCTTCTTTGTCCACCTCTTCTTCTACTCATACCATTGGTTGGGGGACGAGCACTTCTGTTTCTTGGACGTTTTGGCAACAATTCTCTTTTTACATTTTTTTGATACTTAATCCATTTTTTGTACTGCTTTTTGGAAAAGGCAACTTTGAATACTCCATTTAATTTTTCCTCAAACTTCTTAACAGAATCTCTGATCGGTAGAATTACAATTTCTATGTTTTTTCTTAGTTTTCTGTTTAAATCTGGATTGGTTCTTGCCTGTTCTCCAATGGAGTTCACCAAGGTTTGCAATTCTCGTAGCTGTTGAAAATTTAAAAAAGAGATGTTTTTTATTTTGCTATTATAAGCTCGAAGTTCTTTTGTTGTGATTTTTTTTAACTCGTTACTTTTTACTTTAATCTTTTTAGGAATCTCGTCTATTTGATAATAAAAAAGATTTGCAGCATTTTTAGCATCATATTTGATCATTTTTGGAGGCTCTTGTGCATTCAACAAAAAACTTTGAAGCACTAAGAGTACGATTACTGTTTTTTTCATATTAATGAGATATAGGAGTATGTGTTTTATAAAAAATATTAGGTAAAAGTAATTAAAAATCTATAAACTAGCTGCTAATCTCGCACCTTGATTTATGGCTCTTTTTGCATCTAATTCTGAGGCAAAGTCAGCTCCACCAATAACATGGACACTTTTTCCTGCATCTATAAGGGGTTGATGTAATTCTTTAAATGGGATTTGACCTGCACAGATTACAATCGTATCAACCTCTAAAACTTTGGCTTCTTCATTTTGAATGTAATGCAGTCCTTGATCGTCAATTTTGGAATATGAAACATCTCCAATAAATTGAACTTTTTTCTTCTTTAAAGTTGACCTGTGAATCCAACCTGTGGTTTTACCTAAATTCCCTCCGAACTTTCCTTTGCTTCTTTTAAACATAAATATTTCTCTAGGTGAGGGATGAAATTCAGTTTTTACATTCTCAATACCACTGCGAGCCCCTAAGGTTTTATCGATTCCCCATTCTTTTAACCAAGCATCTATATTTTGCGAGGTAGAAGATCCGTCATGCGATAAATATTCTGAAACATCAAAACCAATTCCACCGGCACCAATAACTGCAACACGTTTACCAACCGGTTTTTTAAATTTTAAAACATCCAAATAACTCAATACCTTTTGATGCTCAATTCCTTCAATTTTCAATGCTCTTGGTTTAATTCCAGTTGCTATGATTATTTCGTCAAAATCAGATTTTAATAAATCTTCATTTGTAACTCTTGTATTCAGTTTTACTTCAACTTGATGCAACGCTATTTGTTTGTTAAAATAACGCAGCGTTTCATAAAACTCCTCTTTGCCTGGAATCTGTTTTGCAAGGTTAAATTGTCCTCCGATTTCTTTATCAGCGTCAAATAACGTAACAAAATGTCCTCTTTGTGCAGAAATGGTCGCTGCTGCCAAACCTGCTGGCCCGGCACCAATAACGGCGATTTTCTTTTTATTTTCTGTTGGAGGGTAATTTAACTCTGTTTCATGGCATGCTCTTGGATTCACCAAACAACTTGCCACTTTTTGCTCAAAAACATGATCTAAACATGCTTGATTACAACCAATGCATGTATTTATTTCATCTGCCTTTTCTGCTGCTGCTTTATTCACCCACTCTGAATCTGCTAAAAAAGGTCTTGCCATGGAAATAATATCTGCATCTCCATCTGCCAGGACTTTCTCTGCCGTTTCGGGCATATTAATCCTATTTGTAGTTACTAATGGGATCTTAATTTCTGCTTTCATTTTTTTGGTAACCCAAGTAAATGCCGCTCTCGGAACTGAGGTTGCGATTGTTGGAACACGTGATTCATGCCAACCAATACCTGTATTAATGATCGTAGCTCCCGCTTTTTCTATTGCTTTTCCTAATTGTACAACTTCTTCCCAAGAACTTCCGTTTTCTACTAAATCTAACATCGATAATCGATAGATTATGATAAAATCTGGACCAACAGCTTCTCTTATTTGCGCAACCAATGCAATTGGCAAACGCATTCTATTTTCATAATCACCCCCCCAGTTATCAGTTCTTTTATTGGTTCTCTTTGCAATAAATTGATTAATCAAATAACCTTCCGAACCCATAATTTCTACGCCATCATACCCTGCTGTTTTTGACAATTTCGCACAGTTTACAAAATCACGAATTGTTCTTTGAATCCCCGACTGTGTTAACTTGAAGGGTTTAAAAGGTGTTATAGGTGATTTTATTTTGGAGGGAGCAACATTAAAAGGATGGTACCCATAACGCCCAGAATGTAAAATTTGCATACAAATTTTACCGCCTTCTTTATGGACAGCATTTGTTATTTTTTGATGTTCTTTAGCGTGTTTCTTGGTAGACATTCTCGCTGCAAATGGACCTGTCCAGCCTTGTATATTTGGCGAAATTCCACCAGTAACAATAAGTCCTACTCCTCCTTTAGCACGTTCGGCATAATAGGTAGCTATTTTATCAATTCCATTTTTCTCTTCTTCTAATCCTGTATGCATAGAACCCATCAGAATTCTATTTTTTAAGGTTGTAAACCCTAGATCTAAAGGCTCGAAAATATGTTTGTATTTCATTTTTATTGAAGTTAAATTTACTATGCATGCATAACAACAAGCAATATACCTTTTATTTCTGAAATGAAATAATGAATGAAATTGAATTTAACTAAAATGCCTTAAAACATCAACATAAATAATTCGCAAGGAAAGAGAGGTTCAAAAATAAGTAAACGATTTATTATTACGATTTAATACAAATACCCCATTTTACCCTGCTGATAATCGCGCATTGCTTCTAATATTTCAGTTTGTGTATTCATAACATAAGGGCCATATTGAGTCACCTTTTCACCAATAGGTTCACCAGACAAAATTAAAATGGTACTGGCTGTTTTTGCTTCAAATTGAATGGAATTTCCATCTTGATTGAATACAATCATTTGATTTTCTCCTTTTTTTAAGACTGTAGAGTCATTCACTAAAATTGTACCCTCTAAAACATAAATTAGCGATTGATGATTCTGTGGAATTTCAACTTCAAGCATTCCATTTTCTTCTGCTACAGCGGTAAAAACATTAACAACTGTTTGAGTTTTGATCAATCCGGTTTGCTCTTTCTGATTACCTGCAATTACATTTAATTGCACTTTTTGATCCTCTGAAAATATTTTAGGAATTTGAGCTGCTTCTAAATGTTGATAGCTTGGAGGCATCAATTTATCTTTTGCAGGCAAATTTAGCCACAACTGAATCCCTTCCAGCGTCCCTCCTTTTTTTACAAATTCTTTGGTAGGTGCTTCTGCATGCACGATTCCGTGTCCTGCTGTAGTCCACTGAACTCCCCCTGCTTTCACAACCATTTCATTTCCAAGTGAATCTCTATGGAATTGCTCGCCTTTGAAAAGCAATGTAATTGGTTCAAAACCTCTGTGAGGGTGCGGTCCTAAATCGAAGGGGTTGTTAAATTCTGAAATTGCATAGGGGCCATAATGGTGTAATAAGATAAAGGGATCTACATTTTCTACTCCTTCTGACGGTAAAGGCTGCCGTAATCGTATGGGGCCCATATTTACAAATGGGCTCGCAATGTTATGTTGTATAGATTTGAGTACTTTCATTTTATGTATTGTTGTTTACGAATGGCAATAGGTGTTTTTTTATCTAATTTTATCTAATAAATCACTTAAAATGGACGCTTCTTCTTCGGATAACTTATCTAAAAAAGAAATATTTTCTTGCGTATCGATAGTGGTTAATAGCGACAATCCAGCTTTTGTAATTGCAACATAAACAACTCTTCGATCTTCTTTGCAGCGAGTTCTTTCAATGAATCCTTTTTCACACAACTTATCCATCAAACGAGTTGCGTTTGGGGCTCGCTCTATCATTCTGTCTTTGATGAGTTGTACCTTGATTTCTTTTTTTGCGCCTCTTAAAATTCTTAAAATATTAAACTGTTGAGGAGAAATCCCACACGGTTTAAAAAAATCATTTTCTTTACTGTTCAACCAATTTGCAGTGTATTTTATATTGACTAGCGCTTTGATTTTTTTAGATTCAAACTGAGACTGAATGTCTTTAATGATATCTCCCATTACTATCCTTTTAACATTAGGTTTTCAATAATTTTATTGAATTCATCCGAGGATGGTACGCGATAAATTTTGTCATCGACAAAAAGGGTTGGTACTTTTACTTGTCCATCATACAATTCTTTAGTGTGTGTTTTTGCTTCTTCATCTTTTAAAACATCTTTATATTCAAAAGGAATTTCTCCCATTCTTAAAAAATTTTTAAAAGCTACAGTGTGAGCGTGCCCTTGTTTACTATATAAAAGTATTTTCATTTTTCTTTAAATATTTAACAAAAATATACTATTTACATTTACTTCCCAAGGAATCTATTTTAAATACAATTAATTTATTTCGCAACTCTTTTAATAAATAATTGATTTTGATGCTGTTGATTTCATAATATTGTTAATTTAGCAAATACAACATGCCCTTTTTACAATGAAAAAAATCCTATCTTTAATTATATTATTATCTTTTGCCACTACTTTCTCACAGAATGGTTCTTCAAACTGTGAAGGAGCTGAACCATCATGTTCAGACGAAAACGGTGTTAAAATATTTCCAAACGTAACTGGATCCCCAGATGGTGGAACCATTGGTTGTTTGGGACAAACCCCTAATCAAGCTTGGTTTTTTATAAAAATTGATCAAACAGGATCTTTAGAGTTTGATATTATTCAGAACAGTTCATTCGATGTAGATGGAAATCCAAATGGAACAGATTTAGATGTTGACTTTATTGCATGGGGACCTTTTCGTTCTGCTGACGGCAACTGTACTGGTTTAGAATATAATGCAGGAATTGGGCAAAGTAACACCTCAGAATCTGGTGTCCTAAACAACTATTATATAGACAACCAGGATATGTCTAATGTGATAGATTGTAGTTATTCCAGTAGATTTATAGAAACCTTTAGAATTCCAAATGCGAATGCAGGAGATTACTATGTATTATTGGTGACTAACTTTTCGAATTCAGAGGGATTTATCAAACTAGAACAAACAAATTTTGGCGAAGCGGGTGCTGGTGTAACAGATTGTACTATCGTAGTTGGAGAATTAGGACTCGACCAGGAGGTATGTGTTGGAACAGATGTTGAATTAGATGCAACACCAACAGCAGGAAATGTGGATACTTATGAATGGCAATTGGATACTGGCGGAGGATACACTACCCTAGCAGGAGAAATAAGTGCTACCCTAGATATCACAAACAATGTTTCTGGAATTTACAAAGCAATTGTTACTGATACTGATGGAAATATTGGACAAGATGAAATAGAAATTACTTTTTTTGATGTTCCAACTGCTACCGCTCCAGATAATAATGAAATTTGTGATGCCGACGGTGATGGATTTTATGCTTTTGACTTTGATACCAATGTAACTCCACAAATATTAAATGGGCAGTCAGCTGCCGATTTTGAGGTTTTCTATTTTACGAGCCTGTTAGCTGCTGAGGCAAATGTAGCAGGAACAAATATCAGTGGAAGTAGTTATACAAATGCAACTGCTTTTACATTGGAAACTATTTTTGCTCGAATCCAAAACGCTGGTGTGGCAACCTGTGGTGATATTGTCGATTTTACAATTCAAGTTTTTGACGAACCGACTGCCAATGACCCTGGAAATATTGTTATCTGTGATGATAATGGAGATGGATTTCATACATTCAACTTTGATACTGACACCACCCCAACGATTTTAAACGGGCAATCTGACACGGACTTTAAAATACTTTATTTCAGCAGTTTAATTACAGCTCAGGACAATATAGCAGGTACAAATTTAAACGAAACTAGCTACACAAATACAACTGCATTTACAATTGAATCTATCTTTGCTAGAGTTCAAAATAACGCAAACACAACTTGTTTCAATATTATCGAATTTACCATTGATGTGATCGACGTACCTGTTGCAAATACTCCAACTAATATTGAAATATGTGATATTGATAGAGATGGATTTCATATTTTTGATTTTGATACAGATATCACTCCTCAAGTTTTAGGAACTCAATCTGATACCGATTTTGAGATGCTCTATTTTACAAGTCTTACCGCTGCCGAGGCGAATGTTGCAGGAACTAACATAAATGGAAGTAGCTATACAAACGCAGCTTCATTTACATTGGAAACAATATATGCTAGAATACAAAACAACAGCATTACAACTTGTAATCAAATTATCGATTTCACCATTCATGTTTTTGACAATCCAATAGCAAATGATCCTTTAGACGTTGCAATTTGTGATACCGATAGAGATGGGTTTCAAGTATTCAACTTTGATAGCGACATTACCCCTCAAGTACTCGCAGGACAAGCTACCTCAGATTTTACTGTGACATATTTCTCAAGCCTTACTGCTGCACAAGATAATATTGCAGGCACAAATCTAGACGGTACAAGTTATACAAACACAACAGCCTTTGGAATTGAATCTATCTTTGTTAGAATTGAAAATAATACTAACACTTCATGTAATGATATTGAAGAATTCACCATTCAGGTTTTTGACAATCCAGTTGCAAATACTCCCATGAACATTGAAGTATGTGATGCAGATAGAGATGGGTTTTATGCTTTTGATTTTGAAACAGACACAACTCCGATAGTATTAGGTACTCAATCCGATACCGAATTTGAGGTACGTTACTTTACAAGTCTTGCAGCTGCCCAAGCAAATGTGGCAGGAACAAATATTAATGGAAGTAGCTATACAAATGCAACTGCTTTTACAATTGAAACCATTTTTGCTAGAATTCAAAACAGTAACAACCCAACATGTGGAGATATTATAGATTTTACAATTCAGGTGTTTGATACTCCAGTTGCGAATGACCCCTTAAATATTGAAATATGTGATGCAGATAGGGATGGATTCCATATCTTTAATCTTGATGCTGATATTACTCCTCAAGTACTCATGGGACAAGCTGCCACTGACTTTAGTGTCTCCTATTTCTCAAGTCTTATCGCTGCTCAAAACAATGTATCTGGGACAAACTTAAATGGCACGAATTATACCAATACTACTGCTTTTACATTAGAAACTATATTTGTTAGAATTCAAAATAACGCGAACACAACGTGTAGCGATATCGAAGAATTTACCATCAATATCTTTGACAACCCAGTTGCAAATACCCCAATAAATATTGAAATTTGTGATACCGATAGAGATGGATTTCACGCTTTCAATTTAGATGCAACAACTACTCCACAAATATTAAATGGGCAAACCGCTTCCAATTTTGATGTTTCTTATTTCACAAGCTTTACAGCTGCTCAAAATAATATAGCAGGAATAAATATTAGCGGTTCAAGTTATACCAATACAACTGCTTTCATACAAGAAACAATATATGCTCGAATTCAAAATAACACAAACACAACGTGTAGTGATATCGTTGCGTTTACAATCAATGTGAATGATGTTGCAAGTCCTAATCAACCCTCAATTTACAGACTTTGTGATGATGTGTTAAGTGGTTCTAACTCAGACTTAACAACTAATAGTTTTTTACTGAACACAAAAGACAGTGAAATATTAGGATTAACAAATTCAAATTTAGACTTTACGATTTCTTACCACACAACTTCTATTGGAGCTCAAACAAGTGCAACGAGCGATGTTATCGATAAAACAATTCCCTATGCAGTCACAAATTCACAAAGTGTTTTTGTTCGTATTGAAAACAGAAACAACCCGGATTGTTTTGTAGCTGGAGATGATAGTTTGGGGAGTACATTTACTTCTTTTGAGTTAAAAGTAGACCCGTTACCAACCTTAACGAATCCAGCTGAATTTATTCAATGTCACAATGAAATAGACCTTAGTACTACGGTTATTTTAACAGATACAATTCTAATACTTTCTCCAAGTTACATGGCAAATGGCGAAGTTTTTGAATTCTATGCTTCAGAGTCAGATGCGAATGCTGGAACTTCTGAAATTACTGGATCAGATTTACAAACCTATCCTGTTACTGGAACTGGAGAAGCTTGGGTTCGAGTATTTTCTGATCAAGGATGCTATCGCATTGGAAAAATCAACATTACAATTAATTTTAGTGCAGACATCCCGTATGATCGTGCTTTTATTGCCTGTGACGATTTCTTAGATATCAATGGGAATGACAACGCAAATAATGACGATACGGATGGGATTGCAACTTTTGACTTTAGTGAGGCTACAGACGAAATAAAAGCTTTCTTCCCTGTGGCAACTAGACCCAATTTAACTATTTCTTATTATGAATCAGAATTGGACAGAGCAAGTAATTCAAATGAAATTAACAGTCAAATAGGAAATTACAGGAATAATAATGATCCTGCATTCGCAAATAATCAAACCATTTACGCAAAAATAATCGATGGAAATAGCACTGCTTGCTTTGGTACAGCAAATATCTTTTTACAAGTAGATACCGTTCCATTAGCAAACAACTTAGCACAACCCCTTTCTTTTTGTGATGATTTTGATTCGGGCTCGTCAGATGATGGGGAAAACATCAA
>CATIQU010000032.1 GCA_949519155.1 Polaribacter sp. SA4-10
AAGTTAATCAGGCTTTTTTATTTCTACAAGTGAACAGTAAAAGCTTTGACGCAGGTGATGTTTATCTTCAGTTTAAAGGAGAAAGTACTAAAGAAAACAAAACATTCTTAGAGGTCTTTAAATTGCATAACAATAGGATGGAAAGGCTTGTTGGAAAGGAATATACAAAGTCTACATTACATAAGTTTAAAGAAGCTAAAATGCATGTCGGCAACTTTCTAAAGTCTAGCTATAAAAAGAGTGATATTTTGTTAGAAGCAATTAAGTCCAACTTTTTGAATGACTTTGATTTCTATTTAAAAACAGAGAAGAATCATCAACAGATAACAATAAACAAGAGTATTCAGAGAGTACAAAAGATTGTGAAGCTAGCAGTTGCAGAGGGGTTTTTGAAAAAAGACCCTTTTATGTTGTTTAGACCTAAGCGTGTTGAGTTGAAGGTTATCTTTCTTACAGATGAAGAGTTAAAGACTTTAGAAAACTATACTTTTTCTCAGCTAAGATTACAGCAAGTAAAGGATTTGTTTATTTTTTGTTGCTATACAGGGCTAGCATATCAAGAAATGTCAGCTTTAACAGCGCAGCACATTAAAATTGGTTTTGATGGAAACCTTTGGATTGAGATGTACAGGCAAAAGACCAATTCTAAGATGGCAGTACCCTTATTGCCTAGAGCTAAGGAATTGTTAAAGCAGTATAACAATGAATTACCAGTGATTAGCAATCAGAAGTTCAATTCATACTTGAAAGAGATAGCTCTGGTTGTAGGAATTAATAAGAGAGTAACTCATCATACAGCTAGAAAGACTTTTGCAAGCACTGTGCTGCTGTATAATGATGTGCCTATGGAGATCGTGTCAGAATTATTAGGTCATTCTAATATGAATATTACTCAAGCGTATTATGGTAAGATCGTTCAAAGGAAAGTTAGTGATGAAATGAAAAATTTACATTCAAAATTAGTAGAAAGTAAAACTCCACTTCTATAGAGAGGTGGAGTAATTTATAATATTAGGAAATAGCTGAATTGAATAAAGAAGATATGCCTATGGTTTAGGAATTAATTACAACTACGCATTCCAATAGTTTTTTTTCTTTTTTAATTAAATTCCAGAATAAACGTAATTATTATGGAATTGAATCTTTTTTTGAGCTATTATAATTAATAATAGAGTTTAATCCTTCCAAAAAGTTTGAACTTTTGCCAGTC
Source organism: Polaribacter sp. SA4-10 (assembly GCA_949519155.1). Taxonomy (GTDB): domain Bacteria; phylum Bacteroidota; class Bacteroidia; order Flavobacteriales; family Flavobacteriaceae; genus Polaribacter. The sequence continues at coordinate 1,211 of CATIQU010000032.1, forward strand.
GAGGTCTCTTAAAGCTTCACAGAAATGTGAGGCTTTTTTGTTGGGATAAATTTATATTAATTGCATTTTACAATTAATATAATTATATTTGAAGTATAATCTATAAATCAGAATAAAATGAAAAAAATAGTAGGTGTATTTGCCATGGCCGTAGTGTTGTTTTCTTGCAACCAGCCCACAACTGAAGTAATTGTAAATAAACAAGCGGGCGAATGGGTTTCTTCGGGTGCTAAGTATTCAATGGGAGACGATACCAACGTTGCCACTGTAAAAGCCTTTATAGAAGGATATGAAAAGATGAATGTTGAAACCATCTTTAACCTTTCTCAAGATTCGGTAAAAGTATTTTTGCATAATCTAGAAACACCCATGTATATGAACAGAACGCTGCTTACTCAGATGTTTTCCCAATATGATTCTATTCAAGCGACGCCGCTTTATTTTTTACCTTACCAAATAGAAGGATGGGAGCATAGTATTGTGGAGGTAGTTTCTAAAGAAAAACGTTTTCTAAAAGATGGAACCACAGAAAATGTACGTTTTTTAGAAAAATTTATGATTGACAAAGAAGGAAAGGTGTTTACAATTCGCCAATTCGATGCTGCTTGGTAAACTTTTTAGCTGTGTAGCCCTAAAAAACCTTACTAGAAATAGTAAGGTTTTTTGTTTTCTGTCCATAACCAAATCCAGTTATACCCTTATAATGACCACTTATTCCTCAATAGCGCCACTTGTTTATTGGTGCCTTCATCTTCATTGTAATTTTTGATATTTACATATATTTAGGGGTTAAAATTCTAAAATAGGATATGTCAGAAGCACACAAAAAACAACTAGAACAACAATTGTGGAACATCGCGAATACTCTCAGAGGTAAAATGGATGCCGATGAATTTTGGGATTATATTCTTGGTTTTATTTTCTTTAAATACCTCTCTGAGCGCATGCATTTATATGCTAATAAGTTGTTAGAAGAAGATGGCATGACTTTTAATGAGTTGAATGAAAACACATCAGAAGGAAAAGAATATTTAGAAGCGATTCAAGAAGAAGCATTGGGAAAGTTAGGGTATTATCTAAAACCTTCTGAGCTTTTTACCAATATAGCCGCTAAAGGAAATTCTTTAGAGGGAGGGGATACTTTTATTTTAGAGGATCTAACTACGATTCTAAGAAACATTGAATCTAGCACAATGGGAACTGAGAGTGAAGATGACTTTGGAAACCTCTTTGAAGACTTAGATCTCACCTCCACCAAGTTAGGTAAAACAGACGAACAGCGAAATACCATTATATCGAAAGTATTATCACACTTAGATAAAATAGACTTTCAGTTAGAAAATACAGAGCTTGATGTTTTGGGTGATGCCTATGAATACCTTATCTCACAGTTTGCAAGTGGAGCAGGTAAAAAGGCAGGAGAGTTTTATACGCCTCAAGAAGTTTCACAAATAGCCCAAGTTTGTTTTTTAGGACTACCAATCAATTCAATATATAATCTTTCATCTAAAATAGAAGGATAAAATTTCTTTTGAAATTCCCAAATAACATCAAACTCTCTCTGTAAATCAGAACGATAAAAATCTGGAATATAATTTTTATGCTCCCTAAGTAAACTGAAAACATATTGTCCAACTGTTATATTCTTGTCATACAATTCTTTTGCGATGGTCATTCCATCAATTAAAATCCCTTCCTCTTTATTTTTTAATATTCGATTACTTTTATAACCACGTTTTTTATTTATGGTTAATAAAACTCGAGCAAACTCGTCTAAATGGATCTTTTCTTTAGTTGCTTTATATCTTAAAAACAGGGTGTCATGTGTGGATCTTTTTCCAGTTTCAGCAAGTGGACTTTTGGTGGAAATAATGTGATTTTCGGTTAAAACTTCAATTAATTTTTTTCTTCGAAGTTTAAAGCGTTGCAGGTTTCTTCTTGCTGCTCGCTTTTGAGTTCTGTTTGCACTCGAAGACAACCCTTTTCCAGCAATAAAATCGTCTTTTGGACTCTTAGATTCTGTGACTTTCCCGTTTTCTCTACTTTGCTAAAGCTTTCATACTGGATCGCTCTAACTCCAGTTTTTTTGATTTCTGATTTCTCTTTTGAGTTTTCATCCTAAAGAACTAAAGCCCAACTAATTGAAGTTGTTCCAAGATCTAAACCTAATATTTTTTTCATAGCTTTTTAGTATCAATTTTTTAAGATTGAAATTTTTTGTCTTCAAAAGGAGGTAATTAAGACTTCAATTTTTTTTTAAAAATAATCTTTTTTTTTCAAATAACTACATATGTTAATATTTTTTTTGTACTTTTGTTTCACAATTTGAAATCAATTCACAACAAGGATTATTCCGTTGTGAAAACATTTAAAGCGGCATCTTATTTATTTTGATGTCGCTTTTTTTATGTGTCAACAAAAAAAAATGCATTTAGTAAAGTTCATAAACCTTCCAACTTAGTTTTTTAAACTGTTTATCCAGTTAATGCGTTGAAAAAGGAGAGCATAAGTGTTTTTAATTTTCCTATCTTTTTGGAAAATCAATTTATAAATTGGCAGTCTCTTTCTGTATAGAAATGACAACCGTTTTAGAAGTAGGCGTATTGCTGATATCAGCTTTGCTTGTAATAGAAACTAATACATTTGTTTCAGGAAAATAGGTTGCAGTACATTGCCTTGGAATGTTATAGGGAACTACCAAAAAGCCAAGAGCATGCCTTTCCTCACCATTAAAATGACTGGTTAAATTCACCTTATCTAATTTTTGAAGCCCATGCTGTTCCATGTCTTCAGCATTCATAAAGATAATTCTTCGTTCATTTAAAACCCCTCGATATCGATCATTTAAGCCGTATATAGTAGTGTTGTATTGATCATGAGTTCGAATGGTCATCATTAAAAATTGATGATTTTCCAATGGTATTGCTGAAGGTTTATTGCTGCTAAAATTCGCTTTTCCAGTAGCCGTCGGTGTAAAGTCATTTTCGCGTGCGTTGTTTGGTAAAGTAAATCCTCCCGGAATTCGAATCCGTTGATTGTATTTTTGAAAGCCTGGAATTGTCGCTTCAATTTTCTCACGTACTAAATCATAGTTTGCAGCCATTCCCGACCAACCCGTTGTTGTGTTTTTGAGTGTTGCCTTAGCAAGTCCAGCTACGATTGCGGGTTCACTTAATAATAGGTTAGAGTGAGGCACTAAATGCCCTTTTGATTGATGCACAATTCCCATGGAATTTTCTACTGAAATAAATTGTTCTCCAGAACTTTGAATGTCTTTTTCAGAACGCCCCAAACAAGGTAGAATCAGGGCTTTTTTACCATGTATTAAATGACTTCTATTTAGTTTTGTAGATATTTGAACCGATAAGCTACACTGCTGCATTGCTTTTGCTGTAAATTCGGTATCTGGAGTTGCAGAAATAAAATTCCCTCCCATTCCTATAAACACCGTTGCCTTTTTCTGATCCATAGCTTCAATTGCTGAAACAACATCATAGCCATGTTTTCTGGGAGCTTTAAAAGAAAATTCCTTTTCTAAATTGTCTAAAAAAACATCTTTTGGTTTTTCCCAGATTCCCATTGTTCGATCTCCTTGTACATTAGAATGCCCACGGACTGGACAAGTACCTGCTCCTTTTTTTCCAATACTCCCTTTTAATAATAGCAAATTCACAATTTCACGAATATTATCAACAGAATTTTTGTGCTGAGTAAGCCCCATTGCCCAACAAACAATAATATTCTCATTATTGATGATGAGAGCAGTTGCTTTTTCTATTTCAGAAAGAACCAAACCTGTTTGCGGCAATAGTTCTTCAATAGTATAAGATTCTAAATCTTCTAAAAAGGCGTCAATCCCTGCTGTTTTTTCATTAATGAATTGATGATTAAAAACCCCATTTGGGTCTTTATCCTCTTTCAATTTCATTAATTTTAAAATGATTTTTAACAATGCAACATCACCATTTATTTTTACTTGTAGAAATAAATCCGTTAAATCCTGTCCCTTTCCTACCCATTTTAAGGGGTTTTGCGGGTCTTTATAATTGAGTAACCCCACTTCTGGAAGTGGGTTTATTGTAATTATTTTACCACCTTTCTTTTTAGTTTCACTCAAAGCAGTTAGCATTCGAGGATGATTTGTTCCTGGATTTTGCCCCATAACAATCACTAAATCTGCATGATTAAAATCATCTAAAGTAACCGATCCTTTTCCAATTCCTAATGTTTCAGAAAGTGCGACTCCGCTAGATTCATGACACATGTTAGAACAATCTGGTAAGTTGTTGGTGCCAAATTCTCTTACAAACAGTTGGTATAAAAAAGCAGCTTCATTACTCGTTCTCCCCGAGGTATAAAAAATCGCTTCATCTGGAGATTTTAATTGATTTAACTCTTGACCTATCAGATTAAAAGCTGCGTCCCAAGAAATTTCTTCATAGTGGTCTTTACCTTCAGGTAAATACATGGGGTGTGTAATTCTTCCGCTTTTCCCAATTTCATAATCAGACAATTGCGAAAGTTCTTGTACCGAATGTGTGGCAAAAAATAGGGGAGAAACCTTGTTTTTTGTCGCTTCTTCCGCAACGGCTTTTGCGCCATTTTCGCAATACTCTGCTAAAAAAGCACGTTTGGCATCTGGATCAGGCCATGCACAGCCTGGGCAATCAAAACCATTTTTCTGATTTAAATTTTTTAATAAGACAATTCCTTTAATAAGTCCAACTTCATTTTTAATGTGTGACAACGCCGATGTAACTGCTTTTACACCCACTGCAGAGGCGGGAATTTCTGTCAATTTAATTCCCGTTAATTTAGTAGGCGGTTGTACATGTATTTTTTTTTCCATCCGTAGCTTATTTTAAATAATTGGGGTTGGCATAAATCGTCATTTTTTCATCTCTCGTAAAGCCTATTAAACAAATACCAAACTCTTTCGAGAAATCTACCGCTAATGACGAACAGGCTGAAACCGCAACAATTATTGGTATTCTTGCAATAAAAGCTTTGGATACGATTTCATACGAAACACGTCCACTAACCAACATAAAAGTAGCGTCATTTAATTGCTTTTTGAGCAATAATTCACCGACAACTTTATCAACAGCATTGTGTCTTCCAATATCTTCTTGAATGCTTAACAGGGTATTGTTTGCGTTAAATAACGCTGCAGCATGACTGCCTCCAGATCTTTTAAACGTTTTCTGATGCTCTTGCATCACGCCAAACATTTTTTGGATACTTGCAGCTGCTAATACATTTTTTATGTTGATGGCATCGCCAGAAACGGCGAGGTCTTTTAATTCTTGCTTGCCACAAATTCCGCAAGAAGAAACAGATAACAACGTTCGTTTATTCAAATATCCTTTCCCTAACAATTCCTTAGGTATTGAGATATTTACAATAGTTTCCCCGCTTTTTTTTACCTCGATTACCTCAAAATGAAAAACAGCCTCTTGTTTATAGATGTCTTCCGCAAACAGCAATCCTCTCACCAGTTCAAGATCGTTGTCAGGCGTTCTCATTACTACTGTATATGGCGTGTTGTTTATATTGATTTGTAAGGGAGCCTCTATAACTAAGGCATCATCAGTTTTAGACTGTGAACTGGAGACTACTTTTATACCTTCGTAATTAAGTGTTTGCATCTTTTCATCTAATTTGCGACCTTACAAACTTACTAAAAATGTCGATGAGTAAAAACACAAAATAGTTGAAATTCAATTTATATTTTTTTACAAAAAAGCACAATTTGCTTGTTATCCAAGTTGGTTGTAAAGAATAAAAACAGATTTCCGCCCTCTTTTATTTTTGTTTCTTTCCGAATTTGAGCAACACTTTTAGGGAAATTTCGAATCGTAATATTTGCAGTTTCATTACCAATCAATTTTTTAATCTTCTTTTTGTCGTAAGGTATCGATTGTGTGATGATAAATTGCCTTCCAGGAAAATACATCAATTCATTTGAAGTATATAAATGCGAATGTTGATGAAGTTTAAAGATCTTTAATTGTTCACTCACTTCGTGAAATCCTCCAGATTTTAAGATGGCTGCATTCGGTTCATAAATGTAATTCAGGGGAGGGGAATAGGTCGATTTCGCCTCTGACTGATAATTGAATTCAATTTGTTGAAGGGTATTCTTTTGATAATTAAACGCCTCGATTGTAATGTGTTTCGTCTCTTTCTTCTCTAATAAAAAAAGCAGTTCTTTCACTTCATTATTTATTGCTATTACTTGTACTTTTACAACATTTTTTAGTTCCTTGATGGTATTTGTAATGTCTAATATAGGAGATGTTTTTATGAGTATCTGTGTTGCTTTTGTAAAAAGAAAGTCAATTTTTGGTGGCACGTATGGCAAACAATCTTTTAATAAAAACACCTTTCCTTTAGCATCATGTCTTCTTGATGGATCGATAAATATACAGTCAAAATTTTGAGAATTTTCCTTTAAAAATTTTAAGCCATTACCAGCAAAAGCTTCAATATTGTCAATTTTTAATTGCTTGAAATTATGAGCAACAATTTCAGAAAGTTGTTCGTTAATCTCGCAATGCACTACTTTTTTAAACTGTTTAGAAAAGGCGTGAGCATCAATTCCAAAACCTCCAGTAATGTCTATTACTGAGTCGCCAGAAATTAATGCTAATTTATGGACTGCTGCAACTTCAGAAGAAGTTTGTTCAATGCTTATTTTTGCGGGATAATAAATGTTTTCTGTGGAATACCAAGTCGGTAATTTCTTTTCTGATTTTTGTTTAGCAATAATTTGATTTGCTAATTCTTGAATTGTAATACCTTTAAAAGGACTCCCTTTTAAGATCAGTTTGGTGATTTCAGTTTTTAAATTTGCTGAAATAAAATTTTGAACTTCGGGATGTAAAATGGCTAGATTCAAAGAAAATTAGAGGTCTTTCGTTAATGTTTTTACGATTTTATTTTCAGAGAGAAACTCTTTTAAAATCACTTTTAATGCCGTGTAAATTGGGACAGCTGTTATCATTCCTGTAATTCCGAATAACAATCCGCCAATAATAATGATTAAAAAAATTTCTAACGGATGCGACTTTGTTGTCTTTGAAAAAATAATCGGCTGACTCGCAAAGTTATCAATGATTTGTGCTATGAAATAACCAATCATTACATAGGAGGTTGTGGGTAAAATAACCGTTTGAAAATCTTGCCCTATATTACTAGTCATTGATAAAATAAACATAATTACAGCACCAATTAAAGGACCGACATACGGAATTAAATTTAACAAAGCACATAAAAACGCAATGACAACCGCATTATTGATGTCAAAAATTAAAAGAATAATCGTGTATAAAATAAAGAGAATTGAAATTTGAAAAATCAAACCGATAAAATATCGAGAGAGCAAGTTGTTAATCTTTTCTAAAGAATTTGTAAATCTACCTTTTGTCTTCCTTGGAATTAAAAGAAGGACGCCATTTTTTAATATTTTACTATCTTTCATTAAGAAAAATGAGATAAATAAAACCGAAAATAAGCCCACACTAAAAGAACCGACAGTTCCAACAACGGCATTTAAAAAATTTGGAATTTCTTTAAATTGAGAAATTAAATCAACATTTTTTAGTTCCGATAAAACATCAATTCCTTTGGAGGAAAAATAGGTGTTAATTTGATTGAAAATATTTTGAATATTTTGCTGTAATCCATCTACTTGTAATAATGATAAACTTTCACCCTGTTCCGTGATCAAGGGGATAAACATCCCAATTAGACCAGAAACAAGCGCTAGCATAAAAACCATAGTAGTAATTACTGAAAGTGTGTTAGGGAATTTTAATCGCCGTCTTAAAAACAAAATGATGGGTCTTGTAACCAAAGACAAAATTCCAGCAATTACTACATAAACAATTACTGACTGAATTTTATATAATAAAAATAAAAAGAATGCAATTCCTGCTAAAATAGCAAGCGCACTTAAAATGCCGTTAGAAATGGTTTTTGTATTCATTAGATTGTTGCTTTTACGTTGTTCATATTCAATTTTCTACCAACACCAAAAGAATGGCTCGTTGGTAAAAGTATGCCACTTTCTGTAGTTATCCAATCGTCCCAAGTGGCAGGAACTCCTTCCATTTTCATTGAAGGGACAAACATTTTATAACTTTTTGGAATGTAATTTTCATCTAAAATCCATAAATAAGAGTCGCCCGGTGTTGTTCCCCCAGTTGTATACTTTATCAGCAGAGCATCTTTACCCGCCACTTTTTGAAGACTCCTTATAATTCCGTTTTCAAATAATTTATGAGGAGCTACCAACCAGAAACTATCATTATTAAAAAAGCTAGTTGCTTTGGTAATTAGTTTTTCATCTTTTGTCGCTGACAATTTATTGTTGAAAAAAATGCTGCTTTTTTCTAAATTATTTGGATGTAGTACTACACGGATAGTATCCCATGAAACGGCAACAATATGGTTTTCTTTATCCCACTCATACGAACGTCTTTCGCCAAAACTCCACGCCAAATGGTTGGTTGTTTTATAGTTGTCATGTTTGATTGCTTTTAGCATTTTATTTGCAACTTCATTCGCTTTTGGATTGTATGATTTTACATTTCCCATAGGAAGATTCATGCCAAATAATGAAAGGGCATGCGCCGTTGGCAATAAGATGCCAGATTCTGTGATTTTTAGATTGCTCCAAGAAGCCTCAATACCACCAATAGGAATTATTTGTGTCCACATTTTAAAAGAAATTGGAAGCCCAGTATCCTCTAAGATCCATAAATAAGAATCTCCAGGGGTTGTTCCACCAGAAGTATAAGTAACTAAAAGGGCCTCTTTACCTTGGTGCTTTACAATCCTTCTTTCCGTTCCAGAATCAAAAACTTTATAGGGAGCAACCAGCCAAAAAGAATCGTTGTTAAAATAGGCAGTAGCAGTGGCGATCAATTCCTTATTGTCAACCTGTTTATTCTCGATAAAAACAGTACTTTTAAAAGGGTTTCTTGTATTTAGAATCACCTTATTTTTTTCCCAAGAAACGCTTACGCTATTTTGGCTTTTAAACCATTTATAATGATGTTTATTTCTAAAGCTCCATTCTAATACTTCCGTGTTTGCATAGGCATCTGCATTCATAGCATCGAGCATTTTTAGTGCCAATGCATCTGCATTTTTCCCTTTTTCACCTGTTGGCAATGCTTCATCTTTTGAAACAAAAAAAAGAACTCCACTAAGGATGAATAAGAGGAGTAGGATACCAATAATCTTGAAAATTTTTTTCATTTTAAATGGATTGTGATTTTAAGCGAATTTAATTCTTTTTAGAAGTTATTTTTTGTTTTGCTCGTAATAATCTAGTATATGTTCTGGAATTTCCATGTTTTCTGGCTTACCTTTATCTGCAATTGGGTATTCAGCAATTTGTTTTATTGGAATTAATCCTGCCCAAACATCCAACTCGTAATCTTCTGGTTCATCAGCTACACCTACATCTCTAATTTTTGCGGAAGCCTTCTCAATGGTCATTTCGACAACCAAGGTTCGGTCAAATTCTTGCTGACTCATTTCGCGAATTCCATCCCAACGTCCCTTCATAATATGTTCCATAAAACACAAAAGTGCTGTGTTTTTATCAGTAGTTTCTTCAATTTTTTTTGCAGTGCCAAATAATGTTACAGATCTGTAATTTACAGAATGATGAAATCCAGACCGAGCCATTACCAAAGCATCTAAATGCATGACGGTCATACTCATTTCTTTAACAGCTAATAAAGAAGTCAGCATTCTATTCGCGTTAGAACCGTGAAGAATAATCGTGTTGTCTCGTCTACCATAAGCCATTGGAATTGCAATTGCTTTGCCTTGGTAGGTATAACTTACATATCCAATAAAACCAGCATCTAAAATGTTGTTGATTTTCTCAACATCGTAGGTCGCTCTATTGGCGCCTCTTTTTACTGTATTCAGTTTTGATTTTTCGTAGGCTTTCATTTTTATATTTTTTTTAGAAGTATTAAATTTCTATAGGATATTTCTCCAACTACAAAATCAATATCTCCAGCTTCTTTGAATCCATGTTTTTGATAAAATTTAATTCCTTTCGTATTTTTGTAATACACAGCTAGCCAGATACTTTTATAATGTAGTTGTGTTGCTGCTTCTAAAAGGGCTTCTTGTAATTTTGTTCCAATTTTATGCCCAATAAAATCTTCTAAAATATATATTTTTTCTAATTTACAGGAATTTAACTCTTGAGAATTTTGAGGATTGATATCCAATGAAAGCTTTGCAAAACCGACTGGTAATTCATCTGAAAATACAATCCAATATAAGTTTTTGACATCCTTTAATTCAGTTCTAATTTTAGAGACTGAATAAGAGTCATTATAAAAATTAATTAAATCTTTTTTATTTTCAATATAACTTCCATGAGATTGAGTGTAAGTAACTCGTCCTAAAAGTGAAATAGATACTACATCATTTAAATTTGCTCTTCTAATTTCAATACTTCTTTTCATTGTTTTAAAAGGGCTCTCTTTTGTGTTTTCGACATCTTTTGGTTTGAAAACTACTTTTGTTGAAGCAGGGTATTTTGCAATCATTTCTAAGGGGCGTATCGGTCGCTCCACAAAATTACCAGCACAACTTGGACATACATTATTAAAAAGAGAGCTTGCACAGGTCTTACAATAGGTGCACTCAAAAGAGCAAATCATTGCTTCAGTGGATGTGTTTGGTAAAGCGGTATTGCAATGTTCGCATGTAGGTCTAATTTCTAACATGATGGAATTATTTTTTTGAATTTATTTGGAAGCTCCTTTTCAATGCGCATTTTCTGCATTGTGAAAGGGTGCGTGAATTCCAAGATACCAGCATGTAAATACAATCCTTTTCCTTTTAAAACGAAGCCTTCTTTTCCATACTCTTTATCCCCTAAGATAGGATTTTCAAGAGCAGCAACATGTTTTCTAAGTTGGTGTCTTCTTCCTGTTTTTGGTGATAATTTCACCCAATTTAAAAACCCAAATCGATCGGATTTTACGCTTTCTAATACAACATAATCAGTTGTTGCGACTCTTTCATCAATCGGAATATGAATGCTCCCTGAGGTTTCCATTTCCCCAATCGTAATAGCAAAATACGTTTTGCGAATTTCTTTATTTTCAAACAATTTATTCAAGGCAAGAATGCTAGCACTCGTTTTTCCGACAAGTAGCAATCCTGTTGTTGGGTAGTCTAATCGATGCGAAGGTCTTGGTCTTACGGCATCCAATTGAGTACTTTTTTGTAAATTTTGCTGCAAGGCATTGTCAATCGTTTTAAACTTGTTTCCGCTGACTAAAACCCCGGCAGGTTTGTTAATAATTGCCAAATAATCATCTTCGAATATCACCTCTAAATTGAACACCAATCTTTTAAAATCAGAAGATATCTCGGATTGATAGAGCGTTATTTTTTCACCTCCAAGCATAAACTGTGCGGTGGTAGCAATACAATCATTAATGAAAATGAGTTTCTTTTTGATGGCTTTTTTAATGCCAGATTTTGTTGGGATTGTATTAAATATTCCCACCGCATATTCTTGAAAACGAACTGGGTTTTCTAATTTTGGAACGATATGCGTTTCTTGTAATTCCATTACTTTGCAAACAATTGATTGAGATCTTTAAAGGACTTGAATTCCAAAGCATTGTTTTCTGGGTCGTTGAAGAAAAGCGTTGCTTGTTCGCCAACTTCCCCCTGAAAACGAATGGTTGGTGAAATAATAAATCGGGTATTATTCGCTTTTAGTCTGTCAGCCAAAGCTTGCCAAACCTCCCAAGTTAAAACAACGCCAAAGTGCGGAACGGGAACGTCGTGACCATCTACTGGATTTGAAATTCTTTGTGGAGTAAAATCATCTTTCTGATGGATTACTAATTGATGCCCAAAGAAATTAAAATCTACCCAATGTGTTGCACTTCTCCCTTCTTCACACTGTAAAATATCTCGATAAAAAGTTCGGCATTTCTCTAAGTTTTTAACTGGAATGGCAATGTGAAAAGGTTGGATTTCCATAAATTTATTTTTAAAAGTTCTATTTTGTCGTAAAGAAAAGTGCTAAAACCCAACAGCAGCGTCATCCCCCCGTTTGTCCGCACCGCCTTCTAACTGTCCGTTTTCTAAAACTAAAATTGCGGCTACTTTCCCAATTACAGTCGAATTGCTTTCATCCAAATGATAGTTTAATTTTATCAATTCAGATTTTACAGTATCTGAAAAACTATTAGGTTCCATCTTAATGACATCAGGCATCCATTGATGATGAAATCTTGGAGCATTTACAGCATCTTGCATGCTCATATCAAATTCATGTACATTCAAAATTGTCTGTAGCACCGAGGTTATGATTGTTGATCCTCCTGGAGTTCCTACGACCATAAAAAGGTTGCCGTTTTTTTCAACAATAGTAGGTGTCATTGAACTTAACATTCTTTTTTCTGGAGCAATTTCGTTGGCTTTTGCACCCAATAATCCAAACATATTTGGCACACCAGGTTTGCTGCTAAAATCATCCATTTCATTATTTAAAAAGAAACCTAATTCGGAACTATATAGTTTGGATCCATAGCCACCATTGATGGTTGTGGTTACAGATACCGCATTTCCAAATTGATCTACAATCGAATAGTGCGTGGTTTCATCACTTTCAACGATTTCGACGTTTCCATGAGAAACTTCTGAAGAAAGGGTTGCTTTTTCAAAAGAGAAATTAGACATTCTTTTTTTAGAATATGCTTTAGTAATGAGTTCCTTTTGAGGAATGGAGACGAAATCTGGATCTCCTAAAAAGAAACTACGATCTGCATAGGCACGTCTTTCTGCTTCTGTTATAACCTGTATTGATTTTGCTGAATTGTGTCCTAATTCATTTAAATTAAAAGGTTCAATTGCATTCATGATTTGTGACAAACAAATACCGCCACTAGAAGGTGGGGACATTGAAATAATCTTCAAATCATCATAGGTGAAAGTGATTGGATCTCTCCATTTTGGCTCATATTTTTCTAAATCTTCCAAGGTAATGATCCCACCATTTTCTTGCATGAATTTCACCAAGCGCTTAGCAGTTTCTCCTTTATAAAATTCATCGCGCCCATTTTTCTGAATTCGAGATAAAGTTTCTGCTAAGGCAATATATTTGATGGTATCTTTTTCTTTCCATGCGTTGTTGAATAGTATAGAGTCTTTATTGGCTTGCAAAAAAGAAGCTTGAAACTTGGCAATTCTTTTTTCTTGTTTCATAGTTACGACAACTCCTCTTCGTGCCAGTTCAATAACGGGTGCTAAGATTTCTTCTATAGAAAGAGTCCCAAACTTTCTGTGAACCGCAAAGACACCAGCTACGGTTCCGGGAACTCCAACTGCCATTGCACCCAAAGTACTTTTTCCTTTAATTACGGCATTATTTTCATCTAAATACATGTCTTTAGATGCTGCTAGTGGAGCTTTTTCACGGTAATCTAAGGCGCCAATTTCTCCATTATTTTTTCTGTAAACCATAAATCCACCGCCACCAATATTACCTGCATATGGGTATGCAACTGCCAAAGCCAATTCCGTTGCAACCATTGCATCAAAAGCATTTCCACCTTTTTGCAAAATGCCAACACCAATTTTAGAGGCTTCTTCTCTTGCTGAAACTACCATGGCTTTTTCGGTGGTAATACCTCTGTTTCCTGAAGGTTTACAACTCAATATAAATAATGTAATTGTAAAAAGGAGGATATTTTTTTTCATGTTTTTTTTATTTTATAATTTATTTGTTCAAATTCCTTTTTCAGAAGTAGATGACTGTATCGCTCTTAACTTCTGATTTGAAAATGCAATCAAATCGCCAAAAAATAATTTAAAATCAGTATCAAATTCGGCGTCCAAATCTCTTAAATCTTCAATAGCCATATTCATTTGAGATTTCCCTTTTGTTCTCCGGTTCATTCCGTTTAATACCTTTTCAATTCCATCGGTATATTGATAATTAAATAGAATGTTATATTCAATCATGTAGTGAATGAACTGTTGTGACTTTTCTGGAAGTTTTGGCGCTTTTTCAGTAAAAAATGTATTGATGGAATTGGTATAAGTTTCAAAAGGTATGGCAGAATAAGTGGCCCAGTTTTTAGCTAAATAATGATCGAAGAAAATATCAATGATTACACCATCGTAATGCCTGTAGCGTTCATGCAAACGTCTTTTACTTTTTCGAACTACTTCATGTGCGTCTGTAAATGTGTCTATTTCTCTATGTAGTAAAATACCCTGTTGAATTTCTTTCGAAAAATGACTGAAATTATTCCCTCTAATATGATCTGCAATAAAATTACCAATCATTATATTGGTGTTACTTTGAGACAGATATAAGTGTGCTAAGAAATTCATTAAAGTAAATGTAAACAAAAAACCACAACTAGAAAGTTGTGGCTTTTATATTGTACTCTTTTTTTGTGTTATGGTAATTAGTTATTCAACATCACTGGCATCACCAACATGGTTACTTTTTCACCCTCATCCGTACCATCAATTGGAGTCAAAATTCCAGCTCGATTTGGTAATGACATTTCAATTAATATCTCGTTAGAGCTTAAGTTGTTTAACATTTCGCTTAAAAAACGAGAGTTAAAACCAATTTGCATATCATCTCCCTGATAGTCACAATTTAAACGTTCATCTGCTTTGTTTGAAAAATCTAAATCTTCTGCAGAAATATTTAATTCAGTTCCCGCCATTTTTAAACGAATTTGATGTGTTGTTTTGCTAGAGAAAATAGAAACACGTCTTACAGAGTTTAAAAAAGAAGCTCTGTCTACAGTTAATTTATTTGGATTCTCTTTTGGAATTACCGCTTCGTAATTTGGATATTTTCCATCAATTAAACGGCAAATTAAAACGACATTGTCAAAAGTAAACTTTGCATTTGCATCGTTATATTCAATAGTCACCTCATTGTCAGAACCTCCTAAAACACTTTTTAATAAGTTTAAAGGTTTTTTTGGCATGATGAACTCTGCTGTTTGATTTGCAACAACATCAGTTCTTGTGTATTTTACTAATTTATGAGCATCAGTTGCAACAAAAGTCAACCCTTGGGTGCTAAATTGAAAGAAAACACCACTCATTACCGGGCGTAAATCATCATTTCCAGCAGCGAAAATTGTTTTCGAAATGGCAGTTGCCAATATATTAGAAGGAATCACTGTTTTGCTTGGAGAAGGAAGAGAAACCGCTTTTGGAAACTCGTCACCGCTAAAATAAGCCATGTCGTATTTTCCCTGGTCTGAACTAATTTCGATAGTATTACTACCTTCTGTTTTGAAAGTTAATGGCTGATCTGGAAATGTTTTTAAAGTGTCTAACAATAAACGTGCAGAAATTGCAATCGCTCCATTACTATCACTTTCAACATCAACAATAGAACTCATTGTTGTTTCTAAATCGGATGCAGAAACTTTTAATTGGTTTTCAGAGATTTCAAATAAGAAGTTATCTAAAATTGGTAAGGTGTTATTACTATTTATAACGCCACCTAAAACTTGTAATTGTTTTAGTAGTTGCGAACTGGATACAATAAATTTCATTGTTTGTTTTTTCTTAATTAGTCTTACAAATATAATCTTATTATATGATTTTAAAAATTAATTTATTAACAGGTTATAAGCATTCTTTTTAACGGTTTCTTCAAATGTTATAATTTTGTTAATTACAGAAATTTACTTGATAAAAAGGTACATTTGTTTTTGTTAGCTTTGTGCTTAAGATGGTATTTACCTGAAAGGTTTCAGTTGAATTCTTGTCTTTAAATTGCTGAGAATTGGTTTGTTTCTTTCGATTAGAAAAGCGCTTACCCTTTGTAACACATGAGTTGGGAAGGATTGAATAATTTTATATTATGAAAAAAAAAATATTTTTTAGAATTGCTTTTTTACTGGTTTCAATTTCTGTAATTGCTCAAAAACCTCAAAAGTTGAGTTCAAATCAGATTTATGAAAAAATTCAAAAACTTAATTTTATTGGAACCGCATTATACATCGCTGCACATCCAGATGATGAAAACACTCGATTAATTGCCTATTTATCGAACTCAATAAAGGCGAGGACAGGATATTTATCTTTAACAAGAGGAGATGGAGGTCAGAATTTAATTGGACCAGAAATTAGAGAATTATTAGGGGTGATTAGAACACAAGAGCTTTTGGCAGCAAGAAATATTGATGGCGGTTCACAATTTTTTACCACCGCCAATGATTTTGGATATTCCAAACATCCTGATGAAACATTAAAAATTTGGAACAAAGAAAAAGTGTTGAGTGACGTTGTTTGGGCAATTAGAACCTACAAACCCGATGTAATTATCAATCGATTTGATCACAGAACACCGGGTACAACCCACGGACATCATACCAGTTCTGCAATGTTGAGTTTTGAGGCCTTTGATCTTGCAGGTGATGCCTCTCAGTATTCAAATCAATTGAATAACACGACCGTGTGGCAACCTCAAAGATTGTTTTTCAATACGTCTTCTTGGTTTTATAAAAATCAAACTGATTTTGAAAAAGCTACAAAAGGAAAATTAACCGCTTTTGATGTTGGCGTTTATTACCCTTTAAAAGGAATTTCAAACAATGAGTTGGCTTCCATGGCAAGTAGCCAGCATTTATGCCAAGGATTTGGAAGATTATCTACAAGAGGTGGTCAAAATGAATATGTAGAATTTTTAAAAGGAACTCCATTAAAAGACAAAGAAGATATTTTTTCAGGCATCAATACTACCTGGAATCGTTTGAAGAATGGGGGAGAGATCGGAGAAATTTTATACAAAGTAGAAGCGAATTTCGATTTTGAAAACCCATCAAAACACCTGCCAGCATTATTGCAGGCTTATCGTAAAATACAACAGCTAGAAGACACCCATTGGGTGAAAATAAAAGAAAAAGAAATTTTAGACATTATTGAAGCATCCGCAGGATTGTATTTAGAAGCTTCTGCTGTGAGCTCGTCTGCAGTACCCAATGCTACAATTCAGGTAAACTTCGAAGCCTTAAATAGAAGTAAATTCACGATGGAACTCACTTCCTTGAAAATAGTGTCATCAGGGAAAATTATCACAAAAGATAAAAACTTAGCCTTCAATGAAAAATTAAACTTCAAAGAAATTATTTCCACAGAAAACACTACTTATTCTGCGCCTTATTGGCTGAAAAAAGAAGCAACCTTGGGCATGTATTCCGTTGACAATCAGAAATTAATTGGATTGCCAGAAACACCAAGACCCCTTCAGGTTCAATTCAATCTTTTAATTAATAATGAGGTAATTTCTATTGTAAAAAATGTTGTCAGAAGATATGCAGAAAGAGCCATCGGAGAAATTTATACCCCTTTTGAGATTTTACCAAAAGTGACCACAAAATTAGAAGACAAAGTCATTCTTTTCTCCAATGATTCTCCGCAAGAAATTTCGGTAGAAGTTCGCGCAGGTGCCGCTAATATTTCAGTAAAGGTTTTCTTGGAAGTTCCAAATAACTGGATCGTTTCTCCAACCGAAATTAAATTTTCAATCACTCAAAAAAAGGACAAACAAACCGTCGTATTTAATGTAATTCCACCCAAAAATGAGTCTGAAGGAATTTTAAAAGTGGTAGCGGTTTCTGATGGAAAAGAATTTAGAAACGAATTGATAGAAATTGACTACAACCATATTCCAAAGCAATCTGTTTTAATGAAATCGGAAGCAAAAGTGGTCCGGTTAAATATCCAAAAAGCAGGAAGTTATATCGCCTACATAAAAGGTGCGGGAGATACAGTTCCTGAAAATTTACGCCAGATTGGGTATACCGTTGTAATCATTAAACCTGAAGACATATCTAGCGAAAATTTAAAAAAATATGATGCTGTTGTCATGGGTATTAGAGCGTATAATGTGGTGAAATACCTAAAATTTAAACAAAAATATCTGTTGGAATATGTTAAAAACGGCGGCAATATGATTGTGCAATATAACACCAGTAGAAACGTAGATGTTGATGCACCATTTTCGTTAACCTTGTCTAGAAACCGAGTGACTGATGAGTTTTCCGAAGTTCGAATCTTAGATAAAAACCATTCGTTGTTAAACTTTCCTAATAAAATTACGGACAAAGATTTTGAAGGCTGGGTGCAAGAAAGAGGACTGTATTTTCCTGGGTCTTGGAGTAATGAGTATACACCCATTTTATCGATGAATGATAAAAATGAAACCCCTAAAAATGGAAGTTTATTGATTGCTAAATATGGAAAAGGAAATTATATATATACCGGATTAAGTTTTTTTAGAGAACTTCCAGCAGGCGTTTCTGGTGCTTACAAGTTGTTTGCAAATATGTTGTCAGTAGGGAAGGATAAGATTGTCATTAACAAAGAAATTAAGAAGTAAAAGTTTAATCTCCTATTCGAGTATATAGGATGAAAAGGACTAAATAACTTCAAAAAAACATATAGAATGAATAACAATAAATACACTTGGAAAAAAGCATACACATGGGTTTTAGTTGCAAATGTTGTGTACATCCTAATTTTTATATTAATCGCTAACTATTTTACCGCTTAGACTATGGAAATTACAAGTAAATTACACATCGTAGATTGGGTTATATTATCGATTACCCTTTCTTTTATCGTTATTTATGGGACCTATGTTACTCGAAAAAACAAAAACGTAACCGATTATATCAAAGGCGGTAGTGATAGTAAGTGGTGGACCATCGGGTTGTCGGTGATGGCAACACAAGCCAGCGCAATTACTTTTTTATCAACACCAGGTCAAGCATTTCATAGTGGTATGGGATTTGTCCAATTCTATTTTGGCTTGCCCATCGCTATGGTTATTATCTGCCTCGTTTTTATTCCAATTTATCACAAGCTTAAAGTGTATACAGCCTACGAATTTTTGGAAGGAAGGTTCGATTTAAAAACCAGGAGTTTGGCCGCAATTTTATTCTTAATCCAACGAGGATTGGCTGCCGGAATTACCATATATGCACCCGCAATTATACTCTCTGCAGTGCTAGGATGGGATTTACTAACACTCAATATTCTCATCGGATTTTTGGTTATTATTTATACCGTTTCCGGAGGAACCAAAGCCGTAAATGTGACCCAAAAGCAACAGATGGTAATCATTTTTATTGGAATGGTCATTGCTTTTTATATGATTATGAGCCAGCTTCCAGTTGACATTACCTTTACCAAAGCCCTAGAAATTGCAGGTGCAAGTAATAAGATGGAGGTCATTGATTTCTCGTATGATTTAAGCAATCGATATACCATTTGGACAGGGATTTTAGGAGGAACTTTTTTAATGTTGTCCTATTTTGGAACAGATCAAAGTCAAGTGCAACGTTACTTGTCTGGAAAATCGATTCGAGAAAGCCAAATGGGCTTAATTTTTAATGGATTGCTAAAAGTACCCATGCAATTTTTTATCTTACTGATTGGAGTAATGGTTTTTGTTTTTTATCAATTCAATCCATCCCCGTTAAATTTTAATCCGGGTGCAAATGAAGCTGTTTTAAAATCAAATTACACTGCTGAATATCAGGTGTTAACTGCGGAACATATTGAAATAGGAAACACGAAGAAAATGCTGTTTTCTGATGGGTTTCAAGCAAGTGAAAAACAACAAATTCAAGATTTAAACGCCAGAGATTTAGCACTAAAAACAAGGTCTAAAGTAATTATTGATCAAATTGGTAAAGAAAACACGTTGGATAAAATAGAGTCCAATGATAAAGATTATGTATTCATTCATTTTATTTTAAACAATCTCCCTAGAGGTTTAATCGGTTTGTTGTTGGCCGTTATTTTATCGGCAGCAATGTCTTCTACAGCCTCTGAATTGAATGCGTTGGCAAGTACGACTACCATGGATTTGTATAAGCGGAATGTCCGTGAAGAAAAGAGTGAAGTACATTTTGTAAAAGCGTCAAAGTGGTTCACTTTAATTTGGGGACTGATTGCGATTTCAATTGCCTGTGTAGCAAATTTGTTTGAAAATTTAATCGAATTAGTAAATATTATCGGTTCTATTTTCTATGGAAATGTTTTGGGAATCTTTTTACTCGCATTCTTCTTTAAAAAAGTCAATGGGAATTCCGTTTTTAAGGCCGCGATTATTACACAAATATTAGTTTTTTTGATCTTCTATTTTGGAATTTATGCCTTAAAAGCAGCAGTATTGGAGCCTATAATAAGTTATTTATGGTTGAATTTTATCGGCTGTATTCTGGTATTGTTTTTCTCTTTACTATTTGTTTTTAAATCGATAAATAAACAAAGTAAAATTACTTTACTGATAACCTTTGTATCCATTTTAAAAATCACGTATGATATCTTAAACGATGTTTCTTTAAATATTATTCATGTAATTTCCTTGATTATCTTGTTCTTCTTTTTAGGGGTTTTTAACTTTAAAAAAGAATAAGGTAGATCAGGAGAAGTTTTAATCCTGAATAAAGTGGGAGAAGTTGATAAATGATAAAGCTACTAATACCAGCGTTTCTTTTTCTTTTTTGAAGCTTCCGATTTCCTCCCTTTTTTATGCTTGCTAATCGTGTTGGGTTGTATCTTTTGTTTCTTAGGCTGCACTAATGGGTAGGGGTGATCTGTAATGACTTTAATCGGTCTTTGCAGTAACTCTTCGATGGTTATAATGTAAGCATCTTCGTCTGGGCTACAGAAAGAAAATGCAATTCCAGATTTTCCGGCTCTACCAGTTCTTCCAATTCTGTGAATATAGGTTTCAGGAATGTTTGGAATGTCAAAATTGATGATTGCATCTACATTGTTAATGTCAATTCCACGAGCAGCAACATCGGTTGCAATTAAAATAGTTGCTTTTTTATTTTTAAAATCTTCGATGGCCTTGTTTCGAATAATTTGTGTTTTTTCACCGTGAATACTGGTCACTTTATACCCATTCTTCGATAGTGTTTCTTCCAACTTATCGACACCAATACGAGTTCTTCTAAAAATAATAATTTTTCCATTAATCGTATTTCTCAATAAATGCAGACATAGATCTGTTTTATTTTTTTTAGGCGAATAGTAGAGTAGTTGGCCAATTGTTTTAGCAGTCGTTTCTGCAGGGTTGATTTTTATAGTAACAGGATTCTTTATAATTGTCTTTGACAATGCAATGATTTTATCAGGAATGGTTGCAGAAAACAATAAGCTTTGTTTTTTTCTAGGACACAAACCTTCTATGGTAGTTACATCATCGATAAAACCCATGTCTAACATTAAATCAGCTTCATCCAAAACAAAAATTTCGATAGCGCGTAAATCGATTGCACCTTGTTTTTGTAAGTCGATTAATCTACCAGGCGTTGCGATTAAAATATCAACTCCTTCCTTCAAAATTTCCTTTTGAGGCTCCAAAGAAACACCTCCATAGACTGCAGTGGTCGATAAATCAGTATGCTTTGCGTAGCTTTTAAAGTTGGCTTCAATTTGCAAACACAACTCACGTGTTGGCGTTACGATTAACGATTTTATTCTTTTTGGTTTTTTTTCAGTGTCTTGTTTGTCCAATAATAATTGAAGAATTGGCAAGGCAAAAGCGGCTGTTTTTCCAGTACCCGTTTGTGCAGATACAATTACATTTTTATTTGCTAAAATTGGCGGAATCGCTTGTTCTTGCACCAACGTAGGTGTTTGAAAACGTTCTTCGGCAATTGCTTTTAATAGAGAAGCATTAAGGTGTAATTCTGTAAACTGCATTTGGGTATTTTTCTGCAAAGGTAGTTTAAAAGATCCCATCGTTTTTGTTGAATTGGGTTTTTAAAAGAATGTAATTTAAAATTGGAGGAATACCTTTTTTACAAATAATTTTAATTTACTTATTGAAACGATTTTTTTTAAGGAACCAAATAAAAAAAATAGGTTTTTGTTTACTTAATTTTTATGATTAAACTTACTTGCAAGATGTTATGTACCGTTTTTTTATTAATTAGATAAGAATTAAGCCCAAAAAGGAATATATTTAGAATGCTTTTTAGACTTGTTTTCAGAATCATAATCTTTTACCATCCCAGATTTAATACCTTCAGCTATTATTCTTGAAGCAGTCGAATAATTTTTTTCGTCTATTCCAAAACGATTTCTTAATGATTGATTTGTCATATTTTCCCCCGAAACGTATTTTAAACAAGCATGTAAATAACAAGCCCTAACTTTATCTTCTTTATCCATTTGTCTGAGTGTTTTGTATGCATAAAGAATAACTCGTGTATAATTTTCTCCCCCTATAATTTTTGGTGCAGGGAGTTGATAGTATTCACACTGACTAATTACTTTATCAATTCCACTTCCTCTTTCTTCGCATATATTTAATCTCCTCATAAAATATGCGAGTTTTTCATTTCGAGATTGAGGGTTGTGATCAATAAAACGCATTGTGCTAATAAGAGGTTTTCCTGGATTTGTTATTTCAATACGATCGTTAAAAATCTCAATCATTGGAGCAGTTCCAGTTTCATTAAAATCTTGATGAATTATTGCATTGGCAATTAATTCACGAATGGCTAACTCTGGATACATTTTTACTTCTTTACGAAATGCGCTCCCAATTTCTTCGTTGGTTGGCAACTGGTCATTAATCCAACCAACCAATCCTTTAAAACCAGAAGCATACCCTTTTTGCCCAAGTTGTTCTTTTTTTGTTTTCAGTTTGTTTTTTCCTTCATAAATAATTACCCTAACTGCTTTGCGATCTAAATTATCAAAAGCATTTAAATTTTTAGCAAAAAGGATAGCTCCAAGATTTGTAATGTCATATTTGTTATTTTGTTTAATAATTATTTTTTCTTGTATCAATTTATCAAAAATTGCAGTTCTGTTATCTGGTAATACAGTATTTGTTAGTTCAAAATAGGATGTATAATCAAGTAATTGAAGTACTTCTTCAGATTTTAAATTAGAGGCTGCTATTTCTTTTTCAAAAACAACTCTTGGTTTTTTAGTCCAAATTAATCTCTGTCTTTCAGGGTAATCTTGGAGTTTCTTTTTGTAGGAACCTATTCTGATGTATGGAATTCCTTTGAATTTTACAGGTGTATTTTGAGTGGCTTTTATTTTAATAATTAGAATTCTTTCTCCTTCGGCTATTATTTCATGAAAGGCGAAGTTTATTCTTGGCTCTAATAGTCTAAATATATAAGGTACTAAATCTTCATTCCCTTTCGCCTTTTGGTGTGGAGAAAACAGTGTTCCTACAATTCTATGTGTTTTGTCGTCTAAACCAAATATTATATATCCAAATTCCTTATCTTGAATACATGCAGAATTTGACAGTGCAGAAATATACTCGCCAATTTCATGCGAATTATTTTCTTTGAACTTAATCTATTCAGTCTCATTTGGAAAGGAACGAAGTTCACTTAATAACGTTTTTAATTCGTTTTCGGTCATTTATCACATAGTTTTTTAGTATTAAGTGTATGATAATCAAGTGTTTTTAGTTTCTCTTAATTAGCTTAGTCACATAGCAGTCACATAGGTAAAAGTAGACTAAAAATATCAAAAAATGCTAGTGGTTGGAAATAATTATTAACATATAGTAATGATCTTCCTTTTTAATGCTTTGGAAAGATTATGCCCTACAAACGCCCTTCAATCCAAGTTTTAAAACTGTAAAAATTTTGTGGAGCCACTCCATGTCCAATAGGATATTCACTGTATGAATTTTCGAGCTTTAAGTCATCTAAAATAGGAGCAGCCTTTCTTGCCCAGTCTACAGGTAATACTTGGTCTACTGTACCGTGAGAAATATAATAAGAAGTCTTTATTTGCAAATCAGCAATATTATTTGGTAATAACTCTTCATTAATATAACCGCTTAGAGCAATAATATGATTGACTTTATTTGGGTGTAAAAAGCTAAAAGCATAGCTTAAAATAGCGCCTTGACTAAAACCTAGTAAAAAAGTTTTGTCAGCTTCTGTGTTGTATTTTTGTTTGATTTCGTCAATAAATGCAGCGATTTTCCCAAGCGATGTTCTTGCCTGTTCTAAATCAGAATATTTTCCATTGTTATTGTCGAAGTTAATGGCATACCATGCATGACCGCCTTGTCCCATTTCATAAGGAGCTCTTGCGCTTATAATCAGTAATTCTTCTGGTAATTCTTCCGAAAATGAAAATAAATCGTGTTCATTACTTCCGTAACCGTGCAATAAAATCAACAAAGGTGGATTTATAGAGCTCTTTTTTGGCTTCCTAACAATATATTCTAACGTGCTCAAAATGATTATTGGTTCAAGATTAATTGGTTATTTGCAAAAACCCCATAGGCTTTACCTTTGAGTTTTTTGTCAATAAAAATACTGTTTTTAGACGTTGATAAAATATCAGCGATAGAGAAGGTGTGGTTTCCTTCTGGGTTGAAAAGCGTGATATCGGCTTGACTTCCTTCTGCTATTTTAGGGACAGTAATATCAAATCGTTTTCTTGGGTTGTATGTAATTGCTTCTATAAAATCTGTTGTTTCCAAAACCGAATTAACAGCGCCAAACATACTTTCTAGGCCAATAGTACCGTCTTTAGCTTCACTAAATTCCACCTTTTTATTTTCAATATCTATCGGGTTATGGTCCGAAGTAATAATGTCAATGACACCAGAAGTTACCCCTTTTATCAATGCTTTAGTGTCTTCATTCGTTCGTAGCGGCGGATTTACTTTGTATCTACTATCAAAGTCAGGCAATTCATCATCTGTTAAAACTAAATGATGTGCTGCAACGCTACAAGTAATGTCTAGCCCTTTCTTTTTAGCTTCTTTAATAAGTAAGACCGATTTCTTAGTTGAAATTGTAGGAATGTGTAGTTTTCCTCCAGTATATTCTAATAAAAATAAATCGCGGGCAATTTGAAGGTGTTCAGCCAAAGCGGGAATTCCTTTTAAACCTAATTTAGTGCTATTGACTCCTTCATTGACAATTCCTTTCCCAGCGATCGAATTGTTTTTTGGAAAGCTAAAAATGAGTCCGTCAAAATTTTGTGCGTACTGTAAGGCTACTTTTAGTAAGTTGTCGTTAGCAATTGGCTTGTTGTAATCCGCAAAAGCGACGGCACCAAACTGTTTCATGTCATACAGTTCTGCCATGTCAATCCCTTTACTACCTTGTGTTAAAGCACCAATAGGGTAAAGTGTTGTTGCTGCGTTTACAGACTTGTTAATTAAGAATTCAACCGCAGATTTATTGTCAATTACAGGACTTGTATTAGCGTTTATGGCAATGGCTGTGAATCCGCTTTTTGCGGCAACATTCAATCCATTTTTGATCGTTTCTCGTTCTTCAAAGCCAGGTTCACCAAAAGAAACACTGGTGTCAAACCAGCCGATGGAAACATGTAAGTTTTTTAAAGCGACAACAGTATCTTTATTGTTGTGAGTGATCTTATCTGCGATTTTAGCGATTTCCCCATCAATAATTAAAATGTCTTTTTGTTGCTGATGGTAAGCACTTGAGGAATCAATAATCGTTGCCGATTTTAGAAGTGTATTCATGATTTGAAGAATTTTAAAATCAAAATTTCTAACAGCAAAGATACAATTGCTAATGCTAAAAACCATTTCCAAAGCCAATGAACTTCATTTTTTTCATTAATTTCTTTGAAGTGTTCTTTAATGGAATTTGAAGTCGAAATATTTTTATTGTTTTTCGAAAGTCTGTCCGTATTTAAAAAAAACAAACTACTCTCTTCTTTCGGATTGTTATATGCAATGGCTCTTAAAGTGTCTTTTTTCTTTGTAATGTAATAGAAATTAGCTATTTGTGGTTGTTCTAGGGTTGTTAGTGTTACTTTGTTTTGAGAGAATTGCTGCCGTGGGATAAAGGCGTTTTCTATACTTTTAACTGATAGAATTTCATCTTTATACAATAGGGTTTTTACATCAATTTTATTTTCTGTGCCAAGAGAATAATACAATTCTGAAGGTTGCAAACTCAATTGTCCAAAATTGTAAAAAACAGGAACAACCAACGGAGAATTTATGAAATTGCTGTTTTCTGAGTCCAAAGCGGCAGCAATCCAATATAGATTTCCATTATTGGTTGTTACCTTTTTAATAAAACCTTCATTATTTTCATAAGAGATAAGATTGCTGCTATTTACAAATGAAGTAGGGAAGTGGTGCTGAGAATTTGGATATTGAAAATTCTGAACTTGCTTGTAAAAAACACGCTTAAAAAAGGGATGGTTAAAATTGATATCGGTAATTTTTAGAAGCTTTTGTATTTTCTTATCGATACGACCTATTGCTATTTTTTTGAAAAAAGAAACATAAGAATCAAGTGCTAAATTAGTACTCGGAATGATGACGATACTTCCTCCTTTTTTAGAGAATTCTATCAAACTACTTTGTATAGAAGGAGTGATGTTTTTGATCTCATTTAAAATAATAAGTTGTTGCTTTTCAATTGTATTAAAATTTATTATTTCAGGAGCGAAATGTGTATAGTTAAAAGCGTTTTTTGTATAAATTTTTGAAAGAAAATTAGCTTGTTTTCCAATCGATAAAACATTGATTTTTTCATTTGAATTTAATGTAAAATTAAACGAGTTGTCAAATGTAAAAGTATCGTTAAGAGTAACTTGTATTTTTCCTAGAAATTGTGTTCCTTTATCAATGTTAAAATCGATTGTAGTAGTTCCGTTTTTTTCAACAGAAAATGTTTGTTTACTAATGAGTTTCTGATCGTTGTACAGCGTAATTGGTATGTTGAATTTCTTAATACCTTGATTTTTAATGACTGCTTTTAAACCTGTTTTCCCCATTGTTGTACTTGAAACAAAAACACTGTCTATGTATAAATTATTTTGTGTGCTTGCTTTTAGTTTTATAATTGAAATAGGATGTGTTACATTTGTAAATTCATTTTCATAATTATTCTGAAAATCAGATATTAATATTTTTTTATATGAAGTGTTACTTTTATTTGATTGAAGCTTTTTTATTTTGAGTAAAACGGTGCTAATTGCTACTTTTTTAGCAGTTGTTTTTACTTTTTGTAAAATATTTTTTAATTCAGACTTTGAAATATTTGTGTAATAATCTGAATTAGTTTGTAAAGTATAGTTGTTTTTGTCAGAAGTATTTTCAATGATTTCTTGTATTGCTACTTTTAATAAATCACCATTTCCACTTTTTGATCCTAAGCTCAATGATGTATCTAAATAGATAAAGTACTCTTGTTTTTCGTTCTCTTGTTTTTCGCTAATATAGGGTTGTGAGAATGCAAAAAGTATCGCTAAAAACAACAACATTCTTATGCTTAGTAATAGCCACTTTTTAATGCGTGAGTTCTTGCGATTTTGCTGAACTATTTTTTGTAAAAAAGCAACGTTGGTAAAAGATACTTTTGTGAATTTTTGTAAATGAAATAAGTGCACCAAAATCGGAATGATTAGGAGAACTAAAAAGTATAAAATTTCAGGATTTTTAAATTGCATTGATCGTTTTATCTTGCGCTTTCATCTCTCTAAATTAAGGTAAATTAAAGGATAAAAAAATCGTTGTTAACTTCTATTTAAAACTTTTCAAAAACGCCCAAACCAAACAATGCAAAATCATATTTTACAGGATCTTTTTCGTCTAGTAATCGTAATTTTTTATCTAATTCTGAAACCGCTTTCCAATCATTTTGTTTTCTTAAAAGGAGTTCTAATTTTCTAGCAACATTACCTGAATGTATATCTAAAGGACAAGATAAATTTGCTGCAGTATGCGTTTTCCAAAGACCAAAATCTACACCAGGCTTGGCATCTCTAACCATCCATCGTAAAAACATATTGATTCTTTTTGCAGCAGAATTTTTAAGTGGATCTGAAATGTGTTTTTGTGTTCTTTGCGGATGTGCTATTTCAAAAAAAATATTTTTGAAATGGTGTATTGTTGTTTGATAGGTGTTGGTTTTGTCTTTAATTTCCAATGCTTTTTCAAGACCTCCATGGTTTTTGTAAATATGTTGTAACGAGCGTGTAAATTGTTGTAAGTCAATACTATTAAAGGTCCTGTGTACAAAGCCTTCTAAACATTTCAAGTCTTTTTTTTCGTGATTTAAGATGAAGTCATGGGGCGAATTGTCTAATAACTCCATCATTTTTGATGCGTTTCTAATAATCATTGTTCGATTACCCCAAGAGATAATTGAAGTTAAAAAAGCCGCAATTTCAATGTCTTCTTTTTGTGAAAATAGATGTGGAATTTGTATTGGGTCTGATGTTATGAATTTTGGATTTTCATAGAAAAGTACCTTTTCATCTAAGAATTCTTTTAAATCATTAATTTCCATGAATTTCTAAATAATTTTACCATCTTTCATGACTAGTTTTCTATCAGCCATTTTAGCAAGTTCTTCATTGTGAGTAACTAATACAAAAGTTTGTCCAAATTTATCACGAAGTTGAAAGAATAATTCATGTAAGTTTTTTGCAGATTCACTGTCTAAATTCCCGCTGGGTTCATCCGCCAATATTACAGAAGGATTGTTTATCAAAGCCCTTGCAACAGCTACACGTTGTTGCTCTCCGCCAGAAAGTTCGTTTGGTTTGTGTTCTAGGCGATGTGATAAGCCAAGAAAATCTAAAATTTCTTTCGCTTTTATTATTGTTTCTTGTTTTGACTTATTTCCAATAAAGGCAGGGATACAGACGTTTTCTAATGCCGTAAATTCTGGCAATAATTGATGAAATTGAAAGATAAAACCAATGTGCTCGTTCCTAAATGAAGAGACTTCTTTGTCTGAAAGATTTTTTAATGAAATTCCATTCAAAGACAATTCAAAACCTTTTCCTTTCAATGGGGTGTCTAAGGTTCCTATAATCTGTAGTAATGTTGTTTTTCCTGCACCAGAAGGCCCAACAATAGCAACAATTTCACCTTTTTTTATGTGAAAATCAACTCCTTTTAACACTTCTACTTCCCCATAATATTTATGGATATTTTTTGCAATAATCATAGTTTTAAATCTGAGTAACGAAAGTATTAAAAAAAAACTGGATACACTTTTTAAGTGCATCCAATTTCAATTTATGAAGACACGTGTAGTAATTTTTCGATCTTATTATAGTCGATAAAATATACAAACCTCATAGAGAAAGTATGTTTTTGGGATTGTTCAAATAAGTTATTTAAATTTTTGAAGAAATTCTTGTTAGCGTTGGTGTCATTATTGAAAATTGAATTCCTATAATAAGCAATTAGCTGACTCCCAGGAACGAATTGCCAAATATAATTTATGTCTAAGTTCCAGTTATTATAACTTACATTTTCCTTCGTATAGTTAGTGTTTGAATCTAATTGACCGAACTGCATTTAGGTTGTAAAAATCAGAATAACTAACAGCCCCCTAATAATGTCTAAAGCTTAGTGATAGTGAAGAATTTGTACTAAAACTATATTTTCCATAAACCGTGTTTGTGTAATTTTTTCGATCCCTTATTCCAAAAACAATATTGTTGTCCACTTTGTCAACATAGCCTTGATCGTCTTTGGTTTTATTAAAATTAAGGCGATACCTTAATGAAAATTGATTATTAAATCGATATCGAGGTGCAATGCTAAAGCCATAACCGATTTTTGGGTTGTTAGAAAATGTAGTATGGTAACCGTTCGCGTCTAACTGAAATAGTTTTTGAGAATTGGTAGAAATCCACCCATTTACTTTCAACCTTTGTGGTTGTAAAAAATAAACGCCACTTGTTGTGCCTTGCCTTGGTTCAAAAAAAATCTTTATTTTCGGATCCATAATTTAAATTTGAGCCAAAAGAAAAACGTTTTTTCGTTTGTGCGCTAAAATTTAACCCGGCATTATTGCCGGTATAGATTCAAGAATAATGTTGAAAACGAGCTTGATTATAAAAGCCGAAACGATATCTATTAAAATTTTTAGTCGGTTGTAAAGTTCTCCAACCAACATTCCCATAAATAGATTGTTGGTTGTTTGAAAATAAGATACCTAAATCATTGGGATTGAAATCTTTGTTTTCAAGGTTATAGCCTACTTCCCAATTCCAGTGTCCGGCATTGTAGTCAAAACTATTGTCAAAAGTATACCCTGTGCTTGGATTGTTTATATCATCAGAAATGTTGCTCATTTTAAAGGAATCATCTGCTTTGTACTTGCTGTTTTTTGTTTTCAGATGCCATGTTAATGCAGTTACATTCGCATCTCTAAATCGCCCATCACGAGTAACATTGGTGTTTATCAATGCAATGCTAGAATTTTGGCTGAACTGTTGGTCTAGTAATAAAATATTATAGTTTGAAAATGGATTTATTATGGTTTCGTAGTTGCTTTTTACTGCAATCGTATCTTGGCCAACAATGGTCTGTGTAGTTCTTTCTATTTTTGAAGTTGTTTTTTCTGTAATGGCATTAAAAAAACCAATTCCCAGTCCTTTTTTAGTTCTTCCATATATTTTTATAGCATTCAGCATAGTTACTTTTGCTGGTGCATTAACCAATTCATCATTTACTTTTACGCCTCCTTGAAACTCCTCATCATTTTTTCGCTCGTTAGAAAATTGATCAATTGGTGCACTTCCAATTCTTCTTGAATAAAAGAGTCTTCCTTTGTTAAATAGTTCTGTTCCTTCAGTAAAAAATTGTCGTTGCTCTGTATATAGCTGTTCAAAGGGGCTTAGATTTAAAACAACATCATCAAAGCCAACTTGGCTAAAATCGGGTATTAAAGTAGCATCCAACGTAAAGTTTTCTGTTAAGCCATATTTAATATCCCTGCCAGCACTCCAGTCAAAATCCGTGTTCCCCTCAAAAATAGTTGTTGTTGTGGAAGCATAAGGATATAGGTTTAACCTTGTAGGAGGTTTTATGTTTTCAAAACCCTCAATTAATCCGTCATATTGTGTCCATCTTCCAACAGCATTGTCAATAAATGTCCAAGTATGTTGTTCATTTAATTTTTCTAATCTTCTATGAAAATAAAACCCCAGGATTGCACCGGACTATTTGCAAAACGAATTGCTCGATATGGTATTTCCATTTCTACTTGCCATCCGATTGCTGTGATTTTTGCCGCACTTTTCCAAACGGCACTCCAATTAAAATCCTCATTACCATTCGAAACTTTAGAATCTGCTTGGTTACCAGTACTCTGAACTGCAAATTCAAATGGGTTTTGGCCGTCATCATTTGGGTTGATTGTTACCAAGAAAAAGTCTGCCTGACTAAAGTTATCTCTAACTGCAAATTCTTGTGGAATGTTTGCAGCATCGGGATCGAGCATTGTTGCCGAAATATAAATGGCATCATCATCGTAAATAACTTTCACCGTTGTCTGATATTCTGCTGCAACTGTTTTCCCGTTATCAGGTCTAAAAGTTACAAAATCAGAGATCAATTCTGCATTTCTCCACGCGTCATCATTTAAGACACCGTCAATAATAGGGGGTTTTTCAATTCTTGTTGTTTCAATTGTTTTTCTTTTTTGTTCCGTTTCTTGTGCGGTAATCGTTCGTGCAAAAGTAATTGCAAGTAATAGTAGAGCGGTTTTTTTTAGCATTTTTCTTTTTAATAAGAGCATATTAATAACTAACAAGACTGTATAAAGTTGTTTGAGTTACACAGCAAGCTGTTAAATAAATCTTAAAAGTTTTAATAAAAAAAAACGAATAGTTTCCGTCTTTTTTTTTAAAAACTATGCAGCAATTTACTTCTGAATGTGTATTTTTGTGCCCGTTATAAACATTTCATAGCATGAACTTACACGAATATCAAGGAAAACAAATATTGAATAGTTTTGGAGTTAGAATTCAAAGGGGAATTGTAGCAAGCACTCCTGCAGAAGCAGTTGAAGCAGCCAAAAAATTAACAGAAGAAACCGGAACAGGTTGGCACGTTGTAAAAGCACAAGTTCACGCAGGTGGTCGTGGTAAAGGTGGAGGTGTTAAATTGGCTAAAAATTTAGATGAAGTAAAAAGTATTTCGGATGATATTTTAGGAATGATGTTAATCACACCTCAAACATCAGCAGAAGGAAAATTGGTAAATCAAGTTTTAATTTGCGAGGACGTTTATTATCCTGGTGAATCAGAAACAGAAGAATATTATATTTCAGTTCTTTTAAATAGAGCTACTGGTAAAAACATGATTATGTATTCTACAGAAGGTGGGATGGATATTGAAACGGTTGCCGAAGAAACGCCACATTTAATTTTTACTGAAGAAGTAGACCCTTTATTAGGTTTAATGCCTTTTCAAGCAAGAAAAGTTGCTTTTAATTTAGGCTTATCGGGAGTAGCCTTTAAAGAGATGACAAAATTTGTTTCTGCGTTATATACAGCATACATCAAGTCAGATTCTGCAATGTTTGAAATTAACCCCGTGTTAAAAACTTCAGACAGTAAAATAATGGCAGTAGATGCAAAGGTAACTTTAGATGAAAATGCTTTGTATCGTCATAAAGATTATGCAGCAATGCGTGATTTACGTGAAGAAAACCCGATTGAAGTTGAAGCAAAAGCAGCAGGTTTAAACTATGTAGATTTAGACGGAAACGTTGGGTGTATGGTAAACGGAGCCGGTTTGGCAATGGGAACGATGGATTTAATTAAAGAGTCTGGTGGTGAGCCAGCAAATTTTTTAGATGTAGGTGGTACTGCAGATGCACAAAGAGTAGAAACTGCTTTTGGGATCATTTTAAAAGATCCAAATGTAAAAGCAATTTTAGTAAACATTTTTGGAGGTATTGTTCGTTGTGACAGAGTCGCACAAGGGGTAGTAGATGCTTACAAGAGTATGGGAGATAAAATTACAGTGCCAATCATTTGTCGTTTACAAGGAACAAACGCAAAAGAAGCAAAACAACTAATTGACAATTCTGGAATGGAAATTATTTCTGCAACAGAATTTCAAGAAGCTGCAGATAAAGTTCAAGAAGTTTTAGAAGCGTAGGTTTCTTTAAAATAAATGTTATTAAAAATGCCTCATGAAAATGAGGCATTTTTTTGTTGAAATAATTTTAAATATAAGTTTTTTAAAAAATAAGAATTCAAGACTTTTATATTATCGTTGTAAAATATCTAGCTTTTCCGCCTTTAATTTTTCATCAATAATCCCAGAATATTTTTTTGCACCAAGTTTGTTTAAGTGATTCGCATCTGACATAAAAATGGGTGCGATGTTAACTCCTATAAAGTTCAAATGGCGACGGTGCTTTAATTTTTTTAGTGATTCTGAAAAAAAGTTGAAATATTTCCGATCAATTTTTTCTTTATAACTAAAATGATATGGCGTGGATACAAGTATTAGATCAATATTATTATCCGTACATAAGCGATCTATTTTGTACAAATATTTTCTTTGAGAATCGCTAAACTTCGCTTCATCTTGTGTTACGGAGAAATGCATGTTAAACGCTTTATTGATAATTTCTTCACTGGGATTTGAATTTGTTGATTCATAAAACCCTCCAAAATCTGGAGCAGTATAAATTCCTAAAATTGCTGGTTTTAGTAGCTTATCAAAAGTGGTTAGGAAACCAGAATCGTCAAACATTCGAATGAAGTAAAGATACCGTTTAAGGCTTTTTTTTCCTTCAGCAAAGTTAAGGTTGAAGAGTCTATTGTAGACAGGAGCAAAATTATGAATTGATACACCTAATATTAAGGTATCTATTCTATGATTTTTGTTTTGTACTAAAGTCTGTAATTTTTGATAGGTAAAATAATAATGCTCACCAGAACTTGCTAAGTTTTTTGCTCCTTGAGAAATGTAATCTCCACGAAGACGTTGTATTTGAGAATCTCCCATTAATAGGACAGGATGTTCTGAGAGCGCTGTTAGTTTCGAGTCAGTCTTTGATTTTTTAACATGGTAGTATGTAAAATTGATTAGGACAAATAACAAAGCAGGGATACTGAATATGACGATCTTAATTGCAAATTTTTTCATATTTTAAAATTGGAAATAAATAAATTGCTGCTCTTTTCCGTTAAACCAAAATAGCGCAATTATGATTGCATAATACATTGCATGTCGAAGGGGGCGCTTCCATTTTAGACCTAAATATTCAAGTGCATATAGATTTTCTCTTCCTGCCCATTCTGCTAAAATAAAAATGACAATAAGAAGTGTTGTTGTAATAGCTCCTTTACTGTCTTTAAGAGTAGGGGTGTCTAAAATTGACGCGGAGAAAATTCCTGAAATATAATTGAAAGCATGCGCTATATCTTTTGCTCTAAAAATGATCCAAGCAAAAGAAGTAAGAATAAAAGTGGTAAGCATGCTTAATAGCTCTTTAGCAGATGGTAAATAGTTTTTATGTGCAACTGTTTCTATATTTTTTCTGTTTTTGTTGGTGAGTAAAAGAGGTAGAAAATAAATAGCATGTAATGTTCCCCAAACAATAAATGTCCAATTAGCACCGTGCCAAAATCCGCTCACAATGAAGATCGCAAAAGTATTTCTAACTTTCATCCAAGTACCGCCTCGGCTTCCTCCAAGAGGTATGTAAAGATAATCTCTAAACCAAGTTGATAATGAAATGTGCCAACGCCTCCAGAATTCTGCAATGTCTCTTGAAAAGTAAGGGAATTTGAAGTTTTGCTTCAAGTTAAAACCGAAAAGACGAGAAGTACCAATTGCAATATCTGAGTACCCTGAAAAATCCCCATATATTTGAAATGTAAAAAATAAGGCTCCTAAAACCAATGAGCTCCCATTCATATCTGCCGAATTATTAAAGATATGATTCGCTAGCTCAGCACAACTGTCAGCAATTACTATTTTTTTAAATAAACCCCAGAGTATTTGCCGCATTCCATCAACAGCTTTTGAAAGATCAAAAGTCCGTTTTTTATGAAATTGGGGCAAAAGATTCGTTGCTCTTTCAATGGGTCCAGCAACCAGTTGGGGGAAAAAGCTTACAAATGCAGAGAAGACAATAAAATCTTCAGTAGGTGCTAGTTTTCGTTTGTAAACATCAATGGTATAGCTCAGTGTTTGAAACGTATAAAAGCTGATTCCTACTGGCAAAATAATGTTAAGTGAATTTGTTGCTATTTCTGCGCCAAAGAGTGAAAAAGCAGTTATAAAATTGTCTAAGAAAAAATTATAATATTTGAAGAAACCAAGAAACCCAAGATTTACAAATATACTTGTCCAAAGTAAAACTTTTCTTTTGGTCTGATTTTCTTCACTTTTTAGTTTTCGACCAATTGAATAATCGACAAGGGTGCTAAAGAGAATCAAAGATAAAAACCGCCAATCCCACCAACCATAGAAAACATAACTAGCTAAAACTATTAGCGCGTTTTGTAGCTTCAGGCTTTTATTGGCGACAAACCAATAAAGTAGAAATACGATCGGTAAAAATACTGCGAAATCAATCGAATTAAAAAACATCTTTTTTTTTTCTATTTATCCATTTTTCAACTTCCTCATAAAAACTGTTTAAAAGATTTTTTATAACAGCTTATCAAAAAGTGTTAACTTAGATACAAACCTGATTGGAAGCGAAGATATCACTTTAAAATAGTTTTCAGTGCCTTTTTTTTTCATTATAAACAAAACAAAACATCCAGCATATAGTTCTAAATAGCTGGGTAATTTTAATGGTAAGTGGCTTAAATATAGGGTGAAGAGTTTTTATTATTACCTCTTTTTGTTAGTTTTATAAGATGACCTCAAAAGCGATTAAATCGAGATAATTATTTTAAAAAAAATCTAAATTCAGGAATTTTTCTTGCTATTTTTACTGCTATTCCTCCTAATTCTTTAATATCTACTGCTAATTGAGTCATTGAAATGTTTTCCATCGAAGCTTTTTCGACTACTTTAATAAGTATTGAATATACTCTTAAATCTTCAACTCCGGGAGTTACAGCATCTATTTCATCTTTAGATAACCCAGTAAGTTTGCCGAGTTCGTTTTTATATTTCCCATTAAAAGCAGCATCTGCTTCGGTAAATAATTCATCAAATCTTCTCATTCTTAATTTGGTTTTTTAGTTATACTCTTAGTTTCATTTGTTTTAAAACATGCTGTATTCCTATTAATACAAGCGTTTTACTTGTGACGGTAAAAAATAGCGAACCAATACCCGATAGCAAAACGTATAAAGTATACTACATCTCTTTTTATTTTCCCTACCCTTTTAGTTACGAATAGAATGCTAGCGTTAGCGTGGGATATGTAGTGATAAGGTTTCAACATTTACAATAACTAAAATTGGCTTCATGTTTAAGAAATCTCTTTGTTAGTTCTAGTATAGCTCTCTCACTCATTTTTTAATGCCATATAACATCGGTTTAACCACATTGTGGTTATACCAATTATATTTGCAAGCTAATTATTTTATAACTGAAAAACAAAAAAAAATTAATCTATGTTTATTTTGATGTAATAGTATGAAGTGGTGTGAAGCGTTAATAACCTTTAGAAACGGATAAAAGAAATTATATTTTCGCAAACCAAGAAAATAGATATGTGTACATTTAAAGAGATAACTCTAGAGGTTTGAGGTTACAATTCCTTCTTCAAAACAGCAATCTCATCACGTAACTGTGCTGCAACAATAAAATCTAAGGCCTTTGCAGCCGCTTCCATGTGTTTGCGTTTCTCTCGAATGCGTTTTTCAATCTCTTCTTTGGGTAAGTATTGTAAATCTTGTTCTGCAGCCTTCTGTTTTGCATTGTCATAATGATAACTGGAAACCGCAGATTTGGTTAAGGTATCCTCAATTTTTTTATTAATTTGAGTAGGTGTAATCTTGTTTTTCGTATTGTAGGCAATTTGTTTTTCTCTTCTACGATCGGTTTCATCCATTGTTTTTTGCATGCTCTTAGTTACTTTGTCTGCATATAAAATAGCGAGTCCATTCACGTTACGAGCAGCCCTACCAATGGTTTGTGTCAACGAGCGATGACTTCTTAGAAAACCTTCCTTATCGGCATCTAAAATGGCCACTAAAGACACTTCCGGTAGGTCCAATCCTTCTCTTAGTAGGTTGACTCCAATTAAAACGTCAAACAATCCTTTTCGAAGGTCTTGCATAATTTCTACTCGCTCAAGTGTATCTACATCAGAATGGATGTAACGGCACCGAATGTCTACCCTTGCCAAATATTTGGTGAGCTCTTCTGCCATTCTTTTCGTTAGGGTGGTCACTAAAGTTCGCTCGTCTTTTTCAACACGAATATGAATTTCTTCAATTAAATCATCAATCTGATTTAGGCTGGGTCTTATTTCAATAATAGGATCTAACAGCCCAGTTGGTCTTATTACTTGTTCTACAAATACTCCTTCTGTTTTTTGCAATTCATAATCTGCAGGCGTAGCACTGACAAAAATGGTCTGATTTTGGATGGCTTCAAATTCTTCAAATTTTAAAGGACGATTGTCCATGGCAGCCGATAAACGAAATCCATATTCTACCAAATTTTCTTTCCGACTTCGGTCACCACCATACATTGCATGGGTTTGTGGGATGGTTACATGACTTTCATCAATCACCATCAAATAATCTTCGGGAAAATAATCTAATAAACAGAAAGGACGTGTGCCCGGTTCTCGTCCGTCTAAATAACGAGAATAGTTCTCTATCCCAGAACAATAGCCCAATTCACGAATCATTTCTAAATCAAATTCGGTGCGTTCTTTTAAACGTTTTGCTTCTAAATGCTTTCCAATTTCTTTGAAATAGGCCACCTGCTTCATCATGTCTTCTTGAATCTGATGAATGGCATTTTGCAATACATCCGGAGAGGTTACAAATAAGTTGGCAGGATAAATGGTGAGTTCATCAAAGTTTTCAAGCACCGTATTGTTTTCCAAATCGAAAGACTCAATTTCTTCAATCTCATCCCCAAAAAAGTGAATTCGATATCCATGATCACCATACGAAGGATAGATGGTTACAACGTCTCCTTTTACTTTAAAAGTTCCGCTTTTTATTTCAACTTCAGTACGAGAATACAGGCTCGTTACCAATTGATGTAAAAATTTGGTACGCGCTATTTGCTGCCTTACAGCAACTGGAATTACATTTTTCTTAAATTCGTTAGGATTCCCAATTCCATACAAACAAGAAACAGACGCCACCACCAATACATCACGCCTTCCTGAAAGTAGGGAGGAGGAAGTGCTTAATCGTAACCGTTCAATGTCTTCATTAATAGATAAATCTTTTTCGATATACGTTCCAGTTACAGGAATGTATGCCTCTGGTTGATAATAATCGTAATAAGAAACAAAATATTCTACCGCATTTTCTGGAAAAAAATGTTTGAATTCTGAATATAACTGAGCGGCAAGTGTTTTGTTGTGTGCTAAAACTAAGGTGGGTTTGTTTACATTTTTGACAACATTGGCAACAGAAAATGTTTTTCCAGAACCTGTAACCCCTAATAATGTTTGAAACTTCTCTCCAGCATTGATACTTGCTGTAAGTTGTTTTATCGCTTCTGGTTGATCTCCAGTTGGGGAAAACTCTGATACCAATTTAAATTCCATATTGTAAAAATACGGATAGTTTTAGAAGATTTTAGCGTCTGAGTAAAGAAAAATTCCCTGTTTTACGAATTATTTTTTCGTTTAAATCGATCAAGTTTGCTTTGTACCAGTATTCTCCTGAAGGCAGTGTAATTCCTTTGTGACTTCCATCCCATCCTTCAGGGTTTGCAGCGGTAATTGTGTGAAGAACAACTCCAAATCGATTAAATATAACGATGTCTATTGTTGTGAAGAAAGTGGTGGTAGCTCCTTTTACACTCCAAACATCGTTAAGACCATCATTGTTTGGTGTAAAGAACTTTGGGAAGCCAATAATAGAAACATCTCTTTGTATGGGAGGTTCACAATTATCAACATCCTTTATATAGACCGTTACAATTCCAGGGTTCACATTGTTGAACTTATAATTTGTTCCATTTCCAAAAAAGGCATTATTGTCTATTGAATAAAGATAACTGCTATTCCCTGTAACTTCGATATCTAAAGTGATATTTGGTGTTGTTGTGTCTACGATGATTTCTTCAAATGTGGGACTTTCTTTTACCCTTACTTCAAACTCTTTGGTGCTTGAGCAGGTAATTCCGTTTTGAGTTTTATAGGTAATGTGTGTATAAATTCCGGGTGAAGTAAGTCTGAAATTTTGTTGTGTAGATACTACGGTATTTGACGCATTGAGCCATTCATAGCTATTATTTGTGCTTCCTCCATAGGCAATTATTGGTGGATTTGTATTGGTGTCAAAACAAATAGTATAGCTTTCTTGTAAATTTATTTCTACGGCATCATTCACTACCAAATCAAAAGATTGAATTCCGTTACATCCTAAAAGTCGATCATCTACACGCACCCATATACGCGTAGAAACCGAGTTTAAAATCCCTGAAAATTCATTGGTTTTTAGTTTCGCATCCTGAAATGTTGGAAAAAAACTGAATAGGGAAGTATCGGGTAAGTTGAGTTCATTTTTTATAGCTGTTTCTTTTGGTCGAAGATTAAACCGTCCTTTTAGGTTTCCAATAATTTCATCAGACTCTTCACAAGTATACATTGGGCGTATCGTATTCAATTGTACAAATTGTGCTTTCAAGAAAAAAGAAGCACTATTTTCACAATTATTTTCATTGATGACTTTTGTAAATATTTTTTGATTTGGAATGGTGTTTGTAAAATCTGTCGGATTGCTGATCTGAATGTCTAAATCGAAATCGCTTTGTGTTTTGTAAAAAAAGAAAGTTTCACTTTGATAATTCGTTGAAATTTTTTCACCAATATTAAATAAGTTGAAGTTTGAAAGCCCATCACTATCATCATCGCATTGAGTCAGTTCTTGATTAGGAAGTAAGACAGGTAAAGCATATACTGTAACGCTTTTGAAGACAATGATTGTTGTTCCTTCTAGGTCTAATGTTGCTTTAATTGCAAAAGTCCCCGGAGAAGTGTAAACGTGATTTGTTGTCAGCCCTGTCGAGGTATTTCCATCTCCAAAATCCCAATCAATAGCATCAATGTTTCCATATGATTCAGCTGTAAACGTAAAGGAAGTACCGACACATTTATTTTCTGTAAGTATTCTAGAAACAAAATAGGATTGAATAAAATTGGGTAATCCTTTGTAAGATGCCCCACTAGAAAGATCTAGAGTATTGTGCGTGTATTGTGAATCAAAACCAATTTCTTCAGGAAAATTAAGAACGCCCAACTTCTGTACTGCAGAAATTCCATTTGTACCATCTTCAAACAACGCCACATATATTTTACTGTCATTTGCAAGTTGAATGCTTCCAAATCGAGTGCCTGAACTTGAAAAAAGCTCTTTTTTAGGGGAATACAAAGGATCATCTGGAAAAGGGTTTTCTAAGGAATACTGGTTGATAGAACCGTTGCTTCCAACAAGTCCAGTGTAATAGAGTATTTTTGAATTTCTTGAAAAGGCAATTCCGTAGGGAGCTTTTGGTGCGCTTAGTGCAGTGTCTGTAAATATTTTAGTATGCACTGTAATTGCCCCTGTTTCATTGTCAAAATTATAGAGGTATATATATTGATCACCATTATCTGCAATTGCAATCAATTTACCATCGGGAGATGCTTTCATAGCTCCGCTTGCGGATACGGTTTCTTCTTGAATTGAATGCAGAGGAGGGTTGAGTCCATTTTCGTCAATTTTATAACTACTAAATGTGTTTTTAACTCCATTTGTCGATCCACCAGCTTCTCCGAAAGTAATCAACCAAATCGCCTTACCATCCTTGTGATGGACTGCAGTTATTCGTTCTGTTGACGCATCTCTTAGTGATTGAAATCGAGTTAGTACTTTTCCTAGTGGATATGTGGTTGATATTTCAATTTCTGCCAAATAAACGCCTTTTGTGAGTATCGGGTTTGTGGTGGTTGTATTAACTCGAGTACTAAAGATATAATACCTTTCATCAGTGCCAGGTTTGGGAATTACTATGGAAGTTTGTGCATTGTTGACTTCTCCTGCCAATCCTTCTCCATTTTCCATGATTGCATGGTTTTTATTCCAAACAGTCTGTCCATTTGTATAAAATAAGAGATTTCCGAGTTTGTCTGAAATAGAAGTTGAACCCGCAGGTGTATCCATTTCGCTATCGGTCATTACATTGACGATTCCATCATTGAAGTTGAGTGCTGCTTTGTTTCCAAAGTTCCAATGATTCGTTTGATTTTGAGTGTATATAAAACCATGAAAAACTAGAAATAATAGGAAACTATATTTTTTCATGGTTTTATCTATAAAGTAATTATTTCCTAAGTAA
>CATIQU010000033.1 GCA_949519155.1 Polaribacter sp. SA4-10
TTAGCAAAATAAAATTAATTACATAAAAAAGAACGGCCTTTCATTAAATATACTATTTGGCATGGATTTACCTGGACTATAAGGTTTATTGGCTACTTTTGGATTTAAAATAGATTTATCAAATAAAAGCCAACTTCTCAAAAGATTTATTTAAAATTGATACATAATAAATTTGAAACTATTCATTTAAAACTGAGGCATAAATAGATATCAAATTTATTTACTCTTAGACAGCTTATAAAGAATTAGTGATAGAAATAAACTATTCGGGTATCGGCGTCTCCACTTTTTATTCCCAAGAATAATTTTTTATCCTTGGGAATAATTTTTTCTGAAAATAGCTAAATCTTGCCCAAAAAAGTTCGACTTCACTCCCTTCCCCTCCTAAATAACTCAAAAATATAATAACCTCTAGTTTTTATTGCTAAATCGAACTCCAAAAATAAATCTATCTCCCCAATAGTAAGGGTCATTTATATCACTTGTTTTAACAAATTTTCCCCAATTTGGTGAATGTAAAAACTTATTATTTCCAAGATATATTGATATATGATTAACCAGTATTCTGGTTCCGGGATGACTAAAGCATACAAGATCCCCAGGTTTTAGGGAGCTTTTATTAGCTATTAACTTACCTGAAGCTGCATAATTTTGAGCATTTAATCTTTTATTAATTCCGTTAGATTGTAGTCCTCTGTATATAAGACCTGAACAATCTATTCCACTCCAATTATTATTATTTCCGTAGGGAGCACCTAAATAACTTTTCGCGGTATTGATAAATTTATCTACATCATTAATGTAAATCCTTTGATTATTTATTTTTTTGAATTCTCTCCAAGAACTAAGTTTATTCTTTTTTCTTAATCTAGATTCAATAATTTGCTCGGAAGATACACTTGTATTTGAGCTTTTTTTTCCATTTCCAGTGATAAAAGAGAAAAGACCATCACAATCTCTTGCTTTACCTAATTCATTATATGGTACTAGACTAATAAAGTATTGTGTGTTAGGTTTTAAATCATCTATGGAATGTGAATTAAAATAACCTATATCTAAATTATTGATGGGAATATCATTTTTATTTTTCACATAATCTAATTGACCATTAGAAATTGAAGCAATTGAGAAATAATATCCTCCAGGGTAACCTGTACCATGTCTCCACGTTATCATTGTAGGATCAATTTTTACGTCCTTATCTCCATTCTTAGGTGAAGTGATAGTGTAATCACAATTGGGAGGATTAGTTGCTGTGTTTATTTTTTTAGCTACTTTTTGTACCTTTGATTGGCTATTACTTATATTTTTAGATAAATAAGAGCTAGAAACCCATCCTTTTTTATTTGCTTCGATATCCCTGACAAATGTCCAACCCCCTTTTACCTGGAGAATCTCAACTATTTTCCCTCTTTTAATTATGCGAAGACT
The DNA here is from genome assembly GCA_949519155.1 of Polaribacter sp. SA4-10. Taxonomy (GTDB): domain Bacteria; phylum Bacteroidota; class Bacteroidia; order Flavobacteriales; family Flavobacteriaceae; genus Polaribacter. Next base: position 1,432 of record CATIQU010000033.1, read on the forward strand.
TTTTGCCCTTGTGCCCGCTTCTTTTCTCGAATTAACATCATTAGTAAGTGTAGCTATATTTATTTTAATAAATCTATTTGAAACCCAACCTTTTTTATTAACACTCATGTCTCTTACGAATGTCCATTTGTCCTTAGAATGTAATACTTCAACTAATTGTCCACCTTTAATTACACGAAGTGTTTTTGCCCATATTCCTGCGTCTTGTCTTGAATTCACATCGGCTGTCATTAGGCCATAAGATTGGCTAAAGGACAATGAACTTAAACAACAAAATAAGATTATATATATATATTTCATTTAATTAAAAATTCTTGTTCCATAAAAGAATTTCTGACTCCAATAATAAGGATCATCAATGCTCTTAATAATTACTCCTTTTGAAGAAGTAGAAGTTACAAAATCGCCTTTACCTGTGTAAATACCAACAGAAGTTATTATTCTATCAACTTCATAAGTATCAAAGAAAAAAACTAAATCACCTCTTTTTAAGTCTTTTGGTTCAATAATTATTTCACCATATCTAGCCATTTCTTGCGCTATTCTTGGAAATTCTGTAGAAGAATTATTTTTTATAGAGATAAAGACCAACCCAGAGGCATCTATATAATCCTTATCTGTGCCTCCAATTTTATTTGGAGTTCCTAAAAAAGATTTTGCAGTTAATATAACATCTTCTTTAATATCTCTTTTGAATTCAATTTCTTTAGCTGTATTATTTAAATCAAATTCTTTGTATTTTTCAATCAAGTCCGAATTGTTTTTAATTTTATTAGACAAAATTTTATCAATATTTTCTCCACTAAATAAATAAAAAATAAAACATATGGGTAAAAGAATGAACCCAATTTTTAAGTATTTTGATAATTTCATTAAAACTTCAATTAGTTATTAAACAAACTTAATTAAAATTGTTAGATCCTGCCTAAAATAGTTCGATTTTACTCCCTTTAGCTCCACTTTTTACCCACAAACACTGAGGATTTAGTCCATTAATTTGGCATAATCCTCGGTGTTTTTTCTTCCTATATCTGAGTAATAATATTTGTTGTAACTTCAAATCCTTTTTCCTGTTTTATATTTCTCAACAACAAGAGGATGATTAAGGTGTCAGTTTTTAAACGCAAAGCTGTTACATTAAGTCAAGAACGGTCAAACATTTCAGAATTGGCTAAAGAACTAGGAATTAGATTTACCCTGTTGTATAAATAGCGTAAAGAACAAGAAGAATTTGGCGCAGGAAGTTTTCCTGGAAAAGGACATCTAAAATTATCCCCAGAACAAGAAAAAATTCATCTGTTGGAGAAAAAGCTAAAAGATGTTGAGTTAGAACGAGATATATTAAAAAAAGCAATCGGCATTTTTTCCAAGAGCGATCGATGAAATACATTTTTATTAAAAATCATCAGCAAGTATTTCCGATTGAAAAAATGAATTTTCAGTGCGCTATTACAACAACACATTGGGTCTTGTTTTGGATGTAATCTCTTTTTAAAAAAAATCGCAAAAACCCATTACAGAATTGTAGTGGGTTTTTTAAAGTACAATGCCGCAGCAATTGCGTATGAATACTTTTTTTTAATTCTTCCAAAAAGATTTTAAAAACAAACTCTTCAAACTGAACCAAAATGCCAAGATGCCAGGTAAGTTCTTTTTAGGCGATTTCCCATTTCCAAGACGTTGAATTTGAAGTTCGTACCAAGGCAATTCAACACCACCAAGTTTATCGAGAAATTTAATTCCAATGCTCGGAATTGGTGCTTCAAAGCGTGCAACAGAACCGTCAAAAATTTGATTTGCCAAATTAGGGTACAAACAAAACGGTCTGGCCAAACCAACCACATCTAAATTTCCTTCTTCCAGAGCTTTGTCCATAACAGCAACAGAACGAAATCCTCCCGTAAGGAGTAAAGGCGTTTTTGTAAGTTTTCGTGCTTTCTCTATATACGTTAAGAAATAAGCTTCGCGATCTACGGTGCTTTTCTTTCGATCCCCAGTAATCATGGCAGGTTTTTCATAAGTACCCCCAGAAATTTCAATCAGATCGATGCCTTCATTACCTAAAAGGCGAACGACCTCCATCGATTCATCTTCCGTAAAACCTCCTCGTTGAAAATCTGCAGAATTAATCTTAATGCCAATGGGATACTCTGCTCCTACTTGACGGCGAATTTCTCGATAAATTTCTAAAACAAAGCGCGCTCTATTCGCCAAAAATCCACCCCATTGATCGGTTCGAACATTGCTATTGGGAGATAAAAACTGACTGACCAAATACCCATGGGCACCATGAATTTGACATCCTGTAAACCCTGCTTCTTTCATGATTCTTGCCGTAGTTCCAAAACGTTTGACAATGTCCCAAATAGCTTCTTCCGTCAAAGCCGTAGGCATTTTAAACATTTTTGATGCACCGCCCATTTTTAACGGTACTGCTGAAGGCGCTACTATTTCTCTGTTAATGGCAGCAAAAGCCTGTCTTCCAGGATGGTTTATTTGAGGCCAAAGATGCACTCCAGTTCCTTCCACAGATTTTGCCCATTGTTTTAACAACTCAAAATCTTTGTAGTCTTCTACAACCACATTCCTCGCTTCACCCAATGCCATCGAATCTACCATTACATTTCCGGTAATAAGCAAGCCTGGGTTTCCTTTTGCCCAAACCCGATACGCATTTATTAAACCCTTACTTGGTGCATGGTGTCGCGTTCCAAAATTTTCACTCATTGCAGACTTTGCAATTCTATTTTTTAAGACAGCACCGTTGGGCAATGTAAAAGGAGCAGCAATGTGTTTCATAGGATATTGTTCTTTTTTTAATGGGTATTTTAAAGCTAGGGAATTGGAATAGCCTCTATTTTGGTGCATAGGTTTTGAGGGCTGTTTTTAAAACTTCAGCACGCTCAAAAGACATGGTTTTTGTTTTAAACTTCGCATACATTTCCATCTGATCGGTATAATGTAGGCTTTCGGGTCTGCGGCTATTCCCGAAAGAAATTACCGATTCGTAGTAGGTTTTGGTGGGTGTAAAACGCACCAATCCAATATACGATTCTCCATGGGTTATTTTCATACGCCCGTCTTTATATGGAATTCCTCGCATGGCAGTCACCACATCTGGCAAACCAAAAATAGGAAGTTCCTTATCTCCTCTTACCAATTGTTGAAATTCTCCTAATTGAATGCGTTCTTTCTTAAAATGTTTTTTTAGATAGGCCTTTGTTTCTTTCAATGCGCTGAACAATGCGGCATGTGTAAAGGTTCGATCTGCACCCAAAGCATCATAAAAAGGTCTTAGTTGATAATATAAAACCGCATAGGCGCCTGCTCCATAAGACGCTGGGTTGGTAATTCGATCCCAGTTTTTGATGTCTGACAACAATACGCTAACTGCCGGATACTCTTCCGGTTTCATGGTAAACAACGGATTTAAATCCATGTAATTGTATTGCAATGGGGTGGGCAATTGATGGTCATATTTAATGCGTTTGAGGCGCTCGTAATCGATATGCGCTTCTGCTTCGAGCAATTGCAACAGACGTGTAGAACGATTGTTGTCATAAGTTTCAAAATTCATTGACTTAGCAAAATTTTCAGGGTTCGGATTGTCGTCCTTCCCAGAAGATTTAAATGGTGTGTGATTGGCATTGTAGACAAATCCCGATTTTGGACTCACCACTTGTGGTAAATCTTTAATATCGTAATAGGTATCCCAAAGAGTTGCACGGGTATTTCCAGGAACAACGTCGGTCCAATCATACCCTTCAGCTCGAATCGGAATCTTACCATTCGAAATATAAAAAATAGTATCATTTCTGTCGGCATACCCAATATTATAGCCCGGGAGTGCTTTCATTTCTAATGCGTTATAAAACTCGGTGAAATTTTTCGCCTTGTTCATTTTCCACCATTGCTCAATGGCATTAATGTTGGTTGTACTTGGAGTTCGCACAGCATATACGCCTGTTTTGTTTTTCAACGTAGGTCCGTAAATGCTTTTATAAAATGTTTTCTTTACCGGAATTCGCATTCCCAAAAATTTGAAGTGCACTGTTGCTTTGTGCTTTTCTAAAGTATATTCTTCATCATCTACTAAATACACGTCTTTTTTAGTGGGGTGCATTTCCAAGGCATACACGTCTGCTTTGTCTGGATAATTAACGGTGTGTGTCCAACCTAAAAAGGCGTTGGCACCTGTTAACAAACAAGGAGATCCTGGAAAGGTGGCTCCAATGATATTGGTACCTTCTTCACTCACTAAATGGGCTTCATACCAAGAGGTAGGCCCTTCTAATGGTTGATGGGTGTTAATGGCTAAAAAGGTTTCGTTAGATTGTGTTCTGCTACGGCTAATTGCCAATAAATTAGAGCCTTTAGTATCTTGCTCAATTTCATAAGGCCACGACAATTCGTTATTCACTATTCCTTTCACCAATTTGTCTGCTCCGTTGGAAATGAACAATTGCAATTGGGTATAGCGTAAAAGTTTTTTTGGTGTGAGTGGAAAAAGTTTTTTTTGTAGAACTTCTTTTGGATGCTTGTTGGCAAAGGCATTGAGCCCTTGGGTAAACCCCTCTAGCAAGCCAATGAATTTTTTATCGAGTGTAGAGTATTGATCGTCGACTGTTTTTTCTGCTTGAATGAGTTGTACTAAAAAATCGGCGCCTGCTCCTTTTAAACCAATGTGCTTGCTTAGCATTCCATTACCAGCGATATAGGCTTCTTGTAGCAGTTTGAAATGATCTTCTGCTTGTGCCCATGCAAAACCGTAAGCAACCTCAACGTCGGTTGCTGCATATATATGAGGAACACCATAGGCATCTCTTATAATTTCAATATTGTCTGGATTTATTTGGGCATAACTCTTAAAATTGATGCTTAAAATTAAAAGAAGGAGGGCTATTTTTTTCATCGGTAGTTTTATGAGATTGTCTTTGCTTCAAGTTTAAAAAAACAGGGCGCATTTGTAGGATTGAAATTTGGTTTATTATTTCACGTAAGATGGACTAATTAAACTGACTGTTCAACCAACTCATCCGATTGGAAATCCACGATTTCAAGTGGGTTACTTCCTCGGCATGCGTATCGAAATAAACTGGATTTGGCCAAACATAGGTACCAAGGGTTTGCCATTTTTGATAGTTTTTAGCTTGGGCTAAGGCAAGATAATTTTCATGATTGTCTATGTTCCCTAAAAGGAGATCGGTATTGTTATAGAAATAGAGAAAGCGTTCTTTGACCAAGTTTTCGAAATAAGGGTCTTGAAACAAACGCGCGTACCAAGGGTTGTCTTTGATCCAAAAACCTTCGGAATACCTGGAGTCTGCATAGTCTACATTTCCATAGGAAAGATCAAAATCCCACAAAGGGCCCATTTTAATTTTTTCGCCAGGCACATAGTTAAAATAGATGCTAGAATACCATTTGGCGTCTACACTTTTTGCAATTTCTTGAATGAGATACCAGTCTACAAAACTTGGCAAATCGATGTATGCACGATAACCTGCTGCTGGGTCCTTAAAATCGTTTCCAAACAAGACGGCTTCAAAAGTATTAATGTGCTCTTCAATCAAAGCAAGTTCTGGACTTCCAAAGTCTAAATCGGGTTCTTTTACCGCAAAAACGTTTTGTGAATAATTTTGTGTGAAAATTGTGGGTTGAAAAAAAACATCACCAGCTCCTAAGCGATAATCCTGGTCAATTTCTACTAAATATCCATTGTCGGGCAAATCGAGGCGATTGTTCTTTACTTCTGCTTTTTGTGTTATGAGGTAAGTTCCGTTGTACTGATCGTTTATAAAAACTTCAGAAAATTCCGCTTTTGGTGTATATCCAAGCACACTCATGGCGCCTAATTCTAAAGAAATTTTATTCCTCATAAGCGACTTGTCTGAGTACTCAGCTAAGAAAATCCATTTTTTATCTTTGGGCATGCCTAAAATGGCTGTTTTATCGCTAAATTTTAATTGATAGGGTTTTTTAGGTGGACCGAACCAAGTAGAGTTTCCTCTTCCTCGGATACTCATTGCTTGTTCTTCGAGGTTTTCAAATTCTCGAGACCCTTGTATGCTAACGGTTCCTACTACGTAATTTTCTTTTGAATCAATTGGGACACCGTTGGTTTGAATTGAAATGATCGGCAGCCCCGTAAAATAAGAAATGTCTATATAATAATTTCTTGGGTTGGTTCCATCAGAATTAAAAACGGTATAGGTAACTACTTGATTGAAGTCGTTCTCGGTTTCTTCACTTATTTGTGGAACGTTTTGTACAGTTACTTCTCCTCCAACAGTTTCAAAGGTAGCGACTAGATTTTCTATGGGGGTTCTATAATTTAGTGATCCAGTAAAGGTATCCGACCCATCAAAATTTAACACCAAATCGGATGTTAAATTTGGGTTTATTGATTTTTTGAATGTAAAGGTTGTCAATTCTCCCGGGGTAGCAAGGAAAACTTCTGGTTCTTCTGAACAAGAAAACAATAGCAACGAGATCAAAAAGAGTACTTTCTTCATTTTTTATAGTATTGGATTCTTTGCGTTTTTTTAAAGAAAACTCTTGTTCGTTTTTGAATAGAGAACAGAAAGATTTAAAGATTTTCAACACTATAAAAATACGATAACTTTTTTTAATTTTTTCTTAAAATGATTTATTGTCTTTATATTGCAGCAAACAACCCATATTGGAAAAAATTATTGTTTCTGTAACCAACGACCTCACGACAGACCAACGTGTAGACAAGGTATGCAACACGCTTTATAATGGGGGCTATGAGGTATTATTGATTGGGAAAAAACACAAAAACAGCAAACCATTTCACCGAAACTACGCAACGAAAAGAATCAAACTACTTTTTCAAAAGGGGGTTTTGTTTTATGCTGAATTCAATCTTCGTTTGTTTTTTTTCCTCTTGTTTTCTAAAAAAACAATTTTATTGGCCAATGACCTAGATACGCTAATGCCCAATTATTTGGTTGGAAAACTGCAAAGAAAAAAAGTGGTTTTTGACAGTCATGAATTATTTTCGGAAATTCCTGAATTGGTGCATCGCCCTTTTGTAAAGAAAATATGGACGCTTTTGGAAAACTGGATCCTTCCCAATTTAAAAAACGCCTATACTGTTTGCGATAGTATCGCACTGTATTATGCAAAAAAACACACCACGAAATTTAATGTAATCCGCAATCTTCCAATGTATAAAAACAGCAATCGTGTAGGCGAGTTTTTATTTGATACTTCGGAGAAAAAAGTCATCCTCTATCAGGGTGCGGTAAATGTAGGGAGGGGTTTGGAGTTGATGATTGACAGCATGACGTTTCTTCCTAATTGTATCTTCGTAATTATCGGAACTGGAGATATTTTTAAAGAATTGGAGGCATGGATCAAAAAGAAAAATTTAGGGAATCAAATAAAGCTATTGGGACAGATTTCTCCTCAAAAACTGCACACAATAACTCCTTTGGCTCATCTTGGAGTTAGTTTAGAAGAGGATCTTGGATTAAATTACCGATTTGCTTTACCCAATAAAATATTTGATTACATACAGGCAGAAGTACCCGTTTTAGTTTCTGACTTACCAGAAATGAAGAAAATTGTAATGGACTTTAAAGTGGGTGAAATTGTTTCCAATAGAACTCCAAAAATATTGGCAAAACAAATTGAGAAATTACTAGAGAAAAATTTCTCTATCGCATTAAAAGTGGCGAAAAATGATTTAATTTGGGAACATCAAGAGCGAGACTTACGCGCTATTTTCGAAAACTTGAAATAGCTATTTTTTGTAATGATGGGGATTTTCTCGGATTCCTTTTTTGAATAGAAAACGCACACCAGATCGAATTTTGTTGTCAATTTGTAAAAGAATGTCTTTTACTTTTTCTGTTGGCCAACCTCTAAAAGTGGTTACATGAAAAGCGTCTGAAGGCAACAAAGGTTCTTTGGAGAAATAATAGTTGGATACACAGCACCTTACTTGGTTTTCAACAATCTTACTCACTGAGTGCCAAGAATTTTGATGTGTTGCCATCACCACCAATCGATTGAATTTACTTTCTATTGTAATTTGCTTTCGTTGCAATCCTTTGGGCCATACTTCTAAATTTCCGCCATTTGCAGGCTCCCAATCTGGTGTTACGTAGTAAAGGAGGTTTAAAACTCGCCAATTTTCTCGATCTCTATCATGAGAATTATCCAAATGTGGATTTAAAAAACTGCCCTTTGTCATCAAAGAAACCCCACCTGCGTATAAATGTGCATCGGGAAGTAGTTCTTTAATTTCACAAATTTCTGAAATGAGTTGTACTACTTTTTTATCTTGAAAAGCAAATACGACTTCTTCTAGAAGAGAATGATAGGAATTCATTTGATAGGCTGTGAACTTTCGTTCTCTTAAACTTTTTCTTTCTACAGTATTCTTTAAGTCCGGAAAATAATTGTAAATTTCTAATGCAATTTCTTCTGGTAGAAGGTCATCTAAATAAAAGAAACCTATTTGATTTTTACTGGTCAAGAATTGCTTCTTCAACTGTAATTGATGGTCTTTTATATTTTGATAAATTAATTTTGAGATTGCTTCTCTTTTCATTTATAAGGCTTTTTTTAAAGAACACAAATAACTGACTTTGAAACAATTTAAATAAAAAATTGACGCATTTTTGATTGCTTTTTTTTCAAAAAACGGGGCTAATATCCCTACTACAGAAGAAACGCCAAAAAGAGACAAGTAATGCACACTCTTTAATAAATTCCCTTCCTTGGGTAAAATCAAATTATTACCTGCTAAAAAAGAAATATTCTCCATTGCTTGTTTGGTTTTAAATACAAATGCGGTATCGGCATCAATACCGTGGTGATACACTTCGTTTTCAAGATGAATAACGGAAAAATTCTTTGCTTTTAATGTAAGTGAAAACAACAAATCTTCTCGTCCATATTTTGTAAGCTTCTCTTCAAATCGTATCTTATTAAAGAGTGCTTTAGAAATTAAAAAATTAGAAGTAAAAAAAAACTTATACGGTCGTTTGTTTCGCTTGTCCACATTAATTTCTTCAAACTTAATACCGTATTTGTACCGCAATAATTTTTTATTTTCATCGGATGCTAAATAGCGAATTCCCCCGCAAAAAACAGCTCCTGTCTTATATTGAATCTCTTTTAAATAGTTATGAATAAACAAAGGACTTACTGGTAAAACATCACTATCTAAAAACAACAACCAACTGTAGACGGCTTCTTCTGATAATTGATTTCGAATTGCGCTCCTTCCAACATTGTCTTTTAATGCATTAAATCGTGCGAATGGCAGGGCATTTATTTTTTCGTTTTGTTGATTTAAAGTGGACTTTGAACCATCATCAAAACAAATAATTTCAAACAACACCTTCGATTTCAGTAATTGCTTATGAAGCTCATTTACGAGCGCAAAAGCATTGTAGTTATATGTTGGGATAAGTACTGATAGCATTATACAATAACTTGTTGTGCTACTTCAAACAACTGCCCTCCTTCGCATTTAACTGTTTTCTGTTTAAATTTAACAATCAACTGATAATCATGCGTGGCCATTAAAATGGTTTTTCCACTTTGGTGTATTTGATTTAGCAATTCCATAACCTCAAGAGACGTTTTTGGATCTAAATTCCCAGTAGGCTCATCTGCCAAAATCAATTCAGGGTCATTTAATAAGGCGCGCGCAATGGCAACTCTTTGTTGTTCTCCTCCAGAAAGTTCGTGAGGTCTTTTGTAATGTTTATTTTGAATGCCTACTTTTTCTAAAACTTCGGTTATTTTATCTTTAATCGCTGTTTTTTCTTTCCAACCGGTAGCTTTCAAAACAAACTCTAGGTTTTCATAGACCGTTCGATCGCTTAATAATTTAAAATCTTGAAAAACAATGCCTATTTTTCTTCTTAAAAAAGGGATTTCTTTTTCTTTTAATTTCTTTAAATCAAAATCTACAATAGAACCAATTCCGCTTTGTAATTTCAAGTCGCCGTATAGCGTTTTCATTAAACTACTTTTTCCGCTTCCTGTTTTTCCAATTAGATAATAAAAGGCTCCTTTCTCTAAAGTTAGATTCACTTTAGATAAGACCAAGTTATCTCTTTGATAAATATCTGCATTTTCAAGATGTAAAACAGCATTTCCCATACAACTGTGTAGTTTTTACAAACTTAGAAGTTTCTTTCTATTTTTAACTAAAAATTGCAAACTATTCTTACTTTTGATTACTGTTAGGATATTTTTTAAGACTTTCATCAAACAAATTTAAAAAAAGTCCGTTATCCAATTAAAGAAACACAAACAAATCTATGAAGCTTTTTTTAAGTAGGTTCTTTTTAACTTGCTCCCTTTTTTTTCTGACATATACTCCAGCATTTGCGCAACAATCTTTTGTTGAAGCAACGGTTTTGACAGATTTTAATGATGCTCTAAAATTATACAACAGCAAGGCATATGCTCCTGCTCTAAAAATATTTGGTGCTGTTGCAAGGACTGCAGCGAACAACACTAACGTAAAAAGCGATGCTTCCTACTACGAAGCAATGTGTGCGGTAAAACTAAATAAAACAGATGCCGATAAAAAAGTTTTAAAATTTGTTTTAGAAAACCCTACGAGTGTTAAAAAAAACAAAGCTTATTTTAATGTTGGAAACTATTATTTTGCCAATAAAAAAGCTGCATATTCTCTAAAGTGGTTTCAAAAAGTAGCTCCAGAACAGCTCTCAAAGGAAAATAAAAAGGAATTGGATTTTAAAATGGGGTATGCCCTTTTAAAGACCAATCATTATAAATTAGCAAAGGATCGTTTCTTGCCGCTTATAAATGACGGAAAGTATGGAAATGATGCCCGCTATTATTACGGATATTTAGCCTATAAGTTAGAAGATTATGCCGTTGCAGAATCTACCTTAAGAGAAATTGCTGACAATGACTCCTATAAGGCAGAAATTTCATACTACCTTCTAGATATTAGTTTTAAAGCTGGTAGATTCAATCGATGTGTTAGCGTAGGATTGAAACTGTTAGCAACTGCAAATAGAAGGGAATATCCCAATATTTCTAAAATTATTGGTGAGAGTTACTTCAATTTACAAAAGTATCAAGAAGCCATTCCCTACCTAAAAGCCTATCGAGGAAAAAGAGGGAAATGGAACAATACCGATTTTTATCAGTTAGGATATGCCTACTACAAGCAAAACGATTTTATAAATGCCATCAATAATTTTAATAAAATACTCGACGAAAAGAACAGTGTTTCACAAAATGCATACTATCACTTAGCAGAATGTTATTTAAATAGTGATAAAAAAACAGAAGCTTTAAGTGCATTTAAAGCGGCGAGTGAAATGGATTTTGATCTAAAAATAAAGGAGGACTCTGCCTTAAACTATGCAAAACTAAGTTATGAAGAGGGCAATCCTTTTAAAAATGTTGCGGTGGTTTTACAGGAGTACTTAAAAGCCTATCCAAAATCTAAAGCTTATGACGAAATAAACAATTTAATTGTCAGTTCGTTCCTACATCAACAAGATTACTTAGGTGCTTTGGAGTATTTAGTAAAAAATAAATCGAACAACAACAACAAACTCCATTTGGAGGTTTCACTTTACAGAGGGATTCAATTATATCAATCAAAAAAAATTAAAGAAGCACTACCGTTTTTTACGATTGCAAAAAAAACGAGCAACTTCAATATTTCTTTAAGGGCAAGATATTGGGAAGCGGAAGCACAGTACAAATTAGAAAATCATCAAGAGTCACTTGCAAATTTCATCCGCTTGAAAACTATCTTAAAGAAGAATAAAAATCCTGAGTTTTCAGCGTTAAATTACACCATCGGATATAATTATTTCAAACTAAAAAAGTACGCAAAAGCAATTCCGTTTTTTGAAGCAACTACAAAGCAAAATTCAATAGAGAACGAAGTGCTAGAAGATGCATACATTCGTCTTGGAGATAGTTATTTTGCTACAAGTGCATACGAAAAAGCATCAATTTCTTATGAAAAAGTAATCGTCAATAACGGGATAGGTGCTGATTACGCGCAATATCAAGTAGGAATGGGCTATGGCTTTACGGACGAAAATGAGTCCAAAATAGACGCTTTAAACAAAGTGATTACTACCTACAAAATGTCCTCATTAAAAGACGACGCGTTGTATCAACTAGGAAATACCTATTCAAAAATAAACAAAAATGCCGAAGCGCATATTGCTTATAGTAGCCTTATAGAAAAGCATGCTAAAAGCATCTTTATTGCAAAAACATTAATCCGACAAGGACTGTTGTATTATAATGATGGTGAAAATGACAAAGCACTTAAAAAATACCAGCAAATTGTTCGTTTGTTTCCAAACTCGCCAGAAGCATTTGAAGCGGTTGCAAATGCCCGTAACATTTATATAGACAATGACAATGTAGGCGATTATGTAACCTGGGTAAAAGGATTGAAATTCATTAATATCACCAATTCAGAATTAGACAACACTACTTTTGCCGCGGCAGAAAAGAAGTACTTGAACACTACTGATCAAGAAAGAATTGATTCTAGCTTACGAGGATATACAACGAGTTTTCCGGAAGGAATACATGCCCTCAAAGCCAATTTTTATTTAGCAGAAACACTGCACAAACAAGGACTATTTGACCAAGCAATACCTAGCTATACTATTGTATTAAATGAAGCACAAAGTGACTTTAGCGAAGCGTCTCTTAATAAATTATCGCAAATCTATCTTTTCAAAGAAGACTTAGACAATGCAATTCCCTTATTAAACAGACTAGAACAAGAAGCGAATTCTCCAACAAATATCCTATATGCGGAAAGCAACCTTATGCAAGGATATTATAAAACTCAAGTATATGGATTAGCAATTGAATACGCTAAAAAAATACTGGAAAGAGAAAAATTAGACAAACTCTTAAAAAACGATGCACAAATAATTATTGCACGATCTGCTTTTAAAAATGATGACTTACCAACCGCTGAAGCATATTATACAGAAGTAACTAAAAGTGCAGCTGGAGAACTAAAAGCAGAGTCACTGTATTACAATGCCTACTTTAAGAACAAAGAAAAAGCGTATGAAAGTTCAAATAAGATCGTGCAGAAACTAATTGCAGATTATTCGGCCTATAAATATTGGGGCGTAAAAAGTTATGTTATTATGGCTAAAAATTATGATGGCTTAAAAGACGCATATCAAGCCACTTATGTATTAGAAAATATTATTAAAAACTTTAAAGAGTTTGATGATATAATCGTTGAAGCACAAGCAACACTCGATAAAATAAAAGAAAACGAAGCGAAAATAAATCGTTCTGTTAAACAAGAAGAGGAGATTCCTAAAGAAGAAAAAACGAAGAATTAATGAACAAAGGAAGCTTATTATTACTATTATTCTTTTCTTTTCTCGGGCTAAAAGCACAAGAAAAGAAAAAAGAGATGGAAACGGATACTGTAAAAACAGAGGTTGTAAATGTAATCACGGCCTACAATCCAAAAATTGCAGATGCAAATAAAATACAAAGAACTCCAGAAATTAAACTCTCGGAAAAAAGTAAAAAGAAGCAACTTAAATATACCATTTCCTCCATACCAGTAGCCTCTACATTTATGCCTAAAACAGGCGTTGTGAAAGGAATTGATGTAGGAGTAAAAGAACGTGTTTATGACAATTATATTGCTGGTGGATTTGGAAACTACAACACTCCATTCGTAGAGGCCGCATTGCATTATGACACCCGTTTTAAAAACGAAATGGGATTTTATGCAAAGTATATTTCTTCGAATGAAAATGTTGAAAATACCGCTTTAGCCAGTACGTTTTCTAATTTTAAAACCGCACTCTTTTTCAAACAGCAGGAGCGTTATTTTGATTGGAAAGTCTCCTTAAATTCTGCTCAAAACAAATACAATTGGTATGGCATTCCTGAAAACCTAAAAGCAAGTACTGCTATTGAAACCATTAATAGCGAGCAAGAAAATAATTACTTTCAATTGATTGGAGCATTCGATTTTGAAAACTCTATTCTAGAGAACAGCACGGCTAGTATTTCCTCTTTTTCAGATGCATATCAAAGTAAAGAGATCGTAATGAATTTAGAAACCATATTTAATTTCTCCTTAGACTTTATCAATTATGGGTTAAATCCGCTCTCTATAGATACCAGTATTGAAGTTTTAAAAGGTTTTTTCAAAAGCAATTCCACAGACAATTCAGAAATAGACTATTCAATAATTACCACTAAAATTCTACCAACATACAATTTTATGCTCTATGATTTTTCAATCAAAACAGGGTTGAAATTATTTGCTTCCGTTGACACAGAAAATAGTGCTACAAACATCTTAGTATATCCAGATGTGCAAATTTCCAAAGCCATCATTAAAGACGCATTCATTCTTTATACAGGTATTTCAGGAGACCTAAAAACAAACACTTACAAGAGCATTACCGAAGAAAATCCATATGTTTCTCCAACGCTATTCATCACCCAAACCAGTGAAAAAATGAATGTTTTTTTGGGTACAAGTGGTAAAATTAATAACAATTTTAGTTTTAATTTTAAAGCCAGTTATAAAGACGAAGAAGACAAAGCTTTTTTTATCAGAAATAATTCTAAATCGAACGGAATTAACTTAATTACAAATAATATTCCTTTGGAAAACTACGAATTTGGAAACTCTTTTAGAGTGTCTTATGATGATGTAACAACCACCTCGCTTTTAGGCGAATTCGAATATGACGTCTCCAATAAAATAGCAACAGGGGCAACAATACAATATGATGATTATCAGGTAAAAAACTTAGAGGAAGCATGGAATTTACCCGCCTTACAAATTGCTGTATTTGGAAAATACAAAAGCGAAAAATGGTATGCAACCACAAATATTTTCTATGTTAGTGAACGTAAAACAGTAGCCTACAACGCACCGTTTCCTTCAAGTACTATCAGCACAGATCGCTTAGATTCTTTCGTAGATTTTAACCTAAATGGAGGGTATCACTTTAATGATGCATTTTCTGTTTTCTTAAAATTAAATAATGTTTTAAACACCAATTACCAGCGATTTACAAACTTCGATGTACAGGGAGTTCAAGTCCTTGGTGGTATCACTTATAAATTCGATTTTTAATAAACGACCTGTGATCTAGTTTTTCAATTTCATTTTTGTAGCTTTATGCTTTAATAAATTACACACAATGAAAAAATTACTCGCTCCCTTCGGATTACATGATATTGAAAAAGGAGGTAGTGGTGCAGATATTTCTCCATTAAAAGGAGATGCAGTTACTTTAGTAGGCTACAGACCCGACAGTCAGCGTTATTTTGACTACCATCATACCTCTATCGATACGTTTGATAAAGTGAACAAAAGAGAACTAGAGCTCGGAAGTGCTTCTATGGCAAGTATTCTTTATTTAATGGACAAGTACCTCTACAATAATACACCTGTGAAACCATAAATAATGGATACTTTACTACTCGTTTTAAAAATCATCTTTGGATTATTTTTCACCTATGCAGGAGTCATGCATTTTATAAAACCACAATTTTTTAAGCATTTTATTCCCAATTTTTTACCAAAATTGGCTGTGAATTATATCTTTGGAGGAATTGAAATTGTCCTAGGAGTCGCTTTGTTTTTTTCGCAAATCATTAAAGAAGCTGCAGCTGGTATTTTTATATTGATGCTGCTTTTTTTACCAATTCATATTTGGGATCTAACAAAAGAAAGACCCGCTATTGGCTCTAAAAAACTGGCAATAATTCGAATTCCATTGCAATTTTTGCTCTTATATCTTTCCTATTTAATCTACACACACTCATGAAAAAAATATTATTTATTTTTAGCGTACTATTTGCATTCACTTCTTGCAAACAAGAAACCGCAGATTTAATTGTCATCAATTCAAATACCTACACTGTTAATACTTCTTTTGAAAAAGCGGAGGCATTTGCAATTAAAGATGGAAAAATCATAGCGGTTGGAACAAATGCTGCGCTTCAGAAAAAATACAAAGCAACAGAAATTATTGATGCTGAAAACAAAACAATTGTACCTGGTTTAATTGATGCGCATTGTCACTTTTATAGAATGGGGTTGCAGCAACAAAAAGTAAGTCTAGAAGGAACGAAAAGTTACGATGAAGTTTTACAAAAAATTGTAGCTTTTCAAAAAGAGAAAAAGGTTGCCTTTATAACAGGTAGAGGTTGGGATCAAAACGATTGGGAAGTGAAAGAATTTCCGACAAAAGACAAATTGGATGCTTTGTTTCCAAACACTCCCGTAGCTGTTGGAAGGGTTGATGGACATGCCTTATTGGTAAACCAAGCAACTATTGATCTTTCTGGAATCACAAAAAACACAAAAGTTTCTGGAGGTGAAATCATTGTTGAAAACGGTAAAATGACAGGTGTTTTAATTGATGCGGCAATGGACTTTGTAAAGTTTCCATCAACTACAAAACAAGAAGCAATTCAAGGATTATTGGATGCACAAAAAATTTCTTTTTCTTATGGTTTAACGACCGTTGATGACGCTGGACTCGGGAGGCAAACAATCGAATTGATAGACAGTCTTCAGGAAATAAAAGCGCTAAAAATGAGAGTCTATGCAATGGTTTCTGCAGATACTCAGGAAAATTTAGATTATTATATTCAAAAAGGAATTATGAAAACAAATCGTTTAAATGTTCGTTCCTTTAAAGTCTACGGCGATGGCGCTTTGGGTTCAAGAGGCGCTGCAATGCGAACTTCATATGCAGATAGAGACAATCATTTTGGCGCACTCATCTATCCTGCAAAAAGGTATCAGGAAATTGCAAAACAGATTGCAGCATCCGACTATCAAATGAATACACATGCAATTGGAGATTCTGCAAATACTTGGATGTTAAAAACCTATAAAGAAGTATTATCCAACAATAAAAACAGAAGATGGAGAATTGAACATGCACAGATAGTAGCTCCAGAAGATTTTAAAAATTTTAATAATATTTTACCTTCCATACAACCCACACATGCAACTTCAGACATGTATTGGGCAAAGGATCGAATTGGAACGGAACGAATGAAAAGCGCTTATGCATTTAAAGAATTACTCAATCAATATGGGAAAATTGCTTTAGGAACAGATTTTCCTGTAGAGCAAGTAAATCCATTTTTAACTTTTTATGCAGCAACAATTCGAAAAGATGTTCATAATTATCCTGAAAAAGGGTTTCAAATGAAAGATGTCTTAACACGAGAAGAGACCCTAAAGGGAATGACGATTTGGGCTGCATATGCAAATTTTGAAGAGCTAGAAAAAGGAAGTATTGAAGTTGGTAAATTTGCTGATTTTGTCATCCTAAATCAAAATATCATGGAAATTGACGGCGCAAAAATTCCAGCAACAAAAGTAATTAGCACTTTTCTAAATGGGGAAAGAGTTTATTAAGTTTTTTCAAATTATATTTACACTTTATTCAAACAAAACAATACATATGAAACTTTATTTACCCTTATTTTGCATTGCATTTCTTTTATTTTCTTGTGCTGGTAGTGATTCCAATTTTGAACCACAAACAGAAGAAGACATTCTTGAATATATAGAAACAAATAATTTGGACGCTCAAAGAAGTAGTACTGGGTTGTATTATGTGATTAATGAACCTGGAACGGGAGTAAGACCAACGAGCAACTCTAATGTAACGGTTGCCTACCGTGGTACTTTATTGGACGGTACTGTTTTTGATCAAAGTACAAACGGAATTTCATTTGGATTGAACCAAGTAATTTTAGGCTGGAGAGAAGGGATTACCTATTTTAAAGAAGGTGGTGAAGGTATTTTGTTAATTCCGTCTGACTTGGGTTATGGAGACAGCGGGAGTGGTTCAATACCTGGAGGTGCTGTCTTGGTTTTTGACATCAATTTGATTCGTGTAAACTAACTTTTTAAAAGTAGTTTAAACCTAAAAAGACAGAGATCAAATTTTAAAATAAGCATATGTTAAAAAAATTGTATCTTTAATCTAAAAAACATGAAAAGTTTAAAAATTTTTAAAGCAATTACTCTTTTACTATTTATTGCGAGCACTTCGACCTCGATCGCACAACAAGAAAACAAATCTTCAAAACTGACGATTGTTGTAAAAGATGAAAGAAACAAAGCCATCGCTGGCGCTTCAATTTTATTTGACAATAAAAAACATCCAAGAAAAACAAATAGGAAAGGTGTTTTTAAAATTAAACTCAAAAAAAAACCAAAAGAAATCACAGTCTTTTCTGTGCTTCATGGTCTCGAAAAAGTAACTTATATGGGGCAGGAGAAAATTATCATTAAGATCAATTCAAGCAAAAAAAATGTAGATCTCGTTGCCAGTAAGCCAAAAGAAACCACCGCAGATGCAAAGCAGTATCGAAACATCTACGACTATTTAAGAGGTAAAGTAGCTGGTGTAAGAATAAGCTCTAACAATATCATTTCTATAAGAGGAAGCAATTCCTGGAACGGAAACAAGCAACCTTTATTAATCTTAAATGGAGTGCAAATAGACGAAGATTCCTTTGGCGACATCCTTCCATCAACCATAAGAACAATTCGTGTTTTAAAAGGACCTGAAACTTCTGTTTATGGCATCCGAGGTTCCAATGGAGTCATTGTCGTAAAAACAGTCTTATAATAAAAAAGCGAAACTTCTAAGTTTCGCTTTTTTTTATGCTTTAATTGCCCCTATAAAGGCATCAATACTTTCAAGTCCATAACTCCCTATATGTTTGATGAACGCAGAACCGATAATTGCACCGTCAGCAAAATCACAAGCAGTCGTAAACGTTGGTTTGTCTGAAATACCAAAACCGATAATCAGTTTACTTTTTAATTGCATTGCTTTGATTCTTTTAAAATAATCAATTTGTTGATTAGAAATCGCACCTTTTGCTCCCGTAATAGAAGAAGATGCTACTACATAAATAAATACTTTTGTATAGGAATCTATTTTTTGAATTCTACTTACTGAAGTGTTAGGTGTAATCAAAAATACATTTGTCAACCCATAAGTCTCAAATAATTTTTGATAATGGTTTTCAAACTCAACCATCGGTAAGTCTGGAATGATCAAGGTTTCTATACCGCAATCAACCACTTTTTGACAGAATTTATCTTCTCCATATTTTAGCATTTGATTTAAGTAACCCATTAAAACCAAAGGGGTCTTATTGGTTTCTTTAATGGTCATTAATTGCTCAAAGACAATATCTAAATTAATCCCATTTTCCAACGCTTTTTGACTTGAATCCTGTATGGTTGGGCCATCTGCTAAGGGATCAGAATACGGCAAACCAACCTCAATAAAATCGACGCCACTTTTTTCTAATGCTGAAATGACTTGGGTTGTATCGCCTAATTTTGGATATCCACAAGTGAAATAGATAGAGAGTAAGTTCTCTTTTTGAGCCAATAACGTATTTAATTTCTTCATACTAAACGAGTGTTTGCTGATGCCTTTTTAATTCTTGTTCAATTCCACTCCACAAGTTAATTCGAACGGATAACGATTCTTTTGCAACGGCTAAAACGTCGTTCCACTTCTGAGTATCGTTCCCGCATAGTTCTGTGATCATTTGCAAAGACAAGGGTCCATGTTCATCTCCATCTAACTCAATATGACGCTTTAAGTAGTAGGTAAAACTATCAAATTTTTGATCCTGATTGGTTGCTGCTTCTTCAATAATCTTGATGAACATATCTGGAATAACGTCTTCTCTCCCGAATGTAAATGCTGCTGCAATTTTATGGGTTTCTTTGGTGTTGATTATTTTAAAGGTAAAAGACACAAATTCTTTTACAGCAGTGATAACCGTTGTGTTTTCTAAAGATTCCTCAACAGAATTTAAAACTAGGAGTTGGTTTAAAAAATAGGTGATTTTTGAAGTATCTGCCCCCACCTCTTTCATGGCATCGAGATACATTTCAAAATGACTTTTAACAACGCCGTCTTTGTCAAAATCACTTTCTTCTGCTACCGTAATCTCATTAATAAAACGTGCCAGTTTAGAGTTTTCTCTTGGAACCCATGGTGTTGAAATGGTCGTTAAATCTATCTGTAAGCCTTTTAATAGTGACATGAAATCCCAAACAGCAAAGACATGATTTTCCATAAAAATCTGAATATCTTCCATCGACTGAAGATTTTTATATAAAGAATGGCTTTTTAAAGTGTCTCTTAAATTTTCTAATTCGGATTCAATAAAATCAATTTTCGGATTCATTATTCTTCTAAATGTTTAATAAAAATTTCTAAATCTTTGTCTCCCCTTCCAGATAAGTTGATCACAACTACTTGGTCTTTTTTAAACTTTATTTTGGGTAAAACAGCCAAAGCATGAGCGGTTTCTAATGCAGGAATAATTCCTTCAATTTTGGTCAACTCATAGGCAGCAGCTAAGGCTTCTTTATCCGTTGCATTCATGAATTTCGCTCTTTTTGTTTCGAACAAATAGGCATGTAAAGGACCTACTCCTGGGTAATCTAACCCTGCGGAAATAGAATACGGCTCTTGAATTTGTCCATATTCGTCTTGCATTAAAATTGTTTTACTTCCATGTATAATTCCTACTTGTCCTAATTGAGACGTGGCAGCACTTTCGCCAGAATGCACTCCTAGGCCAGCAGCCTCTACTGCAATTAGCTCAACGTCTTCATCCTCCATATAATGATAAAAAGCGCCCGCAGCATTACTACCTCCACCTACACAGGCAATAATAGTATCTGGGTTTTCTTTTCCTGTTTTTTCTTTTAATTGCCATTTCATTTCTTCAGAAATTATGGCTTGTAATCGCGCTACCATATCTGGATGCGGATGCGGCCCTACGACAGATCCAATTAAATAGAACGTATCTGGGTTTTGAATCCAATACCGA
Organism: Polaribacter sp. SA4-10; assembly: GCA_949519155.1. Taxonomy (GTDB): domain Bacteria; phylum Bacteroidota; class Bacteroidia; order Flavobacteriales; family Flavobacteriaceae; genus Polaribacter. The sequence goes on from CATIQU010000033.1 coordinate 22,345, forward strand.
ATGGCTTCGTTGGTCGCATCTTTTAATGTTTTGCTTCCACTTGTTGCAGGCACCACTTTAGCGCCTAGCATTTTCATTCTGGCAACATTGGGCGCTTGTCGCACAATATCTTTTTCACCCATAAACACCGTACATTCTAAACCCATTAATGCACAAACTGTTGCTGTTGCTACTCCATGCTGCCCTGCTCCGGTTTCTGCGATAATCTTGGTTTTTCCTAATTTCTTTGCAATGAGAATCTGACCAACTGTGTTATTTACTTTATGAGCACCAGTGTGATTTAAATCTTCTCGTTTCAAGTAAATATGCGCACCATATTTTTCTGACAATCGTTTTGCTAAATAAAGTGGTGTTGGTCGTCCAACATAATCTTTTAACAACGATTTATACTCTACTTGAAACTCTTCAGATTCGATAATTTGAATATAATTATCTGCTAATTCTTTTATATTTGGATACAATAATTCAGGGATAAATGCCCCTCCGTATTGTCCAAAATAACCGTTTTCATCGGGTTGAAATTTTGATTTCATCTCTTTTTTATATTCTGTCTTTGCGAAAAAAGAACTAATCTCTTTATTAAAAAAGATTACTTCACAAAATCCGTAATGACGTTATTTTTAAACTTTTTTAGCGCTTCAATGTTTTTTACTCCAGGGGTACTTTCAAATTTACTATTGACATCCAAACCATAAATAGGCAATTTTGAATGAAGGATTTTCTGCACTTCTTCAACAGCTTCCAACCCAATTCCACCACTTAGAAAGAAAGGCTTCTCAAAAGGATAGCTCTCCAAAACAGACCAATCAAAAGGAAAACCATTTCCGCCTCTTTCCTTTCCTTTTGTGTCAAATAGAAAAAAATCAACTACCTCTAAATAAGATCTCAATACTTCAAAATCGAAGGTATCTTTTACACCAAACACTTTAATGATTTCTACTTTTTCATTCGAAATCTTATGTTTGTTTTTTTTCTTTTTTTGATGTTTATTTTCTTCAATAAACAAGGCTCTTCTTTCTGCTAGTTGAAACTGCAATTCGGTAATATAGGCAACAGATTCATCTCCGTGTAACTGCACAGCATCTAATTGATATTCTTCAACTAAAGAAATTAAAATCTCTGGATATTCATTAACAAAAACGCCTGTTTTCTTTATTGATTTTGGGAGTTCAGGAATGATACCTTCAAAATTTCTTTTTGATTGTTCATAAAAAATAAAGCCCATATAATCGGGTTGCAATGCTGCAACTTCTTGGATATTTTCTCCATGCTTCATTCCGCAAACTTTCAGTTTCATTTTTTATTTTATTTTATTTTATTTGATTGATAAATTCTAAACAGGCTGCCCCTGGATTTTCTTCTTTCATGAAGTTTTCTCCGATTAAAAAACCTTGAAACCCGTATTCTTTTAATCCTGTAATAATTCTTGGATCAGAAATCCCACTTTCAGAGACTTTTACACAGGAATCTGGAATTTGACCTGCTAATTTTATAGAATGTTCCAAGTCTACATCAAAGGTTTTTAAATTTCGATTATTAATGCCAATAATCTTGTTCTCTAAATGATTGATCTTATCTAAGTCTTCTTGTACATGCACTTCGTACAAAACTTCTATTCCTAAATCTGTTGCCAGATTTCCGTAATTTTTTAATTCTTCAGCAGTTAAGCATGCAGCAATTAATAAAATTACATCTGCGCCAATTGCCTTTGCCTCTACAATTTGAAATCCGTCAACAATAAAATCTTTCCGTAAGATTGGTTTTTGCTGATTGATGACTCTTGCTTCCATTAAATCGGCCATCGTTCCTCCAAAAAAGGACGTATCCGTTAAAATAGATTGTGCGGCTACGTTGGCATCTAAATATCCATTGGTTACCTCAGCAATGGTTGCTTTGTCGTTAATGATTCCTTTGGAGGGAGATTGCCGTTTGAACTCGGCAATAATTCCTGAAGAGCCGACAGAAAGCAAGGATTTTTTTAAGGACAATGGTTGTCTGGAAAAATTAGGGCTTTCTACTAATTTTTTTACAGAAACCTCTGCTTTTATTTTTGCAATTTCCTTCTTTTTGAAGGCGATTATTTTATCTAGTATTGTCATATAAATAATTATAAATTCTAAATTAAGAATTACGAATTTGAGTTTCTTTTCTTCAATAAAAAATACACTAAAACACCTGCAACAAATCCAATTGCACTATGCAAGATTATATTTCTTGTTTGCACACCTATCGCAGCTCCGATAAAAATAAAGGCAGGAATAATTGAAATTAAGTTCTTTTTCTTTTTGGTCATTTTTTAAATACGTACTAATTTTTCTAATGCTTGTTTTGCTTTTAACCCAAATAGCGACTCTTTTGCTTCTTCAAAACAGGTATCAAAACTCTTTGTTTCCGCTACTATTTGAAGCGCAAATGCTGCATTTGTTAACACCACATTATTTTGTGCATGAGTCCCTTTTCCGTCAAGAATTGTTTTAAATATTTTTGCGGCATCAGCTACTGAGTTTCCTCCAAAAATAGCTGATTGTTCAATTTTTTTCTGCCCGATGTCTTCGGGTTGAATCAACTGCTCTCCTTTTTTTGTAAAAAGTTTAAATCCGCCAGTAAGAGAAATTTCATCATATCCATCCAACGCATGTACAATTCCATAATTACTTTGTTCTTCTTGTAAAATATAATTGTACAAACGTGCTATTTCTAGATTGAATGTTCCTAAAAAATGATTTTTGGGAGCACTCGGATTTACTAAAGGTCCTAAAATGTTGAAGAACGTTTTTAAAGCCAATGCTTTTCTTGTGGGGCCAACAGCTTTCATTGCCGGATGAAATTTTGGCGCATGTAAAAAACAAATATTTGCTTTTTCTAAATGCGCTTTTAGTGTGCTTTCATCATTGGTGAATTGATATCCAAAGCTGGCTAACATGTCTGACGAACCCGACTGCGAAGATACCGAATAATTACCATGTTTTGCCACTTTTTGTCCGGTTCCAGCAACAATAAACGAGGTGAGTGTTGAGATGTTAAAAGTATCCTTTCCGTCTCCTCCAGTGCCTACAATGTCAATGGTATTATAGGCAGACAAATCTACCTTTATTGCCAATTCCATCAATGCATCTCTAAAACCAGTGAGTTCGTCCACAGTAATGGGGCGCATCATAAAAACAGTCATAAATGAAGCCAAATGGGCATCATTGTATTTCTCAGAAGCAATGTCAATTAAGATTTGTTTTGCTTCCGATTTTGACAATCTTTTGTGCTTGTATAATTCGTTTAATATTGCTTTCATATTAATTTCGTTCTAAAAGTTTGAAAGTACTAATTTTGAAAAGCAAGCTTCTCAAAATATTATAAACTTTTAACTTCATTGCTTTTTAACGCTATTTATAAAATTAGCAACAATTTGCTCTCCAACATCTGTTAGTATTGATTCTGGATGAAACTGCACTGCTGAAATTGGAAATACTTTATGTTCAATTGCCTGAATCCCTCCATCTTCGTCAGTTGCTGTAATTCTTAATGCATCTGGAAATCCTTCTTTTGTAGCTGACCAAGAATGATAACGTGCTGCTAAAAATGTTGCTGGAACGTCTTTGAAGAGTACGGCGCTTTTATCCGTTACGTTCATGACAGTAGCCACTCCGTGATATACAGTGTCTAAGTTAATGATGGTCCCTCCAAAAACTTCGGTAATGGCTTGCAAACCTAAACAAACTCCAAATATGGGTTTTTTGCCAGCATAGGTTTTAATTACTTCTTTTGTAATTCCCGCTTCATCAGGAATGCCTGGTCCTGGAGACAGCATGATTAAATCGTAATTATTTACTGCTTCAATACTGATTTCATCGTTTCTAAAAACTGCAGGAAAGTTTCCTGTAATTTTCTCTACCATGTGCAAAAGATTATAAGTAAAGGAATCGTAATTGTCTATTATTAATATTTTCATTTTAAAAGCTGTGTTTTAAATATTTTCTGCTAAAATTAACGCCTTTTTTAAAGCGGCCAACTTGTTATTTACTTCTTGCAATTCCTTTTCTTCGTCTGAATGAATGACAATTCCTGCGCCTGCTTGCGAATACAAAACATTATTTTTACTCACAAAAGAACGAATGGCAATTGCTAAGTTTACGGAACCATCCAAACCAATAATCCCAACGGCACCACCATAAAATCCTCGAGATTGATTTTCATATTTGTCAATCAATTCCATGGCCTTGTATTTAGGCGCTCCGCTTAAGGTTCCTGCGGGAAAAGTATCTCCTACAATCTCAATCGGATTTCCTTTAATTTTCCCTTGAACGGTTGAAACTAAATGGATCACATGACTGAAATACTGTACTTCTTTGAAGACTTCAACAGTTACATGATCGGCATGCTTACTAAGATCATTTCTTGCCAAATCAACTAACATAACATGCTCTGCTGTTTCTTTTTTATCTTCAGACAACTTCTTTCCTAACTTGATATCTTCTGACATTTCTCCTGTTCTTCGAAACGTTCCGGCAATTGGATTGATGGTTGCTTTTCCGGCAGAAATTTTTATTTGCGCTTCGGGTGAAGACCCCATCAATTTAAAATTCCCGTAATCAAAATAAAATAAATAAGGGGATGGATTAATCGAACGCAATGCTCTGTAAACATTAAATTCATCGCCTTTAAATTCTTGTTGAAATTGGCGGGATAACACCAACTGAAAAACATCTCCTCGCTTGCAATGTGCTTTCGCTTTGGTTACGTATTCTTTAAAATCATCATTCGTACAATTGGAAGTTTCCTCACCAACGATTTCAAATTTTTGAGTATTGAAAGATTGCGCATTGATTATGGTTTCTATTTCTGAAATCCTTGAATCTTCATGAATTTCTCTGTTTTCAATCAACGTCATTTCATCGTTAAAATGATTGATTGCAATGATAAATCGATAGAAACTATATTGCATTTCTGGAATTGCAGAGGGAGCTTTTTTGTTTGTAAACGTAATATTTTCAAAATACTGAACGCTATCAAAAGTGGTATAACCATACAATCCATTAAACGATTTCAATTCCTTTGGGCAGTCCAAAGTGATCGAATTTGTAAATTCATCAAACAGCGCATAAAAATTTTTATCAACGGCATGATTGGCTACTTGAACACCTTTGTGAGAAACCGAAAAAGTTGCGTCTTCAACTTTCATGGAAACCATGGGTTCAATACAAATAAAAGAAAAACTTTCTTCTTTACTATGATAGTCAGAACTTTCTAGCAATAAGGTATTTGCATAGGCATCTCGAAAACGCAAATACAAGCCTACTGGAGTCACTGTATCCGAAATTTTAGTAGTACTTGTTGTTTTAAATTTTATCTCTTTCATAGTTGCTGAACGAACTCAGTATTTGTTTTATAAACACAAAAAAGGCTTATCGTGAGATAAGCCTTTTATATATTTTTACATATAGGAAGATTTCTCACTTATTGATTAAGAGAGCTCCACCACCATATGTTTTGTTGTTTCATCATTGAAATACAAATTTAGACAGCAAATTCTACTTGACCAAATTTTATGTCCTTTTTTTTAAGCGAACTATCAAACAGTAAGTTTCTAAATTAAAAACAAACCTAATAGTTTCAATAATATACCAAAAACCAATATAAAGTTATAAGTTATAATTAAATATTAAAATTAAGTATATAATTAAAACAAATATTCGGTTTTTTGTATCGGAAATAAACAATTATTATAAAAAATAGATTTATGTGTGGTATTGTATGTGCGTTTGATTTGAAAGAAAAACCTGAAGTCTTAAGACCTCAGCTATTAGAAATGTCTAAAAAAATCAGACACCGTGGCCCAGATTGGAGCGGAATTTATAGTGATAAAAAAGTGATTATGACGCATGAAAGATTGGCGATTGTAGATCCAGCTTCTGGACAACAACCCCTTTTCAGTGAAGATAAAAAATTAATATTGGCAGCAAACGGTGAGATTTACAATCATAGAGAACTTCGCAAGCAATTTGAAGGAACTTACAACTTTCAAACAGCGTCGGATTGTGAAGTAATTTTAGCACTTTATAAAGAAAAAGGAGTGCATTTTCTTGATGAATTGAATGGAATCTTTGGATTTGCGATCTATGACGTAGAAAAAGATGAATACTTTATTGCTAGAGATCATGCAGGAATCATTCCTTTATATATTGGCTGGGATCAAAATGGAACTTTTTACGTTGCCTCAGAATTAAAAGCTTTAGAAGGTGTTTGTTCTAAAATTGAACTGTTTCCTCCTGGGCACTATATGTCTAGTAAAGATGGTGCATTTGTAAAATGGTATCACAGAGAATGGACAGATTATAATGCTGTTAAAGAAAACGAAACAAGTATTGCCGAAGTAAAAAAATCATTGGAAGATGCTGTCCATAGACAACTAATGAGTGATGTTCCTTATGGAGTTTTACTTTCGGGAGGACTAGATTCGTCTGTAATTTCTGCAATTGCAAAAAAATATGCTCAAAAAAGAATTGAATCTGATGATAAATCAGAAGCTTGGTATCCACAGCTACACAGTTTTTCTGTAGGTTTAGAAGGTTCTCCAGATTTGGCTGCTGCTAAAAAAGTAGCGGAACACATTGGCACCATTCACCATGAAATAAAATTTACAATCCAAGAAGGCTTAGATGCTATCAAGGATGTTATATACAACATAGAAACCTACGACATTACAACCATTCGCTCCTCTACTCCAATGTATTTAATGGCACGAGTTATTAAATCTATGGGGATTAAGATGGTGCTTTCTGGAGAAGGTGCAGATGAAATTTTTGGTGGTTACTTATACTTTCACAAAGCGCCAAATGCTGAAGAATTTCATGAAGAAACAGTTCGTAAACTAGAAAAACTACACATGTATGATTGCCTTAGAGCTAATAAGAGTTTAATGGCTTGGGGAATAGAGGGGCGTGTTCCTTTTTTAGACAAAGAATTTATTGACGTTGCCATGCGTTTGAACCCGAAAGACAAAATGATTAACGGTGAACGGATGGAAAAATGGATCATTCGAAAAGCGTTTGAGGACATGTTACCAGAAAGTGTTGCATGGAGACAAAAAGAACAATTTTCTGACGGTGTTGGATACGATTGGATTGATACATTAAAAGAAGTAGTAGATAAAGAAGTTACTGACGAACAGTTGGCAAATGCCAAATTTAGATTTCCAATTCAAACACCACAAAACAAAGAAGAATTTTATTATCGTACTATTTTTGAAGAGCACTTTCCAAGTGATACCGCTGTATTGAGCGTGCCACAAGAAGCAAGTGTTGCTTGTAGTACTCAAATTGCCTTAGACTGGGATGAAGCATTTAAGAATATGAATGAGCCTTCTGGAAGAGCCATTTTGAATGTTCATGACGACGCCTATTAGATTTGTTTATTTCCAAAATAAATTTAACACTAAAAATCTCGCTTTTGCGGGATTTTTTTTGCTTTTTAAAAAATGAAATTTAGGATATAAGCCGTTCGAGTCTCATCTCAATTGGCAAAACAAATCTAAGTTGAAAAAGTTACATATAAAGCACTTTTTAATAGCTTTAAGCCATTATTTCGTTTTCAACAAATGTTGATAATTTCAGAACTTAATTACTCAAATTGTTATTAAAAAGATTGAAAATTTGTAAATTTGAGAATAGGAATACCTTCATTTTTAATGACGGTTTTCTAACAAAATTTAAATTACTAATTCACTTTTATTATGAGCGAAGACAAAAAAAACAATTACGATGCTTCCAGTATTCAGGCATTAGAAGGAATGGAGCATGTAAGAATGCGTCCTTCTATGTATATTGGAGATGTAGGTATAAGAGGATTGCACCACTTGGTGTACGAGGTTGTTGATAATTCTATTGATGAAGCAATGGGAGGCTATTGTGACACGATTAATGTTACAATTAATGAAGACAACTCGGTGACCACGAAAGATAATGGTCGTGGAATTCCTGTTGGAATTCACAAAAAAGAAGGCGTTTCGGCATTGCAAGTTGTAATGACAAAAATTGGTGCTGGTGGTAAATTTGATAAAGATTCTTATAAAGTCTCTGGAGGTTTACACGGTGTAGGGGTTAGTTGTGTAAACGCGCTATCACAACACTTAACTGCAACAGTTCATAAAGAAGGAAAAGTTTGGCAACAAGAATATTCTGAAGGAAAAGCCTTGTATCCAGTTAAAACAGTTGGTGAAACCGATTTCACAGGAACCATTGTTACCTTTTCTCCAGACAAAACAATCTTTACGCAAACTACAGAATACAATTATGATACTCTGGCAACTCGGATGCGTGAATTGTCTTACCTAAACAAAGGAATTACAATTACACTAACGGATAGACGTGTTACGGATGATGAAGGAGCTTTTCCTACAGAAACCTTTCATTCTACAGAAGGTTTGCCTGAATTTATCAAGTACCTAGATTCTACACGTGAGCAATTGACTGCGAATGTAATTTCTATGGAAGGTGAGAAAAACGGAATTCCTGTTGAAGTTGCAATGGTCTATAATACCTCGTATGCAGAAAACTTACATTCTTATGTAAACAACATTAATACACACGAAGGAGGAACCCATTTATCTGGATTTAGACGTGGATTAACGGGGACATTAAAAAAGTATGCAGACAATTCTGGATTGCTGAAAAATGTAAAATTTGAAATTGCTGGTGATGACTTTAGAGAAGGATTAACAGCAATTATTTCTGTAAAAGTAGCAGAACCTCAATTTGAAGGACAAACAAAAACAAAATTAGGAAACAGAGAAGTAACGTCTGCCGTATCGCAAGCCGTTTCAGAAATGTTAACGGATTACTTAGAAGAAAATCCAAATGACGCAAAAATAATTGTTCAAAAAGTAATTTTAGCAGCTACTGCTAGACACGCAGCGCGTAAAGCCCGTGAAATGGTGCAACGTAAAACAGTGATGTCTATTGGTGGTTTGCCCGGTAAATTATCGGATTGTTCTGAAACAGACCCGGCACAATGTGAAATTTTCTTAGTTGAGGGAGATTCTGCAGGAGGTACTGCAAAACAAGGTAGAGACCGTAATTTTCAAGCTATTTTACCACTTCGTGGAAAAATTTTGAATGTAGAAAAAGCAATGCAACACAAAGTTTTTGAAAATGAAGAAATCAAAAACATGTACACTGCTTTGGGAGTTTCTATTGGAACAGAAGAAGATCCAAGAGCTTTAAATTTATCGAAAGTTCGATACCATAAAGTAGTGATTATGTGTGATGCCGATGTCGATGGATCGCACATTGCAACATTGATCTTAACGTTTTTCTTTAGATATATGAAAGAAATGGTAGAGCAAGGATATATTTATATTGCGACACCTCCTTTATATTTAGTAAAAAAAGGACAGAAAAGAGAATACGCTTGGGATGACAATCAACGAGATTTAATTGCACAGAAGTTAGGTGGAAGTGTTACAATCCAAAGATATAAAGGTCTTGGAGAGATGAACGCAGAACAACTTTGGGACACCACAATGAATCCTGAATTTAGAACCTTACGGAAAGTGGTTATTGACAGTCCAGCCGAAGCAGATAGAGTTTTCTCTATGCTAATGGGTGATGAAGTACCGCCAAGGAGAGACTTTATTGAACGAAATGCAAAGTACGCAAACATTGATGTTTAAAAACCATTTTTAACATTCAAAAGCCTCAATACTAAAAATATTGAGGCTTTTTTTTGTGAAAAACACAAAATACTGTCCCTTTTTTAAGATATATCAAAAGCTGTTTTTCAATAATTTAGTGTATTTTTGTGGCTCTTAATTTGAACACCATTAAATACTAAAAATATGAAAATTACTGTTGTAGGTGCAGGTGCCGTAGGTGCAAGTTGTGCAGAATACATTGCCATGAAAAACTTCGCTTCTGAAGTTGTAATACTAGACATTAAAGAAGGCTTTGCAGAAGGGAAAGCAATGGATTTAATGCAAACAGCTTCTTTAAATGGATTTGATACAAAAATCACTGGAAGTACAAGTGATTATACTAAAACAGCAGATTCTAATATTTGTGTGATTACTTCTGGAATTCCAAGAAAACCAGGAATGACACGTGAAGAATTAATCGGAATTAATGCTGGAATCGTTAAAATGGTTTCTGCTAGTTTAATTGAGCATTCTCCAAACACAATCATAATCGTTGTTTCTAATCCTATGGACACGATGACGTATTTAGTACATAAAACAACTGGACTTCCTAAAAATAGAATTATTGGAATGGGTGGAGCTTTAGATTCTGCTCGTTTTAAATATCGATTGGCAGAAGCTTTAGAAGCACCAATTTCTGATGTTGACGGAATGGTAATTGGTGGACATTCTGACAAAGGAATGGTGCCTTTAACAAGATTGGCAACAAGAAATTCGGTTCCAGTTTCTGAGTTTATCTCTGAAGAAAGATTGGCAGAAGTTTTACAAGACACCAAAGTAGGTGGCGCAACTTTAACGGGTTTATTAGGCACTTCTGCTTGGTATGCTCCTGGAGCTGCTGTTTCTAGTTTGGTACAAGCAATTGCTTGTGATCAAAAGAAAATTTTCCCTTGTTCAGTTTTACTGGAAGGTGAGTATGGTTTGAATGATTTATGTATCGGAGTTCCTGTCGTTTTAGGGAAAAACGGAATCGAAAAAATTGTTGAAATCAATTTGAATGACGCTGAAAAAGCACACATGCAAGCTTCTGCTGAAGGAGTTACCAAAACAAACGGATTGTTAGCATTGTAATTTATCAATCGTTTTTTAACGAAACACACTACTTAAAAATCCAGCTGCAAAGCTGGATTTTCTATTTAATCTGTAAATCAAAAAAAGCTATTTACGAATAACTAGTTCTTTAATTCGCTTTCATACATTTTTACGCCTCCAATATAGGTTGCAATTACGCTTACTTCTTTGATTTCGTGGAGTGCAATCTTAAAAATATTTTTATTTAAGATCACAAAATCGGCTAATTTCCCTACCTCTAAAGTTCCTTTTATCTGTTCATCAAAAGAACTAAATGCGGCATTTTTGGTATAGGCTATCATCGCTTGTTCCACCGTTATTTTTTCATCTGGCACCCAACCATCTAGATTTTGATCATCTAAGGTGCGTCTAGTTGTAGCTGCATAAATACCCAATATTGGAGACGCTGGAGCCACGGGCCAGTCACTTCCAAAAGCCAACTTGGTTCCTGCTTTTAATAACGAATTAAAGGCGTAGGTTGTCTTTATCCGTTCTGGTGCTATTAACGCTTCTGCCCATCTTCCATCATCAATGGCGTGATAAGGTTGCATACTCGCAATAATATTCAATTCTTTAAATCGTTGAATATCGCTTTTGTCTAAATGTTGTGCATGTTCTACACGATACCTGCTGTCTTTTTGACCCAACTTATTAATGAGGTCTTGGTACATGTCTAACAAAGCGCCATTGGCATGGTCTCCAATGGCATGAACTGTTACTTGTAAATCTTTAGATGCCGCTTGAAGCGCATTGTCATTTAGGCTCTTAATGCTATGAATAAAAATTCCTTTGTCTGTTGGTTTATCTGAATATGGATTTTTAAAAGCGGCCGTATGGAAGCCTAAAGATCCATCTACAAAACCTTTTAAAAGTCCTTTTTTATACCATTTTGGATGCAGCGATTTATTTCTCAGAGCCTTTTCCCGTTGATGCAAAGGATTTGCAGTGTAAACACGCATTTTAAGCAAATACTCTTTGTGAAGTTCTTTAAGAATTGAAAAACTCTCCAAACTGTCTACATCATGAATTGAGGTGACCCCGTTTGAAAGCAAATAGTTTTGTGCAGCAACAATTGCTTATTTTTTCACTTTAGCTGTTAGTGCTGGAATTTTATTCAATACCAAATACATGGCTTCACTTTTTAAAATTCCTGTTGGTGTACCGTCTAAATTTCGAACAATTTCTCCATTAACTACATCAGGAGTGTTTTGATTGATCCCTGCAATTTTAAGTGCGGCATAATTGGCCAAAATCATATGACCATCCAATCTATAAATAGCAACGGGATTGTCTTTTGTGTCCTTGTCTATCCATTCTTTATTGGGCAACGTCCCACCCCAAAGTGTGTGATCCCAATTTCCTTCAACAATCCAACTCCCTTTTTGAAGTGTGCTTGCAAAGGCTGCAATACGCTAACTAAAAATTGCTGGAGTTTTTGCGTCCCGCAACTCCACATTTAAAAGACTGTTTCCTCCCATTAATAAATGTACATGGGCATCTATAAAACCGGGGGTGATGAGATGCCCTTTTGCATCAATCATTTGAGTGGTTTTGTCTTTGTAGTGTGCTATTTCTTCGTTGCTTCCAATGGCAATAATTGTATCTCCTTTGATTGCAAATGAGGTTGCGGTTGGTTGAGCTGCATTCCCGGTCCAAATCGTCGCATTGTAAATGATTGTATCTGATTTTAAAAGGGTTTCTTCACAAGAAGTCAATAGAAAAAGAAAGAAAACAATTCGGGGAAAATAATAGCGCATGCGGTATTTTGTTTTAAGATAATAAAGATAGGTTTTAAAAAAAAAATGAAACAAAAAAAGGAACTACATTGCTGTACTTCCTTTATTAAAATCTTGTGATGTGTGTTTTTTTTAGAGAACCTCTACAAACAATCCTTCTTCAGTTTTAGAAACTTTCGCAACTTCTTTTTTTGTTAAACCTTTAATGGTTTTGTCCCATTTCTTGTTAGACAAACCTGATTGTGTTTTCAATTCATTTAAATCTATTCTCTCTGCTTTGGTTATGATTGCTAAAACTGCTTTTTCTTCATCATTCAATTCAATGGAAGGAGCTTGCTTTTCAGGTCTCATTTGCGGGAAAAACAATACTTCTTGAATGGATTGGTTGTTGGTTAAAAACATAATCAATCGATCCATTCCAATTCCCATTCCGGAGGTTGGAGGCATCCCGTATTCTAAGGCACGTAAGAAATCTTCATCGATGAATTCGGTTGCTTCATCGTCTCCTTTTTTGGCTAATTTTAATTGGTGCTCAAAACGTTCTCGCTGATCGATTGGGTCATTTAATTCTGAATAGGCATTGGCAATTTCTTTACCACAAACCATTAATTCAAAACGTTCGGTTAATTCTGGATTGTCTCTATGCTCCTTACAAAGTGGAGACATTTCTTTTGGATAATCTGTAATAAAAGTTGGTTGTATGTAATTTCCTTCACATTTTTCTCCAAAAATTTCATCAATTAATTTTCCTTTTCCCATGGTTTCATCAACAGGGATATCCATTGATTTTGCTGCGGTTCTTATTTCGTCTTCTGTTTTTCCATTAATGTCAAAACCGGTAAAATGTTTTATAGAATCTGCCATGGTAACTCTTGCATATGGCGCTTTAAAATTGATTTTATGTTCACCAAAAGTAGCTTCTGAGGTTCCGTTTACGGCAATAGCACAATGTTCTAATAATTGCTCACAGAAATCCATCATCCAATTGTAATCTTTGTAGGATACATAGATTTCCATGGCTGTAAATTCTGGATTGTGTGTTCTATCCATTCCTTCATTTCTGAAGTTTTTAGAGAACTCATAGACACCGTCAAAACCACCAACAATTAATCTCTTTAAATACAATTCATTGGCAATTCTCATGTATAATGGAATGTCTAATGAATTGTGATGTGTAATAAAAGGTCTTGCTGCTGCTCCTCCTGGAATAGGTTGTAATACAGGAGTTTCTACCTCAAAATATCCTTCGTCATTAAAGAAAGAACGCATTGCATTAAATAATTTTGTTCGTTTTACGAAGACTTCTTTTACATGTGGATTTACCACTAAATCTGCATACCGTTGTCTGTAACGCATTTCAGGATCTGTAAAAGCGTCATAGGTAACTCCATCTTTTACTTTTGGCATTGGCAAAGGTTTTAATGCTTTTGAGAGCATTTTAAAACTTTTAACCATAACGGTTTTTTCGCCCACTTGCGTTGTAAACAAAGTTCCTTCGATTCCAATAAAATCTCCTAAGTCTAATAATTTCTTAAAGACATTATTGTATAAAGATTTGTCTTCTCCTTCACAAATTTCATCTCTGTTAAAATACAATTGTATTCTACCCTCACCGTCTTGTAGTTGTGCAAAAGAAGCTTTTCCCTGAATGTTAATCGACATCAAACGTCCAGCGATAATTACGGGTTTCCCTTCAACATATGCTTCCTTTATTTCTTTTGAATTTGAATTGATTGGAAATAAATCTGCTGGGTAAGGGTTGATCCCTAATTCACGTAATTTGGTTAGCTTTTCTCTACGTACAACTTCTTGTTCTGATAATTGCATTCTCTGTCTTTGTTTTCGGGTAAATATTAAAGATTGCAAAGATACAATCTATTGCAGAGTTAAACAATTAACAAATAAAAAAGAAAATGAATTGTAAGCCTATAAAATGTTGTATATTTGTCAACTGCTTTTTTATTAAAGTAGCAATTAGTTGTGTTGTTTTGGCACTTTCGAAAAAGTGTCATGGTTTTGTTAACCAATGGAAAGCTTCCCTTAAATGGGACGCTTTTTTTTTGCATTTTATCGAATGAATGTTAAAACAATACGCCCTTATATTCCCATATTTTCATAAAGAAGAGGATACAGTAAATAAATGCTACAAAAAACTTGATAACTGCTGAAGCGAGTAAGCCTATAGAAGAACCAAAAGAAGCTTTAATGGCTCTATTTATATCTTTGCTGTCATAAATCAACTCTCCGATGAACGCACCTAAGAAAGCTCCAATTAAAATACCAAGCGGAATTGGAACAAAGAGTCCAATAATTAACCCAATAGTAGTGCCATAAACGCCGTATTTACTCCCTCCAAATTTTTTAGTCCCCATGGCGGGAATGAAATAGTCTAGCAACCAAATTAAAATTGCAACGGCTAAAGTAATGCCTAAGAACGTCCAGTTCATAGGAATTACGGGAGACAAATGCAAGACTAAAAGACCAAACCAACCCGTTAGAGGCCCAGGCAATACAGGTAAAAAAGCACCAACAATACCGAGTAGAATCAATCCAAATCCTAATAGTAGTAAGAAAATATCCATAGTGTGTTTTATAGTAGAACGAAAATACAAAACCTTTGTTACATTTTTTGAACTAAAAAACGGCTAGCTTTTAAAAACGAATATTCAAATAGTTAAATTGTATTAGACGGTATTTTCTCACGCGATTTCGTTTCCAATTATCGTAGAATAAAACTCAATAAAATTTAGTAATTTCACACAATAATTAATTCTATGTTTTTGCGTGTTTTTGCTTTTTTACTCTTACTTCTTTTTTGCAATTCTTGTGATCTAGTGATGGGGCTTGACGACTCGAAAATTGAGACTTTAGACACAATAATAGATTTCTCTTCAGTAGATTTTTCTCCTTCTTTTCCTGTTTGTGATTCGATTATAACGAAGCAAGAAAAATCAGCTTGTTTTAGAAATACAATGCATGCAAAAATAAGCAGCGAATTGCAGAAACATTCTTTCATAATCAAGGAAGCTGTTTCTGAAACGGTCTTTGTTCATTTATTGATATCGGCGAATGGAACTGTGGTCTTAGATGAAATACAATCTTCTGAAAATATCCAAATTCAATTGCCAACATTGGATAGTTTACTAAAAATAAGCGTGCGTAATTTACCGAAAATAACCCCTGCAAGTAAGAGAGGGATTCCTGTAGTAACAAAATACAGCTTGCCCATTGAAATTCAATTAAAAAAGTAAGACGCTCTTTCTTACTTATGTAAAAAGGAGCGTCTTGTTATAAATAGTTGATTTGAAATGCGAACCTTAGTTCAGCATTTTCCACAGTTTGTCTTTTAATTCTTGTAATCCAGATTCGGCAACAGAGGAAATAAATAAGGTTTCTACGCCTTCTGGTAAATCTGCAGCAATCTCTTCTTTTAATTCATCATCTAACATATCCGATTTAGAAATGGCTAACAAACGATCTTTATCTAACAGTTCTGGATTGTGCTGCTTGAGTTCATTTAATAGAATTGCGTATTCTTTGTTGATGTCATCGCTATCTGCTGGGATTAAAAACAACAAGGTAGAGTTCCGTTCTATGTGACGTAAGAAACGATGTCCAAGTCCTTTTCCGTCGGCAGCTCCTTCTATAATACCCGGAATGTCTGCAATTACAAAGGTTTGATGATTCCGATGTTCTACAATTCCTAAATTTGGTTTTAGCGTTGTAAAAGCATAATCTGCAATTTTTGGTTTTGCAGAGGTTAAAACAGATAATAGCGTAGATTTTCCTGCATTTGGAAAACCAACTAAACCTACATCTGCCAGTAATTTTAATTCTAAACGCAACCACGCTTCTACACCATCCATACCTGGTTGTGAATATCTTGGTGTTTGATTGGTGGAGGATTTAAAGTGCCAGTTTCCTAAGCCTCCTTTTCCTCCTCGTAAAAGCACTACTTCTTTTTGGTGTTCGGTGATTTCTAGAATCACTTCATCCGTATCTGCATCTCTAACAATTGTTCCTAATGGTACATCTACATAAACATCTGATCCATCTGCACCGGTACTTCTACTTCCACTTCCAGAACCTCCTGGGTCGGCTCTAAAGTGTCTTTTAAATTTTAAGTGAAACAATGTCCACATGTTTTTATCTCCACGTAAAATAATGTGACCTCCGCGTCCACCGTCTCCTCCATCTGGTCCTCCTTTGGTAATAAATTTTTCTCTGTGCAAGTGCATAGATCCTTGTCCTCCTTTACCAGAAGTTGCGTATACTTTTATGTAATCGACAAAATTTCCTTCAGTCATTATTTCTATTTATTTATTCAACAATTGGATTGTTAAACCATTTAAAGTGTATCAAAAACTGCTGATAAACTATTGGTAATGTCTTCTATAGAACCCACACCATTTACACCATAGTAAGTGCCTTTTTCTTGGTAAAAATCTTTTAAGATAGCTGTTTTTGTATTGTATTCGTTAAAACGGTTTCTAATTTTCTCTTCGTCCGTATCGTCGGTTCTTCCACTTGTTTTTCCTCTTTCAAGTAACCGTTGTACGAGTAAATCTTCGGAAACCTCCAAGGCGACCATTCCATTTATTTGTGCTCCTTTTTCGGCTAAAAAAACATCTAAGGCTTTTGCTTGTGATTCGGTTCTTGGGAAACCATCAAAGATAAAACCTTTGGCTGTAGTGTTTTTTTCTACTTCTGCTTTCAACATGTTGATGGTTACCTCATCGGGTACTAAATTACCATCATCCATATAGGTTTTAGCCAACACGCCCAATTCAGTTTTATTTTTAATGTTGTATCTAAAAACGTCTCCTGTTGAGATGTGTACTAAATCGTATTTTTCTTTTAACAAGGTTGCTTGTGTCCCTTTTCCTGCTCCAGGGGGGCCAAATAATACAATATTTTTCATTTTTGGTGGTGTTGTTAGTTGATATATAGCTGCTTTATTTCTACCTAAACCATCGTAATCTAAACCATAGCCTACTATAAATTTATCTTCGATGCTTTTTCCGATATAGGCAATAGGTAGCTCTTTTTTAAAAACATCGGGTTTAAAGAAGAGGGTTGCTACTTTAAGTTGTTTTACTTTTTTATCTCTAAAGATATTATAGATTTCTTGCAAAGTTGCTCCAGTATCGATAATGTCTTCTAGGATAATTACGGTTCTTCCGGTTAAGTCTTCGTTGAGACCTACAAGTTGTTTTACTTTCTGTGTTGATGTTGTGCCTTCATAGGAGGCGAGTTTTACAAAAGAAACTTCACAATTTCCATTAAATTCTCTTATGAAATCTGCAGCAAACAAAAAACATCCATTTAAAATTCCCACAAAAACAGGAATTTCATCTTTTGCCAAATCTGCTTTTACTTGTTTGGCTAACGACTTTACAATACCTGTGATCTCTTCCTTTGTTATAAAGGGTTTGAAGTACAAATCATGGAGTTTTATAATATTCATCAGATGGCAAAGATATGGTCTTGATTTTGAATAGAAAAAACCGTTTTGTAATTACTGAAATAAAATCAGCAAAAGCAAAACGGTTTTAATTTATTTTAATAGAGAACTATTTGTTCTTTTCTTCGACTTTTGTCGTGTCATACATAATTGGTGTTGCAACAAATAATGATGAATACGTACCTACTGCGACTCCCACAATTAAGGCAAACATAAATCCTTTTATTGAGTCTCCTCCAAATAAGAAGATCACGATCATTACCAATAATGTTGTTAAGGAAGTGTTGATGGTTCTTCCTAAAGTAGAACTTAAGGCCTTGTCTACAACTTCGCTGTATTTCCAACTGGTATTGATTCCGGCAAACTCTCTAATTCTATCAAAGATAACCACGGTATCATTCAGCGAATAACCAACTACGGTTAAAATAGCGGCGATAAAGGATTGTCCAATTTCCATGTCAAAAGGCATGAAGTTATAGGTAATAGAGAAAACACCTAACACGATTAATACATCATGGAAAACTGCAACAACAGCTCCAATAGAATAGGATACTTTTCTAAAACGTAATAAAATGTATAAGAAAACTACAAACAATGAACCAAATACTGCCCAAAGTGCTGATGTTTTAATATCATCGGCAATGGTTGGATCTACTTTTCTGTAGCTCATAATTCCGTTAGCATTCTTTGCTTTTTCGAAACCTGGCTTGAAATCATCGTAAGAAGTATTTCCGATATAAGGTTTTAAACCTGTAAATAATGCGTTTTGCACTTCTTCATCTACGGTAGGTCCTTCTTCATCAATTCTAAAAACAGTTGTTATTTTTAATTGATTGTCTAAACCATATGTTTTTACTTCTGGGGCTGTACCAAAAGCACCTTTTAAAGTTTCTGCAACTTCAGTAGCATTCATAGACTTGTCGAAACGAACTGTAAAAGAACGTCCTCCTTTAAAATCTACACCTTGCTTTAATCCGATAGAGAAAATAGATACAATTCCTGCAACAATAATTGCTCCAGAGATGATGTATGCTAATTTACGTTTTCGTAAGAACTCAATATTTAAGTTCTGGAACCATCCTTTTGAAATAGACGTATTGAATGTTAATTTTGAACCTTTTCGAATCGCACCGTCGATTAAGATACGTGTAATAAATACTGCTGTAAATAAAGAAGTACCAATACCAATCATTAATGTCAATGCGAAACCTTTAATAGGTCCTGTTCCAAAAATATATAAAATGATACCTGTTAATAAGGTTGTAATGTTTGCATCAATAATTGCAGACAAAGCTCCTTTTACAGAAAATCCTTCTTCTACAGATTGTTTTAAACCTTTCTTCTTAAACAGTCCTTCTTTAATTCTTTCAAAGATAATTACGTTTGCATCTACAGACATACCGATGGTTAAGATAATTCCAGCAATACCAGGCAATGTTAACACTGCGTTGAATGATGCTAAAATACCAAAGATGAATAAAATGTTTACTGCTAAAGCAATATCTGCATACAAACCTGCTTTACCGTAGTAGAGAGTCATCCATAATAAAACCAATAAAATTGCCAATCCAAAAGAAAGGAAACTAGAATCGATTGCTTCTTGTCCTAAAGAGGGTCCAACAACATCTATTTCAATAATTCTTGCCGTTGCTGGTAACTTCCCTGCTTTTAAAACCGTTGCAATGTCTTTTGCTTCAGATACCGTCATTAATCCACCAGAGATAGATGTTCTACCACCAGTGATTGGTTGATTTACTGAAGGTGCTGTATACACATAATCATCTAAAACAACAGCAACAAATTTCCCTGCGTTTTCTGTGGTCATTTTTTCCCAAAGTTTCGCACCATAACTGTTCATGGTCATGCTTACTTCTGGCTTATTCAATTGACTAAATTCTTGTGATGCATCTAAAATAACATCTCCTTCTATAGGTGCTTTGTCATTTTTGTTAGACTTTATCGCATATAAAGCGATCAACTCTGTACCATCAGCAGATTTCGTAGGCTTATAATCCCATAAGAATTTTACATGCTTAAGTGTTGTTGGCAATAAATCTCTAACTTCTTTAAGTCTTAATAATTTATTTACTTGTGCCGTATCTAAAACTTTCGCCTGTGCAACTAAAGAACTTAGTTGTTGTTGGTTTTGAGCTACGTTTGGAAACATGTAGGTAAATAAATCTTTCTGAACCACTTTTGTTGAATCTGCGGTAGCACCTAAAATATCATCTAATTCATCTGTTGCATCAGCAACTTTTGTTTCTTCTTCAACGGTATCTACTTTTAGCAACTCTGCAACTTTTGCATTTGCACTAAAGAAATAATTCTGCACTTCTGCATTAGAATATACTTCCCAAAACTGTAATTCAGCTTTACTTGTAATTAACTTTGTAACTCGGTCAATATCTTTTGCTCCTGGCAATTCAATTTGAATTCTACCAGAATTTCCAATTCTTTGAATATTTGGTTGTGTTACACCAAATTTATCAATTCTACTTCTTAAAACATCAAAAGCAGTGTTGATAGAACTATTGATTTCTGTTTGTAAAACTTCTTTTACAACATCATTCGTTTCGTCAAACTTAATTTTATCACGTAAAGACTTTGTTCCAAAAATAGTAGGATCACTAAGTTTTGTAGTTCCTGCGATGTTTTCAAATTCTTCAAAGAATAAATCTAAGTAGGTATCGTTACTGCTTTTCAACCTTTGGTCAGCAGCTTTTAAAGCATTATTGAAGACTTCGTTTCTAGAATCGTTAGACAATCCTCTTAAAACTTCTTTTACAGAAACCTGTAAAATTGCGTTTACACCCCCTTTTAAATCAAGGCCAAGGTTCATTTCTTTCTCCTTGATATCGTCGTAGGTATATTTAGTAACTTCTAAATCTACAACTACTTGATTTGATACACTGTCTAAGTACTTTCTTTCGAAAGCAGCTTTTTCTCTTGCATCGTTGGTAGGTACCATTTTTGTAGCATAGTTCGCAGCATCTTTTTCTACTTTACTTGCGAAGAATGTAAATGATAATTGGTATAAACTTACTAATCCAAATAGGATAGCAAATAATTTAATAAGTCCTTTGTTTTGCATCTTTTAGTTATATTTATGTCGACTTCTTTAGTTTAAAACGAGCAAATATACTATTTCATAGCAGTTCAACCAATTATTTTCTTACATTTATAAGTAGTTGTTTTTTGTTTTAAAAATAAGCGGTATTAAAAACCTCTTTTGAAGAACGAAATGTCTTTATTTATAAGGGTTTAATAACAAAAAAAAGAAAATAATACATAAAATTAGCATTAAAATGACCCATTTATCAGACATTAAAATTGCACAAGCAAAACAATTAGTACACATAAAAAACATTGCAAAAAAACTGCAAGTTGTTGAGGATGATTTAGAAATGTATGGAAAGTACAAAGCAAAACTTCCTTTACATTTAATTAATGAGGAGCAAGTTGCTAAAAATAACCTCGTCCTAGTAACCGCAATAACGCCTACTCCGGCGGGCGAAGGAAAAACAACGGTTTCTATTGGTTTAACAGAAGGACTAAACAAAATAGGCAAACAAGCAACCGTGGTCTTGCGCGAACCATCTTTAGGTCCTGTGTTTGGAATAAAAGGCGGCGCAGCTGGGGGAGGATACTCTCAAGTAGTACCTATGGAAGACATCAATTTGCATTTTACAGGTGATTTTAATGCCGTTGAAAAAGCAAATAATTTACTTGCTGCTTTAATTGACAATAACATCCAAAGCAAAACAAACAATCTAAATATAGACCCAAGAACCATTCTTTGGAAGCGGGTTATTGACATGAATGATCGCGCTTTAAGGGAGACGACAATTGGACTAGGAGGAACTGCAAACGGAGTCCCACGACAAGATGGATTTAATATTACGCCTGCTTCTGAAGTTATGGCAATACTCTGCATGGCAACCACTTTTAAAAATTTAAAAGAGCGATTGGGGGCGATTCTTGTTGGACTTACTTATGACAACGCTCCAGTTTTTGCAAGAGATTTAAAAGCAGAAAACGCAATGGCTATTTTACTAAAAGATGCCATTAAGCCAAACTTGGTGCAAACACTTGAAGAAAACCCAGCAATTATTCATGGAGGTCCTTTTGCAAATATTGCGCAAGGAACCAATACAATTATCGCCACAAAAATGGGCTTATCCTTATCGAATTATGTAGTTACTGAAGCAGGTTTTGGAGCCGACTTAGGTGCTGAGAAGTTTTTAAACATCAAGTCGGTGTTTGCAAAACTAAATCCAAAATGTATTGTTTTAGTGGCAACCATTAAAGCATTACGCCATCATGGAGGTGCCAAGAAGGAAGCCTATAATACACCCAATTTAGAACGTGTATCTGAAGGTTTTAACAATTTAGAAAAACATATTGAGAATATTCGAAAATTCAATATCGAACCAGTTGTCGCAATTAATTCTTTTGTTTCTGATACCGCGGAGGAAGTAAATTTTGTCATTCAAAAATGTGCAAATCTGGGAGTTAAAGCGGTCTTGTCTGGAGGCTGGGCAAAGGGAGGAGAGGGAACCAAAACACTTGCGGAAGCGGTTGTGGATGTGGTAGAAAACAAGGCAACACAGTACAACGCTTTGTATGACTGGAATACTCCAGTAAAAGAGAAGATCGAGAAAATTGCCAAAGAAATATATGGTGCAGCTAAAGTAGTTTATGACAATAAAGCGTTGTTAAACCTAAAACGAATTGATCGATTAGGATTCAATGACTTTCCCATTTGCATGGCAAAAACACAGAAATCTTTTTCTGATAATGACAAATTAATTGGAAGACCTAAGGATTTTACGGTTACTGTTAGAGAAATAGAAATTGCAGCTGGCGCACAATTTTTGATTCCCATTTTAGGGAAAATGATGCGCATGCCTGGCTTACCCTCTGTTCCTGCATCTGAAAACATGACAATTGATGACCAGGGTGTTATTTCTGGGTTATCCTAAATCAAAAGGGCTGTCGATATTATTGAAACTTCATGCCTAAGTGCACAACTTTTTTGGTTTCAAAGAACGGCTCCTCGAAATAGGCTGGCAAATCGTAAAGCGTGGCGGAAGTATATCGCTGTAATTCTTCCGTCAAATCTCCACCTTTTAAATATAAGATTCCGTTTTTTAAATCGTGGTTTTGTTTTTTAGCAATTCTTCCCTTTGTCCAACGTACAAAAGTTTCCATTTGGGCAACGGCTCTACTTACGATAAAGTCATAGGTGTCTTTTACATCTTCTACTCTACCGTGAGTTGTGGTAACGTTTTCTAATCCTAACCCTTCAATAACATCTTTGACTACTTTTAGCTTTTTACCAATAGAATCCACCAAATGAAATTGTGTGTCTGGAAACAAAATAGCCAATGGAATTCCAGGGAAACCTCCACCTGTTCCAACATCCATTACTTTAGAACCTGGCTTAAACTGGATTACCTTTGCAATTGCTAAAGAATGTAAAACATGTCGCAAGTACAATTCGTCGATGTCTTTTCTAGAAACTACATTAATTTTTAGGTTCCAATCTTGGTACAATTCTTTGAGTTTCGAGAATTGCGCAATTTGAGTTGGAGTTAATTCCGTAAAGTATTTTTGTATAATTTCCATTGTTGATATGTTTCAGCGGCAAAAATAGCTATTTGTACCTAACAATTGTTCACAAAACTGAACGTTTCTTCTCAAAGCAACTTCAAAAAGATTATTTTTGTAAATCATTATTAAAACACAGAATGAAAACAATCAATTTTTCACGAATAGATAAAGCAAAATTCTTTAGAACGTTGAACAAAAGAGTCAACAGCTATTTTAAAGAAAATAATGTAAAAAGAACTGGAAATTGGAAACTGTACACAAAAGCTGTTTTAATGTTCTCCGTGTTTTTAGTTCCGTTTATTTTAATTTTAACCGTATCAATGCCGCAATGGTTAATGCCAATTTTAATGGTGATTACTGGAATTGGAATGGCGGGTGTTGGCATGAATGTGATGCATGATAGTAATCATGAATCTTTTTCAAGCAAAAAATGGGTCAATAAATTGATGGGTAGTAGCATTTACATTCTTGCTGGAAATGTCTATAATTGGAAGGTACAACACAACGTTTTGCACCATACTTTCACAAACGTAAAAGATCACGATGAGGATATTGATGCGGGTAGAATTATTCGTTTTTCAAGACATTCTAAATGGTTAAAAATTCATAAAATTCAAAAATACTATTCCATTTTCTTATACGGTTTAATGACTATCAACTGGGCAATTACAACAGATGTAAAACAAATGCACCGTTATTTAAAACGCAAACTATCTTATGGTAAATTTCCAAATCCAAAAGTAGAATGGACAAAATTAATCATCTCTAAAGTTGTGTATTATGCACTATGGATTGTTTTACCTTTATTGGTTTTAGACGTTGCTTGGTGGAAAATATTGATTGGATTTTTTGTAATGCATTATACGGCTGGAATGATTTTAAGTCTTGTTTTTCAATTGGCACATATTGTTCCAAACACAGAAATGCCGGTACCAGATAAAGATGGAAATTTAGAACACACTTGGGCAGTCCATCAATTATACACCACTTCTAACTTTGCGCCTACTAACTGGTTGGTAAACTTCTATACAGGAGGCTTAAATCATCAAGTTGAACATCATATCTTCCCACATATTTCTCATGTTCATTATGAAAAATTAGCTAAAATTGTAAAAGAAACAGCAAAAGAATTCAATTTACCCTACAACGAATACAAAACAATGACAAAAGCAATTGTAGCGCATTTTAGTCACTTAGGTGTTTTAGGGCAAAAACCAGAATTAGCATAAGAACAACTACAATTACTTTTAAAAATGACACATCCATTATCGGACAGAATTAACAGTTTACCAGTTTCCCAAACTTTAGCAATGGCTGCTAAAGCAAGAGAATTAAAAGGACAAGGAATCGACATTATTAGTTTGAGCCTTGGAGAACCAGACTTTAACACCCCAAACTTTATTAAAGATGCTGCTATTGAAGCCATCAATCAAGATTACAACTCATATACACCTGTAGATGGTTATGTGGAATTGAAAGAAGCGATTTGCACAAAGTTTAAACGCGATAATGATTTGGTGTACCAACCGAATCAAATTGTGGTTTCTACGGGGGCAAAACAATCGATTGCCAATGTTGCACAAGTATTGTTAAACCCTGGTGATGAAGTGTTACTTCCTGCACCGTATTGGGTGAGTTATTCTGCAATTGCAATTTTATGTGAAGCAAAATTTGTAGAAATCCCTTCTTCTATAGAGGATGATTTTAAAATAACACCCGCACAATTAGAGGCAGCAATTACGCCAAAGACTAAAATGGTCTTTTTCAATTCGCCAAACAACCCAAGTGGTAGTATCTATAGCGAAAATGAATACCGCGCATTAGCGGCTGTTTTAGAAAAATATCCCCAAATTTATATTTTATCTGACGAAATATACGAGCACATCAACTATGGCGTAAAACCGTTTAGTTTTGCAGCTATTGAAAGCATGTTCGACAGAACAATTACCATCAATGGATTGGCAAAAGCATTTGCTATGACAGGTTGGAGAATTGGCTATTTAGGCGCTCCACAGTGGATCGCAAAAGCATGTACAAAAATGCAAGGACAAATTACTTCGGGTACCAATTGTATTGCTCAAAGAGCTGCAATTACTGCCGTTTTAGCCCCTATTGAAAAAGTACAATACATGGTAGATGAATTCAAAACACGGAGAGATCTTGTTTTAGATTTATTAGGTCAAATCGAAGGATTTAAATTAAATATCCCTGAAGGTGCCTTTTACGTATTTCCAGATATTTCTGCTTTTTTCGGAAAAACAGTTAATGGCATGAAAATTGAAAACGCAAATGACTTTTCATTGTTCTTGTTAGAAAAAGCAAATGTGGCTACGGTAACTGGAGATGCTTTTGGTGCTCCAAACTGTATTAGAATGTCTTATGCAGCATCAGTTGTGCAATTAAAAGAAGCGATTCAAAGAATTAAAGAAGCCGTAAATTAAATTACCTTACTTTCTATGTATACAAAAACCTTCAGGAAACTGAAGGTTTTTCTTTTTGTAAGAGGTCTGCTATTGAAGATGCTAACAGCTATCAACAATGCTAAAACAAAGAAAAAAGTCACCTATAAAGGTGACTTTTTAAATAAATTATGAATTCTTCTAGAATTAATCTACATTATCGTGTAGGAAAGAATTATTTGATTTTAACTCAATGGTATCGCCTTCATTACTTAAAGGTGTTTTCGAGTTACTAATTGATCGATCTACGAGATCAATCTCTAATCCCAACCTTTTAAATGCTGGTTCACGTTCTAGATCGTCAATATTTTTATTCATTTGATCTGAGAATTTATAATTGAACCCTTTCATGGTTTTTCTTCGCTCTTCGGCTCTTTTCTGCAACTCAGAAATGGTTAAACTTAAGGGTGATACTTCTTCACTCTCGGTAACTATATTATTAATTTCTACCTGAGGTTTTACTGATTTCAATTCAAATTGCATGCTTTCTTCTTCAACAGCATTTGCTATTATTGAAGAGCTTTTCCCAATGGTTGGTTGCACATCAAAGTTTTCTAAAACATATCTTGTTTCTGGTGCTTTCTTCTCAAAGATAATTTCTTCTGCACCAAAAACTTCGATCTCATTTACGTTGATAACTTCTTTTGTTTCTTCAATGGCATCCAAGTCAAAACGAATTTCTTTGGTGGGTGTAACTTCTGAATACGAATTTAGTGGCAAATCAAATAACAAGTCACCTTGCAGTGGTTTTGAAACTGGGGTTTCTGCGACTGTTTCATTTCTTACAGCAGTTATATTTGTGATTACAAAATCGTCTTCAGAAACGGTTTCTATCTCAATTTCATCAAAAACAACTTGTGTGTTTTTAATGTTATCTGTTGTTGGTACTAAGTTCATTTTTGGCGCCTCTTCCTCAACCTCATTTTCTAATATGTGTACAATTTTCGGAGATGGCTTGTTGGACAATGGTGCATCAAAAGCGGATGATTTTTGAATTGGTGTATCCGAGAAATTATACGTTGCTTTCTGTTCATCTTCTAAAGTATGTACAATCTTTCTTACTTCTGTATTGGTAATTGTACTTTGTTGATCTGCGGCAAAACCAGTTGCTACAATAGTAACTGCAATAGCATCTCCTAGAGAATCATCTTCTCCAATTCCCATAATAATATTGGCGTCATATCCTGCTTCTGTTTGAATATAATCGTTTACTTCTCCAATTTCATCTAATGTAACTTCATTGGTTCCAGAAACAATTAATAACAAAACGTTTTTGGCTCCAGTAATTTTATTATCATTTAACAATGGGGAATCTAGAGCTTTTACAATCGCATTTTTTGCTCTGCTTGTTCCTTCTTCTTTTGCAGACCCCATAATTGCGGTACCACTGTTAGAAAGCACTGTTTTGGCATCGTGTAAATCTATATTTTGTTTGTAATGGTGTGTAATTACTTCTGCAATACCACGTGCTGCAGTAGATAACACTTCATCAGCTTTGGAAAAACCGGCTTTAAAACCAAGGTTCCCATACACCTCTCTTAATTTATTATTGTTGATTACAATTAAAGAATCTACGTTATTTCGCAAAGTATCGATCCCAATTTGAGCTTGTTTAGATCGCATTCTTCCTTCAAACTGAAATGGCATTGTAACGATTCCTACCGTTAAAATATCCATGTCTTTGGCGATTTTGGCAATAATTGGCGCTGCACCGGTTCCAGTTCCACCACCCATTCCAGCAGTTATAAACACCATTTTTGTCTGTGTGTTTAACATTTGCTGAATTTCTTCGATACTTTCTTGTGCTGCTTTAGCACCTACATCTGGGTTTGCTCCAGCACCAAGGCCAGAAGTCAAATTTGCTCCTAACTGAATTTTATTCGGAATTGGGCTGTTTTCTAAAGCTTGTGAATCTGTATTACAAATTACAAAATCGACCCCTTTAATGTGCTGCGTAAACATATGGTTTACAGCATTGCTTCCACCACCACCAACACCAATGACTTTGATAGTGTTCGATTTTGTTTTTGGCATGTCAAATAATATGTTATCAAATTCTGTGCTCATAATAACGTATCTATTTTAAATTGTTTAATCATTCTTAATTTCTTCTTGTTATGCTACAATCTTTTTACTCTGCGTTATCTAAAAAATCTTTTAATCTGGCGGTAAATTTCTCGAAGAAAGATTTGCCTTTGTCTTTTGATTTCTCTTGAATAACTTCTGGAACCTCGGCTTCTGTCTCTAAAGCTGAGGGAACAACTTCTTCTTCAATCGACGATACTTCTTCCTCGTCTTTAGATTGCTTGCTTAAACCCTCCATTAACAATCCAACGGCGGTTGCATAGGACGGACTTGATAGTGCGTCTTCTGAATCTCCTGCTAAATGTTCATTTGGATACCCAATTCGTGCATCCATTCCTGTAATATATTCAACTAATTGACGCAAATGCTTTAGTTGTGAACCTCCACCTGTTAAAACAATTCCTGCAATTAGTTTTCCTTTTTGTGTTTCGTGGCCATAATTTTTAATCTCCAAATAGACGTGTTCAATAATTTCTTGAACTCGTACATGGATCATATAAGACAAATTCTTTAAGGTAATCTCTTTAGGCTCTCTTCCTCTTAAGCCTGGAATAGAAACAATTTCGGTTTCCTTATTCTCTCCCGGCCAAGCAGAACCAAATTTTATTTTCAATAACTCGGCTTGTTTCTCGATGATAGAACAGCCTTCTTTAATATCATTTGTAATTACATTACCTCCAAAAGGAATAACGGCTGTATGTCTAATAATACCGTCTTTAAAAATAGCCAAATCGGTCGTACCTCCACCAATATCAATCAATGCAACTCCGGCTTCTTTTTCTTCTTGACTCAGCACCGCGGATGCAGAAGCTAAGGGTTCTAGCGTAATGTCTGCCAAATCTAAACCGGCACTTTTTACACAACGTCCTATATTTCGAATCGAGGAGACTTGCCCAACTACTACATGAAAATTGGCTTCTAAACGCCCACCATACATCCCAATAGGTTCTTTTATATCTGCTTGAGAGTCCACTTTAAATTCTTGTGGCAATACATGAATGATTTCTTCTCCCGGCAACATGACCAGTTTATGTACCTGATTTACTAAATTATCGATATCATTTTCATCAATCACTTCATCAGCATTGGATCTCGTGATATAATCTGAATGGTATAAGCTTCGGATATGCTGACCTGCGATCCCTACGACAACATCTTCAATTTTTTGCCCAGAAACACTTTCAGCTTCTTCAACTGCTTGCTGTATCGATTGAATGGTTTGTGTTATGTTACTAACTACACCTCTTTTTACTCCTAAACTTTTTGCTTTTCCAATACCCAAAACTTCAATTTTGTCGTATTCATTTTTACGCCCAATCATAGCAACAATCTTGGTGGTACCAATATCTAATCCAACTGCTATTTTATTGTTTTCCATTTTGATTTATTTTGTGCACACAACTTGGTTGTGAAATTTTACGTTAATCGTTTTATACTCGCGTATTGTTTTGTCTAAAAAAGCTTTGTTATAAAACGGTTTTAATTTCTTAAATTTTATATCAATGTTGGTTAATTTACCAAAATCGATTTTATAACTTCCACTTCGAACGGAGAATTGATACTCTTCGTTGTCTAATTTATGAATTTCCACGATCTCTTTCTTCAAAAAATCATCTTCTAAAATGGCAGTAACTAATGTTACTATCTCCTTGAAATTCTCATCTTTTTCAACACCTGAAATCAACAACACTCTTGCTGAATAAACAGCGGACAAGGGTATTTTTACACCTTGTTTATCAATGTAATAAGAAGTGTCTTCATGAAGAACTCTTGCGATTGGAGAACGCTGTTTTACAATCGTATTTATGGTCCCATTTATGTCCAAAAAAACCGAAGATTCCGCCACATAAGGATTCTTATTTACTTGATTTTCTAAACCATATAAATCTATCACAGATTTCTTTAAGTTTCTTACTGTTTTTGTATTTTGTATTAACAATTTATCAACCATTGAAATTGTCAAAAAATTAGTGTTTTCACCCGAAAATTCAATCTTTATATTCGTTACTTTTTTTTGTAGATTTCGCTTAGAAGCAAAAGAATACAACAGCCCCAAACCGACTACTAATAGTAAGAAAAATAAATATTTTAATCCTTTTTTAAACTTCATTAACATGATGATTTAACAACTCATTTGTAACTTCATTTATGGAAATTCCAATATCTCCTGCTCCCAACATAACTACAACTTCTACTGATGAATTTTTAATAACTTTTACTAAATTATTTTTTTGAACCAACTTTTTATGCGTGTTGGTAATCTTACCAAATAACCAACTAGCATCTACCCCTTTTATTGGCAATTCTCTTGCTGGATAAATATCCAATAAAGCAATTTCATCAAATTTTGATAAAACATTCGCAAAATCTTCAATAAAGTCTCGTGTTCTCGAAAACAAATGAGGTTGAAAAATTACCAAAACCTTTTTATTTGGATACATTTCTCTAACTGAATTTTCAACAGCCTCAATTTCTGTTGGATGATGCGCATAATCATCAATCAAAACAAAATTGGGTGTTTTAATTCGATATGAAAATCTTCTTTTCACCCCTTTAAAACTGGCTAAGCTTTCTTTTATTTCAAGCAAAGGAACACCATAAACGTCGGCCATCGCCAAAGCCGCTAGCGCATTCATAACGTTATGTTTCCCAGGAAGATGAAAAACAATATTCTCTATTTTTCCTGACGGTGTTTGTACGTCAAAAATATATTTTCCACTTTCGATTTCAATATTAAAAGCGTTATAATCTGCAGCTGCATCTATACCATAAGTAAGTCCTTCTAAAGGCAAACCTTTAGCCACGATTAAAGTTTGGGAAACCTTCTCTGAGAAAGCTCTAAACGAGGCGTCAAGAGCCTCTGAGTTTTCATAAATATCAAGATGATCTGAATCCATCGAAGTAATACAGGCAATATCTGGCGACAACTGTAAAAAAGAGCGATCAAACTCATCGGCTTCTACAACCGTTAGCTTATCTTCTCCTAAAATTAAATTAGAATTGTAGTTCTCTGCAATTCCACCTAAAAAAGAAGTTGCTAATTTAGGCTGCATAATGTGTCCTAAAATAGCTGAAGTTGTTGTTTTACCGTGGGTTCCTGCAACGGCAAGACAAAACGTATTTTCAGTAATTTTTCCCAAAACTGCGGCTCTTTTTAAAACAGTAAAATCGTTTTGAAAAAAGTAATTGAGTTCTGCATGTGTTTTTTGAATTGCAGGCGTATACACGACCAATGTAGTTTCCTTATTTAAAAAAGCCAATGGAATGTTTTTGACAGCCGCTTCGAAATGGATAACCACGCCAATATCTTCTAATGAACTTGTGTTTTTTGAAGGTGTATTGTCATACCCTGCAACCTGCTTATTATTGACTGCAAAATAGCGTGCAATCGCACTCATTCCGATTCCTCCAATTCCTACAAAATAAACGTTATGTATGTTTTTTAAATTCAATTCGTTAGTAGCTTTTCAATTTCGTTAACAATATCGGTGGTAGCGCTTGGCAGCGCCAATGCTTTTATGTTTTCAGATACGCTTTGCTGTTTGCCTTGATCTTTTAACAACGTTTCGAAAACAACTGCAAAGGAATCCAATTCGCTTTCCTTGATCAAAATTGCTGCGTGATGATCTACGATAGACTTTGCGTTTTTTGTTTGATGATCTTCAGCGACATTGGGTGAAGGGATAAAAATTACGGGCTTACCAACAATACACAGTTCCGAAACAGAACTCGCACCAGCTCTCGAGATAATAAAGTCGGAAGTGGCATATGCCATCCCCATTTGATTGATGAATGGGTGCACTTGCACATGTGCTAAGTCATTGTACTTTTGATATCTATCATTATATAATTTACCACACTGCCAAATTACCTGAAGATTTTGTTTATTGAAAAAATCTAATTGACTTTCGATGAGCTCATTCATCCTTCTGGCCCCAAGGCTTCCACCTAGAACTAAAACAGTTTTCTTATTTTTATCTAAATTAAAAAAAGAAAATGAGGCATCTCTTTTGGTATGAATTAACAACAAATCTTGACGTACAGGGTTGCCTGTTTTTAAAATTTTATCTGCAGGAAAAAACCGCTCTAAATGATCATAAGCAACACATATTTTATCAACTTTTTTGGCCAATAATTTATTGGTAATCCCAGGGTATGAGTTTTGTTCTTGAATAATAGTTGGTATTTTTTTTAGGCATGCCATCAATAATGTTGGTCCACTTGCAAAACCACCAGTTCCAATAGCAATATTAGGTTTAAACTGTTTAATAATTCTTCTCGCTTTCAGTAAACTACTCAATAATTTAAAAGGAAATAACAGGTTTTTAAAAGTAATTCTCCTTTGAATTCCGGCAATCCATAATCCTTTAATTTCATACCCTGCTTGCGGAACTTTTTCCATTTCCATTTTGTCTTTTGCTCCAACAAATAGAAACTTTGCATCTGGGTATCGCAGTTTTAATTCATTGGCAATCGCAATTGCTGGGTATATGTGACCACCCGTTCCACCTCCAGAAATTAATATATTAATCGATTGCTTCATGTAAAATATCTAAAGGGTTATCATCTAAAATTTCATCTTCTGTTTTTTCTTTTGATGCACTCACACTTAGAATCATTCCGAGCGCAAAACAAGTCATCCAGATAGAAGTACCTCCACTACTTATTAAAGGCAACGTTTGTCCAGTTACTGGAAGAAGACTCGTAGCAACTGCCATATTTATGGTTGCTTGAAAAATAATGGGTAGTCCAGTTGCTATCACCAGTAGTGTCCCAAAAATGGTTTTTGTTTTTTTGACCACAACAAAAATTCTAAAAAGGAGAATGAAATAGACAAAAACAACTCCAAAACCGCCGATTAAACCAAATTCCTCTACAATAATTGCGTAGATAAAATCTGAAGAGGATTGTGGCAAAAAGTTCTTTTGAACGCTTTTACCTGGACCTAAACCAAAGGTACCTCCTGTTGTTATGGCTATTTTAGCTTTTTGTACTTGATAGGGTTCTTTTCCATCTTGAGTTGAATAATTTTCGATTCGATTACTCCACGTTTGTATCCTATTGGGCATGGCATCGGGAAATGCTTTTGCAACTAAAACAAAAAACAATAGAAAGGCAATACCTAAAGCAAGTATGTATCCGATGTATTTTAAAGGATAACCTCCTATAAAACAAACAATGATCACCATGGTGAAAATAATTGCAGTTGTCGAAAAATTTGCAGGTAAAATAAGTATTAAAATAAGTGCAACTGGCAGCCACAATTGCCACAGGCTTTCTTTAAAATAAATAACGCTCTCTTTGTTTTTGGCTAAATATCTTGCAACATACACCAGCAAAACTACACTTGCTAACGTGGATGTCTGAAAACCAACACCGCCAAACTTAATCCATCTACTTGCGTTTGCCCCTCCAATAACAGTTCCTTGCGCTAAGGTGAAAACCAGTAAAATAACCACTATAGGAATCATAATAGCAGATCCTCCTGAGAAATATCTGTATGGAATTTTATGCACTCCATAAATAATCCCAAAACCAATAATTAACAAGGCAATATGTTTTGCTAAATGACCAAATGTAGAACCAGAACCAACAACATAAACCAAGTTTGTGCTTGCACTAAAGACTGGCATAAATGAGAATATAGCCAACACAGTTACAATTGCCCAAATTGCTTTATCTCCTTTAATATGTTGAAAAATGGTTTTCATTCTTTTTTTTATTTCCTGTAATTACAAGTAGCTGTTATTTAACGATTCTTATTTCTACAGATTGAAAATCAGGTTATATCTAATCAAACTATCTAACAATAATGTCTTTTTAAAGACTTCTCACAGCTTGTTTAAATTGACGTCCTCTGTCTTCGTAATTATCGAATAAATCAAAACTTGCACACGCAGGAGAAAGTAAAACTGCATCTCCAGATTCTGCTAACTTTTGAGCCACTTTAACAGCTTCTTCAGCTCCCGCAGTTTCAACAATCATCTCAACCACATTGCCAAATGTCTGTATTATTTTATCATTTTCAATACCCAAGCAAACAATCGCTTTTACTTTTTCTCTTACTAATGGCAATAAATCTGCATAATCATTTCCTTTATCTACACCTCCTAAAATCCACACCGTATTTTTATCCATGCATTCTAAAGCATAAAAAGCAGCATTTACATTCGTTGCTTTCGAGTCGTTAATGTATTCCACGCCTCTTATTTTTGCAACATGCTCTAATCGATGCTCGACACCTTCAAAGTTTTCTAAACTTTCTTTGATCGATTCTTTTCGAACTTTCAACAATTGCGCAGCCATTGTTGCTGCCATTGCGTTTTTAGTATTGTGTTTTCCTTTTACGGATAAAGTTGAGATTGGCATCTGTATTGTTTCTTTATTAATATTGATTATGATATTATTATCTTTTATAAAAGCACCATATTCTAATTGTTTTTCTAATGAAAATGGAATTAGAGTTGCTTTTGTACTGTTCTTTTGCAACCATGTATTTATGGCCTCATCATCTGCATCATAGATTAAGTAATCGGATGCGGTTTGATTTTTTGTAATTCTAAATTTAGATTCGATATATTTATTGAAATCGTCTTCATATCGATCTAAGTGATCAGGTGTTATATTTGTTAAAATGGCAATATGACTGTTAAAATCTACGATGCCATCTAACTGAAAACTACTTAATTCCAATACGTAATTGTCATAAGACTGCGTAGCAACTTGCCGTGCAAAACTGTCTCCAATATTTCCCGCTAATCCACTATTTATTTCAGCATTTTTTA
The DNA here is from genome assembly GCA_949519155.1 of Polaribacter sp. SA4-10. Classification (GTDB taxonomy): domain Bacteria; phylum Bacteroidota; class Bacteroidia; order Flavobacteriales; family Flavobacteriaceae; genus Polaribacter. The sequence continues at coordinate 57,240 of CATIQU010000033.1, forward strand.
AAATAAATTGGGTTAACAGTGCGGTTGTTGTCTTCCCATTAGAACCTGTAATTCCAACTAGGGTTGCAGTTGTATATTTTGCGGCAAACTCTATTTCTGAAATTACGCTGATTCCTTTTTCCTTTAGTTTTAATACTAACGGAATCGAATCTGGTATTCCAGGACTTTTCACAACTACAGTGCCCTTTAGTATTTTATTTTCTGTATGTTTTTCTTCTTCGAAATTGATATTGTTTTGCAGAAGAATTTCTTTATATCTTCTTGCAATACCTCCTTTGTCTGAAACAAAAACTTCAAATCCTTTTTGTTTTCCAAGAATTGCAGCACCCACTCCGCTTTCTCCACCACCAAGAACAACAAGAAGCCTCTTTTCTCCTTGAGGAGAAATGACCATACGCTTATTTGATTCTTGGTTACACATCTATTTTATATAAAAAATTTATTCTTTTTCTAATTGACACAAACTCCATACTTCCTTTTGAAAAGATCGAATTATTACCTTAATTTTAAGGTAACAATTGCAAATACTGCAAGCAAAATTCCTACAATCCAAAAGCGAACAACAATTTTACTCTCGTGGTACTGCATTTTTTGATAATGATGGTGTAAAGGAGCCATTTTAAAAATTCTTCTTCCAATACCAAAACGTTTCCGGGTGTATTTAAACCAAAAAACTTGAAGAATTACAGAGAGATTTTCAACGACAAAAACACCGGCTAAAATTGGGAGTAACAACTCTTTTCTAATTGCAATTGCGATCACCGCGATGATTCCTCCAATGGTCAAACTTCCCGTATCTCCCATGAAAACTTGTGCTGGATAGGTATTGTACCATAAAAATCCGATTAATGCGCCTGCAAAAGCCAAGATAAATACAGTCATCTCACCAGAATTGGGGATATACATGACGTCTAGATAATCTGCAAAAATGATATTCCCAGAAACCCAAGCAAAAACAGCCAGTGTAACCACAATAATCGCAGACGATCCCGCAGCCAGACCATCGATACCATCTGTTAAATTTGCTCCATTTGAAACACCAGTTACAATAAACACAACAATGAAAATAAAAACAATCCATCCATATTTTTCGTATCCATCTCCTAAGAAACTTAATGCTTTGGAATACTCTAGTTCATTATTCTTAAAAAAAGGAACGGTTGTCTTTGTAGATTTGTGAGCCTCACCAAAGACTTTTAATCTCCCATTTTCTTGCTGTACTCTTTCTGAAACTGGCAGTTGTTCTTTGATCGTAACGCCTTCATTAAAATACAACATAGACCCTACAATAATTCCAAGACCTACTTGACCTAATACTTTAAACCTGCCTTTTAAGCCAGCTTTGTCTTTCTTAAAGACCTTAATATAATCGTCTAAAAAGCCTATCAATCCCATCCAGATTGTGGTAATGATCAAAATAACAATGTAAATATTATTCAATTTAGCAAACAAAATAACCGGAATTAAGGTTGCCATAATAATAATGAGCCCACCCATTGTAGGGGTTCCTGATTTCTGAGTCTGACCATCTAAACCTAAATCTCGAACGGTTTCTCCTACCTGCTGATTTCTTAAAAAATTGATAATTCTTTTCCCGTAAATGGTGGAAATCAATAAGGATAAGATAAATGCTGTTGCGGCTCTAAATGTGATAAACTGAAACACACTTGCTCCTGGTAAACCGAACTGACTTTCTAAATATTCGAATAAATAATATAGCATTCTTCGTTATTTTTTTAATTGATTAAAACAGTTTTGCACTTCTTCTAAATCATCAAAATGAGATCGAACTCCGTTTATTTCTTGATAGTTTTCATGTCCTTTTCCAGCGATCAAAATAATATCTCCCGGTTTTGACAGTTTACATGCTGTTTTAATCGCTTGTTTTCTATTCAAAACTGTTACTGTTTTTATCTCATTTTCTGGTAAAACCCCTAACTCCATTTCTTCTAAAATAGTTTGTGGATTTTCGGTTCTTGGGTTGTCTGAGGTAAAAATCACTTGCGTACTTAATTGGGTTGCAATGTGCGCCATTTTTGGTCTTTTCAGTTTGTCTCGATCACCTCCACATCCCACAACGGTCAAAATGTTTTCATGTCCAGTTTTAATGTCATTAATGGTTTCTAATACATTTTTTAATGCATCTGGCGTGTGCGCATAATCTACAATTGCTATCACCCCATCATTGGTAACAATGTACTCAAAACGACCACTTACACTTTCTAACTGACTCACGATAGTAAGCACCTCCAACCGTTCTAAACCTAATAATTCTGCTGTTGCAATAATTGCAGTAAGATTGTAAACATTAAAAACACCAATCAACTTTGTCCAAACCTCAATTCCTTCCACAGTAATTAAAGTTCCTGAAAATTGTTTTTCTAAAATTTTAGATTTGAAATCTGCTAGTGTTTTTAAAGCATATGTTTTCTTGCTTGCTTTCGTGTTCTGCAACATGAAACTACCGTTTTTGTCATCGATATTGGTCAATGCAAATGCAGATTTTGGCAAAGCGTCAAAAAACTGTTTCTTAACATCTCTATATTCTGCAAGGGTATTGTGATAATCTAAATGATCATGAGAAAGGTTGGTGAAAATTCCACCAGCAAAGGTTAATCCTGCTGTTCTTTTTTGATGAATTCCATGAGAACTCACTTCCATAAAACAGTAATCAACCCCCGCATCAATCATTGCGTCTAAATACCTATTTATAGTTACCGAATCTGGCGTTGTATGTGTCGCTTTAAATTCTGTTTCGTCAACCTTAATTATTACGGTAGAAAGCAAACCTACTTTATAGCCTGCTTTTTTAAATAATTGATATAACAACGAAGCAATCGTTGTTTTACCATTGGTACCCGTAATACCTATTAATGGAATTTTACGAGAAGGATTGTCATAAAAATTAGCGGACATGATTGCTAAAGCAATATTTGCATCTTCAACTTGAAGATAGGTTACTTCTTCTTTTTTGTGTTCTGGAATATCTTCACAAACAATTGTATTTGCTCCTAAAGAAATTGCTTTGTCAATATATAAATGTCCGTCGACAGCAGCTCCTTTTTGAGCTACAAAAACATCATTTTTTTCAATTTTTCTTGAATCGAAAACAACTTGATGTACCTCAATATTTGTTTGACCAACGACTTGCAGTATTGAGACCTTATTTAATATGTCTTTTAAATTTTTCAGCTTAGGAAAGTTTTAAAATAATGGTTGCTCCTTTTATTAACTTTTCCCCTTTTTCTAGTGATTGAGATTTCACATTACCGCTTCCTGAAATTTTTACTTTTAGTCCAATATTCTCTAACAATGACAATGCATCCATGCCAGACATTCCTTTAACATTGGGAATTTCTATATGCGTTTTTATTAACTGATTGTTGTAATTTAAAAACGCATCATCAATTGCTGCAAACTGAACTTTGTCGTCTACATATTGATTGTCTATCGGAGTTGTTGTATAAATTTTTTGGGCAATTTCTTTAAAAACAGGTGCTGCCACTAAAGCTCCGTAATATCCTTTTTCTTTCTTTGGATCATGTATGACTACGATGCATGAATACTTTGGAGTGTCAGCAGGAAAAAAACCAGCAAACGAAGCCGTATAACGCTTTGTAGAATAGTGCCCTTTTATGGTTTTACCTTGCGCATCTGTATAGGTAGGAATGTATTTTTTTGCAGTCCCTGTTTTACCTGCCATTGAAAAATTAGGCGAATAAATATTCATTGCAGTTCCTTTAACAACTACATTTTCAAGTATTTTTTTTACCTTTTTTAATGTCTCATCAGAGGCTATTTTAGAATTTACAATTTCAGTTTCAAATATTTTTTCTGATTTTTCTTGTCTTCTTAATTCCTTTATAAATCTTGGCTTTACCATTACACCGTTATTTGCAACCGCATTGTAAAACATCAAGGTTTGCATGGGTGTTACAGACACACCATACCCCCAAGACATCCACTCTAATGAAATTTTATTCCAGCCTTTATCTTTTGGGGTTGGAATGGTTGGAACTCCTTCTCCTTTAATTGAGAATCCGACAGGTTTTGTGAAGCCGTATTTTTCTAACTTATTGATAAATTTTTGAGGTTGATCATCATAATACGCACGAATCAACTTTACGATTCCTACATTCGATGAAACTTCAAAAGCTCTTGCAGCAGAAATTTTACCATAACCGCCCTTTTTAGAATCTTCTACTTTAGACCCATGGATAAAAATTTTTCCTTTTTCGGTATCTACTACTGTAACTGTATCGATTAACTTGTCATCTAAAGCCGCCATTAAACTTGCCAGTTTAAATGTAGATCCTGGTTCGTGGCTCTCCCAAACGGCATAATTTCTTTTCTCGTAGTACTTCCCTTTAGAGGTTCTTCCCAAATTTGCGATTGCCTTAATTTCTCCAGTGGATGTCTCCATGACCACAGCACACCCATGTTCTGCTTCAAAAAACTCTAACTGTCGTAACAATGCATGATGGGTAACATCTTGAATATTTACATCTATTGTAGTAATAATGTCATGCCCATCTATGGGTTCTTTTTCGTTGACATCATTAATTGGTTTCCATTGACTTTTAGCAATTTTTTGTTTCCATCTCAACCCATCTGTTCCTTTCATATAAGAAGCAAAAGCACCTTCAATACCTGCACCTCCACTTTGATCGTCATAACCAATAGTTCTTTCTGCAATTTTACCAATGGGATGTACACGAACCGTTTTGTGTTCTGCAATGAAACCTCCTTTATAAACACCCAATTTAAAGATTGGGAATTGCTTCATCCTTAAGTAATCATTATAGCCAATGTTTTTAGCAATAAAAAAATATCTTTTATTCGCTTTTTTGGCATTTCGAAGTCTTCTCTCATAGTAGTTTGGAACATTGCCCAACATCTCAGAAAGGGCTTTTGAAAGGGCAACTACATTTTGCTCAAAAACTTGTTTTTTAACAACCACCAAATCCATTCTAATGGTATACTTAGAAACCGAAGTTGCCAATAAATTACCGTCTGCTGCATATACGTTTCCTTTGTTTGCAGAAATGGTAAATTCTTTTACCGTTAGTTCCGTAGATAATTTATTGTATTTATCACCGTGAACATATTGAAGATTAAAGACCCGTAAAATTACGATTACTAAAAAAATCGTCATAAAAGCTCCTACGATGTAGAATTTTGCCAGTATGCCTTTTTTTTGAGTTGCCAATTTATGAATCTTTATAAGTTACTTTTATTTTTTTAGGTGGAGTTGTTGATGGCTCAATCCCTAATGATTTTACTCTTTTCTTTACGCTAGATTCCATCTCCATCCGCTCTAGTCTGGAGCTTGTATCCACATATTCCTCCCTCAACTCTCGCTTCTCTTTATTTAGGTGTGCAATGAGAATTGCTTTTTTGTCCGCTTGGTGACCACTCGAAATCATAATCAATAGCAATCCTACTATAAAAACAATAATCCGCCAGTTTTTAAAAGCAGCTTCATCGGTAAGGAAACTTCCTCTCAGAAAACCGTACAAACCTTTTTTCACTTTAGACATCGAATCCGATTATTTTTTTGTGCGTTGTTGTTTAATAGTTGCAATCCTAAGTTTTGCACTTCTAGCTCTATTGTTTATTTTAATTTCCTCCTGGGAAGGCACTATTAATTTCCCTACTTTCTGGAGAGGCTCATTTGAATTTCCAAAAGCATCTTTCTCAAGCTCACCGCTAAACATTCCTGTTCTTATAAATCGCTTCACCAAACGATCTTCTAAAGAATGGTATGAAATTACACTTAACCTACCGTTCGCTTTTAAAAGGTTTGGCATTTGCTCTAAAAATTCTCTTAAAACATCTAGCTCTTCATTCACTTCAATTCGAATCGCTTGAAATATTTGAGCCAATATTTTGTGCTCTTTTGCATTGGGTAAATATTTTTGAAGCACTTCTTTTAACTGAAAACTTGTCTCTATTTTAGCAACTTCTCTTTGCTCAACAATCGTTTTTGCAATGTTTCTTGAATTTCTTAATTCACCATACAAAAACAATATTTCTGCTAATTTTTCTTCAGAATAATTATTAATAATTTCTTTGGCAGACACTTTTGATTTCTGGTTCATTCTCATGTCTAAATCACCATCAAAGCGAATAGAAAAACCTCTTTCTGCTTCATCAAATTGATGAGAAGAAACCCCTAAATCTGCTAGTACTCCATCCACTTTTTTAATTCTGTGAAATCTTAAAAACCGGGAGATAAACCTAAAGTTCTCTGGAATCAAGACAAAACGCGCATCGTCAATTAAATTCTCCAACGCATCTGGATCTTGGTCAAAGGCAAACAACTTGCCTTCCGGCCCCAATCTGCTTAATATTTCTCTGGAGTGACCTCCGCCACCAAAAGTCACATCCACATAAACGCCATCTTCTTTTATCGACAAGGCATCGACACTCTCATTTAGTAAAACTGGATTATGATACTTCATCTATCGTGGTATTTCCCATCACATCTTCGGCTAAATCTGCAAAATCTACAGAAGCATCTTCAATTGCTTTTTCGTATTTATCTTTGTCCCAAATTTCAATAATATTCACCGCAGAAGACAAAACAATCTGTTTTTGAATACCAGCGAAATCACACAAATCTTTTGGAATTAAAAGTCTACCAGAAGCGTCTAATTCTACCATCTTTACACCAGCAGTAAACCTCCTAATAAAATCATTGTTTTTTTTAACAAACCTGTTTAATTTATTAATCTTCTGCATCATTAAATTCCACTCAGTCATTGGATATAACTCCAAGCAGGGTTGAAAAACACCTCTTTTTATAACAAAACCATCTTGTAGCACAGGATGCAGTTGCTTCTTAAAAGCAGATGAGAACATCAACCTTCCTTTAGCATCTGCCTTACACTCGTATGTACCAATGAGATGAATCATTTAAAAAAACTATTTTATAGATATCAAAAATATATAAATTTTACCACTTTTTACCACAATTTACCACTTTGTTCATAACTTTATACTTTTTAACACCTACCGCCATTTGTGTAGCGGAAATTGACCGTAATTTAAAACGTTAATTATCTAACAAAAAAGAAGTACATTTGCGTTTCAGTAAATTGTAAAAAACGAATGACCGATTATCTAAAGATTGAAGAAAATTTTACTTACGCTGAGGCCGGCGAAGGGCCTGCAATCATTGTTCTTCACGGACTTATGGGGACTTTAAGTAATTTTGAAGGCACTTTTGAACATTTCTCTAAAAATGGTTACAATGTCTTAATTCCAGAACTACCGTTATACTCTCTTCCTCTTTTAAAAACAAATGTTAAAAATTTAGCAGGGTTTTTGAAGGATTTCATGGAACATAAGAAATTAGATTCTGCCATTTTACTAGGAAACTCTTTAGGAGGCCATATTGCGTTATACTTTACAAAAAATTATCAAGAAAAAGTGACTGCATTGGTTCTCACAGGAAGCTCAGGATTGTATGAAAAAGCAATGGGTGACAGTTTTCCAAAAAGAGGTAGTTACGAATACATCGAAGAAAAAACCAAAGGTGTTTTTTACGATCCAGCTATTGGAACAAAAGAAATGGTTGATGATGTTTTTAAAATTGTAAACGACAGAAGTTCTGTAATCAGAACCCTCGCAATTGCAAAAAGCGCAATTAGACACAACATGTCTGCTGATTTACCAGAAATGAAAATACCAACGTGTCTCATTTGGGGAAAACAGGATACCGTTACACCTCCAGAAGTTGCAGACGATTTCCATAAATTATTACCCAACTCCAATTTATTTTGGATTGACAAATGTGGACATGCAGCAATGATGGAAAGACCTGAACAATTTAACTCGATACTTGATAAGTGGCTAAAAGATAGAGGATTATAATTATATCCTAATCGTATTTTTTCTACATATTGTAAACACAACTCAATTTTTTTATTGTGAAAATAAAATCTGCTGAATTTATAATGAGTAACAGTAATGTTACCAAAGCACCCAAAGATAGAATTCCAGAATATGCTTTTATTGGACGCTCAAATGTTGGGAAGTCCTCCTTGATAAACATGTTAATGGAGCGAAAAGATTTGGCTAAAATCTCTGGAAAACCCGGAAAAACTCAGCTAATCAATCACTTTTTAATAAATGAATCTTGGTTCTTAGTTGATTTACCTGGATACGGTTATGCCCAAATTTCAAAGAAAAAAAGAACTATTTTTCAATTTTTTATAGAAAACTATTTTAAAGAAAGAGAGCAGTTAGTTTGTACTTTTGTCTTGATTGATTCAAGGCACGATCCTCAAAAAATAGACATCGAATTCATGCAGTTTTTAGGAACCAATCAGATTCCGTTTTGTCTTGTTTTTACAAAAGCGGATAAGCTCGGAAACTCTAAATTGAATCAGCAAATTTCTACTTACAAGAAAAAATTACTAGAACACTGGGAAGTACTACCAACTTGTTTCCTAACCTCCTCAGCGAGTAGTCTCGGAAGAAAAGAATTCTTAGACTTTATTGATGGCGTTAACCAAGACGTTGCCAAAGATTTTAAATAATCGTTCCTTTTCATGCAATCTACCAAAGAAAATTTACAAGTTTTATTTGAAGACAACCACATTCTTATTGTCAACAAAAGAGCTGGAGACATAACTCAAGGTGATAAAACGGGAGACAAACCTTTAAGTGAGGTTGTCAAAGAATACATAAAAGACAAATACAACAAACCTGGAAACGTTTTTATTGGAACAGTTCACCGTCTTGACAGGCCTACCTCTGGGATTGTAATTTTCGCAAGAACCTCAAAAGCATTGGAACGCTTAAATAAGATGCTGCGGGACAAAGTTATTCAAAAAACTTATTGGGCAATTGTAAAAAACAGACCAAAAGCAGAAAGAGACACGTTAACTAATTTCTTAAAAAAAGACACCAAAAAGAACAAATCTTTTGTTTATAAGAAAGAAATTGAAGGAAGCAAAAAAGCAACATTACATTACAACGTAATTCAAAAACTAGACAATTATTCATTAATCGAAATTGATTTAGAAACAGGAAGGCATCACCAAATAAGAACACAACTTTCTCATATCGGTAGTCCAATTAAAGGCGATTTAAAGTATGGTTTTGACAGAAGTAACAAGGATGGAAGCATCTCTTTACATGCCAGAAAAATCAATTTTGTACATCCTGTAACCAAAGAAACAATTGCTATCACTTCTTCAACACCAAACGACCCCATTTGGAACGCTTGTTTATAGCTTATAGTTTTTGTATATTTATACAAAACTACTCTCCAAATGAAACCGTTTAAATATCTATCTGTCTTAATACTCCCTTTTGTGGTCTGTATTTCCTTCCTTTCTAAAGGATGGCTCACTTATTTGCCAGCATTTGTCTTTTTTGGCCTGGTGCCTATTTTTGAACTATTTATCAAACCCAATAAAGAGAACTTCTCGAAAGAAGCGGAGAAAATAGCCAAAGAAAACAAAAATTACACCTATATTTTATACGCCACATTACCGATTCAATTATTCTTTTTAGGCTTCTTTTTTTATGCAATACAAGAAACAGGATTGACCAATTTAGAATTGGGTGGACGGATTTTTGGAATGGGGATTATGTGTAGTGTTATTGGAATTAATGTTGGCCATGAATTGGGGCACAGAAATAATAGAATAGATCAATTTATCGGTGAAATTCTATTACTCACCTCATTAAATACCCATTTTTTGCCCTATCATAATGGAGGGCATCATTTACACGTAGCAACTCCCAAAGATGCTGCAACTGCCAGAAAAAACGAAATTATATTCTTATTTTGGATTCGTTCACATATTACAGGTTATTTACAAGCCTGGAGTATCGAAAAAAAACGCTTAGAAATGAACAATACAAGTTGGTTTCATTATCAAAACAGAATGGTTGTTTATACATTTTGTAATTTTCTATTGCTTAGTGGAATTTATTTTTTCTTCGGACAATCTGTAACTATCTATTTTATATTAGCAGCGGTGATTGGCATTATTCTTTTAGAAACCGTGAATTATATTGAACATTATGGATTGCTAAGAAAACAAAATGAAAACGGACGCTATGAAAAAGTAAAAAGGCATCATTCTTGGAATTCTGACCATCAGGTTGGACAAGTGCTACTCTTTAACTTATCGCGTCATTCAGACCATCATTACAATGGTTCAAAGCACTATCAAACATTAAAAACAGTTCCAGACAGCCCACAAATGCCAACAGGGTATCCTGGCATGATGCTGCTTGCACTACTCCCCCCTTTTTGGTTTCTGGTAATGCATAAAAAAATAAAAAATATTTCTTAAAAAATAATGAGCTTAGAAAAAACAGTTTCAGAAGCGATCAATTACAGACGCTCTGTAAGAGTTTACAAAGACAAAGCAATTGACACAAAGATTGTGAAAGCATGTATTAAGCTAGCTACTTTAGCACCAAACAGCAGCAATATGCAGTTGTGGGAGTTTTATCATATTACTTCTAAAGAAATCACTGCTAAAATGGCTCCTTTTTGCTTCAACCAAAATGCAGCAAAAACAGCACAAGAATTGGTGGTTTTTGTAACTCGAAAAGATTTGTGGAAAAAACGTGCAAAAGCAAATTTAGAAATGGTGGATGCGCTATTTCCTCCAAAACCAAAATCGGAACAAAGTAGCAGAGAAAAAGTAATTCGAAACTATTATGGAAAAATTATTCCGTTTGCCTATTCCGATTTTTTTGGGATTTTAGGGTTTTTAAAATTTCTATTCGTTTCTATTATCGGAATTTTCAAACCCATATACAGACAAGTAAGAGGGAGTGATATGCGAAATGTAGCACATAAAACTTGTGGATTGGCAGCGGAAAACTTTATGATCGCTATGGCTGCCAAAGGGTATGACACCTGTCCAATGGAGGGTTCTGATACTTTGCGTGTAAAAAGATTACTAGGCTTACCTTTTGGCGCAGAAATAAATATGATTGTTTCTTGCGGAATTAGAGATGCAAAAGGCGTCTATGGTGAACGTTTTCGAATTCCTTTTGAGGAAGCGTATAAGGAAGTGTAGCACTTCTTCATTGCAAACACATGCTTAATCACGCTTAGGTTTCAAAACCAATACATGCTTGCTTTTAAGAATCGTTGACTGATTTAGTAGCATAGGCACATATTCTCCATTCAAATACTTAGCTGCCTGATCTTTATAATGATCACTAAAAACACGACCCGATTGTCCAGTTGGTAAAATTGCCAAACTATTTTCGGCATCAGAAAAATCAACAACTCTTCTCGTAGAAGGCCCTGCTTTTACTTTATAATAACCTGTAGAATCAATGTTGTAAATTTGATTATTTATCACTTGATCACCACCAGAAGTAACAAAAGGCCCTACATTAAAGAGACTCCTAAGTAAAGGAACTTCACCTAAAGCATGCTTGTATTCTACTGATATTACACGACCCCAAGTCCAACTTTCTACATTCTCTCCTAACTGGTTTTGTAGAAAAGTAAACGCATTTTTAAAAGATTTCATGACGATATCTTGTTTGCTTTCTAACTTTCCTTTTGTTGAAACATCATCCCACCAAACTGATTCCTCTCTTGCCATTTGCACAGGCAACACCTTCTCTATTAAAGGGGTGTTTGAAAACTGGTTGAAAGCTTTGCCCATTTCATCTGAAAAGGTGTTCTTTTGAAATTCATATACGATTCGATTGTAAATTACGGGACCAATTTCGTTTTTATCAAAATTACCTTTCCAGTTTCTTAAATTTGAAATTGCTATTTTTTCACTTGGAGACAGTACCGTTTTATCAAGAGATTTTATGAAATTTGCTATAATTGGTGGGGCTACAGGAGCGGTTACATCATTCATCATTTCTGCAACCTCTTCTTTTGTCCAATCATCTTTTGGGGCAACTAAATCGACAATTCTCTTTGCTCTACTTTCATTTAAATAATATCCTGGATATAATTCACTTCCAACAGCGTCGGGCTGGTTATTTGCCGAGTACACATAATTCCAACTTGGGTTTACGGCTTGTGGATTTTGCTCAAAGTCTAAGTATTCTAGAATTTCATCGTCTCCAGAAGCCCCATCTAAATAGGTTTTAGTGTACAAAGAATCTCTATATCTGTAGAGTTTCCCAGAAGCAAACCAGGCAATGTTATCTTTCGCATCCCCGTACATCATGTTTAAACCGGGAGCATGTAACTTACTTGCCCCTTTTTTAAAGTCGGACAAATTTTTAGCATGTGAAATCTCATACCCAACCTCTAAAATTTTATTTTCTAACGCGGTATAAACCCATTGCATTGCAATCGGTCTCTTATCATCTAAATGCTTGATAATGTCATTCATTATAGGGCCATGTTGACTCACTTTTATTTGATACACAAGATCTTCTTGTCCTCTCACTTTAATGCGTTTGTCAATTAATTGATACGTTTCATAACCCTTAGCAGTTTTGTATTCCATTTCATTATCTGGATTATTTTCTTCAACATAAAAATCAACATCATCATTTTCAAACATGGTTAATCCATAGGCATAATCGCTATTGTGTCCTAAAAGAGGAAAAGGAATCAACGCTAAGTTAAACCCATACAATTCATAATCAGGTGTTTTAATATGCGACTGATACCAAACTGAGGGTTGTGAATAGCCAATATGTGGATCGTTGGCGAAAATTACTTTTCCATTTTTTGTTTTTTCTGGACCAAGTACCCAAGAATTACTACCAATGAAGGGTGAAATTGGCAACGCTTCAAATAGTTTTTGCATGGCAACTCCAAATGCAGCCTTTATCTCAGGGTTTTTCTCACTTTTAATGAAGGTTAAATTATGAGATTCAGCATCGATTAATTCATTTAAATAACTTTCACCTAAAGTTCCCTTAACTTCACTTAACAAAGGGTCTGTTTTGTGTGCAACTGCAAAACTAAACGCCATATAACCAAAGACATTGTACATGTCTTTAAGCGTATACATTTCTTTTTCTACACCAATAATTGTGAATTCTACAGGTGTTTTTCCGTCAGCTATATATTGGTTTATTCCATCCAAATAAGCCATCGATAACTGATACATTTCACTACTCTTGTCTAAATTCTGTATTGTTTTTTGGGCACTTTCTTCAATCCCTAAACCCGACATAAACTTGTCCGTGTCAATTAGTTTTTCACCAAAAACCTCAGACAATCTTCCTGCAGCAATTCTACGGATTAATTCCATTTGCCACAATCGATCCTGTGCATGTACATACCCTAAAGCGGTGTATGCATCGTGTTGGTTTTGGGCATTTATATGAGGAACACCATTCGTGTCAAAGTAGACTGCTACTTCTTCTGTAAGATTTTTAATTTCAATTTCACCCTCATAATTAGGTGCCAAAGTCTTCGTATAAAGCCACAAGCCTACTGATAAAAAGAGGCAAAAAAGGAAAAAATATTTAAGGAATTTTTTAAGAATTTTCATAGAAATCTAATTGATATTTTCAAAGATACTAGAATTAAATCGTATTTTTGAAGTCGATTACAAAATCATCATTTATGAAAAAAATTCAAATGGTAGACCTGCAAGGTCAATATGCCAAAATTAAAGACGCTGTGAACGATTCTATAGAACAGGTTCTAAATACGTCCGCCTATATAAACGGTCCTTTAGTGCATGAATTTCAAGCTGACTTAGAAAAATATTTGGGTGTAAAACATGTTATTCCATGTGCAAATGGTACCGACGCATTACAAATTGCAATGATGGGTTTGGGACTCGAGCAAGGCGATGAAGTAATTACTACTGACTTTACCTTTGCCGCAACGGTAGAAGTTATTGCATTGTTAAAATTGACACCCGTTTTAGTAGATGTAAATCCAACAACTTTTAATATTGATTTGGATGCATTAAAAAAAGCAATAACACCAAAAACAAAGGCGATTGTACCAGTCCACTTATTTGGTCAAGTAGCCAATATGGAAGCGATTTTAGAAATTGCTAAAGAACATAATCTTTTTGTAATTGAGGACAATGCACAAGCAATTGGCGCAACGTATACTTTTAAAGACGGCAGAAAACAAAAAGCGGGAACTTTAGGAAATGTGGGTACGACATCCTTTTTTCCATCAAAAAATTTAGGTTGTTATGGAGATGGTGGCGCAATTTTCACAAATGATGATCAACTAGCACATACCATCAGAGGAATTGTAAACCACGGAATGTATACGCGGTATTACCATGATGTGGTTGGAGTTAATTCTCGATTAGACTCTATCCAAGCAGGTGTTTTAAAAACAAAGCTGCCAAACTTGGATATCTATTGTACTTCTAGAAGAGATGCTGCTCGTTTTTACAACAAAGCATTTGCAAACAACACAAACATCATCACGCCAACAACACAATCTAATAATACAACTAATTGTGGACAACTTTGTGATTCTTGTGATTGTCATGTTTTTCATCAATATACATTACAGATTAAAAATGGAAAAAGAGATGCTTTGCACAAGCATTTGTTAGAAAACAATATTCCAAACGCCATTTACTACCCAGTTCCATTGCATGCGCAAAAAGCATACAAAGATGACCGTTACCAAGAAGCAGATTTTAAGGTGACCAATCAATTAATTAAGGAAGTAATTTCTTTACCAATGCACACCGAATTAGACCAAGATCAATTGGAATTTATTACAAATACCATTCTTTCTTTTATCAAATAAAAAAATGAAAAAAATTTTAGTAACAGGTGGTTTGGGTTTTATTGGTTCTCACACAGTGGTGGAGCTTCAAAACAAAGGTTTTGAAGTTGTAATTATTGATGATTTATCAAATTCAAAAATTGATGTTTTAGAAAATATTACAGAAATCACAGGAATCAAACCTCTTTTTCATGAAATTGATTTGCGTGTTAAAGCGGATGTCACTTCTTTTTTTGACACAAATAAGGTAGATGGAGTCATTCATTTTGCAGCTTTTAAAGCCGTTGGAGAGAGTATTCAAAAACCCTTAGCGTATTACGAAAATAATATTGGGAGCTTGGTCTATTTATTACAAGAAATGAAAAATAGAAATATAGATCATTTTATTTTCTGCTCTTCATGTACTGTCTATGGACAAGCAGATGCATTGCCAATTAATGAAAATGCCCCTGTAAAAAAAGCGGAATCTACCTACGGGAACACTAAACAAATTGGAGAAGAAATTATTGCCGAAAGTTGCAAGGCATACAATATGAATGCCATTGCACTTCGTTACTTCAATCCAATTGGTGCACACGAAAGTATAAAAATTGGAGAATTGCCTTTGGGCGTTCCTCAAAATTTAATTCCGTTTATTACACAAACAGCAGCTGGACTTCGAAAAGAATTATCTGTTTTTGGAGCTGATTATGATACTTCGGACGGAACTGCAGTTCGAGATTATATTCACGTTGTTGATTTGGCAAAAGCACATATTGCCGCATTAGAAAGGCTCATCAATAAAAAAAATAAAGCCAATTTTGAATTCTTTAATGTGGGAACAGGAATCGGGAGTTCTGTTTTAGAAGTAATTACTGCTTTCGAAAAAGCAACCGGAAAGCCATTGAATTACAAAATAGTTGGCAGACGCGAGGGTGATATTGTTGCTGCTTATGCAGATACAACGATTGCCAATAAAGAGCTCAACTGGAAAACAGAAAAAAGTTTAGAAGCGGCTTTAGCTGCTGCTTGGAAATGGCAACAGCAACAATAAATCTTGTTTTCTGTATTTTATAAAAATCTTATTTTAAGAAGAAATCAATCATTTTTAGCTTTTTTTATGTTAAAAAAGGTTGATTTCTTCTCTTTTTAGCTTCATTTCCACATATTTTAGTAGCTATACTTATCAAAAAAAAATCATGAACAAAAAAATAATTTTAGGCTTCTTTGCAATTTTAGCAATTGCCTGCAGTCAAGAAGAATTAACTAAAAATCCTGAACTTAGTATTGATTTTAAAAAAATTGAACTCGATAATGGGTTGGATGTTATTTTTCATATCGACAAATCAGATCCCGTAGTTGCTGTAGAACTTATGGTGCATGTTGGCTCTGCAAGAGAAACAGAAGGCAGAACTGGTTTTGCACATTTATTTGAACATTTACTTTTCTTAGAATCTGAAAACTTAGGAAAAGGTGGTTTGGATAAAATGAGTGCACGCATTGGAGGTTCTGGTGCAAATGGATCTACATCAAGAGATAGAACAAATTACCTACAAACCGTTCCAAAAGATGCTTTAGAAAAAATGATCTGGGCAGAGGCGGACAAATTAGGCTGGTTTATAAATACGGTTACAGCCCCGGTTTTAGCCAAAGAGAAACAAGTTGTTAAAAACGAAAAAAGACAAAATATTGACAATAGACCTTACGGGCACAACCAATATGTAATTGGTAAAAATTTATACCCGAAAGATCATCCCTACAATTGGCAAGTAATTGGGTCTCTTGAAGATTTACAAAATGCAACTTTAGAAGATGTAAAAACCTTTTACAAGAAATGGTATGTACCAAACAATTCAACATTGGTTTTATCTGGTGATATTGACATTGAACAAGCAACGAAATGGGTACGCAAATATTTTGATGAAATCCCAAAAGGAGCTGAAGTTCCTGCGTTAGAAAAACGTCCTGGAAATGTACCTGAAACTAAATTCTTGTACTATGAAGACAATTTTGCAAGAGTTCCTCAACTCACAATGGTGTGGCCAACAGTTGCCTCTTACCATACAGATTCTTATCCTTTAGAAGTATTGTCAGAATACTTAACCAATGGGAAATCGGCACCTATGAATCAAGTTTTAGTAGATGATTTAAAACTTACTTCTTCAACAAGTATGTTTAACTATATTTCTGAACTGGCAGGACAAACACAAATTTCCGTAAGGGCTTTTAAGGATAAAAGCTTAGAAGAAATAAAAACAGGGATTGAAAAAGGGTTTGCGAAATTTGAAGCAGAAGGTATCTCCGAAAAAAGCTTAAAGCGGATAAAAGCAGGTCAAGAAACTGATTTTTACAGGAGTTTATCTAGTGTCTTAGGAAAAGGAACAGGCTTGGCCTCTTACAATACCTATACTGGAGATCCTGGTTTTGTAACGGAGGATATTAAAAGAACATTGGCAGTAACGACAGTAGATGTAATGCGTGTTTATAACAAATACATCAAAAACAAAAACTATATCGCAACTTGTTTTGTTCCAAGAAGCAGTTCCGATTTGGCATTAAAAAATGCTCTTTTAGCAAATGTTGTAGAAGAAAAAATTGTGATTGGTACAGAAGAAAAATTTGATCCTAAAATTGCAGCTACCTATATAAAAACACCTTCTTCTTTTGATAGAAGCATTGAACCTCCTTACGGAGAAACACCATCACTAGCAGTCCCTAAAGTATATGAAAATAGCTTAGCAAATGGATTGAAAATCTTTGGAATTGAAAATAATGAAGTGCCACTAGTGCGTTTCAACTTAAAAATTGATGGTGGACAGTTACTTGAGTCTATGGACAGATTAGGCGTTGCAAATTTAACGGCTAGTTTATTAAACAAAGGCACAAAAAACAAAACGGTTCAAGAATTAGAAGAAGCCATACAAGATTTAGGAGCCTCAATATATAGTTACGCTGGCAAAGAGAGTATCACAATAAGTGGGACAACTTTATCGAAAAACTATATTGCCACATTAGCTCTAGCTCAAGAAATGCTGCTATCACCAAGGTTTGATGAAACTGCGTTTGAATTGCTAAAAAAAGCAACGATTTCAAGTTTACGCCAGCAACAAGCAAGCCCAAATGCTGTAGCAAGAAATGCGTATAATGAATTGATTTACGGAAAAGAAAACATCCGTTCTAAAAATACACTTGGGACTATAACATCTGTTTCTAAGATAACGATTGAAGATGTAAAAGCATTTTATCAAAAATCCATCTCGCCTTCCGTTGCAAAAATGTTAGTTGTTGGTAATCAAAAAGAATCAGAAGTTATTGCTTCTTTAACAGACTTAAACACTAGGTGGGCAGCCAAGGAAGTGCTTATTCCTACATATAAAACACCAGAAACTCCTACAAAACCAACGGTCTATTTTTATGATATCCCAAACGCAAAACAATCTGTTTTACAATTTGGAACACCCGCATTGGCCATTACTGATAAAGATTATTATGCCGCTTCTGTAATGAATTATATTCTTGGAGGTGGTGGTTTTGCCTCGAGATTAACGCAAGAGTTGCGAGAAAGAAAAGGATATACTTACGGAATTCGCTCGGGCTTTTCGGGTACTAAAGCAAAAGGAGCGTTTACCATTTCTAGTGGAGTAAGATCGAATGTTACCTTAGAGTCTGCGCAATTGGTAAAGCAAATTTTAAAAGAATACCCAACAACTTTTTCAGACAAGGATTTAAAAACAACGAAAAGTTTTTTAATAAAAAGTAATGCAAGGGCTTTTGAAACAGCAAGAGCAAAATTAAGAATGCTTTCTAATATGAGTACCTATGGATGGAAGTCCAATTATGTGAAAGAACAAGAAGCGATTGTAAATAATATGACTAAAGAACGTGTAAAAGAGCTCGCAAACAAATATGTAAACCCAGACAAATTAATTTGGCTGGTTGTTGGTGATGCAGAAACACAATTGGATAGAATGAAGGAGTTAGGGTACGGAACGCCTATTTTATTAAATAAAAGGCAACAACCAATTAAGAATTAATCCCTACGATGAATAACTCTAAAAATAAATCAACAACAAAAAACCGAGCAAATTGCTCGGTTTTTTTTATTAATTATAAACTCTTTTTACGAAAGTACGATTGCGCCACTTGCAGTAACGCTTCGATCTATTTTTCGCATTAGACCTTGTAAAACCTTTCCAGGTCCAACCTCAATAAATTCTGTTCCACCATCTGCTATCATTGCCTGAATGCATTGTGTCCATTTTACAGGTGCGGTTAATTGTGCAATTAAATTTTCTTTAATTTCCTCTGGGCTTGTTACTGCGTTTGCAGGCACATTTTGATACACTGGACAGGTAGGTTCACTAAATGTAGTTTCCTTAATGGCAGCTGCTAATTCTTCTCTTGCTGGTTGCATCATTGGAGAATGAAAGGCACCTCCTACTGGCAATAACAAAGCTCTTCTTGCGCCTTTTTCTGTGAGTATTTCACAGGCTTTTTCAACGGCCGTTATTTCACCAGAAATAACCAATTGCCCAGGGCAATTGTAATTTGCAGCAACTACAACTCCGTCAATTTCCAAGCAGGTTTCTTCAACAACATGGTCTTCCAACCCTAATACTGCTGCCATGGTAGATGGTGCTATTTCGCACGCTTTCTGCATTGCCAAAGCACGTTTAGAAACGAGTCTCAATCCGTCTTCAAAAGACAAAACACCGTTTGCAACCAAAGCAGACAATTCACCCAAAGAGTGCCCTGCAACCATTTCTGGCTGAAAGGAGTCTCCTAATACTTTTGCCATGATTACTGAATGTAAAAAAATAGCGGGCTGTGTTACTTTTGTTTCTTTTAGTTGCTCTGGGGTTCCTTCGAACATGATATCGGTAATCGAAAAGCCTAAGATGTCGTTTGCTTTTTCAAAATATTCTTGTGCCAAGGGAAAATTCTCGTAAAGATCTAAACCCATTCCTGTAAACTGCGCTCCTTGACCTGGAAATATATATGCTTTCATGTAAATAGTATTTGTGTAATTGTCGGCAAAAATAATGTTTTTTTTGAGAAGCCAATACGCATAGATCTTAATATTAAGTTAAGGTAAAAAACATACCTATTCAAACAAATGTGCTGATATCAATTTTTTGAAATTTTGTACAGTCCTATTAATATTATTTTAAGAGGCAATCACAAGATAATTCAGTAATTTTGTTAGGAATTGAAATCGTCCTGTAAGAAGAACAATATATCACAACGCCTTTGTGAAGTGACAAGCAAATCTCTATATTATAGAAAATATTTTTAAAATATTTACTTGGTTTAAAGAGTATTTCACAGAAAAAGAAGATATTCTTAAGTTCTTAAATCAATATTCAAAGACCCAAATTAGTGAAGGTGCACAGATTCATTATGGAGATTGTGACTGGAATTTAAACGAAAAATAAAAATTATGGCAAAACCTTATTATGATGCTTCCGACTTGCGGAAATTTGGAAAAATTACAGAATGGAGTGAAGAATTGGGGAACAAATTCTTTGATTATTATGGAAAAGTGTTTGAAGAAGGTGCTTTAACAGCCCGGGAGAAATCTTTAATTGCTTTGGCCGTTGCACATACTGAACAATGCCCTTATTGTATAGACGCCTATACAAAGGATAGTTTAGAAAGAGGCATCACCAAAGAACAAATGATGGAGGCAATTCATGTAGGGGCTGCTATTAAAAGTGGGGCAACCTTGGTTCACGGAGTTCAAATGATGAACAAAGTGAACAAATTAGAAATGTAAGAGCAAAAAAACACGGTATAAGAATGGCTACAAAATCACTTTTAGCAAGAAACAACGATTTGGCAAACACTGCCCGTCAAATGGAAATTCTATCCAGCGGAATTTTCGCTGATGGCGAATTACCAACATTTGCTGACAAACTAAAAGAAACGAAACAGTTTCCATTACGTCCAAAAAAATTAGAAATCCTTCAAATAAATTTGGGTTATATGTGCAATCAAGTTTGTGCACATTGCCATGTTGATGCCGGTCCAGATCGGAAAGAAATCATGACTTTAGAGACCATGCAACAATGTTTGGAGGTCATTAAAAATACAGGAGCACATACTTTAGATTTAACGGGCGGTGCGCCAGAAATGAATCCGAATTTTAGAGGATTTGTAGAGGCGGCTGCAAAAGCGGGGATTACAGATTTTATTGTTCGATCCAACTTAACAATTATTAGAGCCAATAAGAAGTATCACGATTTACCCGAGTTCTTTAAAAAACACAACATCCATGTTGTTTCTTCAATGCCGCATTGGACGCGTGGAAAAACAGACAAACAAAGAGGCGATGGTGTTTTTGATAAATCTATCAAAGCACTTCAAATGCTCAATGAGGTTGGGTATGGAATGGAAGGGTCTAATTTAAAATTAGATTTGGTTTACAATCCTTCTGGTGCATTTTTACCAGGTGATCAAATGGCATTAGAAAACGATTTTAAAAAAGCATTAAAAACAGAATTTAACATCGATTTTCACAGCTTATTTGCCATAACCAATTTACCAATTAGTCGATTTTTAGATTATTTAATTGCTTCGGAAAATTACGAAGATTATATGTTTTCTTTGGTAGAAGCTTACAATCCAACTGCGGTAGCAAATGTCATGTGTACCAATACTATTTCGGTAAGTTGGGATGGATATTTATACGATTGCGATTTCAACCAAATGTTAAATTTAAAGGTGGCGAGTAAAGTAAAACACATTGCCGACTATAATGAGGGGCTTTTGCAAGACAGAAATATCATTATCAATCAACATTGTTATGGATGTACTGCTGGTGCAGGGAGTAGTTGTCAAGGAGTAGTTGCTTAATATCATTTCAAAATAGAATTCTTATTTTTACAAAAGAATGAATGAAAAAGCTTTGAGTAAAAACTTACTTTTAATTTTTACACGAAATCCTGAATTGGGAAAGGTAAAAACACGTTTGGCAAAAACTATCGGAGAGAAAAAAGCTTTAGAAATTTATAAGTTCTTATTGAATTATACCAAAAAGGTGACTGAAAACATAGCTTGTGATAAGGCAGTCTATTACTCTATAAAAGTGAGAGAAAATGATCTTTGGGATGCATCTACCTATCAAAAAAAACAACAGTTGGGTGAAGGTTTAGGCATTCGAATGAAAAATGCTTTTCAAGATTCGTTTGCTGCTGGTTATGAAAAGGTTCTGGTTGTGGGTAGCGACTTGATTGATTTATCGGAAGATATCATTGAAAAAGGGTTCATACATTTGGCTTCAAATGATGTGGTCATGGGACCTGCTGAAGATGGCGGATATTACTTATTGGGCATGAAATCTTTACATCCAAATATTTTTGAAAATAAAACTTGGGGAACGGCAACAGTAAGAGAAGATACTCTGAACGATTTAAAAGATAAAAAAGTACATTTGTTAAACGAATTGAATGATGCGGATGTTTTTGAAGACATCGAGGAACACCCTGCATTTCAACACTTATTAAAGTAATAGATATCCCTTGAGCCTTGTCCTTTAA
Source organism: Polaribacter sp. SA4-10 (assembly GCA_949519155.1). Classification (GTDB taxonomy): domain Bacteria; phylum Bacteroidota; class Bacteroidia; order Flavobacteriales; family Flavobacteriaceae; genus Polaribacter. The sequence continues at coordinate 79,440 of CATIQU010000033.1, forward strand.
TTTGAGACAAAAGCGCAGCTTCAAAGTGGTAATTTTATTTAGGTTTCGACTGCGCTCGACCCATCAAAAAAAATGAAACAAAAACATCTGAATGAAACGGTCGCTTTTTTAAGAGCAGCAGGAATTACAAATCCAGCAATCGGAATTGTTTTGGGTACAGGATTAGGAAAGTTGGTAGATGAAATTTCAATAGAGAAAGAAATTGCCTATTCAGAAATTCCTAATTTCCCAAAGGCAACGGTAGAATTTCATTCTGGTAAATTAATTTATGGAGAATTTTCTGGTAAAAAAGTGCTTGTAATGGTTGGACGTTTTCATGTCTATGAAGGCTACAACTTATGGGAAGTAACCTACGGTATTCGCACCATGCACGCATTGGGAGTTGAAAATTTATTGGTTTCTAACGCTGCGGGTGCTATTAACTTGACCTATAAAAAAGGAGATTTAATGTTGATTGATGATCATCTAAATCTACAAGGAGGTTCTCCTTTAGCCTTCAAAGGAGCGAATGCTTTTGGTAATATTTTTGCAGATATGTTGGCTCCGTATTCAAAAGAAATCAACCAAAAAATAAAGACCATTTCCAAAGAAAAGAACATTGAATTGCACGAAGGGGTGTATGCAAGTGTCGTGGGGCCACAATTGGAAACTAGAGCTGAATACAGAATGCTGCAAATTCTTGAAGTAGATGCTGTGGGTATGAGTACCGTACCTGAGGTAATTGTTGCCAAACAACTGAACTTGCCTTGTGCTGCCATCTCTGTTTTAACGGATGAATGTGATCCTAAAAATTTACAGCCGGTAGATATTGCTGACATTATTACGATTGCAGGAAAGGCCGAGCCAAAGATGATTGCCATTTTTAAAGAATTGATTAAAATAATATAAAATAAAGCGCATTGTTTTCAGTTGCCTAATACAATCACTGAAACAGTAAACGAAGCATCAAATACAAAAATATGAGTTATTTAGAAACTACAAACGACGTATACAAACAAGCTGCATTAACTCCCGATGTTGGACTTTGTTGTACTACAAATCCAATTTGGGAATTGCCTGGTCTTAAAATACCTCGCATCATGCAAGAGATGAACTACGGTTGTGGTTCTACTGTGCATGCAAGAGATTTAACGAATAATCCCCAAATGCTTTATGTAGGTGTTGGTGGCGGAATGGAATTATTGCAATTTGCTTACTTCAACAGAATTAAAGGGGGTGTTATTGGGTTGGATGTTGTGGATGAAATGTTGGACGCTTCTCGTAAAAATTTCAAAATTGCAGAGAAACAAAACGGTTGGTTTCGAAGTGATTTTGTAGACTTACGAAAAGGGGATGCTATGAATTTACCCGTAGCAGACAACTCTATAGATGTAGCAGCACAAAACTGTTTATTCAATATTTTTAAATCTGATGATTTAAAAAAAGCCATTGCTGAAATGCACCGTGTTTTAAAACCACATGGAAAATTGGTTATGAGCGACCCAACTTGTGAACAACCCATGAATGATGAATTACGAAACGATGCCCGTTTACGCGCGTTGTGTTTGAGTGGTAGCTTGTCTATTGCAGACTATGTAAAAGCACTTACGGATGCTGGATTTGGAACCATTGAAATTAGAGCTAGAAAGCCGTATCGAATTTTAGATCCTAAAAATTATCCTACGGATGAATTGATTTATATTGAATCTATTGAAGTTGCTGCGATTAAAGACCCAATGCCTGCTGATGGCCCATGTATTTTTACAGGGAAAGCTGCTATCTATTATGGAAGTGAAGATTATTTTGATGATGGACTGGGACATACTTTACTAAAAAACCAGCCTTTGGCAATTTGTGACAAAACAGCCGCTGCTTTAAAAGCTATTGGAAGGAATGATATTTTCTTTTCAGAATCTACGTTCCACTATGACGGTGGTGGATGTTGCTAAAACAACAGTGTGAATAAAACAAAAAAAGGCGTGCTATAAGCACGTCTTTTTTTTTAAGCATCTATTCTACCAACGGCACAACTCACAAAAGATTTTGCTTTGTGTATAATGGTGTTTTTATCACCCACTTCTGGGTATCCTAATTTTGATAATTTTTCTTTTATCAAATCGATCAATACATTTTCTGAAGTAATGGAAACGGTATCATTTTCTACGTCAACAAGTACATCGCTCACATTTTCTATGGATAATAATCCTTTTTTAATGGTGGCTGCGCAGCCTCCACATTTTAAGTTTTCTATTTTTATAACGGTCATCGTCTTTTTATTTAAAGTGGATTACAAAGATATCAATTCTTTTTATAGATTACAGTAACAACTGTTACACAAGCTTACTGTTTGCTCCACATCTTGTAGCCGCCTAGAACATTATAGACTTCAAATCCTTTTTCCTTGAGTATCATGGCAGACTTTCCGCTTCTGTTTCCACTTCTGCAATACAAATATACAGGTTTGGAGGAATCTAGTTGTTGTACCGCTTGTTCTGCAAAATCTGCATCAAAATAATTGGCAAAAAGGGCTGTCTCTATAAACCCATCACTAACTTCTTTTGGGCTTCTTACATCTAATAATTGTATTTTTTCTTTTGCTAATAATGCTTTTAATTCTAACGTAGTGATTGTTTTAATCTCTTGCATTTGATTGCAATTGATAAACAAGAAACTCACGAATAAGATGCCGATTAATTTTTTCATTTTATAATTTTATAGCTGTTAATTGTATGCTTTGTTTTATGTTTTACTGGTCGCGATCTATTTCCTGTTTTATAATCTTAGGACGTATCTTCTTGTAAGTGTTTATCGTTAAGGAAGAAATAACTCCAATTAAAATTCCATATTCAATGCCAAAAATTAAAGTTGAGACAAAGGTGATGAGCATCAGGCAGAAATCTAATTTATGAGTCCTCCATAAATAAAAACCCTCACTGAAATTAATCAATCCAAAGACGGCAACAATAATGATCGCCGCTAAAACTGTATTGGGTAAATAGTAAAAATAGGGTGTTAAAAATAATAGTGTAAAGACGACCATTGCAACAGATATTAACGCAGCCATCCCTGTAGTTGCTCCGCTTTCTTGATTGATGGCTGAACGTGAAAAACTTGAGGTGGAAGGATAGGCTTTAAAAAAAGAACCTACAATATTACTCAATCCTAAGGCAATTAATTCTTGATTGGGTCGTACTCGGTAATCGTCTTGTTTTGCTTCTAACGTTTTTCCAATAGAAATAAGTTCTAAATACCCCACCATTACCAAAGTAAGTGCTATTGGCATGAGTTGTTTTATCAACTGAAAATCGAATATTGGAATGCTAAAACTTGGCAATCCAGATGGAATACTTTTTACGATGGCAACGTCTTTGAGGTTGACACCAAAGTATTTCATTACCAATATTCCTAAAACTACAACGATCAGGGCGTTTGGAATTTTCTTATTGATATTTCTAAATATAATGATAATCACCATTGCGATGCATCCAATGCTTGTGGTATGGGTATTGAAATTTAAAATTTGTTCCCAAAAATTGGGTAGTAAAATTTGTATTTGATCACTTTGGATAAAGTTGACACCTAATAAATTTCTGAATTGGTTGAGTCCAATAGTCAATGCAACAGCTGATGTAAATCCGATGATTACTGGTTTTGATAAAAAATTAACTACGAAGCCTAATTTAAAAACACCCATCATAAACTGAATTATTCCAACCAGTAAGGCTAATAAAATTGCGATTGAAATATAACTTTCTGACCCTGCTAAGGCCAATGTAGATACTCCCGTGGCAACGATTAAAGAATCCATTGCAACAGGACCAATCGCAACCTGTCTTGATGTTCCAAAAATAGTATAAATGATTTGGGGCAATAAGGCACAATACAACCCATAAATAGGGGGGAGTCCTGCAATAAGAGCATAAGCAATTCCTTGAGGAATTAAAATAATACCAACGGTAATCCCCGCAATTAAATCGCCCTTAAAACGATATGATTGGTAGTTGGGAAGCCATTCTAATATGGGTATTATTTTTTTAAAGTTCATTTTTTTATTCGCTATTTGCAATCCGCTTTTGGGTATCCGAAATTACGAACTGCTAACTGCTAACGTTACATTGCTTTGTCTAAAACAATTCACCTGTATTTCTTCCTTTTACACGTCCAAGATGTTTGTAGGCCAATTCTGTAACCTCTCTCCCTCTTGGAGTTCGCATGATAAATCCTTGCTGAATTAAAAAGGGCTCATAGACTTCTTCAATGGTTTCCGTATTTTCACTTACCGCTGTGGCAATGGTGCTTAATCCTACGGGACCTCCTTTAAATTTATCAATAATGGTTGTTAAAATTTTATTATCCATTTCATCCAAACCATGGGCATCTACATTCAATGCTTTTAATGCATATTTTGCGATTTCTATGGTAATGCTTCCGGTGCCTTTTATTTGTGCAAAATCTCGAACTCTACGGAGTAATGCATTGGCTATTCTTGGAGTTCCTCTACTTCTTCCAGCAATTTCTATGGCAGCTTCCATAGAAATAGGCACGCCCAAAATATCGGCACTTCGTTGAACGATTGTGGTTAATAATTCTGTAGAATAGTAATGTAATCTGCTATTGATTCCAAAACGCGCTCTCATGGGTGCTGTTAACAATCCCGAACGGGTAGTAGCTCCTATTAAGGTAAAAGGTTCTAGGTTGATTTGAACGGTTCTGGCATTGGGGCCAGATTCAATCATTATATCGATCTTATAGTCTTCCATGGCAGAATACAAGTATTCTTCTACAATGGGGCTTAAACGATGAATTTCATCTATAAAAAGCACATCTCGCTCGTCCAAGTTGGTCAGCAATCCTGCTAAATCTCCGGGCTTGTCTAAAACAGGTCCAGAAGTCACTTTAATCCCTACTTGCAATTCATTGGCAAGTATGTGTGCTAAGGTTGTTTTTCCTAAACCTGGGGGACCGTGAAAAAGGGTATGGTCTAAAGCTTCTTCTCTTTGATTGGCGGCTTCTACAAAAATTTTTAAGTTGTCGATGGCTTGATCTTGTCCAGAAAAATCATCAAAGGAAAGCGGGCGTAGTTTTTTTTCTACGTCTAAATCTTCGTTTGATAGGTTGCTATTCTCTGGGTTTAAATGCTCATTCATAAATACAAAGATACTATTAATTGTAATCAATTTTTGAGGATTCGCATCAAACAAAAAACCTTTCCGTGATAGGAAAGGTTTTTTATATTTATGTTGACGTATCTATGTCCTAAGAAGGTTCTTCGCCTTCAAGTAATGGTGTTGTTTGTAAAACAAAATCTTGACCATGTAAGAAATCACTATCATCATCATCTGCGTCTACACGCTTGCTATAATCATAAGCCCATCTGTGTACTTCTGGAATTTTTCCTGGCCAGTTTCCATGAATATGTTCTACAGGAGTTGTCCACTCTAAAGTATTCGACTTCCATGGGTTTTGTGTTGCTTTTGGTCCTCTATACATAGAGATAAAGAAGTTGGCTATAAAAATAAGTTGTGCCACACCTCCTGCTAAAGCGAATAATGTAATCACCACGTTGATGTCTGCTAAATCGTCAAACATTGGAAATTCTGTGTTGGTATAATATCTTCTTGGCAATCCTGCTAATCCAATAAAGTGCATTGGCCAGAATACTCCGTACGCACAAATAATTGTGATCCAAAAATGCCAGTATCCTAATGTTTTGTTCATCATTCTACCATACATTTTAGGGAACCAATGATACACACCGGCATACATTCCAAAAATTGCTGAGACTCCCATTACTAAGTGAAAGTGAGCGACTACGAAGTAGGTATCATGGATGTTGATATCTAATGCGGAATCTCCTAAAACTAATCCTGTTAATCCTCCTGTTACGAAGGTAGAAACCAATCCAATAGAGAATAACATTGCTGGATTTAATTGAAGATTTCCTTTCCATAGGGTCGTTAAGTAATTGAATGCTTTTACGGCAGATGGAATTGCAATTAATAAGGTTGTAAATGTAAATACTGATCCTAAGAAAGGGTTCATTCCTGAAATAAACATGTGGTGTCCCCAAACAATTGTAGATAAAAATGCAATGGCCATAATTGACAGGATCATTGCTCGGTATCCGAAAATGGGTTTTCTTGAATTTGTGGAAATTACTTCTGAGGTAATTCCTAATGCTGGTAATAATACAATATATACTTCTGGGTGTCCTAAGAACCAGAATAAGTGTTCAAATAAGACTGGAGATCCTCCTTGGTAATGCAACACTTCTCCTGAGATAAAAATATCTGATAAAAAGAAAGAGGTTCCAAAACTTCTATCGAAAATCAATAATAAGGCTGCTGATAACAGTACTGGAAATGAAACAACTCCAATAATTGCAGTAATAAAGAATGCCCACATTGTTAGTGGCAATCTTGTCATATGCATTCCTTTTGTACGTAAGTTTAAAACGGTTACGATATAGTTTAGTGCTCCAATTAATGAAGAGGCAATAAAAATCGCCATAGAAACTAACCATAAGGTCATTCCAGCTCCTGAACCTGGTATTGCTTGTGGCAATGCAGATAATGGAGGATATACGGTCCAACCTGCAGATGCGGGGCCTGCTTCAACAAACAAGGAAATCACCATCACTACACTTGAGATGAAGAATAACCAATAAGAAATCATGTTTAAAAAACCGGATGCCATATCTCTTGCTCCAATTTGCAAGGGAATTAATAGGTTTGAAAAAGTACCACTTAGTCCTGCTGTAAGTACAAAGAATACCATGATGGTACCATGAATGGTTACTAGGGCTAAATAAATATCTGGATCCATGATACCATTTGTTTGATGCGATCCTAAGAAAGCTTCAACAATTGTAAATGAGGTATCTGGCCAAGCTAATTGTAAACGGAATAACATTGACATTAAAACCGCTATAATTCCCATAAACATTCCGGTTACTAGGAATTGTTTCGAAATCATTTTATGATCTTGACTAAAAATGTATTTTGTTACAAATGTTTCTTTATGGTGATGCTCTGACATAATCTTATTGATTTGTAGTGTCTATATTATTTTTTAATTACTTCTGCTAATGTTGGTCTGGCTGCAATCCACTTGTCATACTCATCTTGTTCTAAGACGGTAATTTTCATTTGCATGTTAAAATGGGCTTGTCCACAAATTTTGTTACATAAAAGTAGATAATCAAACTCATAAGGATCTTCTCCTTTAGCTTTTCTAATTTTATTAATCGCATTTGTTTTATCCATTACTTCTGGATTCAACCTCATTTCTTCGGTTGTGAATTTTGGTGTGAAACCAAATTCTGTTACCATTCCTGGCACACAGTTCATTTGTGCTCTAAAGTGTGGCATATATGCTGAGTGAAGCACATCTTGTGAACGGAACTTAAAGTGTATTTTTCTTCCTTTTGGAAGTACTAATTCTGTTACTTGTTTGTCGTCTTGTGCATTTGGATCTGACATATCAACACCCATTGTATTAAGATTGTTAATGTCTATGTAATTTACATTTCCTAAACCTAAGGTATTGTCTTCTCCTGCATAACGAGCATCCCATCTAAATTGTTGTGAATACACTTCAATAACAACGGCATCTTTTTCATCAGATAGATCCATTACTTCATTCCACTGCCATAATCCGTATCCGATTAAAACAACCAGTACGACTGCTGGAATAATGGTCCAAATAATTTCTAATTGATGGCTGTCTGCGAAAAATTTTGCTTTTCTATCTTTTCTTCCTCTGTACTTGTAAGTGAAGTAGAAAATTAAAAACTGCATGATAAATTGGACGATACCAATCAACCAAAATGTAATATCAAAAAGATTGTCATCATGTTCTCCTTCAATAGAAGCAGACTCAGGCAACATCAATACATTCATTGCTAATAAACAATAAATCATCATTGCATAAAAGAATACCGTAAAGGCTAAAAAGTACTTTCCCTGTTTGTCATTATCGTGATCATCTGCGATCACAGATCGTAAGTTCATTACTCTGGTAATCTGCCAAAAACTGACTCCAATTGCAACACCTATAAAAATATAAAATAAAGCTAACATATTTATTTTGTCTTAATTTTTTAATTCAATTATTATTAATGGTGATCTCCAGATCCTTCTCCTGTGTGTTCAATATTGTAATAGTGGAAATGCTCACTCTCTTTTAAGAATGGATTTCCTTTGGTAATTGGATTTGCTTTTGCAAATGCGCTAAAAGTAGTATAGATAAACAATCCTACAAAGAAAAAGATCGCACTCAATTCAGGGATTCCAAAGGACCACTGAGCTCCTACAGTTGATGGCATTATCATTACAAATACATCTACATAATGTCCCATTAAAATAACAGCTCCTCCGATAAAGACAAACCAAGGCTTGCTTTTAAAGTCACTATTAATTAATAGTAATATTGGAAATACAAAATTCATCACAACCATTCCTAAGAACGGTAATTTATACTCTGTAAATCTTGCTACGAAATAGGTAGTTTCTTCTGGAATATCGGCATACCAAATAAGCATGAACTGTGAAAACCATAAGTAGGTCCAGAATACTGAAAAACCAAACATAAACTTTGCTAAATCGTGAATATGACTGTCATTAATCCCTGGTAAGGCATTTTTAGAACGTAAATAAATGGTTACAAACGCAATTACTGTTAAAGCACTTACTAATAAAGTTGCCAATACATACCAACCAAATAATGTTGAAAACCAGTGTGGATCTAATCCCATAATCCAATCCCAAGACATCATCGATTCTGTGATCATGAATAAGAATAAGAAAATAACTGACATATTATAGTTTTTCTTGTAGGTTTTGTTTCCGTCGTTTGAAGTATCTTCTTTGATAGAACCTTTTCTAATTAAGAATCTATATGCATTCCAAATTACTAGGTATGCAATACTTCTTAACATAAAACCGGTTGAATTCATCCACATCGATTTCCCATCAATAATAGCATCGTATTTGTCGCTTTCAGGGTCAAAAACACCTTCTGCCATCCATGGAAATAAGTGATTGATATGCATTACAGATGCTGCCAAAACAACAATCATAATAATAGATACGGGCAATAAGTTTGCCGTAATTGCTTCCATAACTCGTAAGATTACTACTGACCAACCTACTTGGGCAACTCTTTGAATTGCATAGAACGTTAATACTAAAAGTGTCAATCCTAATGAGAAAAACAATGCTACATAAAATGCGGACCAAGGTCTATTTTGTAATTGATGTAAAACGTGAGTGGCATGTTCATCACCGTGAGATGTATCATGATCTTCTGAAGCATGTATCATAGCAGCATGCGCTTGTTTATCGGTTTTTACTACATGCGTATCATGGCTTGCTTCCGCTGCATGAGGTGATGCTACTTCGCCGTGAGTTCCACCATGTGCGTCACTATTTGCAGCTTCAATTGCATGTTTTGCGTCTTCTAATGATAGTTGAGAACTATTATAAAAACTAAACGCCATCCCAACAAATCCTAAGACGATGAGGGCTAATGATAATGTTTTTAATCTACCTGAGAATTGATACATATCTTTCGTATTCTTTCTTTTTAAACTTTATTTTAACAAATCAGTTCGTAATACTTCTACGTATTGAACAATTTGCCAACGTTCGTTATATGTTAATTGAGATGAATGAGAACCCATTAGGTTTTTACCGTGCATTAAAACATGATAAATACTTCCTTCTGTAATGTCTCTGTCTTTATAGTTTGGTATCCCTAAGAATTTATCTGTTTGGGATAAATGTCCATTTCCATCTCCCTTTTTACCATGACAAGAAGTACAGTATATCGTGTACATTGCCTTACCATTTGCTAAATTTTCTTCAGTTACTTCTAAAGGGTTTTTTAGGTCTGCTTTCGCTTTTTCATATCCTTCATTGGTATCTGCAATATCATAAGCAGGATGTCCTCCTCTTGGAATGGTGCCGGCAACCGGTTTGCTATTCACAGGATTTCCCTTCAATCCATTTTCTGCATCTGCATTGTATGGAATCGATTCATACATGTCTGGCATGTATTGCATTTGTGGAGTTCTCTTATCGCCACAAGAAGCTAAACTTGCAACAATTACTAAAACGATAATTAATTTAAAATTCTTCATTATCTATTGATTAGTGCTTATCTACTACGTTAATTTCTACTGCGCCTGTTTCACTTAACAAAGAAGTCAATTCTGCTTCATTATTATGAACTGGGATTTCCATTAAGAAATGGTCATCTGTCGTTCTTGGATCTGGATTTTCTGCATCTTTAAACGGCCATATTCTACTTCTCATATAAAAAGTAATTACCATTAAGTGCGCTGCAAAAAACACCGTCAATTCAAACATGATTGGCACAAAGGCTGGCATGTTTTCTACCCAACTGAAACTTGGTTTTCCACCAATATCTTGTGGCCAGTTGTCAATCATCATATAGTTTGTCATCCAGATCGCAAAACCTAAACCTGTAATTCCATACATAAATGCAGTAATGGCAAGTCTTGTTGGCGCTAATCCCATGGCTTTGTCTAGGCCGTGTACTGGGAATGGACAAAATACTTCTTCAATGTGGTGGTGTGCTGCTTTTACAGTTTTCACTGCATCTAACAAAACTTCGTCATCGGTATAAAACGCGTGAATAACTTTTGATGATTCCATAATTATCCGTTTAAATTGTTATCAGAATCTTCCTTCTTGCTCGCTGAATTTAAAACAACAATGGCTGGCTTAGTAGGAATTCCTTGTTCACTTCTCTTCTTGTAAAATTCACCCGAAGATTTTAAAATAGTTTTTACTTCCGCTTGTGCAATTACTGGAAATGTTCTTGCGTATAATAAAAATAACACGAAGAAGAAACCGATGGTTCCGATAAAGATACCAACATCTACGAAGGTTGGCTCAAAACGCCACCATGTAGAAGGTAAGTGTCCTTTACTTAAAACAATCGCAATAATATCAAAACGCTCAAACCACATACCAATGTTAATGGCAATTGAAATAATGAAAGTCCATATAAAACTTCTTCTTATTTTTTTGAACCATAAAAATTGCGGTGTAATAATATTGAAGGTGATTAATGACCAGAATGCCCAAGCATAAGGGCCTGTTGCAGCACCTACAGATAAATACGTATAGTTTTCATAAGGAGAACCAGTATACCATGCGATAAAGAATTCCGTTGCATAGGCTACGGCTACAATACCACCTGTAAGGATAATTACAATGTTCATATACTCTATGTGCATACGTGTAATGTAATCTTCCATATTGGTCACCTTTCTCATGATTCCTAATAAGGTTTGAACCATTGCAAATCCTGAAAAGATTGCTCCAGCTACGAAATAAGGAGGGAAGATTGTTGAGTGCCATCCCGGGTTAATTGAGGTAGCAAAATCCATGGATACAATCGTGTGAACTGAAAGCACTAATGGAGTCGCTAAACCTGCTAACACCAAAGATACTTCTTCAAAACGTTGCCAATCTTTTGCTCTACCCGACCAACCGAAAGATAATAAGGCGTAAATTTTCTTTTGAAAAGGTTTTACTGCTCTATCTCGAATCATTGCGAAATCGGGTAATAAACCTGTCCACCAGAAAACGAGTGATACTGATAAATACGTGGAAATTGCAAATACATCCCAAAGTAAAGGAGAGTTAAAGTTTACCCATAAAGAACCAAATTGATTCGGAATTGGTAATACCCAATAAGCGTTCCAAGGTCTTCCCATGTGAATGATTGGAAACAATCCTGCCTGAAAAACGGCAAAGATCGTCATGGCTTCCGCAGAACGGTTAATGGCCATTCTCCATTTTTGACGGAATAATAAAAGTACAGCAGAGATTAAGGTTCCGGCATGACCGATACCTACCCACCATACAAAGTTGGTAATATCCCAAGCCCATCCAATGTTCTTGTTCAATCCCCAAACCCCAATTCCGGTTCCAACAGTATAAAAGATACAACCAAATCCCCATAGCATTGCTGCTAAGGAAATATAGAAAGCTATATACCAATTTTTATTTGCCTGACCTTCGATAGGTTTTGCAATATCTTCCGTAATATCGTGATAACTTTTATCACCTAATACTAAAGGTTCTCTAATGGATGCTTCGTAATGAGACATATTTTTATATCTTAATTTTTAATTACGCTTCGTTTGTATTTCTAACCTTCACTTGATACACTACATTCGGTTTCGTTTGTAGATAATCTAAAACATGATAAGCTCTTTTATCTGCAGCTAATTTTGTAACAACTTCTTTCTCGTTGTTTACATCACCAAACTGTAAAGATCCTGTTGTACAAGCTGATGAACAAGCTGTAGCAAATTCTCCCGCTTCAATTTTTCTTCCTTCTTTCTTGGCTTTCAAAATCGTTGCTTGTGTCATTTGAATACACATAGAACATTTTTCCATAACCCCTCTAGAACGAACAACAACATCTGGATTTAAAACCATTTTACCATACTCGTTGTTCATGTGGAAATCAAACTCATTGTTATTTGAGTAATTGAACCAGTTGAAACGACGTACTCTATATGGACAGTTGTTTGCACAATATCTTGTTCCCACACATCTGTTATAAGCCATGTGGTTTTGACCTTGTTTACTGTGTGTTGTAGCAGCTACTGGACAAACCGTCTCACAAGGAGCATGGTTACAGTGCTGACACATCATTGGCTGGAAAGTAACTTGAGGGTTTTCTGCCTCTGTTTCAATTGCAGCATACATATCAGCTCTACTTAAGCCCAATTCGTCTGTTGCAAACTTTCTCACTTTAGGAGACGTTGGTTCGTGACCTGTTGCGTCTCTGTATTGTTCTTCTACTCCTGAAGAATAGTATCTATCAATACGCAACCAGTGCATATCTCTACCTACTCTTACTTCATTCTTACCAACTACGGGTACATTGTTTTCTGCATGACAAGCCACAACACAAGATCCACAACCAGTACAAGATGTTAAATCGATAGAAAGGTTGAAATGGTGTCCAATTTCTCTATTGTGCTCTGCCCATAAATCAATAGACTTCGCCTCAACTTCTTGATGATCGTAAGAAACCATTGCTGGAATGTTCCAACCGTTCTTATGATCTTTCGGTTCAATATTCACATAATCTTTTAAAGAAACTTCTTTTAAGATATCGTGACGTCCTGCGATTGTTTTTTGTACTTGTGTACAAGCAAATTTATGCGTTCCGGATACTTTTTCGATAGCAACACCATATTGTACTGTGTTGGCATCTTTATATAATGGGTAGGCATTGACTCCTACTTTCATTTCATCTTTAAAACCTAATGTTCTACCATATCCTAAAGCAAGACCGATAGATCCTGGCGCTTGACCTGGTTGAATTAATACAGGAACATTGGCAACTGTTACTCCATTAAGAGTCAAATTTGCATAATCCCCATCAATCGCTCCGTTGTCTTTTATTGGATTGGTAAAACCTAATTTCTTGGCATCTGCCATAGAAATGGTTAAGTAATTATCCCAAGCGGCTCTTGTTAATGGATCAGGAAATTCTTGTAACCAAGGATTGTTTGCCTGTTTTCCGTCTCCTAAACCAGTAGTGGTGTAAAGAACCAATTCGAATTCTGATGCTTTTACAGAGCGGTACAAATTAGCAGCAGCATCTGAAAGTGATACTGATTTTAATGCTACAGTGTTGGCTACATCTTTTGTAAAGAAACCATTGTGCAATGCTGTGTTCCATGAAGCACCTACTAAAACGCTTGTTGACCAGAAAGATTTTAAATAATCGTAGTAAGAAGTTGAACTTCCAGACCACGCTAATAAAACTTCTTGAATTTGACGTGTTTTGAATAATTTCTGAATGGTTGGTTGAACTAAACTGTAGTTTCCTTCCGCAATAGAAACATCTCCCCAACTCTCTAAAAAGTGTGTTGCTGGTAACACATAATTTGAAGCGGCAACCGTATCGTTATTCTCGACAGCAATTGCTACTGATAAATTATCTTTTAAAGCAGTTGCAAATTCTTGACCATTTGCTAAACTATAAACAGGATCTACATTATAAGAAATAACACCAGCAAGCATTCCAGATTTTAAATCTGCGACCATTTGTGCAACATCTGCATCGTTTCCTTGGCGGATGTTTAGGGTATTTGTTACATCAATAATTTCACTTCCTAAAATTCGATTGATTTCTAAAGTAATTAATTGTGCGTTTTTATCATTTAAACCTGATAAAACAACGGCTTTAGAACCTGCCTTCTTTAAGGTAGCTGCTAATTTTTTGATGGCTGCATCTTGGGCAGTTGCTTTAGAAGCAACATTGTTTCCGGAGATGGCGTTGTATAAATTTAACAAAGCAAAGACTTGATCGGATGGTTTTACAACCATACGTTTATCTGCATTTGCACCTGTTAATGACATGTTACTTTCTAGTTGAACATGGTAAGACATTTTTCCATTTTCTGGCTTTCTTCCAGCAACATATGCTTTCTCAAAACCACCGTGAAAATCACCTAAGAAATCTGCTTCAAAAGAAACAATTACTTCGGCTTTGTCTAAATGATAATTTGGCAATGCTCTTTTACCATATACTTCTTGAAATGCATCGGCAGCACCGCTTTCTGAAACTGCATCATACACTACATGTTTTACATTAGGGTACACAGCTTTAAACTCTCCAACAATTTTTGTTGTTGAAGGACTTGCCATGGTTCCTGTTAGTAGAACAACGGGTTTGTTTGTATCTCTTAGAGTAGCTAAAATAGCGCCAATTTCTGCATCGGCATCTGCCCAAGAAATTACGTTCCCTCCTTTAGTAGGTTCTTTCAAACGAAGACTTTCGTCGTACAACGACAATACAGAAGCTTGCACTCTTGCATTTGTAGTTCCATTTGCCTCCTTGTTTGGCATGATTTGGATTGGACGACCTTCTCTTGTTTTTACTAAAACATTTGCAAAATCGTATCCATCTGCCACTGTTGTTGCAAACCAATCTGCAACTCCAGGAATAATATCGTTTGGTTTTACAACGTAAGGAATCGATTTGATCACCGGTCCTTCACAGGCAACTAAAGATGCTGCTGCGGTTGTAAAGCCAACATACTTTAAAAAGTCTCTACGCGAAGTAGAAGAAGTCTCAAGTGTTTCTTTATCACCTAAAAAATCATCTGTAGGAATGTTCTCTACAAACTCATTTTTACTTAGCGTTTCAACAACAGAACTATTTTCTAGTTCTCCAACACTTTTCCAGTATTTTTTGATTGAAGCCATTTACTTATTGTTATTAGTTTTTAGTTTTTTGTCGTTCGTTTTCACTGCAACAAAAAACAATTTTCTTCTTTGATTAATAATGACACTTACCACACTCTAATCCACCTAACTGAGCCGCTGTAACTTTATCTACACCGTACTTTTTCGCTAGTTGCTCATGAATTTTTGCGTAATATTCGTTTCCTTTTAAATCTACTTTTGTTTCTCTGTGACAGTCAATACACCAACCCATGGTTAACGGAGCATGTTGATACATCTCTTCCATTTCTTCTACAGGTCCATGACATTTTTGACATTTTACACCTGCAACGGTTACGTGTTGTGAGTGATTAAAATACACGAAATCTGGTAAGTTGTGAATGCGAACCCATTTGATTGGTTTCGTATCTCCTGTATATTCTAATTCCTCTGGATCCCAACCTGCAGCTCTGTATACTTTTGCAATTTCTTTGTCTAATTCTGCTTTCTCTAATGTTCTGTCTTCTAAAACTACCACTGTATTATCTGCAACTTCAGCAATGCTTTTGTGACAATTCATACAGACGTTTACAGAAGGAATTCCTGAATGCTTACTATGTTTTGCAGATGAGTGACAATATTGACAGTCTATTTTATTATCTCCTGCGTGAATTTTGTGAGAAAACACAATTGGTTGTACCGGTTGATATCCCTGGTCTACACCTACACTAAACAAGGTTCCGAACAATACATATGCAGACATCAACAATGCGAAGATGACAAAAAGTATTTGTAAGAACGTGTTCTTTTTGATTCCTGCCCACAATTCTTGCAAGTCTCTTTTAAGATTTGATTGTACGCCTGAGTCTACCTTTTTGTTTCCTTTTAATTCATTGACTTGCTTCAACAAAGAAGCAATCATAATGAAAGCAACAATAATAGCGGAAGCTAAAATCATAATCACCCATGAAGGAGTTCCTCCATTGGTATCATCATTTCCAGTTCCTTCAGGTTTTACCTCGGGAACTTTTGTTATTTTACCAATTGTAGTATAATATAAAATATCATCGATATTCTGATCTGTCAAAGCTGGAAAAGCAGTCATCACAGAACCGTTGTATTCTTCATAAATGGCAATGGCATCTGCATCCCCTGAAGCTCTTAACGCTGCGTTGTTTCGAATCCAAGATTTTAACCAGTAGTTCTCTCTACGAGATTCCACACCACCTAACTTTGGTCCAATCAACTTTTTGTCTAACTTATGACAAGAAGCACATTGAGATTTAAATAAATTTTTTCCTTCTTTATAACGTGCCTCATCTACATCTTGTGCGTTTGAGGAAAGGGTGAATGCGAATAATAAAAGAAATGTGATACTTTTAAAAAGCAAACTCGTAAGTCTATTGTGCAATGCTACACTTTTCATATTTACAACTATAATTTAAATATTCTAGTTAAAAACTGATTCAAAATTGACCCATGATTCAGTTGTACAAAAGTACTACTTATTGCTAAATTTTAAAAAGCGAAAGGAATCTTAAATATTAATTTATAACAATTCTAAATAAGGTTTTTCCCAAGATATTATGCAACAAGTTGTTACTTTTGTAGAAAGAATATAAATAATGAACATAAAAGCAATTCTACTCACTTTTGCCTGCCTTTTTTGCCTGGGAAATTACAACAGCCGTGCACAATCACAAAACAATGATAATGACAGTATTCGCACTATCATTGAAAAGAAAAGAGCCTATAACGAGCGCAAAGGCATTGGTTACCGCATTCAGCTTTACAACGGAGCTGAAAAACGCGTTAAGACCATTAGAGCTAAGTTTCGCATAGAATTCCCATCGATAGAAACCTATTTAAAATACAATGCACCAGAATGGAAAATACAGGTTGGTAAATACAAAACAACTTTAGAGGCTGCCAAGGCTTTGAGAGAAATTAACAGGAAATTTTCGGGTGCGATTGTTATTCCAATTAGCAAATAAAAAAATTTACAAGCAAAAAAAACGTCGCAAATTGCGACGTTTTTTTTGATCTATATTGAAGTTCTTATTTCAATTTTTTCTTTACTGCTACTTCTTTATAAGCTTCAATGACATCTCCTTCTTCAATATCATTATAGCCTTTTAATTGAAGACCACAATCATATCCTTTGGTAACTTCTTTAACATCGTCTTTGAAACGTTTTAAAGAGGTCAATACGCCATCATGAACAACGATTCCGTCTCTAATAATTCTAATTTTAGAATCTCTAAAGATTTTACCAGAGATCACCATACACCCTGCAATATTTCCAATTTTCGAGATTTTGTATACTTCTCTAATTTCTACATTACCACTGATTTCTTCTTTCATGTCTGGAGACAACATTCCTTCCATCGCATCTTTTAAGTCACCAATTGCATCATAAATAATAGAATACGTTCTAATATCTACTTCTTCTCTATCTGCAATGACTCTTGCGTTTCCTTGCGGACGAACGTTAAAACCAACTATAATTGCATCTGAGGCCGTTGCTAATAACACATCACTTTCTGTAATGGCTCCAACTCCTTTATGTAAAATATTTACTTGAATTTCTTCGGTAGATAATTTTTGGAAAGAATCTGTTAATGCTTCTACAGAACCATCTACATCTCCTTTTAATATAATGTTCAACTCTTTAAAGTCTCCCAATGCAATTCTACGTCCAATCTCATCCAACGTTAATGTTTTCTGAGTTCGAACAGATTGCTCTCGCTGTAATTGAGAACGTTTTGATGCAATTTGTTTTGCTTCACGTTCGTCATCAAATACATTGAATTTATCTCCTGCTTGTGGCGCTCCATCTAATCCTAAGATAGATACTGGCGTAGAAGGACCAACTTCTTTCAGGTTGTTTCCTTTATCATCAAACATGGCTCTTACTTTTCCACTGTGTTTACCCGCTAATAAGTAATCTCCAATTTTCAAGGTTCCTGCTTGTACTAAGATCGTAGAGACATATCCTCTACCTTTATCTAGTAATGCTTCTACGACCGCACCAACTGCATTTTTATTTGGGTTTGCTTTTAACTCTAAAACCTCTGCCTCTAATAAAACTTTTTCTAACAATTCTGGAACTCCTTCTCCAGTTTTTGCCGAAATATCTTGCGACTGAATACTACCACCCCAATCTTCAACTAATAAATTCATAGCTGCTAATTGCGTTTTTACATTATCTGGATTGGCATTGGGTTTGTCAATCTTATTAATTGCAAAAATAATTGGCACTCCTGCAGCTTGTGCATGAGAAATTGCTTCTTTGGTTTGCGGCATCACATCATCATCTGCTGCGGCTACAATAATTACTAAATCGGTAACTTGTGCACCACGCGCTCGCATAGCTGTAAACGCCTCGTGACCTGGTGTATCTAAAAATGCAATTTGTTGGTCGCCAACGGCTACAGAATACGCTCCAATATGTTGCGTAATTCCTCCGCTTTCACCTTCTATTACATTTGCTTTTCTAATATAATCTAATAAAGACGTTTTCCCATGATCAACATGCCCCATCACTGTAATAATTGGCGCACGTGTAATTAAATCTTCTGGTTTGTCTTGTACTTCTTCAATAGCTTCTTCTACTTCTGCACCGATAAACTCTACGGTATAGTTGAATTCTTCTGCAACAATCACCAATGTTTCAGCATCTAAACGCTGATTCATAGTCACCATCATACCAAGCATCATACAAGAAGAAATAATATTTGTTACGGGAACATCCATCATAATTGCAACTTCACTTACAGTAACAAATTCGGTTACTTTTAAGATTTTGTTGTCTAATGTTTGCGCCTCTAATTCTGCTTCTGTATGCTCTCTACGTGCATCTCTTTTATTTCTACGATACTTTGCTCCTTTTCCTTTGCTAGATTTTCCTTGAAGTTTTTCCAACGTATCTCTAACCTGCTTCTGAATTTCTGCTTCTGTAGGCTCTTCTTTTTTAACAGGAGTTTGATTTACTCGACCTCTATTAAAAGGTGGTTTTCCACTTCCGCTTCTTACTTGGGGTCTTCCAACACCACCTCCACCACTTCTGGTAGGAGTTACTGAACCAGTTGTTGGCTTGTTAATTCGCTTACGTTTCTTACGAGGGTCGTTTGCGTTTGCAGGCCTTGCTTCTGGTTTTTTCTTTTTCGGTTTTTCGAATTGCTTTAAGTCAATCGTTTTCCCAGTAATCTTTGGACCGTCTAACTTTTTATATTGGGTAACCAATGCTTCTGCATTTTCAGCGGTTACTTCTTTTACTTTTTCTTCAACTACTTTTTGCTTAGAAACAATCGGTGTCGCTTCTTTTTCAACAGCAGTAATTTTTTTAGGCGCTTCTTTTGCCGCTACTTTGGCAACTTCTTTCGCTGCTGCTTTTGGTTTTTCGGTAACAACTTTTTCTGCTTTGGGTGTTTCTACAACAATTTTAGACTCTTCTTTTGAAGGTACTGCTGCAGCTACAACAACTTTTTCTGCTTCCACGACAGGGGTTGGTGCTTCTTTTACTGCTTCGGGTTGTTTTTTACCAGTTGGATTACTGATGTCTATTTTACCGACAGTTTTAAATGCTAATTTTTCGGCTTTGGCTTTTAAAACAACTTCTTCTTTCTTTTCGTCCTCTGCTCTTTTCTTCTCTAATTTAGCTTCATGTTCCAAACGAATTGCTTCTTTCTCTTTTCGTTTTTCTTCACCAACTTCCTTAGATGCTGCTTTTTTGCTTGCGTCAGTTTGAAAACCATCAAGTAAAACTTGATATACGTCTCCAGATATTTTAGCAGTAGGTCTAGCTTCAACGTCGTGTCCGTTTTTTCCTAGAAATTCTACAGCTCTATCTAGAGAAATATTTAATTCTCTTAAAACCTTGTTAAGCCTCATTGTTTTGCCTTCAGACATATAATATATTTTAGCCTTTAATTCTGTAAAAATAAACTTTTTACTTTAATTCTTTTTCGTGTTGATTATTCTTCGAATTCTTCTTTCAAAATTCGTTGAACATCTACAATTGTTTCTTCTTCTAAATCCGTTCTTTTTACCAATTCTGCAACACTAGCGTCTAAAACGCCTCTTGCAGTATCTAAACCAATTTTCTTGAATTCTACAATTACCCAATCTTCTATTTCGTCTGTAAATTCAGTCAACTCAACATCCTCTTCTTCTAGACCTTCTCTTTGAACGTCGATTTCGTAGCCTGTTAATTCACTCGCCAAACGGATATTTACTCCACCTCTACCAATTGCTTTAGAAACTTCTTCTGGTTTTAAAAGTACACTTACACGTCCTTTTTTACCATTTCGTTCTTCTTCATACATTTCAATTTCCATTGAAGTCACTTTTGCAGGACTCAATGCTCTTGAAATAAACAATTGTTCGTTTTTTGTGTAATTGATAACGTCAATGTTTTCATTTCCTAACTCACGAACAATCCCGTGAATTCTAGAACCTTTTACACCAACACAAGCTCCAACAGGATCAATTCTATCATCATAAGAATCTACCGCTACTTTTGCTTTTTCACCAGGAATCCTTGCCACACGTTCTACGGTAATTAAACCATCAAAAACTTCTGGGATTTCTTGTTCAAACAGTTTGTTTAAGAAATCTGGCGATGTTCTCGATAAAATGATTGCAGGTTTGTTACCTCTTAATTCTACCGATTTAATGACTCCTCTTACTGAATCTCCTTTTCTAAAAAAGTCAGAACGAATTTGTTCACTTTTCGGTAAAACAATTTCATTTCCTTCATCATCCAACAAGATAATTGCATTGTGACGAATGTGATGCACTTCTGCACTGTACAAATCGCCTTCTAAATCTTTAAATTGCTTAAAGATATTTGTGCTATCGTGTTCAAATATTTTAGAAATTAAATTCTGACGCAATGCCAAAATCGCTCTTCTTCCTAAATCAATTAGCTTTACCTCTTCAGATACATCTTCGCCAATTTCAAAATCTGGCTCAATCAATCTTGCTTCTGCTAATTCTATTTCTTCATTATCATCTTCAGAAAAACCGTCTGCGACCACAATTCTATTTCTCCAAATCTCTAAATCTCCCTTATCTGGATTGATGATGATATCAAAATTATCATCGGAACCAAATTTTCGTTTTAAGGCAGCTCTAAAAACCTCTTCTAAAATAGACATTAGGGTTACCCTGTCTATACTTTTGTTATCTTTAAATTCTGAAAACGAATCAATTAATGCTATATTTTCCATTACATTCTTGCTTAAAATACAATCTTCACTTTTGCTTCTTTAATCTCTGTATATAAAAGAGTTGCTGTTTTCTCTACAGTAACTTTTCCTTTACCTATTGGCTTAGGCTCTCTTGCTTTCCACTTCAAAACAATTTCATCGTTTGTCGCTTCAGCTAAAGTTCCTTCAAAACTCTCTTCTGCAGTTGTTACTTTTAATATCCTATTGATATTTTTAACATACTGTCTTTTTACTTTTATTGGGTGGGCAATATCGGGTGTAGAAACCTCCAAAGAAAAATCATAGATTTCTCTGTCGATATTATTCTCTATATTTCTACTAATACGCATGCACTCGCTTAACGCAACTCCATGATCACCATCAATAACAATTTGAATTCTATTATTTGTTGATATTTCAAAACTTATCAAATACAAAGATTCGTTAAGTACTAGTGCTTCTTCTAATAAATCTTTTACCTTTTCGTTCATCTTAAAATATAAAAAGAGGGGACTTTTGGTCCCCTTCATTTTCTCAACGTTACTTATTTCGGTGCAAATATACTACAATGTTTGTGAATTAGCAAAAAGAGTTCAAGTCATTTATTTTTTGTAACTTTAAATACACCAAGTTCTAACCTAAATTCTTTTTTTATGAAAAAAATTTTAGTCCCTATTGACTTTTCTAAACAATCCGAGTTTGCTTCCAAAGTCGCAAATAAAATTGCAGAAAAATCTGAAAGTATTATTTACTTACTTCATCTCATCGAATTGCCTTCAGGGGTTATTGATATGACTGCAGGAAGTCGGTTTAGCATTCCAGAAAGCATGTTGTATCTTAGAAAAACAAAAGAAAAAATAGCCCGTTTTAAAGAGCGTGTTTTTTCTAAAGATATCGAGGTCCAACACATCATAAAACTTCAAGTTCCTTATGAAGGGATTTTAAAATATGCAGATAAACTAGCGGTAGATTTAATTATAATGGGTTCTAAAGGACATTCTGAGTTTGAAGAAATACTAATCGGCTCTAATACAGAAAAGGTGGTAAGAACCTCTAAAGCACCTGTTCTTGTTATAAAGAAAGATGCTGAAAAATTTAAATTTAAAGATTTGGTATTTGCCTCTAACTTTAATCAAGATAACAGTATCGCTTTTGAAAAATTTTTAGCTTTTGCACATCTGTTTAAAAGTAAAATTCATTTACTAAAAATAAATACGCCCGATAAATTTGAAAGCACCTTGGAGGCAGAGACAAAAATAAAAAGCTTTATTAGTGATTATAAATTGCCAAAACATTCGATCACTATTTACTGCGATGTTTCTGTTGAAATGGGGATTTTAAATTTTTCTAGAAATAAAAACGCAGATGTCATAGCACTAACGACTCATGGAAGAAGTGGTTTGTCACATTTGTTTAATGGAAGTGTTGCTAAAAGTCTGTCTAAATCTGCTTTAAAGCCGATGTTAACTTTCAAAATTTAAACGTTTTACAAACATTTATAAAAGAAAAAAAGCTTCAAATATAAAAATTTGAAGCTTTTTGTTGGCCTACAAGGACTCGAACCTTGAATGTCGGTACCAAAAACCGGTGTGTTACCAATTACACCATAGGCCAATGCATTATTGCGGGTGCAAATTTAAACCAAAGTTTCAATCCTACAAGCATTTTTTAAAAAAAATTTCTTTAACAAATTTTTATGATGTTTTCTGCACGGTAAAAAGCACGAATTGACATTTTATTAGTATTAATTACTAAATTCGCCACAGACTATTACAAAAATATATGACAGCAATAAAATTCAAAAAGTGGGACCTTATTTTAGGTTGGGTAATCTTTACAATTGCGCTAATTACCTATACATTAACCATTGAACCCACCGTAAGCTCTTGGGATGTTGGAGAGTATATCTCTACAGCCATTAAACTAGAAGTAGGCCATCCACCTGGAGCGCCTCTTTTCCAAATGTTAGGCGCCTTTTTTGCAATGTTTACCACTGACGTCACTGAAATTGCTAAAATGGTCAATTTTATGTCTGCACTCTCGAGTGCTTTCACCATTCTCTTTCTGTTTTGGACCATTTCTAACTTGGGGAAAAAATTAGCCTTAAAGTCGGGTGCACTATCAGATGGCAAATACATCGCTATATTAGGAAGTAGCATCGTTGGATCTTTGTCCTACACTTTTTCAGATAGTTTCTGGTTTAGTGCAGTAGAAGGAGAAGTGTATGCAATGTCGTCTTTTTTAATGGCACTACTCTTCTGGCTAGGTCTAAAGTGGGAAAGTGAAATGCAAACTCCAAGAGGAAATAAATGGTTGGTATTGATCAGTTTTGTTGTTGGTTTGTCCTTTGGTGTTCACATACTTTCATTATTGGTGATTCCTTCCATAGTAATGTTGTATTTCTTTAAAACCTACAAAGAAATCAATCTAAAAACAACAGCAATTACTACCATAATCTCAGTAATTGTTTTAATGTTTGTCTTTAAATTCTTATTCCCTTTTACATTGAAGTTCTTTAGTGCCTCAGAATTGTTTTTCATCAACACGATTGGCATGCCTTACAACTTCGGTACAATTATCGCAGGAATTGCATTAATTGCATTGTTTTATTTTGGCTTAAACTGGACACGTAAAAAGGACAAAGTAGCTTTAAATACTCTTATTTTATCCTTACTTTTCATTATGATTGGTTTTTCTTCTTGGATCATGTTGCCAATTAGAGCCAATGCAAACACCACCATTAACGAAAACAATCCATCAAGTGCACGCGAACTATTGGCCTACTACAATCGAGAGCAATATGGAGATGCCAATGTCTTTTATGATACCTATTATTCGAATTCTTATGATAGAAAGCAACAAACAAAAGAAGATGCTTCTGGAAATATTGTAAACGTTTATAAAGATGATAAACCAAAGTACGAAAAGAAAAATGGAGAGTATATCATTGTAAATAAATACGAAAACATTCTTCCTGTGTATTCAGACAAGCACAAAGGTTTCATTCCACGAATGGTAGACCCTACTCCAAGTGTTGTCGAACGATACAAGGCCATTGCTGGCATTCCGCAAGAGAGTAAAAGAAGGCCCACTTTTGGTGAAAACCTAACCTTTATGGTCGACTATCAATTTGGCTATATGTATGGTCGCTATTTTATGTGGAACTTTGTTGGAAGACAAAACGACATTCAAGGAAATTTAGATATTAATAACGGAAACTGGTTGAGCGGTATTGATGCTATTGACGAAGCAAGAATTGGTTCTCAACAAAAACTACCTTCCTATGTTTTAGAAAATAAAGGAAGAAACACCTACTATTTCTTGCCTTTCACCTTAGGATTAATGGGCTTGTTTTATCAAATAAAATGGGACAAAGAAAACTTTTTTAC
The DNA here is from genome assembly GCA_949519155.1 of Polaribacter sp. SA4-10. GTDB lineage: Bacteria > Bacteroidota > Bacteroidia > Flavobacteriales > Flavobacteriaceae > Polaribacter. The sequence goes on from CATIQU010000033.1 coordinate 104,247, forward strand.
ACTGCTACTCTTCTTTGCCTTTACAGGATTGGCTATTATTTTTTACACCAACCCAAAACCTTTTGAACCTCGAGAAAGAGATTATGCAGTCGTTGGAAGCTTTTATATTTTTGCTATTTGGATTGGCTTTGGCGTTTTGGCGCTCTATGAAGCACTCAAAAAATATGGCAATAAAAAAACAATCGCGGTTACTGTTTCTACCTTATCCTTATTTGCCGTTCCAGTATTAATGGGAGCACAAAACTGGGACGACCACGATCGTTCTAATCGCTATACCGCACATTTAAATGCGCAGGCCTATTTAGAGTCCTGTGACCCGAACGCCATTATGTTTACGATTGGTGACAATGATACCTTTCCGCTTTGGTATCTTCAAGAAGTAGAAGGCATTCGAACGGATGTCAAATTGATCAATACCAGTCTTTTTGCAACCGATTGGTACATCGATCAAATGAAACGCGCAACCTATGATGCGCCTCCAATTCCGTCACAATTAACACACGACCTCTATAAATTTGGAAGTTTAGATGTTGCCTATTACTTTGAGGAATTAAGAGCTATTCCAAAAGATGCGACCATTACAATTCAGAAATTTATGCGTTGGATTGAAAGTCAAGATTCCCGAACTTTTTATGATTTGGATGGAGATGGAGTGCCAGAAAAAATATTGCCTGCAAATAATATTCGGATTCCTGTAAACAAAGAAAATGTTCTAAAATCAGGCATCGTGAAAGCAAAAGATGCCGATAAAATTGTGGAGTACATCGATATTAAAATTGATCGTGGAATTACCAAGAATCGGATTTTAATGCTCGATATTTTAGCCAATAACGATTGGAAGCAACCGCTTTATTTTACAGGAGGTTCCAATGCTGATGAAGAATATATTTGGTTGAAAGATTACCTACAATTAGATGGTTTGGGCTACAAATTGGTACCGATAAAAACACCCATTGGAAAGAAAAGTTTGTTTGACATGGGCCGTATCGATCCAGAAAAAATGTACAGCAATGTTCAAAAATGGAATTGGCGAAACATCAACGATGGAAAAATCTATTTAGACGAACAAAGCAAGCGAAACGCAATCTCTATGCGAAATAGTTTAATGCGCCTATCTACGGCATTTGCAGTCCAAGGAAACACCTTAAAAGCGGTTGAGGTTTTAGATTTATCATTAACCAAAATGCCGATAAAAGACTTTGATCATTTTAGCTTATCATTAGACTATCCAGAAATGTATTACAAATTAGGCGAAGTAGAAAAAGCGAGGGCAACTGCCGAAACGTTAATAAAACTCTTCCGAGAGAAGTTGGTTTGGCACAGTACTTTTTCAAAAGAAGAATTTGATTTGGTTTTTGAAGACTTTGATTTAACATTTCGTTATTTATACAGAGGTGTTATAGAACAAGTTCAAGACAATGAAGTAGATTACACCTACTTTAAAAAACTTCAAGACGAGTTCAATGGCACCTTAGAGTTGTTTCAACACATTATGCCTGAGGAAGAAACAGCTCCAGAAGATTTAGAACTTATAAAAGACTAGACTGAACATTGTCTTTTGCAACAACACCCCTATATAATGAGTATTTTCTCTAAATATAGGGGTGTTTTTTTTTTTGCAAAAAGAGTCGTGTAATTATGCACAGATTGCTTCATCCTCATTTTCACAACGAGGCGTCAAAGAAGATTCTATGATCTGTTTTAAAAAAAGTAATTGCATGAAAAGCGCAATCTAAAAAGAATGCCTTATCAATACTACAAGAAAGTACTTTGGAATAATTTACACAAATTGTTGCACCATACCAATCAAGGTATTGGCATCTTGCTCTCCTGTTTGGCGCCATTTCATTTCGCCATTTTTATAAATCATAAAAGTAGGATTGCCTTTCACCCGCAAAGCTTCTGCAAGAGGCTCGTTCTTTTTAATATCAATCTTTATTACCTTGGCGCTATCTCCTAAAGCAGCAGCGACGTCGCGTAACGTTTCAATGCCATTATCGATATCGTCCCAATCAAAATAGAAATCGATTAAAACAGGTTTCTCAACACTTATTAACTCACCAAATTTTGTCATTGTACAAAGTTTTTATGGGGTAGAAATGTTTAAATTGTTGAATTATTAGAATACAAAGATACGCAATCTTATTGAATCGGTTGAGTATCAACCTTTCTTCAAAGTAATGACGGTAATTTCTGGCCAAATACCAACACGCCCTGGAAACGCATGATAACCAAATCCTCGATTTACATTAATGTATCTCCCTGCCTCTTCATACAGGCCAGCCCATTGTTTGTATACATATTTTGAAGGGCTCCACTTAATCCAACCCGGAATTTCAATACCCATTTGCAAACCATGAGTATGACCACTTAAGGTTAAATGATAATTGAACTCGTCTTGCTTCACTTTGTATTCCCAGTGGCTTGGGTCGTGCGACATTAATATTTTAAAATCTTCTTTTTTAATGTCTTTTGATGCTTTCTGAAGATCTCCTGCTTGGTTGAATCCTTTTCCCCAGTTTTCAACTCCTAAAAGTGCAATTTTTTGACCCTCTTTTTCTAAGTATCTATGTTCATCCAACAACAAATCGAAACCAATTTTTTGATGAATGTCTTTCACGTCTTGAAAATTCTTGACTTTATCTTCTGGATTTTTCCAATCCATATAATCGCCATAATCGTGATTTCCAAGCACTGAAAACTTTCCTTCTTTGGCCTCCAATTTGTCAAAAACATCAATCCAATTGTCCATTTCATCAGCCTTGTTGTTTACAATATCTCCGGTAAACAACATAATATCCGATTTTTGTTGATTGATTAAATCAACCCCATACTGTATTTTTTCTTTATTGGTAAAACTTCCCGAGTGAATGTCGGAGATCTGAGTAATGGTAAAACCATCAAATGCTGCGGGCAAATCTTCAAATGTTAAGTTGTATTTAATGACTTTATAATTGTATTTCCCTTGAATGATTCCGTAGACAAAAGACGCAAAAGGAAGGGCTGCCAGGCCTAAAGCGATTTGTGAGATAAATTTTCTTCTACTTGCAATGGATTGCGTTTCTCCAGATGAAATGGCAGAAAAAAGTTTTAAAAACAATCGGTAAATATCTTCTCCAAACAACACAATTAAAATGAAGAGTTTTGGCAGTAAAACCGTTAGCATTATGCCCATTGCCATTTGAAACTGGGGTGTTTGTCCTTGAGTTCTGTCATAAGTAAGTGCCACATACAAGAAGTTCAAATACGCTGCAAAACTTACTAAAATCCAAGAGTAGCGAATAATTTTGCTTTTTGAAACTGTTTTCAACGCTTGAAAAGCATACAATTCTAAAAGAACAACAATAAATAACAAGACAACCATCCCAATCCAACGCATACAAATACAGTTTTTATAAAATTCAACAAATATACCGTTTAAACACAAATGAATTTGAACATCCTGTGAAAGTTTTGTAGCTTTACTGCTGTGACAATTTTTATAGATAAAATCGTTTTATCTCTCATAAAATTTACACCCATAAATAGCCAAAAAAAATCCAATGTCAGATCAAAAAAGAGTTTTTTTAGTAGATGCCTTCGCACTAATTTTTAGAGGATATTATGCGTTTATAAAAAATCCGAGAATCAATTCGAAAGGATTGGACACCTCTGCCATTATGGGTTTTATGAATTCTCTTTTAGATGTCATCAAACGTGAAAGACCCGATCATTTGGCGGTTTGTTTTGACAAAGGCGGGAGTGTAGATCGTGTAAAAATGTTTGAAGCTTACAAAGCCAATAGAGATGAAACTCCTGAAGCCATTAAAATTGCGGTTCCCTACATTCAAGAAATTCTAAAAGCCATGCACATTCCCATTATGGTGAAAAAGGGCTTTGAAGCAGATGATGTGATTGGAACGCTTTCTAAACAAGCAGAAAAAGAAGGCTTTAAAACCTTTATGGTAACCCCCGATAAGGATTTTGCGCAATTGGTTTCTGAAAATATATTTATGTACAAGCCCCGCTTTGGGGGTGGATATGATGTTTGGGGCGTGCCCGAAATTCAAGAAAAATTTGGCGTTGAAAGACCCGAACAAGTCATTGATTTCTTAGGAATGATGGGCGATTCTGCAGACAACATTCCTGGACTGCCAGGTGTGGGAGAAAAAACAGCCAAAAAGTTCTTGGCAGCCTATGGGTCTATGGAAAACTTACTGGCAAACACGCATGAACTGAAAGGTAAACTAAAGGAAAAAATAGAAGGGGCCAAAGAATTAGGATTGCTTTCAAAAAAATTGGCCACCATAATGTTGGATGTCCCAGTGACCTTCGATGCCAAAGATTTTGAATTGGATCAACCCGATTTAGAAAAAGTCACCACACTTTTCAACGAATTAGAGTTTCGGAATTTATTGGTAAACTTTACGCGAACTTTTGCAGAAAAAACAACTACTACGGATGCGAAGGCTGCTGCCGAAAAACCGAAAGCAGCTAAAAAAACAGCTCCTTCACCCACCGATGGACAATTTGATTTGTTTGCTGCACCGGGCAGTGGAAGTGTTTCTGAAGCCGAAGTAGCTTCTGGTTTTAAAACCATTGAAAACACCAGTCATTTTTACCAGCATATTGATTCTCCGCTATCAAGAAAACTATTACTTAAGAAATTACTACAACAAAAAGCGGTTTGTTTTGATACTGAAACCACTGGTTTAAAAGCGCTTGAAGTAGAGTTGATTGGAATTGCTTTTTCTTACGAAATTGGAAAAGGATATTATGTTTCCTTTCCAGAAAACCAAGAAGAAACGGCTGCCATTTTAGAAGAATTGCGTCCCTTTTTTGAAGCGCAACATATTGAGAAAATTGGCCACAATTTAAAATACGACATCAAAGTATTGTCTAACTACAACATGCCCGTAAAAGGAAAATTGTTTGACACCATGATTGCGCATTACCTCATCAATCCAGACATGCGTCACAATATGGACATGCTGGCTGAAACTTATTTGAATTACCAACCGGTTTCCATTACGGAATTGATTGGTAAAAAAGGGAAAAATCAACTTTCGATGCGTCTGGTGCCGCTTGCAGAGCAAAACGAATATGCGGTAGAGGATGCCGACATTACTCTGCAGTTAAAGGAGCACTTCACCAAAGAATTGGAAAGTGGCAACGTAAGCGACTTATTTACAGCGGTAGAACTCCCGTTGGTTTCTGTGCTAACTGCCATGGAAATTGAAGGCATCAATATAAATGTAGATTTCTTAAAAGAATTATCGGGCACGTTAACGACAGATATTGAACGGCTTGAAAAAGGAATTTATGAACAAGCTGGTGAAGAGTTTAACATTGCATCTCCAAAACAATTGGGGATTGTATTATTTGAAAACATGCAACTGGTAGCCAAACCCAAAAAGACAAAAACGGGTCAATATTCTACTGCGGAAGAGGTGCTTTCTTTCTTAGCCAAAGACCATCAAATTATTAGAGACATTCAAGAGTACCGTCAATATAAAAAACTACAAAGCACTTATGTGGATGCATTGCCCAATGAGGTGAATCCTAAAACGGGAAGAATTCATACCCAATACATGCAGGCGGTGGCTGCTACGGGTAGATTGAGTTCGAACAATCCGAATTTACAGAACATCCCCATCCGAACCAAACGTGGACAAGAGGTGCGGAAATCATTTATACCAAGGGACGAAAATCATGTGCTGCTCGCGGCCGATTATTCTCAAATTGAATTGCGAATTATTGCGGCGCTAAGTGAGGAGGAAAACATGATGAATGCGTTTAAAAACGGGGAAGACATTCATGCTTCTACGGCGGCAAAAGTATTTGATGTTCCCCTAGAAGAAGTTACTCGCGAACAACGTAGCAATGCGAAAACTGTTAACTTTGGAATTGTCTATGGAGTGTCTGCTTTTGGACTGAGCAATCAGACCGATTTAAGCAGAAGCGAAGCCAAAGAGCTTATTGATACGTATTATGAAACCTACCCAAAACTAAAAGCCTACATGGCGGCTCAGGTAGATTTTGCGCGGGAACATGGTTATGTAGAAACGGTTTTAAAAAGACGTCGCTATTTAAAAGACATCAATTCGCAAAATGCCATGGTAAGAAATGGTGCTGAAAGAAATGCCGTTAATGCGCCGATACAAGGTTCTGCTGCAGACATCATAAAATTGGCAATGATCAACATTCACGATCGCTTTGAGAAAGAAAATTTCAAATCGAAAATGTTGTTACAGGTGCATGATGAATTGGTGTTTGACGCACACAAAGATGAGCTAGACATCATTACTCCTATTATAAAATATGAAATGGAAAATGCGTTTAAAATGACGGTTCCTTTGGACGTGGAAGTGGGCACTGGACTCAACTGGCTGGAAGCCCATTAATCTCTTAGAAAATGGAATTAGATTATATTGAAAACGTAAATGGTCTCGATGAAAATGTTGTTCGATTGTACAACTTTAACAAAGCGGAGGCAATTCAATTTAGAGCACTTCTTATGGAAACAATTGTTGAAAAGAAACAACAATTGGATTTATCTCAAGTCCCTTTTATTACTCCTCGTAATTGCAATTTAATATTAGGCTTATTTAAATCTGATGAAGGTATTCTTAGTAAGGATCAACAGACTTTTTATTGTGTTTTAACCTTAAATGGTTTCACAAAAATGATCAACCTCATCACTCCTTTTTGCAATAAAGAATCTAGGGGATATCAATATCTCTATGACATTGACAATCCTACTGAGTTACTGTTTTCTCCTACTGCAAATTGGTAAAACAAGTACGCTTGCAGTAATATAGACCGTATCAACATCTACCAAAAGTATCTGTACTCTGAGTCGGGAAATTTTGTGCTGACCAGAACTGACATTGACCAATTCTGGCTGAAAGCACACTAAAAAACTGTAAATCAACATTTAAAAATTTCAGTTATTCTCAAAATAAGTACAGTTATACCCGTATATTCCCACTTATTTATTTCCATACACAAGCACTCCTTTTTTAACTTAGTTTTGTTGAGAAGGGGTGCTTTTTGTGTTTGAATAAACCGCAAACAACCTATCAATAAATGAAAACACAAATAGCTAATATTCCATGTATTCATTTATTAAGTGATAGCCAAACTATCATAGCATGGTTAAAGAGTTGTGCCATAATTAGCTCATGAGAGATTGCAATAAAAAAATAAATACAGTTTATAAAAACAAAAGATGAATCTATAAAATTACTTGCTTGATAAGATTCACAAAAAGTAACGTTATCCCGTAAATAGGATAGGGATAAGAGCATAAAATATAACGATATAACTAGTTATGGGCAATTAAAATGAACGAAAACACAATACACATTCTTTAACTAAGCAAAATTCATTGCCTACTAATTGGAAAAGAGATTTTTGAATTTAATATGAGTCAAAATATAGGAATAATATTAATAGTACTACTAACCACCTTAAGTTGTAAAGCACAAAAACTCATTGCAGACTTTGTGTACATATTAATGAAACCCTTAGAGTGGTTTTTCATTGTAATACTTTATACTTTTGAACAAAATCCTGAAAATAGAATCGCCAAACAATACCTTAATCCATTGGATCGAAAAGAAATTAAAAACAAAACAACAGCTTACAACAAAAGCTAAAAAATATACGCATTTAGATAGTGAAATAGAAGTTCAGAGTTTCAATTAAAAATTCGCCAATCCGTTCGCCAATGTTTTATTTGCTAAATTAGCTGTCGAATAAAACAATAAAAAGCAATGATCACAAAAATTATCGTCCTCTCCATTTATGTCGCCATTCTCTTTCTGATTGGAATATTAGCCTCCCGAAGAGTCAAAAGCATGAGTGACTATTATTTGGGCGGTAAAAAAATGGGCTTTTGGGCAGTCGCTTTTTCTGCCAGAGCCACCGGAGAATCTGGATGGTTATTAATTGGTTTAACAGGAATGGGTGCCATGGCCGGCTATTCTGCCTACTGGATAGTCCTTGGAGAGTTATTAGGCGTCTATCTTTCTTGGCAATTTATGGCTAAACGTTTTAAACGACGTTCCGACACCTACAAATCAATTACCATTCCCGATTATTTACAAAGTCATTTTAAATCCTCCACAAATACCCTGCGCATCATCTCTGCTTCCGTATTGGTTGTTTTTGTCGTCATTTATGTGGCATCACAAATGGATGTAACCGGTATTGCCTTCGAATCGATGCTCGATATTGATTATCGAATTGGAGCACTCATTGGTTTTGCCATTGTATTACTCTATATTTTTGTTGGTGGCTTTGTCGCTGCAGTCTGGTCGGACATGTTTCAAGGAATTTTAATGTTCTTTGGCCTAGTACTTCTGCCGATTGTCGTTTGGTTTTCCATGGACCATGGTGCAGGAATTACCGAAGGATTAAACGCAATAGACCCAACACTCACCCAAATAATGGGAAGAAGCGAGGATGGGTGGATGAACTTATTTACGCTGCTCGGTTTCTCAATGATTGGATTGGGCTTCTTAGGATCGCCCCAAGTATATGTTCGGTTTATGTCTATTAGCAGTGAAAAAGAAATTGACAAAGGGAAACCTGTTGCTCTACTATTTACGCTCTTAACAGATGCAGCAGCCGTTACAATCGGAATCCTTGCTCGCATTTATTTCACCAAAGAAGGACAAGATCCAGAAGCTATTTTAGGAACCGGGGGAGAAAACGTACTTAGTATGATTACCCACGAATTCTTGCCCACAATTTTAGTCGCTATCTTCATTGCAATCGTACTCTCTGCAATTATGTCTACCATTGACTCGTTGCTTATTCTTGCTTCCAGTGCTGTAACACGCGACTTTTATCAAAAAATATTTAGACCCGATTTAAAAGATGAAGACTTAACTCAGTTTTCGAGACTTGTTACCGTAGCAATGGCAATGGCGGCACTAGGTATTGCTATTTTACTCTACAATCTCTATCCCGAAAGGCAGGTCTTTTGGATCATGATTTTTGGTTGGTCTGGAATTGCAGCCACCTTTTGTCCAGTCATCATTCTTTCGCTTTTTTGGAAAGGCTATTCAGAAAAAGGAGCCATCGCTTCAATGATTACAGGATTTATATCGGTAATTCTCTGCAAATTTGTGTTTGGAAACATGGACGGAATTGGTCCTTATCTGAAAGAATTGGATGTTTTAGCACCTTCCTTTGCTTTGGCAATGCTTGCTGGATTTATTGTTTCAAAAATAGCACCTCCTAAAGAAGTAAATGCGGCGTAAAAAAACACTAAATTTAATAGCACCAAATCACCCCATGAAAAACACCTACCTAATATTGCTATTAACGTTAATTTCGCTATTAGCATCAACAACTGTTAGCGCGCAATGCGAAAGCGTAACCGTGGAAAGTCTTACAAATCCTGGGCCTTATGAAGTGGCAACCCTCACCGAATCTGACGGAATACGGAACGGCCCTGACTATACTGGCGCCACAATTTACTACCCAACAAACGGAACAGCGCCCTTTGCAAGTATTGCAATTGTGCCCGGATTTACAGCGCTTCCTTCTAGCGTAGAAGAATGGGGGCCTTTTTATGCCTCTCATGGAATCGTAGCCATTATTATTGGCACAAACTCTCTTATTGACTTTCCTGAAGTACGCGCCAATGCACTATTGGATGCTTTAGAAACCATCAAACAAGAAAATACACGCACTACATCACCCTTAGAAGGTGCGTTGAATACAAATAAACTAGCGGTAAGCGGATGGTCTATGGGCGGAGGTGGTGCGCAAAGAGCGGCAGTACTTGACAACACTATTTCGGCAGTGGTTGCCCTGTGTCCCTATCTTAATAATTCAGCACTCAATCACAATGTGCCAGTACTCATCTTTAGTGGAGAAGAAGATACCGTAGCGCCCCCCTCGGAACAAGCTGATGTGCATTATAGCAACACCCCAAATACTACAGACAAAGTTCTCTTTGAGGTTGCCAATGGAAACCACTACGTAGCAAATACTCCAAATGGTGGTGACGGTATCGTAGGTCAAATAGCGCTTTCGTGGCTAAAACTTTACTTGGAAGAAAAAGAATGTTACTGCCCTTTACTAACAGACAACCTCTTATTAAACCCTTCAGCAGCTTCTAATGTAATCCAAAATTTTGAGTGTGAAGCCTTAGGAATAGACACCCCAAAGCAAGCAATTGCGTTCTATCCGAATCCAACAAAAAACACCATCACTTTTAACAATACCGAAATGGTTCTTTTTGAACTCTTTTCACCCCTAGGACAAAGCCTATTAAAAGGACAGCTAACCAAAGAGAACAATCAAATTGATTTGACACGTTTTCCAACAGGCATTTATTACTTGAGAACCAAAAACAGAACAATGAAGCTCATGAAGGTCGATTAATTGTAGCAGAAAACGTCTTTTTAAATATGATTTAAATACATCTAATTGATGTATATTTCGGGCAGATTTTAAAGTAAAATTATGAAAGGAAATTCGATACGAAATTATATAAAGAAGCTCTTAAAAAATACTCCGTCAGGATGGTTAGATTTAACAACACATCGCCTTGATATTTATGATGAAGCGTTAGCAAAGTCTCAATTCTTAGAACAATTTGAAGTCTTATTTAACAACAAGAATACAGACACAGCAGCGCTTCAAAAATTACCCACAGCGTATGACTATATTCGACTAGGACACCCATTATCTTGTGTGCTTGAATGGAGTATTGCCAAATTGAACAACTTAAAACCAGAAAATGTAATTAGTTTTTCGTCACAAACAGTTCCTGTTTTGGCAATTCTAAGAACCAATTTCCTAGCGCATAAAAAAACTCAAATTTTATATACAGAGACACTTCCATCCTTTTTTGATGCTGAAGTAATACGCCGTGTATATGGATATCAATTTGAGCTAAAACAAATAGAAAGTTCCACTGTCATTCCTCAGTTTGACGGAAGCACGGTTTTTATTGCACCGCAAAATGAGCTTTCTGTTTTTGAACTTCATAAAAATAGTGACTTTGTCATTCATAATTATGGCAAACTCGGAAGTGTTTTGGCTATAAACGGTGCTCAAAACAACACTTATATTTCAGACATTCAACACGTTCGTAGAAGAGAAACCATTGCCATGACACCAGTCAATGCGTTGATTGCACTAAAACAACTAACAGGTCAAGATTCTACTGGTCATAATAAAGGAGCTTATAAAATCAACAAAACACTTGTCTCAGCTTCAATTAAAAAAATTACAGGTACAGATACTACTCCTTTAGTAGGTTCTAGCGGACTCTCGATTCAGTATGCAATTATGATGGGACTCGTGCATGATGCTTTGGATTCGCATCCAGGAAAAGCAATCAAAATTATTGTTCCACCCAATTGTTATGGCGGTACCAATGACCAAGCAAGACGTGTTGCAGCTTGTATTGAAAACGTTGAAGTAGTAGACTTACCGGTTGATGGTGCACATGATATGGTACAAAGTATTGAACATGTTTTACATGCAATTGCACAGAAAGATGCAGTACCATTTATCATTGCTGAAATCCCAACAAACCCAAGAGTAGAAGTTCCTGATTTAATAAAATTAAAAGAAGTTTTAAGTGCCACACGCAAAACAGCAAAGGGTGAAATTGCCATTGATCCTGTTTTTATTTTAGACCAAACATTCTGTCCAAATGTGCTCTTTTTAGGTGAAAACGAAATACTCTCGTCTATTAGAACAATTTCCTATGTCAGTGGATCAAAATTTCCAAGTGGTGGAAAATGTACTGCTGGATATTGTGTGGGAAATAAAAAGACGAATGCTTTGATGGAAAAAATAGCGGTGCACTTGAAACTCTGCGACAACGAAGCTACCGAACTTCAGATGGAACTCTTGGCGAAGCAATTGCCTTCTATGAATCAACGAATTAAAGAGGCCTATCTAAACACAAGGGCGTTTGTAAACTATATTCAGGCAACGTTACCAGAAGCCAAAATTAATTTTGTTTCTGAAACATTGGCGAATCAAGGATTTACGCCATCCGTGTTTTCATTAGATCTTCCTACAAAAGGAACAACAGACGCAGAAAAAGAGGAATACAAACGAGGGTTAAATCATCAATTAATCAATTTGATGATTACCGAAATTCCGAATGAAAGCAAGTATTGTGTTAGTTACGGTCAGTTAAATGGAGTATACTGGACCATTCCTGCCACTTCAACCCAAGGAACCACAAAAGAAGGAGACAAAGATTATATTGCACGTGTAGCACTTTCACCAAACATGGATTTGGAGCTGCACAAAAAAATATTTTCAAACTTTGTCGCAACCATTTCATAAAAGAAAAAACGGATTCATTGAAGCAGTTTCACCTTTTTAAAACAACCATTTCAAAAATTGAACTTCCAGAAAAGTTCACATTTCCATTTTATTATACCCCACATCCACTTGCAAAAATTGCTGTAAAAGAAGTGCAATCGCATTTAGAGTCTCAAACGGACTTTACTCATAACTTCGGGCTCAATACAGATGCTACTGAAAACGCCGTTGGAAAAATGTTTGGGGTGTTAGTCGTAAAAAATCAAGATAACCAGATCGGATATTTAACAGCTTTTTCTGGAAAACTAGAGGATGAAAGTTGTCCTGCACTATTTGTTTCTCCTGTTTTTGACTTGAGAGCTAAAAATAGTTTTTATAAAAAAGGGGAAGAAGAAATTAATATTATTAATGCAAAGTTAACGGCTTTAAAAAGTGATGAAACCTATCTTTTTTTAAAAAGAGTTGTTAAAAGAGCTACTCGAAAAATTGAGGAGGACTTGGCGCTTCAGCGAAAAAAAATGACCATTTCTAAAAAAGATCGAAAACTTCGCAAAAGAGAAGCAGCTAAAAACTTGAAAGTAGAAGCCTTTGAAAAACTAGCTCAACAGTTAGAACAAGAAAGTTTTAACGATCAATTTTTCTACAAAGAATTGATTGTTTACTACAGCCAAAAAGTGGCAGAAAGCAGAAAAGAATTCAACGCATTTGAAGAACAAATAGCCGCCTTAAAAAAAGCAAGGAAAAATACTTCCGCATTGCTACAAAAAACATTGTTTGAAAAGTTTGAATTTTTAAATCAGCAAAAAGAAACAAAAGCACTCATTGATATTTTTAATAATCCTACCATAAAACCTCCAGCGGGTGCTGGTGAATGCGCGGCTCCTAAACTACTGCAATTTGCTTTTAAAAACGATTTAACGCCTCTTTGTATGGCGGAGTTTTGGTGGGGCATTTCACCCAATTCTGCGATCAGAAAGCACAAAAACTTCTATCCTGCTTGCCAAGGTAGATGTAAGCCTATTTTGACACATATGTTAGATGGAATTGACATGGACGAAAATTTGCTGATCAAAGAAATTTCGAAAGACAAAACCTTAGAAATTATTTATGAAGACGATGTGATGTTGGTGGTTCATAAGCCTGCAGAATTTTTATCAGTCCCAGGCAAAGAAATTACAGATGCTGTTTATACACGAATTAAAGAAAAATACCCCAACGCTACTGGGCCATTAATTGTACATAGATTAGACATGTCTACTTCGGGGGTTTTACTCCTCACAAAGACAAAAGAAGCAAACAAACATTTACAAAGTCAGTTTATAAAAAGAACCATTCAAAAAAGATATGTGGCGCTGTTGAATGGAAATTTAACTGAAGACAAGGGAAAAATAACACTTCCTTTACGGGTTGACTTAGACGACAGACCCAAGCAATTGGTCTGTTTTGAACATGGGAAAAACGCGGAAACACGTTGGGAAGTAATCGAGAGAAAAAACGGCAAGACGCGTGTTTACTTTTATCCAATTACAGGAAGAACGCATCAATTAAGAGTGCATGCTGCGCATAAAGATGGACTAAACACTCCTATTATTGGCGATGATCTGTATGGTAAAAAACATGATCGACTGCATTTACATGCCGAATTTATTGCTTTTACACATCCTACCACAAATGAAAAAATGAGTTTTAGAGTTCCCCCAGCATTTTAAAAGAAAATCCGCTTATCGAACAAATCGATAGGTTGCTTTGATTACAAAGGTGTCTTGAAGTGGGGCATCAAAAATTTGACTTTGGAGACTGCTTCCTAAAGAGCTTTCTGGGTTTACGGAATCGCTTCCTCCTCTTGCCCAAACAAAGAACAGTTCAGATCCTGGAATGTATTCCCAACGAACGACTAAGTTTGTTTGTAATTGTGCAAACGAAAAATCGGGCTTCTTAAAACGGTAATCTTCAAAACCATTTTGAGTTTCATCAATCGAATAAATCGCATTGTTATCGGCATCTAAACCTGCTGAAATCTGATTTGTATTGTATAAATTCACACGATCTTCAAAACGAGAAGCTGCTGGAGCATTCACATAATTAAAATCTGCATATCTTCCTCGTGTAATAAAAGGCTGCCCATAAAATTGAATTGAAAAATTAGGACTTAAACTATAATTCATTCGAAGGGTTGTAGTCCATGTTTCGTTGTCTATTGCTCCTAAGACATATCTTTTTTCAGTATCAAAATCTACCGTTGTTACGTATTGTGCTTTGTTGATTGTTTTTCTAAACTCGGTGTTTAAAGAAATGCTAAAAGCGTCAAAGGGTTGGTAATTTGTACGAAACACATAGCGATTGCTTTTAAAAACATCTTGCTGGCTTTCGGATTGAATATAACCAAGGCGGAAACTAAATTTCTGAGTAGTATCGGAACCAACAAAGGTGTAGACGAAATAATTATTGGGAGAATGCCATCGCGGCCCACCTCTTAAAAAGGAATTTTCATAAACATTTGAATTGATACCTGCTCCAATATTGGTGTCCCAATTGTTCAGCCAATTCAATCGTGCTCTAAACTCGGTACTCAATTTATTTAAATTTCCACCAAAATCATAGGTGGTATTCTGTTCCAATCGGAGTTCAATATCTCTATATATTTTAGTAGGAACCTGCCACAAATAACGAAGATCTGCATATTGAATCATTTCGTCTGTCTGACGTAAAAACCCAATATCATTTAATTCTAACTCTGGAGAACGCCATACAAAACCTCCATTGTATCGCCAATTTCCACCACCTTTCTTCCCTACTTCTACTCGTCCACCTGTTCCGGTTAAAGAGGTTCTATTTGGGTCTACGTTTACGTGGGTTGCATCTACTCTTTGAAAGGATCGAGAAATGGATTGTTGTGTTTCTAAGATTGCGGTTTTACTTCCTTTCACATGACTTAGAATGGTATTTCCTTCGAAATAGTAGTCTCTATTTTTCCAGTTGTGCTGAAAATCAATTCCTAGGGTATATGCTGCTTTGTGCAATTCTGAAAAGTTGCCTGCTAAATCTCTATTCGTGGCTGTAAATATTCCGCCAATGAAAGAATTTCTTTTGTTGAAGTCTTTTTGTGCGCGTCCTACAAAATAATTGGTTAAGGGTGCTACAATCTCTTTTCTTCTTTGACCATCTACTTGTTTTATCTCTGCAAATTCATTGGCAGTAACACTTTCTAAAACTCCTATAGACCAGCCATTTTTTGTTTTTCCTGAAAACTTTGCTGCTCCTAATATTGTAGCATTAAGGGGTTCGTCTGCAAACTCTCCGTCCGCTAGGTTTGCGGTTCTATTTGGGCTTCCTCCAATTCTTCTACTGTAAAAAAGATTGTCTCTGCCATTGGCAAACTTAAAATCGAAAATGTTTTTATTTTCTACAAAAAACGGTCGTTGTTCTTCAAAAAATATTTGAAACCCATCCAAAGCAATGGCACCAGGATCTGCTTCTACTTGTCCAAAATCTGGGTTTACAGTTAAATCTAACGTTAAATCATTGGTAATTCCTATTTTGGCATCTAAACCCCCATTTATTTTAAAATCACTTCCATCTTTGTAAGGATTTCCTATTTCTGCTTGATATTTATCGTATTGTAAAACGGTAAAGGGTTGAATTTCTAATTGTTTTTGTGATTTTAGATTAATGAGCCCATGCAACTCTCCCGATTCACTAATAAATCCTGCTTGGTCATTTGGGATTCTTTGCCAAAGTGAGCGTTCGTTTTCTCTAAAAAGATTTCGGGCAACATTGAATCCCCAAATTTGTGCGGTGTCATTTCCAAAACGCAATTGACTAAATGGAATTTTCATTTCTGCAGTCCATCCTTTCGCATCAATTTTTGCATTTGTGTACCAAATAGGGTTCCAACTATCATCCCATTTGTTTCCGTTTTGGGTTGCAATTTCTTCTCCTTTTACTCCTGCCGCAGTGGTGGTAAATACAAAAGCGGTTCTTTTATCGTGATAACTGTCTATAACCACATTAACTCGATCGCCTGCAAAACCATCTCTTCGTGTTAATCGTTGTTGAATTAATGCTGGATTTTCATCAAAAGCACGAATAGCTACATATAAAAATTGGGCATCATAGAGTACTTTAAATTGTGTTTGAAAAGTTGGAGAAGTTCCTTCATTAGGGGTTTTTTCAACAAAATCAGAAGACCAAGCGACAGCATTCCAACCAGCATCAGAGATGTCTCCGTCAATAACGAGGGCTTTGTCTAATCGTTCGGTAGTATAAATTCTTTTTGGAAGCGATTCTTGAGCACTTAGCTTTACGAATAGAAACAAAATAAATATTGGAGTGAGTATGCGAAACATCGAAATTTTTTATTTTTTTCGACAAAAAAGAACATTAAAATATCTTTTTCATAGAGTACAAAAGTAACTCTCTCTTTTCATAAAGAAGTGTTAATTTTAGCTTGATAAAAAAAAAACTACTAAAAACCTAAGGATAAACCTAATTCAATCTTTGACAATCAAATAAATAACAGTACATTTGCACTCCTTTTTCAAGGAAAATTAATTTATTATTAACAAACAAAAACTAAAAGTGTAATTATGAACACATTAAGTTACAAAACAGTATCAGCAAACAGCGCTACCGTAAACAAGGAGTGGGTTTTAGTTGATGCAGACGGGCAAACGTTGGGTCGTCTATCTTCTATCGTAGCAAAGCTAATTAGAGGTAAGTACAAACCAAACTTTACTCCTCACGTAGATTGTGGAGACAACGTGGTTATTATCAACGCAGAAAAAATTGTTTTAACTGGAAAGAAGTGGACAGATAAGTCTTACATCCGTCACACAGGTTATCCAGGAGGACAAAGATCGTTAACTGCAACAGAAATGTTTGAGAAAGATCCTACAAGATTGATCGAAAAAGCAGTAAAAGGAATGTTGCCTAAAAATATTTTAGGAGCGGCACTTTACAGAAACTTGTATGTATATGCAGGAGGAGAGCACAAACAAGCAGGTCAAGAACCTAAAGCTATTAACCTTAACGATCTTAAATAATGGATATAGTACACAAAATCGGTAGAAGAAAAACAGCTGTAGCTCGTATTTATCTTTCAGAAGGAAAAGGAAATATCACTGTAAACAAGAAAGATTACAAGAACTATTTCACAACAGGAACTTTACAATATAAAGTACAACAGCCTTTAATGTTAACAGGAGACTTAGAATCTTATGATATCAAAGTAAATGTTTACGGAGGTGGTGTAACTGGTCAAGCAGAAGCAATTCGTTTGGCAATTACAAGAGCTTTGGTTTCTATTAACGAAGAACACAGATTAGTATTAAAACCAGAAGGTTTACTAACTCGTGATCCAAGAATGGTTGAACGTAAGAAATTTGGTCAGAAGAAAGCACGTAAAAAATTCCAATTCTCTAAACGTTAATCCTTCGAAAAGTTCAGGATTATGTTTTTGGGAACTGTTATTATTACACATATTTAATATTAAACAGTTTAGCATCTAAATGGATAAGACTCGAAAGACTACTTATTTATTGATACAAAACAGAAAGTAAACACATTTAAAAAAATGGCAAAAGTAAACATTCAAGAATTATTAGAAAATGGGGTACATTTTGGTCACTTAACTAGAAAGTGGAATCCAAACATGGCTCCTTATATTTATACAGAGCGTAATGGTGTTCACATCATTGACTTGTATAAAACTGCTGCAAAAATTGAAGAAAGCGCTGATGCTTTGCAAAAAATCGCAAACTCTGGACGTAAAATTTTATTTGTTGCAACAAAAAAACAAGCAAAAGATATCGTTGCTGAAAAAGCAAAAGCTGTAAGCATGCCTTTCATTACTGAAAGATGGCCAGGTGGAATGCTAACAAACTTTGTAACTATTCGTAAAGCTGTTAAAAAAATGGCAACTATTGATAGAATGAAGTTGGATGGTTCTTTTGATGCATTATCAAAAAGAGAGAAATTACAAATCAATCGTCAGAGAGAGAAATTAGAAAAGAATTTAGGTTCTATTTCAGATATGACTCGTTTACCAGGTGCTTTATTTGTAGTAGATATTAAGAAAGAGCACATTGCTGTTGCAGAAGCTCAAAAACTAAATATCCCAATCTTTGCAATGGTAGATACAAACTCTGATCCTAGATTAGTAGATTATGTAATTCCAGCAAATGATGATGCTTCTAAATCTATCGAAAGAGTATTATCTCACGTTACTGATGCAATCGCAGAAGGTTTGTCTAGCAGAAAAGCAGATAAAGACAAAACGAAAGAAGCTCCAAAAACAGAAGCTGCAGTGGAATCGAAAGAAGCTCCAAAAGCAGAAGAAGTAAAGGAAGTAAAAGAGGCAAAAGCTCCAAAGGCGAAAGAAGTAAAAGCAGATACTCCTACGGAAGAAACAAAATAAGTACAACTTTAAAAAATAAGATAACATGGAACCAGTAAAGATTAGTGCTGCTGATGTTAAAAAATTAAGAGAAGCTACAGGGGCTGGAATGATGGACTGTAAAAAGGCATTAATAGAAGCGGCTGGAGATTTCGATAAAGCAATTGATGTTTTACGTAAAAAAGGTCAGAAAATTGCAGCAAAGAGAGCAGATAGAGATTCTACTGAAGGTGTTGCTGTAACAAGAATAAACGCAGACAATACTTTTGGTGTTGCCATTGTTTTAGCTTGTGAGACTGATTTTGTAGGTAAAAATGATTCTTTTGTAGCATTAGGTGGTCAGTTTGCAGACATCGCTTTGAATCACACAGATAAGGAATCTTTCTTAGGTGCTGATTTTGGAGGAATGACTGTTGCAGACAAATTAATTGAACAAACAGGTGTAATTGGTGAGAAATTAGAAATCACTTCTTTCGAAAGACTAGAAGCTTCTTATGTAGGTGCTTATACACACATTGGTAAAATTGCTGCATTAGTAGGTTTATCAAATGTTGTAGAAAACGCAGCTATTTTATCAAAAGACGTTGCAATGCAAGTTGCCTCTATGGGAGCAAGTTCTTTATCTTATAAAGATTTTGACCCAGCATTTGTTGCTGCAGAAACTGAAGCAAGAATTGCAGTTATCGAAAAAGATAATATTGAATTGGGAAGATTAGGAAAAACGTTGAAAAACGTTCCTCAATATATTTCAATGTCTCAATTGTCTGATGCGGTAATGGCACAAGCTGAAGAAGCTGCAAAAGCAGAATTAAAAGCAGAAGGGAAACCTGCACAAATTTGGGATCGTATCTTACCAGGAAAAATGGAAAGATTCATTTCAGACAACACTACTTTAGACACTGAGCAATGTTTGTTAGATCAAGCATTTATCAAAGACGAAAAGAAAAATGTTGCAGCATACGTTAAATCGTATGGTGATGTTTCTGTAAGTGGCTTCAAAAGAGTTACTTTAGGATAAACATTCCTTTTTAACATATTTCAAAACCTCGCAATTAATTGCGAGGTTTTTTTATTTCAAAAAAAAAGAAAATCAAAAAAAAAACGTAATTTCGCATAACTTTCAATAACACTATGCACTACAAAAGAATTCTTTTAAAATTAAGTGGAGAAGCCTTAATGGGCGAACGACAATACGGAATAGATCCAAAACGTCTAGCTGAATACGCTAAAGAAATAAAACAAGTTGTAAACCAAGGTATCGAAGTTGCCATTGTAATTGGCGGTGGAAATATCTTTAGAGGTGTAGCAGGTGCAGCCAATGGCATGGATCGCGTGCAGGGAGATCATATGGGCATGTTAGCTACCTGTATCAATGGCCTAGCATTGCAAAGTGCGCTAGAGGATGAAGGAGTCATTACACGCTTACAAACCGCATTAGAAATTAAGGAAATTGCAGAACCTTATATTAAAAGAAAGGCGATTCGTCATTTAGAAAAAAAGCGCGTAGTTATTTTTGGAGCTGGTACTGGAAACCCTTATTTCACAACAGATACTGCTGCCGTTTTAAGAGCTATTGAAGTGAATGCTGACGCCATTTTAAAAGGAACTCGTGTTGATGGAATTTACAATGTAGATCCAGAAAAAGATGAAAATGCCACAAAATACGAAACCATTACCTTTAAAGAAGTTATCGATAAAGGATTGAAAGTAATGGACATGACCGCATTTACATTGAGTGAAGAAAACAAATTACCAATCATCGTTTTTGATATGAATACCAATGGAAATTTACTGAAATTAATTTCTGGAGGAAACATCGGAACGATCGTTAGCAATTAAAAAAACATACTCTTTAAAATTTTCCAAAGATGAACGAAGAAATTGAATTTATTTTAGACAGTGCCAAAGAAGGAATGAATAGTGCCTTAGCACACTTAGTAAAAGAATTACGTACTATTAGAGCTGGTAAAGCAACCCCAGCAATGTTAGGAAATGTAAAGGTAAATTATTACGGAGCTCTGACTCCTTTGGGTCAAATTGCAAATGTAAGCACCCCAGATCCACGTACCATTTCAATACAACCTTGGGAAAAAAACATGTTGCAAGAAATAGAAAAAGCAATTATGAATGCCAATCTTGGGTTCAATCCAATGAATAATGGTGATGTCATTTTAATCAACGTCCCACCTTTAACAGAAGAGAGAAGACGTGATTTATCTAAACAAGCAAAAGCAGAAGCAGAACATGCGAAAGTAGGAATTAGAAATGCACGTAAAGAAGCAAACAACGAAATTAAAAAAACAGACATCGCTGACGATATGAAAAAAGATACCGAAGCTGTAGTCCAAAAATTAACCGATTCTTTTGTCAAAGAAATCGACGAAACCTTCACCGTGAAGGAAAAAGAAATCATGACGGTTTAAGCGAATTTAAGCAGATATTAAAAAAGGGGGTGTTTAAGAAACACTCCTTTTTTTGTTAAAAACACTTCTACAAATTTCGTTACCTTTGCAAAAATTTTCTGAATGAGTTTCTGGACAAAAGTTGCGAGTATTATCTTACGAAACCGATACCTAGTTTTAATTGTTATTGCAAGTATTACTGCTTTTTTAGCTTCACAAATGAAGTATATGAAATTCTCATATACAGAGGCGAACCTCTTGCCTGAAAGCCATATTGCTAATTTAGAATACAATAAATTTTTAAAAATTTTTGGTGAAGAAGGCAACTTAGTTATCCTTGGAGTAAAAGACCCAACAATTTTTATCCCTGAAAAATTTAATGCGTGGAATCATCTGGTCGATAAATTTGATGACCGCGAAGAGATTGACTTTACTATTTCTATTGCAGATGTTCAAAAACTTAAGAAAGACAAAAAGAACAGGCGGTTTGTTTTAGAACCTTTATATGAAGAAGATCCAACGACTGAAAAAGAAGTTCTAGCCATTAAAAAACAACTTTTTGAAAAACTTCCTTTTTATGACAATTTGTTATACAACAAGGAAACGGGTACGTTGCAAACGGCCATTTATATTAAAAAGGAAATCATAAACACCAAAGCACGTAGAGAATTTATTTTCAACTATCTAAAACCGACCATAGAACAGTTTGAAAAAGAAACAGGACTGGATGTTCGCGTTTCTGGAATGCCCTACATAAGAACTTTAAATGCTAAAAACATAAAAGATGAAATGAAACTTTTTGTTGGCGGTGCCTTGGCAATAACAGCTCTTATTTTCTTTTTCTTTTTCCGTTCTTTTAGAGCCACTTTTATCACCCTTTTTGTAGTTATAATTGGGGTTGTTTGGGCCTTTGGGTTTATTGGATGGTTTGGATATGAAATCACAGTTTTATCTGCATTGATTCCGCCTTTAATCATTGTCATTGGTGTGCCTAATGCAGTTTTCCTAATAAACAAATACCAGCAAGAAATTAAAAAACACGGACAACAGGCAAAAGCTTTACAACGTGTTATTACTAAAATTGGAAATGCGACATTAATGACCAACATTACTACCGCATCTGGTTTTGCTACGTTTGTTTTTGTAGACAGTAAACTGTTGCGTGAATTTGGTATTTTGGCTTCGGTAAACATCATCAGTATATTTATTTTGGCATTGTTAATTGTACCGGTTTTATATAGTTTTATGCCGCTTCCAAAAAAGAAGCACTTAAGTCATCTTGAAACAAAGTGGATTGAAAACGTAGTAAACTGGATGGAAAAAATGGTGAAGCACCACAGAATTACCGTCTATTTTGCAACTGTCCTCATCATTATCATAAGCATTATTGGTGTTTATAAAATTAGAGTTTCTGGGAGTCTCATTGAAGACATGCCCAAAAGCATGGAGTTTTACAATGACATTAAATTTTTTGAACAAGAGTTTGGAGGCATCATGCCATTAGAAATTTTAATTGACACCAAAAAAGACAAAGGGGTCATGAAATTATCTGTACTTAAAAAGATGGATAAAATTAATGAGGCAATAGAGATGTTTCCAGAACTATCGAAACCTATTTCTGTAGTAAATCTAGTAAAATACTCAAAACAGGCCTACTACAAAGGAAATCCAAAGTACTACCAATTGCCAACTGGACAGGAACAAAGTTATATTTTTGCTTATACCAAAAATTCAAATAGCGATGCGAGCATGCTAAAAACATTTGTAGATTCTACCGGTCGTTATGCAAGAATCACAACGTTTATGAAGGACATTGGTACCGACAAAATGGATGTCATACAAAAACGACTCAAAGCGGTTATTGACAAAGAATTTCCTTCAGAAAAATATTCTGTATCGATTACAGGAAAGGCACTTGTGTTTATTAAAGGAACAAACTTTCTAATCACCAATTTAGTCATCTCACTCTCATTAGCAATATTGCTAATTGCATTATTCATGGCTTGGATGTTTCGATCTCCTCAAATGATTTTAATTTCGTTGATACCGAACATCTTACCATTACTAATTACTGCTGGTTTAATGGGCTATTTTAATATCCCAATAAAACCTTCAACCATCTTAGTTTTTAGTATTGCTTTTGGAATTTCAGTAGATGACACCATTCATTTTTTAGCAAAATACAGGCAAGAATTACTTGCCAACAAATGGAAAGTGAAACCTTCTGTCTATGCTGCTTTAAAGGAAACTGGAGTCAGCATGTTTTATACTTCTATCGTATTATTTTTTGGGTTTCTCGTATTTACTTTATCAAGTTTTGGAGGTACAATTGCCTTAGGAGGCTTGGTCTCTGTAACACTTCTTTTAGCGATGGTGTCAAATTTAATTTTACTACCGTCTCTATTATTAACTTTTGAGAAGAAAATAGCGAACAAAAAAGTATTTAAAGAGCCATCGATGCGAATTTTCCCTCCATCTCAAAAAACTAAGAAAGAAGACAAGTAACCCGCCTCTTTAAAGAGCAACATTTAATACTTAAATTTCCTTCAAAAAAAGTATATTTGTGCCTTTATTTATAGGAGTTCATTCGTGTATATAATATTTTAGAAAGATGATAGAAAGCAACATTGCCAAGATCTTAGAATCGGGTACAATTTTACAAGAAGTAACAATAAAAGGCTGGGTACGAACTTTTAGAAGCAATCGTTTTATTGCTGTAAATGATGGATCTACAATTAAAAACATACAATGTGTTATCGATTTCGAAAACACTCCTGAAGACCTCTTAAAAAGAATTACAACTGGTGCTGCTATCGCAATAAAAGGAACGTTATCAGAAAGTCAAGGAAAAGGGCAATCTGTAGAAGTGCAAGTTACAGAAATCGAAATTTTAGGAGATTCCAATCCGGATGAATATCCGATTCAACCTAAAAAGCACAGTTTTGAATTCTTAAGAGAGAACGCACATTTACGTATACGAACAAACACTTTTAGTGCTGTAATGAGAGTGCGATCTGCCTTGTCTTTTGGGGTGCACAAATATTTTCAAGAAAACGGATTTAACTACTTAAATACACCGATCATAACAGGTTCTGATGCGGAAGGTGCAGGAGAAATTTTTAAAGTGACCACATTTGAAGACAATAAGGCTCCGTTAACTGAAGATGGCAAAATTGATTATTCTAAAGAGTTCTTCGGAAAAGAAACAAACCTTACTGTTTCTGGGCAACTAGAAGCTGAAACCTACGCTATGGCACTAGGTAAGGTCTATACGTTTGGCCCTACATTTAGAGCAGAAAATTCAAATACTACGCGACACTTAGCTGAATTTTGGATGATTGAACCAGAAGTTGCTTTTATGGATTTAGATGGAAATATGGATTTGTCTGAGGACTTTATAAAATCTGTTTTAACCTATGTCTTAGAAAAATGTATAGACGATTTAGAATTTTTAGACAATCGATTAACGCAAGAGGATAAAACAAAACCACAAGCAGAAAGAAGCGAAATGTCTTTATTAGAAAAACTTCGTTTTGTAGTTGACAATAACTTTAAACGTGTTTCTTACACAGAAGCCATCGATATTTTAAGAAATTGCAAGCCAAATAAAAAGAAAAAATTTAAATACTTAATTAATGAATGGGGAGCAGATTTACAATCTGAACACGAACGTTTCTTGGTTGAAAAACATTTCAAATGTCCTGTGATTTTATTTGACTATCCTGCAGATATTAAAGCATTTTATATGCGTTTAAATGATGATGGAAAAACAGTAAGAGCCATGGATGTTTTATTTCCAGGAATTGGAGAGATTGCAGGTGGTGCGCAGCGTGAAGAGCGTTACGATGTTTTAGTTGAAAAAATGAAAGCATTGGATATTGATGAAAAAGAACTTTGGTGGTATTTAGATTTGCGTAAATTTGGTACAGCAGTTCATTCTGGCTTTGGCTTAGGATTTGAAAGATTAGTTCAATTTACAACTGGCATGAGTAATATTAAAGATGTAATTCCATTTCCAAGAACGCCACAAAATGCAGAATTTTAAATAGATTATTGTATCTTTAATGTATGTTAAAGCAAAGTTTACATTATAAACTCTTACAAAAATTATCTCCACAACAAATTCAGTTGATGAAGCTAATTCAATTGCCAACACAAGCTTTTGAAGAACGTATAAAACAAGAAATAGAAGAGAATCCTGCTTTAGATACTGGAAAGGAAGAACCTGAGTCTTTTGAAGAGACTTTAGAGGATGAATATGACGACACTGGCACTGAAAATATCGATACTGAAGAGATCAATATTGATGAGTATTTAAGTGATGATGATGTTCCAAGTTACAAAACACAAGCAAATAATTACTCCGCAGACGACGAGGAAAAGAACGTACCCTATGCAGCCGGTATTACATTTCATCAATCTTTAAAGTCCCAATTGGACACCTTTCGCTTAGATGAAGAAGAGCGCATAATTGCAGAATTTTTGGTAGGTAGTATTGACGACAGTGGGTATATAAGAAGAGATATTTTAGACTTGGTAGACGATTTGGCCTTTACAGCTAATGTTTTTACAACCGAAGAAAAAGTAATCACAATTTTAAAAACGGTCGTACACACTTTAGATCCAATTGGCGTAGGTGGAAGAGATTTAAAAGAGTGCTTAATCATTCAATTAAAGGGGAAAGAAAAAACAGTCATTCGAAGCTTATCTATTGAAGTTTTAGAGACTGCGTTTGATCATTTCGTAAAAAAACATTATCGCCAACTTCAGGAAAAATTTTCTATTTCTGAAGAAGAATTGAAAGCGGTAACTATTGAAATTTCAAAGCTAAATCCAAAACCAGGAAGCTCTTATGCAGGGAACAATAAAATTGCCGAACAAATTGTTCCTGATTTTTCAATCAAAATTTCAGAAGGTGAATTGGACTTGTCATTGAACTCAAGAAATGCACCAGAATTGCATATTTCAAGAGAATACAACAATATGCTAAAAGGGTATCAAGAAGCTACTTCAAAAAGTAAATCTCAGAAAGATGCAGTCTTTTTCATCAAACAAAAGTTAGATGCTGCAAAATGGTTTATTGACGCGATTAAACAACGGCAGCAAACCTTGTTGGTAACTATGAACACGATAATGCACTATCAACTTGACTATTTTTTATCTGGGGATGAACGCAAGTTGAAACCAATGATCTTAAAAGATATTGCTGATCAAATACAAATGGATATATCAACCGTTTCTCGCGTTGCAAATAGCAAATATGTGTCAACACCTTATGGTACAAAATTGATTAAAGGATTCTTCTCTGAATCCATGAAAAACGATCAAGGGGAAGAGGTGTCTACCAAAGAAATTAAGAAAATTCTTGAAACCGTGATTACCGAGGAAGACAAACGAAAACCATTGACAGACGAAAAGTTAGCCATTATTCTAAAAGAGAAAGGATATCCTATTGCACGAAGAACGATTGCAAAATACAGAGAACAATTAGAGCTACCTGTTGCTCGTTTACGAAAGGAGATTTAGTGAAATTTCAAAAATTAATATCGGTGCTATTGCATCCAATTGTACTACCTACTATTGGTGTAATTCTGTACTTTTTAATGATACCACATTCCATCGAAAGTGAACAGCGCTTTTTTATAATTGGTTTTGTTTTTACGACAACTTATTTAGTTCCATTAGCGGTTTTGATGTTACTAAAAGGACTAAAACTAATACAGTCATTTAAAATGCACACTATTAAAGAGCGAAAGATTCCACTCTTTTTAATGATATTACTCTTTACCGTTTTAGGAAATATATTACTTAGAACTGCTATTTTTAGAGATTTTGGAATGTTGTTTTACGGAACATCATTCGGATTGATCATTATATATTTATTTTCGATATTCAATATAAAGATGAGTTTGCATTTACTTTCTATGGGAAGCATGGTTGGATTTTTTATAATGATGGGCATGGAATACATGACGCCCCTAGCACCCATACTACTAATACTTATCCTATTTTCTGGACTTTTGGCAAGTTCTAGACTGCATTTAAAAGCACATACAACCAAAGAGGTATACTTGGGTTTTTTCTTTGGAATAATGACGCAAACAGCTGTTTATTACCTATTATAAAAAGTAGAAAATCAATCCAAATTTCAGAACTTTGCTATCAATCACTTCGTTGCTAATCTTAGCGTCTTTATAGATAGGGGACAATCCATAAAAAACATGAAAATTAAAAGCATCATATCCAGCAGAAAAAGTTAATCCATATTGTAACTTATTATAAGCATTGACGCCTGAATAGGTTGTTTTAATCTCATTGATATCTATATGTTCAAAACTATTTGAAAAATTATAAAGGAACTTAATTCCAGTATAAATTCTCCAAAATTTGTATTTATTAGCCGTAGATGTTCTCCAACGAATTTCGAATGGAAGTTCTAAATTATGAGAAAAATAGGTGTTTGAGGTTAACGCATAGTCCGCAGAAAACATTGTGCTATTATTTAATTCTTCAACTTTTAATTCATGATTGTAGAAATCAAAACCATAACCAAGGCCGAGTGCAAAAGAAAAGGTTCCCTTTTTATTAAGAATAATATCTTTTAGAAAGCCTGATGACAATCCATAGGAAAACCCACTTCGTGTAATTGTACTGGGCTGTTGATTCATTTGATTATAGGTTACCGCAAGATATATTTGATCATCTGAATACCGATCACCAAGATTCAAAGAATCTTTTTGTGCGAATACTATCGGAGTACAAAACAGCAAAAAAGCAAATACTAATTTATTCATAATTTTAAAATGAATAGGAAAGGTACACAATTTCATGATTTTGATTCTATAAATTAAGGCAAAAAAAAAGCAATTCTAAAAATAGAATTGCTTTTATTATATAAAAAAATAAGTTGACTTACTTAATATCTGAACCCGTGTTGGTTGAATAACTAACTTTAAGCGCATTTACATCTCTTAATTTCAATCGAATGTCGATAATTGTACCTACACTTGATTGCTTGTCTGCTTTGATAGAAGTAGTCATAAATGGAATTTCATTTTCGGCAACTTTGGTTCTTGCATTGATAATAAATGCAGGGACTTGATCTGCTGAAGCGATCTTATCATTTAATTGAATTTTATTGTATCCAACACCATATTTTGTGTCTTTTGCCTTCCCAATATAGATGGTGCTTACTAAACTTTTATGCTCCAACTTCTTTACTTCTGTTGCAGAAGGTAAAGAAGGCGCTTCAATTTGTAAACTTGTTTCTCTCATGGTTGTGGTAACCATAAAGAAAAACAATAACATAAAAACGATATCTGGTAAAGCTGCAGTGTTCACTGCAGGAATCCCTTTTTTTCTCTTTTTAAATTTAGACATACGTGTTAAATTTTAAAATTAGTTTGCCGATGTTGGCTCTGCATCAGAAATAATTTGAGGATATGCTGATTTTATGGCCTCTACTTCTTCCTTTAGCTTCGTATTCGTCTTGTTATCCTTATACTCTTTTTCAAGTTGGGTATACGATTTTCCGTGACGCTTTTGACTTAGTTTATTCCTTAACTCTGTATAGGCACTCAGTAACTCATTTTGTACAATAATATATGTACCATAATCAGTTCCTCGATCACTTTGTACAGAGATAATGGCTTTATTTGGATGATCTGAAGACGCAATGCTCTTCTCACCTTCACAGTAGTCACAAGGCCCAGTAGATACACCATCTACCAATTTCCCGTCACCTCCACCATTGTCTATAAACTTCACAGCAGCTTCTTTGAGTTGTTTCACATCCATTCTTTCGCCTTCTACTAAAAGCTCATTATTTCTGTTAATATTTACTTCAAAGATATTTTTCTCCTTAATAACTGGAGGAACATAATCTGCTGGTGGTTTTTCAGATAATTTCTTAGAAATACCTGAATCTACATTCATGGTAGTGGTTACTAAGAAAAAGATCAATAACAAGAAAGCAATATCTGCCATTGAGCCTGCATTAATTTCTGGAGTCTCTCTTCTTGCCATAATTTATGATTTTATTAATCCTTTAAGTAAGTCATATACAAAAAACAAACTTGCTACTAAACCTAAAGCCATACTGAACCAGATACCTGTACCAACCCATTTGTTGATTGCTGTACCTGCATCACCACCTTCTAGAACAAGTCCTTGTGTATCTAATACTGCATTACTGTCTGCAATTGAGTAAGAAACTACCAATACAACAGCTAAAAGTCCTAATCCTAATCCCATCTTCTTAAGATTTTGAGGATTCTTTATCATACTCCATAACGATAGAACTATTGCGATTGCAACAGCTGCATATAGTAAACCCGCCGAAAAGAAAACGATTGGATTTACAACACTTGCTTGTATCAGTGCATCGTTTTCAATAGCGTCTGGATCTTCCATAAAAACTCTAATGAAAAGAATCGCACCTACCAAAGCAACTAATGCTATGAATATGCTTAAATATTTTGCTAAATTATTATCTTTCATAATGATAATTATTTTTTATATTTTACTAACAAATCGATTAAAGATATGGAAGCATCTTCCATATTGTTAACGATACTATCTATTTTAGATACGATATAATTATAAAAAATCTGTAAGATAATTGCTACTACCAAACCAAATACCGTTGTTAAAAGTGCTACTTTAATACCTACAGCAACTACCCCTGGAGAGATATCATTTGCTACTGCAATCATATCAAAAGCTTTAATCATCCCAATTACAGTTCCCATGAAACCAAGCATTGGAGCTAAAGCGATAAATAAAGATAACCAAGAAACATTCTTCTCTAGTTGCCCCATTTGAACACCTCCATAAGAAACGACTGCTTTTTCTGCTGCGTCAATTCCTTCATCTACTCTATCTAAACCTTGGTAAAAAATAGATGCTACGGGTCCTTTCGAATTTCTACAAACTTCTTTTGCAGCTTCTACTCCACCTGAGCTTAATGCTTCATCAACACTTGCCACTAATTTCTTAGTATTTGTTGTTGCCATGTTTAAATAGATAATTCTTTCAATTGCAATGGCCAAACCTAAAATTAAGGCGACTAATACAATTCCCATAAATTGTGGGTCACCTTCAATAAAACGTTGTTTTAATTCTTGGTGAAAAGTTCTTTCTTCTGTGACTGCTCCTTGTGCAAAAGTTGATTGAATAGCTCCAAAAAACATAAATCCTGCTACAGTTAGGAAATTTACTACTTTTTTCATCTTTGTTATAATTAATTTTTAATAGTTAAGGGTTTCAAGGTATAAATTTTCACTCTAAAAAAACGAATTTTTGAAGTGACTTCTAAGGCTTTTTGCTTAAAAAACACAATTTTAACGAAATCGATATTTAGAAGGGGCAATTAACAAAAAAATGTTGAGCATTTAAAAAAAAATGGAAGGTTTTTATAAAGAATTAATGGAAAAAATCAATTTTAATATCAATTAACAAAAAACTCCTTTTAAAAACAAGCCTCCTTTCTAATGGCTTCTCATGAAATTTCCCCACGTAAAGACCTTTCAAAGAACATTTTAAATGATTTTACATCTAAATCTTGTCCCAACAAATACATTAACTTCGCAATGGCGCTTTCTGTTGTGATGTCTTTACCATTGACAACTCCAATTTCTTTTAACGCAACACTTGTCTCATAATGTCCTAAAATGACACTGCCTCCAACACACTGAGTTACATTAACAATTAGTATGCCATTCTGGATTGCTGCCTTTAATAAATCGATAAACCAATCTTGGGTCGGTGCATTTCCTGCACCATAGGTTTCTAAAACAATTCCTTTTAAATCTTTTATATTTAGGAGACTCTCAACAACATTTTTTGTAATTCCCGGAAATAACTTTAAGATAGCGATATTGGTGTCCAATTTTTTTCTGACAACTAACTTTTCTGCTGTATTTTTCTGAGAATGTAATAGATGTTCGTTGAAATTTAAATGTACACCACTTTCTGCCAATGGCGGGTAATTCATAGAAGTAAATGCTTCAAACTGTTCTGCATTTATTTTTGTGGTTCTATTAGCTCTGTAGAGTTTGTACTCAAAGTATAAACAAACTTCAGAAATCACAGGTTTGCCATTTTTTCTTGCTGCTGCTATTTCAATGGTGGTTATCAGGTTTTCTTTTGCATCGGTTCGCAAATCTCCAATCGGCAATTGCGATCCTGTAAAAATAATGGGTTTCTGTAAGTTTTCGAACATAAAACTAATGGTCGATGAAATATAAGACATGGTATCCGATCCTGTTAAAATTACAAAACCGTCATATTTTTCATAATTTGCTTCAATAATTTCTGTGATCTGCACATAATAATGGGTATTCATATTGGAAGAATCTATCAATTCTTCAAAAGAAAGACTATCGATATGGCAATCCAATTGCTTCAATTCTGGAATTTTGTCTACAATTTGACTGAAATCAAAAACTTTTAACGCCTTGGTTTTATAGTCCTTTACCATACCAATGGTACCGCCTGTGTACACAATCAGAATATTCGGCTTGTTGGTCATTATATCATTTTTATATTCCACAAAAAAAGAAATTATTTCTGGGGTAAATTTATCAAACTAAAATGAGAAATCATTTTAAAAATAAATTAAAATTACTGCAAATAAAACCTCCTTTCTGATGACTCAAAAAGGAGGTTTTGTTTTTACTTGTGTATTGAATTCTAAAATGAATTAATCATTCAACTTTAAAACGGCCATAAATGCTTCTTGCGGAATTTCTACATTCCCTACTTGGCGCATTCTTTTCTTTCCTTTTTTCTGCTTTTCCAATAATTTACGTTTTCGAGAAATATCTCCTCCATAACATTTTGCTGTAACATCTTTACGCAATGCTTTGGTGGTTTCTCTGGCGATAATTTTGGCACCAATGGCTGCTTGAATCGGAATATCAAATTGTTGTCTTGGGATTAATTGCTTTAATTTTTCAACAATTTTCTTCCCAATCGTATAGGCATTATCGGCATGTAATAACGCGGACAAGGCATCTACTGGTGATGCATTTAATAAAATATCTACACGAACCAATTTTGATTCTCTCATTCCTATTGGAGAATAATCGAAAGATGCATATCCTTTAGAAACTGTTTTTAATCGGTCGTAAAAATCGAAAACAATTTCTGCCAAAGGCATGTCAAAAGTCAACTCAACACGTTCTGTTGTTAAGTAGGTTTGATTGGTAATTTCTCCACGTTTTTCAATACACAAACTCATTACTTGCCCTACAAAATCCGATTTTGTAATGATAGACGCTTTGATAAACGGCTCTTCTACACGATCTAATCTCGAAGGATCTGGTAAATCTGTTGGATTGTTTAGGAGAATTAATTCATTTGGATTTTTACGGGTATATGCGTGGTATGAAACGTTGGGAACCGTCGTAATCACCGTCATGTTAAATTCACGTTCTAAACGTTCCTGGATAATTTCCATGTGCAACATTCCTAAGAATCCACAACGAAAACCAAAGCCTAAAGCGGCAGAACTTTCTGGCACAAAAACCAAAGAAGCATCGTTTAACTGCAATTTTTCCATGGAGTTTCGCAACTCTTCGTAATCTTCTGTATCTACTGGATAGATTCCTGCAAAAACCATTGGTTTTACATCCTCAAATCCATCAATCGTTTCTTTTGTTGGATTGACAGCATCTGTAATAGTATCTCCTACCTTTACTTCTTTTGCTGTTTTTATCCCTGTAATTAAGTATCCAACATCTCCTGTTTTTACAGATGTTTTTACAACTTGCTCTAACTTTAAAGTCCCTACCTCATCGGCAAAATACTCGTTATCTGTTGCTAAAAACTTAATCCGTTGTCCTTTTTTAATTTCTCCATTAAAAACTCTAAAATAAGTTTCAATTCCTCGATAAGAATTATACACAGAGTCAAATATTAACGCTTGTAATGGTGCGTCTGGGTCTCCTTTTGGAGCCGGAATGCGATCAATAATTGCTTGAATAATATCGCCAACACCAAAACCAGTTTTTCCACTTGCATGAATTACTTCTTCTGGGTCACAACCCAATAGGTCTACAATATCATCGGTTACTTCTTCTGGATTTGCAGAAGGTAAATCTACTTTATTTAATACTGGAATAATTGTTAAATCGTTCTCTAAAGCCAAGTACAAGTTAGAAATGGTTTGTGCTTGAATACTTTGCGCCGCATCTACAATAAGCAATGCGCCTTCACAAGCAGCAATAGAACGAGAAACTTCGTATGAGAAATCTACGTGACCAGGAGTGTCAATTAAGTTTAAAATAAACGGTTCCCCATTGTGCGTATAATCCATTTGTATAGCGTGCGATTTGATGGTAATTCCACGTTCACGCTCTAAATCCATACTATCTAATAACTGCGCTTTCTTTTCACGATCGGTTACTGCGCCAGTATAATCTAACAATCTATCTGCTAATGTACTTTTACCATGATCAATATGTGCGATAATGCAAAAGTTTCGAATGTTCTTCATTTGTTAAATTTGATTTCTTAAATAGTCTGTAAAGATAGTTGTTTTGGGTTTAAAAAAGTTGCAATAAAACAAACTTGCAGCCTTAAAAATTCTTTTCTAAAAACTTTGATAAAAATACTGAATCCAACCGCGTTACTAATCTTGCCATTCTGCAATAAACAAGTTGGTATCTCTATTTGTTTATTTCAGCACGTCAATCCTGTTAGTCTTGCCATTCTGCAATAAACAAGTTGGTATCTCTACCACCTCCATTATTTCTATTTGATGAAAAAGCCAATTTTTTACCATCGTTAGAAAACACAGGAAAAGCATCAAACGTTTCACCGTGCGTTACTCTCTCTAAGTTTTTTCCATCAATATCGATTAAATATAAGTTGAAAGGAAACCCTCTTTCTGCTTCAAAATTAGAAGAAAATAATATTTTCTTCCCCGAAGGATGAAAAAA
This sequence comes from Polaribacter sp. SA4-10, assembly GCA_949519155.1. Classification (GTDB taxonomy): domain Bacteria; phylum Bacteroidota; class Bacteroidia; order Flavobacteriales; family Flavobacteriaceae; genus Polaribacter. The sequence goes on from CATIQU010000033.1 coordinate 138,278, forward strand.
CGGACTCCAATTTGCGTTTCCTAAATCGGTAAGTTGACGAAGTTCAGAACCGTCTGCATTACAAATGTACAATTCCATTTCTGTAGGCTCTACCAAACCTTCAGCTAACAAATCTTTGTAGGCTTTAATCGCTTCTGGTGTTTTTGGTCTTGAAGAACGAAAGATGATTTTTGTTCCGTCTGGTGAGAAAAAAGCACCTCCATCATATCCTAATTCATCGGTGATTTGTTTAACATCAGAACCATCAATATTCATGGTGTACAATTCTAAATCGCCACTTCTGGTCGATGTAAATACAATTTTATCTCCTTTGGGTGATACTGTTGGCTCTGCATCATACCCTTTTTCGTTCGTTAATTGTTTTACAATATTGCCTTCTAAATCGGCTACAAAAATATCAAAACTATCATACACAGGCCAAATGTATTTTCCGTTTTTACGTAAAGGAACCTCAGGACATTTGTCATCTACCAAATGTGTAGATGCATAAATAATGTGCTTGTTGTCTGGTAAGAAATAGGCACAAGTGGTACGTCCTTTTCCTGTTGAAATCATTGGTGGCATTTTGTCTTTAAAAGACGCATCTGCATTCATTAAAAACATTTGATCACAACTTACGTTCCAACCTTTATTATTGGATTGAAACACCAATTGCTTGTCATCAAAACTCCAATAAGCTTCCGCATTATCACCTCCAAAGGTTACTTGTCGTAAGCTTTTAAAATGTCCTTCTTCAGGGTAAATTAAAGAATCATTAACAGCAACTTTGTCTATTGATTTTGTAACGGTTATTTTTTTTTCGTTTTTACATGACATTGTAATCAATGCAAATACAAATAGGGAAACAATTTTCATTTTCTTATTTATTAATTAACTTCGCAAAAATAATATTTATCATCATGAGAAACCTTCTATTTTTAATCTTTTTGTATTTTTTAATTTCCTGTAAACCAAAAATTAATCAAGAAACCCGAATTCAAGAAGACGTTACTTATTTAGCTTCTGATAAATTGGAAGGAAGGCAAACGGGCACAAAAGGAGAAAAAGAAGCAGCAAACTACATTCAAAAAAGATTCAAAGAATTGGGATTGTCACCAAAAGGAACAAAGGGATTTTTACAACCGTTTACCTTTATGCCAAAGACAAACCCGCATGGCGAGGTGAAATTTGATGTGAATGGTGATGGAACTATTACTGGAAATAATGTACTTGGCTTTATAGACAACAAAGCAGAGAATACCGTTATTATTGGAGCCCACTACGATCACTTAGGTTTTGGAGGCGAAGGTTCATTATATAGAGATGCTACAAAAGCCGTCCACAATGGCGCCGATGACAATGCCTCTGGCGTTGCTGTTATGCTGAATATTGCGGCAAAATTGAAAAATAAAAACACCAAAAACAACTACTTGTTTATGGCCTTTTCTGGGGAAGAAATGGGGTTGTTAGGTTCAAATTATTTTGTAAAAAACCCGACTTTAGATATCAAAAAAGTGTCCTATATGATCAATATGGACATGGTAGGACGTCTAAAAGAAGACAAAATATTGGCCGTTTACGGAACGGGAACCTCCCCTATTTTTAAACAAGTTCTAAAAGCACATAATGAAGTTTTTAAACTAGTGCAACGTGCATCTGGTGTTGGGCCAAGCGATCATACCAGTTTTTACTTGGCAGACATTCCTGTTTTACATTTTTTTACTGGTCAACATGAAGATTATCATAAGCCCGGAGATGATGCGGAAAAATTGAATTATGAAGGAATGCAAAACATCAGTACCTATTTATTTGCCATCATTTCTGACCTAGACAACAATGGGAAGTTGCCTTTTAGAAAAACAAAAAATGAAAGTGAGGAAACACCACGTTTTAAAGTAGGGCTTGGTGTTATTCCAGATTATTTGTTTGATGGGAAAGGGATGCGAATTGATGGGGTTTCAGAAGACAAACCGGCACAAAAAGCAGGGCTTCAAAAAGGAGATATTGTCATTAAATTGGGAGATAGCCTTGTGGTAGATATGATGAGTTATATGCGCGCTTTGTCTACTTACAAAAAAGGAGATCAAACAAAAGTGGTCGTAAAAAGAGCCAAAAAAGAAGTAGAAAAGGAAATCAATTTTTAAAGAAAATAGGCTTATATTTGAGTATTAAAGAATTTTAAAAATGAAGACACCCCATTACAAGATGCTGATAGTCAGCTTTTTTTGCCTATTTGCTACAAATTGTACAACGACAGAAATTCCTTTGGAAGAAGATCCAACTCCTATTGTAGCACTCGTTAAATACAATACAGATGTGAAAACAATTATAGACAACAACTGTTTGAATTGCCATGGAACTTCCACCCCAAGAATTGGCGGAATCCCACTCTTTAACTATACGCAAGTAAGAGAAGAAGCAGAATTTGGCTCCCTTATTAACAGAATGAATAGCACCACCAATCCTATGCCACAAAGCGGAATATTATCTGCATCTAAATTGGCGATTATAGATCAATGGAAGGCAGATGGATTTATAGAAAATTAAATCTCATGAAAAAAATACTCTTTTTTTTATTATTTTCTGTGACAATTTCTGGGTTTTCTCAAACCTATTTTACACGTACAGGCACTACCAATTTCAAAGCTTCTGTAACTGCATTTGAACCCGTAGAAGCAACGAACAAGAGTACGACAGTCATTTTAAAAACCGCTACCGGTGACCTTGCCGCTCAGCTATTTATGACTGCTTTTCAATTTAGAGTAGCACTTATGCAAGAACACTTTAATGAAAACTATATGGATTCGAATACGCATCCAAAAGCAGTTTTCAGAGGGAAATTAGCCGATTTCAATTTTTTAGAATTAGGCATAAAAAAAGAATACAATCTTTTTGGAACACTCACAGTTAAAGGGGTGAAAAAAGAAATAAACACTACAGCAAGGGTAACACTTGAGGGAGATAAAATAATCGTTTCATCAAAATTTACGGTCGCACCTCAAGATTTTGACATCGACATTCCAAACATCGTCCGTAAGAAAATTGCAGAGAACATTCACATCACATTGAACTATGAACTTGTCGAAAAAAAGTAAATTTATTGTATTGCTTCTTGCCATTTGTTGCTCGGGCTGGATCACCTACACCTATCTCATGAAACCGCCAGCAACCATAGAATCAAAACAAGTTGCTTTTACAGGAACAACCGCAGCTTTTAGCACAAAAATTCAAGAAAACACAAATGATTGGCTGAACAAGGTTGTTGTTTTAGAAGGGGTTGTTACTTCAAAAGATGCCTATGGAATCACACTTAACAGTGAGGTTTATTGTCAGTTTAGAGAAACTCAAAAAACAGTGGCTGAACAACAAAACATCAAAATTAAAGGTCGTTTTATTGGTTATGACGATTTATTAAACGAACTAAAATTAGATCAATGTATTATTCAAAAGTAAAAAACAGGAATCGAAACTATTTCCTTTTAGCATGTGCCCTTTTAAGTGTAGTAAGTTTAAAAGCGCAAGATGATTTAATGGACGAGTTAGATGATATTTCTGAAGCGAAACCCTCCTTTGAACTTCCGGCTTTCAAAGCCATGAAAATCGGAAACCTACAATCTACAAAGATTGCAGCGAAAGGAGATTTATACCTCTACGTTTCCCATCGATTTGGATCTGTAAAAGACGGTTTTGAAACCTTTTTTGGCTTGGACAATGCAAATACAAACATTCAATTAGTATATAGTTTTTGGGACGGCATTCAACTGAGTGCAAGTAGAGAATCGTTGAATCAAACCTATGCATCTGCAATTAAAGTTCGATTGGCAAAACAATCGAAAACCTTTCCATTGAACATTGTCTTTTACGGAACTGCAAATGTAAATGCGGAACTTGAGAAAGACAGAATGCCCGATTTACAATTTGGAGACCGCATGAGTTATGCTGCCCAGTTTTTGGTCTCAAAAAGAATTTCAGATAAGTTCTCTTTCTTAATGGCTCCAAGTTATGTGAGACAAAATTTACAAGACTTAAATGAAGTAGGTGTCGCAAATCACAATCAATTTTTAATGGGTTTTGGTGGAAGAATGAAAGTAAGCAAACGGGTAAGCATCAATATGGATTATGCCTATAATTTTAATCGAAATACAAATTCTTTTTACAACAATCCACTAACGATTGGTATGGATTTAGAAACGGGTGGACATGTTTTTCAATTACTTTTCTCCAACGCACAGTCTACCAACGAACCTGGCTTCTTAAGCAATGCGGAAGGCGATTGGTCCAATGGTATTATTTTCTTTGGATTTAATGTCGTGCGTGTTTTTTAAGAACCGATAAAATGATTTCTATAAAATATCAATTTATTACTAAAATACATTTGATCATTTCGGTCATCATTGTAATACCTGTTTCTTTTGTTTACGGGTTCAATCCGGCTTCAAAATTCGATATTCAACTACAAACCATAGACGAACACAACTTTTTTAAAGCCGTTATGGGGTTGTATCTTGGATTTGCAATGCTGTGGATTCTCGGCATTTTTAAACAACAGTATTTCAAAATTGCACTGGTCACTAATGTGGTGTTTATGCTAGGTCTAGGTTTTGGTAGATTGTTGAGTATTACGATAGACGGCACCCCAACTTTTGGCTTGCTTTTCGGAACTTTTGGAGAACTTATTCTTGGTTGCTTCGGAATTTGGGTTTTGAAGATTAAAAACACTAATTTCGCAGAAAAATAATCAATTTTGGTAAAAATAGGCAACATAGAACTTCCCGATTTTCCGCTTTTATTAGCTCCTATGGAAGATGTATCAGACCCTCCTTTTAGAGCTTTGTGCAAAGAAAACGGTGCGGATGTTGTGTATACTGAATTTATTTCTTCGGAAGGATTGATTCGTGATGCTGCAAAAAGTGTCATGAAATTAGACATCTATGAAAAAGAACGTCCTGTAGGCATTCAAATTTTTGGCGCCAACTTAGAATCGATGCTTCGGACCATAGAAATTGTTGAAAAATCAAATCCAGATATTATAGATATCAATTTTGGCTGTCCTGTAAAGAAAGTGGTTTCTAAAGGTGCTGGCGCGGGTATTTTAAAAGACATTGGCTTAATGGTTTCGCTAACGGAAGCCATGGTAAAACATACCGATTTACCCATCACCGTAAAAACCCGTTTGGGCTGGGATCATGATTCTATTCGGATTGTAGAAGTAGCTGAACGTTTGCAAGATGTTGGTTGCAAAGCCATTTCTATTCATGGTAGAACACGTGCGCAAATGTATAAAGGCGATGCAGATTGGAAACCCATTGCTGAAGTAAAAAACAACCAGAGAATGCACATTCCTGTTTTTGGAAATGGAGACATTACCACGCCCGAAAAGGCCATGGAGATGCGTGACAGCTATGGGCTAGATGGCGCGATGATTGGAAGGGCTTCTATTGGATATCCTTGGTTTTTTAGAGAGGTAAAACACTTCTTTGAAACGGGTGAACACATGCAAAAACCCACCATTGCTGAACGTACAGAAATGGCACGCCGTCATTTACAAATGGCCATTGACTGGAAAGGGGATGTTTTAGGTGTTTTTGAAACCCGAAGACATTATACCAACTACTTTAAAGGAATACCTCATTTTAAAGAACACCGCATGAAAATGGTCACTTCAGATGCTGCTAAAGATGTTTTTGCCGCTTTTGATGAAGTACAAGAAAAGTTTGGCAATATGATTATTCCAGATTTTAGTTAGACCCCTCCTTTATCACACAACTTTCTTAAACGTTGTAAGATTCTCTTACAAATCCTTTTAACAATTGACATCATCAATTGTTAAAAAATTCATTGACGATATACATGTATGTTTATTTTTTTTGTATGCTTGATGTAATTAACATACGCCTATACATTAAAAAAGTAACGATATCCCGTAAATAGGATAGGGATGTAAATACAAAATAAGATGATATAACGAGTTGTGGGTAATTTGAACAAAAAATATGGATAATTATTTAATCGGAATATTAGGTGGATTAATAGGTTCAATTTTGACCCTAGTTGTCGGAAAGAGTTTAGAGATTTTACAGAAAAGTAAAGAGCACAAATACGAATTAGAAAAACAATTCTTTGTGAAAAAATTATCAGCAGCGGAAGCTGCTGTTATGCAATATAGTTTGTTTTCAGATGCGTTATCTCAATTAATCATTTTATACAGTCGATATGAAGCATATGAAACTGATATTGGAAAACAATTAAATGACGATTTACTCAAACAAATCGACGAAAAGATTGCTTTAGCGAATAATGCTTCATTAAATATCGCAAACGCAATAAGTCTATATTTTGACTTGCAATCTGACTTTTCTAAAAATCAAATTATTTCAAGTTTTTACGACACGTTAAATTCATTAGGACCATATTCAGAAAATGTTGAAAAGACCTTTCAACAATACTTGAATTATAAAGGAACTGAACTCGAGAAAGAAGCTCACGATATATATTTGAATGCATAAAAATTTATGGGAGCAGCAATGAAAAACATAGCTAACGGATACCAAGTATTTGACAATGAACTACAAAAACAGATATTGCAAATACGAGAAGAAATGAAAAAATTTGAATATTAAAAAAACTACCCACAACACCGGTAACCGTTGCGCAACCACTTAAAAAAAAATGATACAACCTCTTTTAAGGAGTTTTAACAATTAGATTCTTAAATAATTTATGGACAATACTGTTTTTTTTGAAGTCTTAAACTAGACAAAAACAAAAGTATTGGAGTAATTATATCTAAAAAAACAAAGGCGAGTGCTTTTGCTAGCGCGAGCGTCCCGCTCGTGACAGTAAGAGTGGATTGAAAATATAGTAGTACAAGAAATTATCAAGAAAACCAAACAGTTTTAGAAATTGCTATCTGATAACAAGTAGTAGTTTTAGTTTGTTTAACGGCACAAGCGAAACGCTTGCGCTAGCGGGGAAAGTCGAAAACCTTAAACAGAGTAGGCAATAAATTATATACCAAACAAATGAAAAAATTATTCCTGAGTATATTCATCGTTCTTATTTTAGTAATATCAATATTCCTTTATATAAAAAGAGATAAATTCGTCTATGTAGGCTCAGTAGACATTATTGAAGTTAATTGTAGTAAAAAACATCAAATTTTGAGCGAAGTTTATGAAAGTGACCAAAAAATTAGAAAGTCCAATGAAATGATCAAATATGCTAAAGAAGATCATAGGAATCAAGAATTAGTATTATTGAAAAATGTGGTATGCCAACATTAAATGAAGTGACTCAAAAACATATGAATGCAATATGGTTGGGGCTACAGCATACTGCTAAAGAGCATAGGAAAAGATACTTTCCACAGATAGAGGAAGCAGTGAAAAATGGAGATTTGTCTAAACAGCAATATGCATTGATGAAAGATAGAATCTTAATGGATGAAGGTAAACCTCAAATATATGGTTCACAGATAAAAAACGGCAAACTATATACGTTAGAAAATCCTGAAACTGTAAACGAAAGAAGAAAAAAAATGGGAATGAAGACAATAGAAAATTATTTAAACCATTTCGATAAATAATGCTGGATTTGTTATTTGGAAAAATCAATAATGCGGTTCCCCGCTAACGTAAACGTCCCGCTCGTGACAGCAAGAGTAGATTGGAAATATAGTAGCGCAAAAAATTATCAAGAAGACCAAACAGTTTTAGAAATTGATATCTGATAACAAGTAGTAGTTTTGGTTTGTTTAACGGCACAAGCGAGACGCTAGCGCTAGCGGTAATTTGATGAAGTACACGAAAAGTTTGGCAATATGAGTATTCCAGATTTTAGTTAGGTCTAACTTTCACATTAAAAGACGTCACTATCTTCTGAAATCCTGGAAGGTAGGTTTCAAAATCATCTTCGTAAACATCATAGGTAATCACGTATCCTAATCCTTTGTAAAAAAGATATACCGAAGCAACAATGTACTCTTTTCCGAAAAACTTGTAGGCGAATTTTAACACACGATATTCTCCATAAATTTCGTGTTTAAATGCTGAAAACTCTATTTTCGGATTGCTGTACCTTTCATTGATTGCTCCTATAGAATCGTCAACAAAAGCATCTACGCTATTATACTTTTTGTAAAATTTTGTGTCATTCACATGAGAAAGGTAGACTCTTCGCCAATTCCAATCATCCTTAGAATTTAAAGTGTTGGTTGGTAAATACATAACAGAACAATGAATGTCGTAATATGCTTGCCAATCTTTTGGTGTCATAATCGAGTAATCCTTTTGTAATCCTTTTAATTCCTCTTTCTCTATTACCCTCCTCTTACATGGCAAGTGAGTCGACTGAAGAGCACTACACGAAGTACAAAGAACAAGCAGTGTAAAGATTGCAATGTATTTTATCATTGCTCTATAAACTCCTTAGAAATTCGACTCCCCGCAATTTTAGAGGCTAAAAACCCTAAAATAGTGATGGTGAAAATGACAATGAATAAATTTGAAAACTGAAATTCAATTGGATACGGCATCTCTCCCACAATTTTAAACCAGCCAAACTCTTGTTGTAAAAAGACTAAAACAACACCGATTGAGAGCCCAATCAGCATGCCAAAAAAAGTGAGAAGAAACCCTTGTAAAACAAAAATTCGTTTGATCTCTTTAATGGTAACTCCTAAATTAAACAATGTCTTTAGATTGCTTTTCTTTTCAATAATCATCATGATAATCGCACCAATAACATTGAACAATGCAATGATTACAATCAAGGTAAAAATAAGGTAGGAGACAAAATTCTCTGTGTTTATTACCTTATAATACAATTCATTTAATTGTGCTTTAGTTTTCACTTTATAGGCAGTACCGAATTCTTTTTGAAGTTGAGTTGCAACAGCATCGGCATCGGCATCTTTCACGAGTTTCAATTCCATAGCAGTAATTCTGTTCGGATCGAAATCCAACAATTCTCTAGCCAATAAAATATTGACAAAAACATATTTGTTTGCAAAATCTTCAGTTCCAGAATAGGTGCCAACAATTTGAGTATTTACTTTAGAAAAAGCATTATTTGCCGTCATCAATCGCACTCCTGGTTTTGGTACATAGATCTCTAAAGGTTTGCCAAAGTTGAGTACGCCTAAAGAAAGTTTGTACGAAATTCCATTGCCAATTACAGCCGTATTTAGATACCGATCGTCTAACCATGTTCCCATGTCTAAAACCGAATCTATCTGAGTTATCTGAGTATAATTATTTTCAACTCCTTTAATAAAAGCAATGACTTCTTTGTTGTTGTACTTTAAAAAAACACGTTCTTCAATTACTTTAGAATTGATTGCTATGGAAGCATTCGCATCTAAAACTTTCGAAAAAGCATCGGTTACTAAAAAAGATTTTCCTTGCGTCGCTGTAATTTTTATATCAGGATCTGATGCATCTAGCATGGCATAGCTAAACGTTCGCAAACCCGAAAAACCAGAAAGAATAATAAACAAGGCCAATGCACCAACGATGACACCAAAAGAGGCAATAATCGTAATAATATTGATCGCATTATTACTTGTCTTAGAAAATAAATACCGTTTGGCGATGTAGTAGGAAAAGTTCAATTTTTAGTTTTGATAAGGTTGAAATATACCAAATAAAATTGACTTATTAACCTCTTTTACGTTTTGGTAGAATCGACGGGTTTTCAATTGGGTTTTCATCTTGACCATTCAAAGATTTATCAATTTCTTCGATATAGTCTAAAGTATCATCCCCAAAAAACAATAATTCTGGCATTCTACGCAATTGATGTCTTGTTCTTCTTGCCATTTCGTGACGAATTAATGGCGTATTGGATTGTACTCCTTTTACAATCTCTTCTCTATTTTTAGATGGAAAAATACTTAAATATACTTTTGCAATCCCCAAATCTGAAGTTACGTGTACTTTAGAAACCGAAATCAAGATTCCTTTCATTCCGTCTTGAGCCGCTTTTTGTAAAACGTCTACCAAGTCTTTTTGAAGCACTCCTGCAATTTTTCGCTGTCTGTTTGTTTCTTCCATGCCGCAAATTTACGATAAAATACATTGGTGCTCATAATATTCCGCTATTTGTTGAGGTAATTTACACTTTATTTCATGCCTTTTAAGTTGATCAAATCTTTAGAATTCCATTTTTTGACAAAAAAAACAACACTAATTAGAAAATCGGCAGACGGCAGTATAAACTTTTACACTGAACTGAACCTTTTTTTTTACATTTACAGAATGAATAAAATAGAACACATTGGCATTGCCGTAAAAGATCTTAAAGCAGCGAATCAAGTTTATGCTGCACTCCTAGGAGTTGCTCATTACAAAACTGAAACGGTAGAAAGTGAAGGTGTGAATACTTCTTTTTTTAAATCTGGCCCTAATAAAATTGAGCTTCTAGAAGGGACAAATCCAGAAAGTCCGATCGCAAAATTCATCGCTAAAAAAGGCGAAGGTGTGCATCATATCGCTTTTGCGGTTTCAGACATCCAGTCAGAAATAGCACGGTTAAAAACAGCAGGTTTTATCGTTTTAAACGAAGTTGCAAAAAAAGGTGCCGACAATAAACTCGTTGCTTTTTTACATCCAAAATCTACCAACGGAGTTTTAATAGAGCTTTGTCAAGAAATAGAAGGTTAAATTTTAAGGTTTAATTAAGGGATTCTATTTATATAGGCTTAAACTTCTAAAAGCTTCTTTGTATATTGCCGGCTATTAATCGCTCGTAAAAACATGTCTTCTAACTTTAATACATTCCAAAAAAGACGCTTAACCTCTTCTTACTTTTCTGTAATCATTAGCATTGCACTTGTACTATTTATGGTAGGTGTTTTGGGATTGGTGTTATTAAAATCAACCAAAGTTGCGAATCATTTTAAAGAAAAAGTGGCCATCAACCTCTTTCTAAAAGACGACGTTTCTAAAGAACAAATTGATAAATTTCGTGCCTCTCTCCAAGAAGAAGCATTTGCAAAAAGAATTGTCTACATTTCTAAAAAGCAAGCAGCAAGAGATTACAGCAGAGAAATTGGAGAAGACTTTTTAACCTTTCTGGGAGGGAATCCACTCAAAAATGGCATCGACATTTATTTAAAAGCCGATTTTGTTACTTCAGAGAAAATGCTCGCTTTAGAAAAAAAATTTAATAAAAACCTTTTTGTAGCTGACGTTTCCTATGATAAACCGCTCATTGAGTTACTCACAAAAAACATTCAAAAAATTCGCTTTTGGTTGTTCATTTTATGTGGCTTTTTTGCTTTAATTGCAATTCTTTTAATCAACAGTTCTATTCGATTAACCATATATTCAAAACGATTCAATATTAAAACCATGCAAATGGTGGGTGCTACAAAATCATTTATTCGAAAACCCTTTCTTTGGAGAAGTATCCAATTGGGAATGATTGGCGCATTTATATCTTTAATCGGTTTGGCAGTTATTATTTATTATTTGGACAAATTCATTCCAGTTTTAGGATTGTTAAAAGATTACATCACTTTACTGTATTTAGTAAGTGGCGTTATTGCCTCTGCATTTATAATTACATTATTAAGTACCCTATTAGCAACACAGCGCTTTTTAAATTTACAAACAGACGAATTATATTATTAAAAATGAGCACTAAAAAAGACACAAAACAAGAATTTTTATTCGGCAAAAGAAACTACATTATTATGTTGGTGGGTTTATTTGTAATTGCCTTGGGCTTTGTTTTCATGGCAGGCGGAGGTAGTGATGACCCTGCTGTTTTTAATGAAGAAATCTACAATTGGCAAAGAATCCGATTAGCACCCACCTTAATTATCATTGGGTTGGGAATTGAAATCTACGCTATTTTAGCAAATCCTAAGCACTAACTATGACGATTATAGAGTCGATAGTCCTTGGAGTTATACAAGGTTTTACAGAGTTTTTACCCGTTTCTTCTAGTGGACATTTAGAATTGGCAAAAGTAATTTTAGGAAACACTTCTGTTCCCGAGGAGAGCTTAACGTTCACCGTTGTTTTGCATTTTGCAACCGCATTGAGTACACTCGTAGTTTTTAGAAAAGAAGTCCTTGAAATTTTTAAAGGATTGTTTCAATTTAAATGGAATGAGGAAGCAAAATTTGCTGTAAAAATCATCATTTCCATGATACCAGCAGTCTTTATTGGATTGCTTTTTGAAAAACAATTGGCCGCTTTTTTCGTTGGAAACGTGTTATTAGTTGGCGTTATGTTATTGGTAACGGCTGCCTTACTTTTATTGGCCGATAGAGCAAAAAGTACAGATAAAAAAGTATCTTTTTCAAACGCAGTCCTTGTTGGCGTATCACAAGCCATTGCCATGTTGCCCGGAATTTCTAGGTCTGGAGCTACCATATCCACATCTGTTTTATTGGGAATTGACAGAACAAAAGCTGCTCGTTTCTCTTTTTTAATGGTAGTTCCATTAATCTTTGGGAAAATTGGAAAAGACATTTTAAGTGGCGATTTAAACTTTCAATCCTCAGAAATCATTCCCATATCAGCAGGTTTTATTGCTGCTTTTGTGGCAGGTTTATTGGCCTGTAATTGGATGATTTTGTTAGTAAAAAGAAGCAAACTTTCTTATTTCTCTTTGTATTGTGCAATCGTAGGAATTGCAGCAATTTCATATACTATACTTAACTAGATGACAGAAGAAGCTTACAAAAATGGTCAGGTATTACTGATTGACAAACCGCTAGAATGGACTTCTTTTCAGGCGGTAAATAAAATTCGTTGGCATATAAAACAACGCTTTCAAATTAAAAAAATAAAGGTTGGCCATGCGGGTACTTTAGATCCACTAGCAACAGGATTATTAATTATTTGTACTGGAAAGCAGACCAAAGAAATTCATATTTATCAAGGACAGGAAAAAGAATATACAGGTACTTTTACCATCGGCGCAACCACACCGAGTTACGATTTGGAAACTGAAATTGACAATACTTTTCCTACAGAACATGTTACGAACGAACTAATCCACGAAACAACGCAACAGTTTTTGGGTGAAATTGATCAAAAACCACCCATTTTTTCAGCCATTAAAAAAGAAGGAAAACGATTGTATGAGCTTGCAAGAAAGGGAGAGACTATCGAAATAAACTCGAGAAAGGTAACGATAGATGAATTTGAAATTACCAACATCAATTTACCGAACATCGATTTTAGAGTGGTTTGCAGCAAAGGCACCTACATCCGTTCTTTAGCCTTCGATTTTGGAAAAGCATTGGGTTCTGGCGGGCATTTATCTGCTTTAAGAAGAACAAAGATTGGGGAATTTTCTGTTAAAAATGCGAAATCAATTGAAGACTTTATTAAAACATTAGAAGCGGAATAGTATTTGTATTGGTGCTGAAGAACTAAAATACATCATGAAAAACACACTGCTCTTTATTGCGCTATTCGGACTTTATCAACCACTCTTTTCACAAGAAAAATACAGCATACCCTTTTTCACAACTTCAATCGCAACCACCCTAACGGTCAACGAAAATTACACTTTAAACAATGATGATGGCGAGCCATTTTTACTTCCCAATTCTCTGATCGCAAGAATCGGATTTGGGTATCAGTTACATCGCAGAGTTTTAGTGAGCCTGCATGCGGGATTTGATCATCATTGGGGATACAACATTAATGCGATTCCCACCTTCGGAACATTTCGTTTCAACATCACAGAAAACGATGGGGATGCTCTTTTTATAGAAACGAGTTACGGAAAATTGTGGCGTCCTTCTAGCAGATTTAGTGATGGGAATTACTATGGATTCGGGATTGGGATTGCCTCTAAAATTTCTTCAAGAATTGAAAGTAGTGTCCGTTTTAAATACCATAGAAAATCCATTTTGGGTTTTGAAAACAATCGCCTAGATAGTTTTTCTCTTGGAATAGGATTTTCATTTTTTTAAAAACGCGGCTTAAAGTTGCTTTATGCCCGAACCTAAAAAAGGTTTCAACGGAAAACTCTTCATAATTGAAATATCTTCAGCTAGTGTGCTTTCATTGCCTAAAAAAGCAAGGATTTTTTTGGCGGGAATTTTCTGGAAAATTTTTTCGAATACTTCTTTTCCTGTTAGTTTTTTAGTTAATAAAACATCTAAAAGAGTTCGATCATACCATTGATAGACCTTGTCTTTGAAAGAGGTTGACGGGTTTGGATACTTACTTACGTCTAAATTATTTACAATTTCTGCAACGTTTTTTTGTATGAATTGAAAAGTATATCCGCTGCTTGCTTTTGTAAATCCACCAGAAGTTCCCAAATTAATAACATTGGGTTTGGAGGTTTTTTCAAATTTCGCTAATGACATTGGAATCACGCCAAACTCTTCGTGTTGAATCGTATAATTGTCAATATTTAAGTCCTCTTTAATGTATTTTTTTAATGCAGTTACGTAGGCTTCCTTTTCTAAAACACGTGGGCTAAAAAGCGTGTATTCTACCAATGCTTCTGTAGTAGATGTTGGCAAAACATACATAAATGTAGCACCATGCTTTTGTGAAACACTAAAATCCATAAGCCTTCCTACTTTTGGATTAAAAATCGATTTTTCAGATTTAATAACCCAACCTTTAAAATGTTGCAATAGCGAATTTTGTTCGGTTATTTTTGGGTTGAATAGATTGGTTGAATTGAATACATATCTTGCTGTATAACTATTCTCTAAAGTTGTTAACACAGCAGATTCTACTCTGGTATCAATCGCGGTTATGGTTTCTTGTAAAAATGTTACATTTTCAAATTTCTGGGAATATTTTAAAACAAAATTATAAAAATCGAGCCCCAAAATCATTTTATAGGTATACGTTTCTAGGTCTAATTCTTTTTTAAAATCGGTAGACAAAAACTCTAAGGTATTCCATTTTGCATGTACAATAGACTCAAACAAACCGGGTGTTTTTTCCCAGAAACACCAAGTTCTATCGTTGCTTTTTTTCTGTTCTTTATCAATTACTAAAATAGATTTATGTTGCAAAGAAGGGGTTTGTAATAGTGTGTACAAAAGGCTTAACCCTGCACAACCCGATCCTGCAATAATATAATCGTATTTCATAATTTTTATCTCAAAAAGCGATTGTACCAACTTTCTTCAATGGGCATTTCCCAATGATTGTCTAAATCTTGTTTGATAGAAATAAGGTTATCAAAAATAATTGATTTCCCAGTAAGTGCCTTGTTTTTAAGTAATTTTTTAAAATCTTTAAGCTCTTTATATTGTACAAATTCTCCTTGCTTAAAGCATACATTCATTTTATCTAAAAGAGAAACATCATAGGTTTCTTGCAAACTTAAAATAAAAGAAACAGAAGTGTCTATATCTTCATTTGTGAGTGCAACCGTGTCTACATCTACGATAAAAACAATAAATCGCTGATATAAAAACTGGTAGGATGCTTTAAAATTCTCATCTTCAGATTTCCAATTCTCTATAAAAGCCTTGATCTTTACTTCTATTTCTTCAATTTCATTTGGATAAAACTTTCTGTTGGATGGATATACCCATACTTTCGAGTTTTCTGGCAATGAATTATAGGCTACGTACATTTTGATGCTTTAAGATGAGGCAAAGGTATTAAAAAGAAAAACCGTTTGGTCTACATTTACAAAGCGGTTTTTTAAAAGTTCGTTTGTAAAATAAGGATTCCGAGATCTGTATTATAATACGGGTATCATTTTCACAAAATCTTCTTGAACACTTAGCCCTTTATTTTTATTATACCATACTTGTAAATCTTGTTTAAACTGGGCGTCGATGCTTCCATTTTCAGCTTTGTATTCTGCCATTATTTTAGTGGCCAAAGTAGGTCTTGGTCCCCAAGTATGTTTTACATTATTTTGTGCATCTAACACGATTACTTTCGGAATGGATCTTCCTCCGTTGGTCAAGAATAAATCCATCAATTCAAGATGCTCGTCACGAAGTACAATTTTTAAAGCAATGTTTTCGTTTTCAGCAGCCAATTTGTGAATGACAGGCAAGTTCTGCGCAGCATCTCCACACCAGCCTTCTGTAAGAACTAGCCATGTTTGTTGTTCTGTAATGCTTTTGAAAACTGCTTTTGTTTCGTCTGTAATTTTTATGGTTTTATCTAAGCGTTTCATTCGCCGATCGTTCAACAAACTATAATTTGTAAGGGCTTCAGATTGAATGAATCCTGTAGATTTTCCATCGGCGAGTACATCATGAACAAGTGTTCTATATTCGGAGTAGGAAATTGAGTTCTCGAGACTTTTTGCGATTAAATACTTCATGCGATATAGAAAATAGATGTGTTTTTTGGATACTTGTATCATACAAAAATACCGCTAAATTAATGTCAATTTTACTTTTTTTGAATCTGATTTAGAATATCTTCTGTCATGGTTTCTAAATTGAATTCATGCTGCCAATCCCAATCGATTCGAGCTTCAGAATCGTCAATAGACTGTGGCCAACTGTCAGCAATTTTTTGTCGAAAATCGGGTTTGTAACTAATTTCAAAATCGGGAAGGTGTTTTTTTATTTCTTCAGAAATTTCTTCAGGCGTAAAGTCAATCGCCGCTAGATTATAGGAGGTTCGTATTTTGATACTACTGCTTTCTGCTTGCATTAATGCTATGGTTGCATTTACAGCATCTTCCATATACATCATTGGCAAGCGGGTGTCTTTCGATAAAAAACATTCATATTTTCTGTCTTTTACAGCTTTAAAATAGATGTCAACTGCATAATCCGTAGTCCCTCCGCCCGGTTTTGTTTTCCAAGAAATAACCCCTGGATAGCGCAAACTTCTTACGTCTACACCATATTTTTGGTGGTAATAGTTGCACCAAAACTCACCAGCAAGTTTGCTAATTCCATAGACCGTAGAAGGTTCCATAATGGTTTTTTGACGGGTATTTATCTTGGGAGTCGTTGGTCCAAAAACAGCAATAGAACTTGGCCAATAGATTTTTTGAATGTATTTCTCTTTTGCCAAATCTAACACCGCCAAAATTGAAGTCATATTTAAATTCCAAGCCTTCTCTGGATATTTCTCTGCAGTTACAGATAACATTGCCGCCAAAAGGTACACTTGCGTCACTTGGTATTTTTGAACCACCTTTAAAATAGCTTCTTTATTAGCAGCATCTAAAATTTCAAAAGGTGCTACTTCTGTGATTCCTGCCGCAGGCTCACGGATGTCGGAGGCAATTACAGCGTCGTTCCCATAAATACTTCGTAGTTTTTGAGTTAATTCTGTCCCTATTTGACCACAAGCGCCAAGAATTAGAATACATTCCTTCATTATATATAATTCAATTTTACACCGAATCAAAGGTACTTAATTTAAGTATTCTTAAAAAAGAAATAATTCATTAAAGTATTCTAAAAAAAAACCTGCTTTAGATTGATTACGTTAAAGTTTAAAAAAAAACTACTATTTAAAAAACAATTATTTTAATAATGAGTATTTTAGCAAAGTAAAATTTCTTTTTTGTGAAAAAATATTATGCACTTTTATCGATACTTATTTTATGCTTTTGTTCTACAAAAGAACAAGAAACAGAAAAGTCGCCCGCTCACAAAGCAAAATTAAGTGTTGCCGTAACTCATACGACGCCTATAAAGATAGAGAAGCCCTTTTTAGAGCATATAGAAAACTGGAAAGAATACAAACTGCTCGAAGAATTTGCCGTAAAATTTTATCAAACTTCTCCAAACGAAGCTTTAAGCAATGCGCTTGAAATGAAAAGCCTTGTTGCAAGCTTAAAAGACAGTATCAAACCTACAATTTTTAATACACCTTCTTTTAACGCACGCATCAATGTACTCTTCAGTGAAGCAGAAAGGTTGGCCGATATTACTTTTATTCCTGCCATTAAAACGATTGAAATAAGCAATCAAGTTGAAAAAACATTGGATGCTTTTTCTGCATTAAACGCTAAAATAAACACGGTTTTATCGCAGAAAAAATTTGAAGATGCTATTGGTGTTTCTAGCAGCTTTATTGGTTTAGACACCACAAAAATGGATCCCATTTCTAGAAAAACAGTGGCTGTTTTTGATAAAAAAATAAAAACGAAAAGCGCCTCAAAGAAAAAAGCGATACAGACGAAAAGTGTTTTGCCAGACTATAAAAACACCAAAAGAAAAAAGAGTTTTCAAAAATTGAAACTAAATAATTAATCATGAAAAAAACATTCTTATTGCTGTTTTTGACGTTGTTTTTACTACACTGTAAACAACAAGACCCAGTTGCAAAAGATGCTACGATTAAAAAGGAGGTTCAAGCGGTTGTAAACAATTGGCACCTAGCAGCTACAGATGCCAATTTTGAAAACTACTTTTCTAAAATGGACAGCACTGCGATATTTATTGGGACGGATGCTTCTGAAAACTGGACAAAAAAACAATTTTCAAACTTTAGTAAACCTTATTTTGACAAGGGCAAAGCTTGGGATTTTAAAACCATCGAAAGAAACATCTACATTAGTAAAAACAAAGATGTTGTTTGGTTTGACGAGCTACTAGATACTTGGATGGGTACTTGTAGAGGTTCTGGAGTGTTAGAAAAAAGCAACACGCAATGGAAAATAAAACAGTATGTTTTATCGGTTACAATTCCAAACGATAGCATCCAAAAAGTTATAAAATTAAAGAACTAGAAAAAATAATAAACTGTTTAATTTCACTATAAATAACAAACTGCCCAACTATACTATTATGAGAAAAATTATTACATTTTTATTTAGCTTATTTACCGCTGGAATTTTTGCGCAAGTAATTCAAAGAAATGCTCCTTGGATTGCAGAAACACCGCTAAAAGAGAAGCAGACAATTACTTTGGAAGAAGCAGAAAATGCAGCAATGCTGTATTTTACGACCATCGATAAAAACAAAAAAGGAAGTGGTTTGAAACCTTTTGAAAGGTGGAATTACCATTGGAGTCATTACACCAAAGCAGATGGAACCATTGCCCCTGCAAGTGATTTGTGGAGTGCTTGGGAAGCAAAGAATGCTATGAATGACAATCAAGCAAGGACAGACGAAAGTAGCTGGACGTCTTTAGGTCCGTATTCGCATACAAACACTGCATCCTGGTCTCCAGGGCAAGGAAGAGTGAATGCAATTGCAGTAGATCCTAGTGACGGAGATACCTATTATGTAGGTGCTCCTGCTGGTGGAATTTGGAAATCAACCGATGCAGGTGTCAATTGGGCACCATTAACAGATTATTTACCCCAAATTGGGGTTTCTGGAATTGCAGTGCATCCTACAGATCCACAAACAATATACATTGCTACGGGTGATGATGACGCTGGAGACTCTTACTCTGTAGGTGTTTTCAAGTCCATCGATGGTGGAGCTACTTGGAACAACACCGCGAGTTTGACTGGAAATCCAAATTCTATGAATGACATCTATATTCATCCAACCGACAACGAAACTTTAATGGTTGCTACAAGTTCTGGTGTACACAAATCTACAAACGGTGGTACCACTTGGGTTCGTAAACTCTCTGGAAACATTAGAGATTTAAAAATGAGACCCAATGACCCAACCGTATGGTATGCGGCGAGTAACAGTACTTTTTATAAGTCCTCAAATTCTGGTGAATCCTTTCAACAAATATCAATTCCTACCTTGTTTAATTCTCAAAGAATTGTGATGGATGTAACTCCTAAGGATCCCGATTATGTATATTTTGTTAGCGCGGGAAGCGGAAGTGCTTTTAATGGTGTTTGGAAGTCTACAAATTCTGGAGATTCATTTCTACAAACCGCAGAAACGGATGATATATTTGAAAGCACACAAGCATGGTATGACCTTGCCTTAACGGTTTCTGATAAAGATGTCAACAAAGTATATGTAGGTGTTTTAAATATTTGGTCTTCTACCGATGGGGGAGATAATTTCACCAAATTAAATAATTGGAGCTCTCCAAATACCGATTCGTATACGCATGCTGACATTCATATTTTACGTTTTATCAATGGAAATTTTTTTGCGGGAACCGACGGAGGAATTTATGTTTCTACAAACCACGGAACTAACTTTACCGATTTAACGGAAAACCTAGCCATCAGTCAATTTTATAAAATATCGGTTGCACAACAAAATTCTGGAAATATTGTTGGTGGACTTCAGGACAATGGAGGCTATGCTTTTTCAAACAATGAATGGAGCAACTACCATGGGGCAGATGGTATGGATGCCGCAGTTAGTGGAGCAGATCCTGACACCTATTATGGCTTTATCCAAAATGGAGGAAATCTTTACATCACCAATAACGCAGGTCAATCAACAAGTGGTTCTGTGTCTAGTCCAGATGGAGAAACTGGAAATTGGGTAACCCCTTTAGTATCGGATAGTCAAGGAACAATTTATTCGGGCTACGGAGAAGTTTATAAATTAGTAGAAGGCCCTTCATCGACGATATGGGAACAAGTGTCTACAAATAACTTTGGAGGGCGTTTAACCCATCTAGAAATAGATCCAAATGATGATGATAATATCTATGCGACACTAAGTGGTACTTTATATCGTAGTACAGATGCGGGTGTTACTTTTACAAACATTCAGAGCTTTTTTGGTGAAACCATTAACAGTATTGAAATCAATAGCAATGACTCAAACATCGCTTATATCACTACAAATGGAAATGTTAAAAAGTCAACAAACATTTTAAACAGTGTAGTCAACTTTACAAACATCACTGCAAACTTACCTTCTGAAAGCAAGTTGGTCGCAAGACATCATGCAAGAAGCGGCAAGAACACCGTGTATGTAGGAACGGCATTGGGGGTGTATTTCATCAATGACGACACAACAAGTTGGGAAGTTTTTGACAACAACCTACCAAACGTAGCTGTAAGAGATTTAGAAGTGAACGAAGAAGATTCTAAATTGTTTGCGGCCACCTATGGAAGAGGCGTTTTTTCAACCGACATACCTAAAATTTTACCAACAACAGATGTAAAATTAATTGCCATTAATAATCCAATTGGGATTGCTTGTAGCACCACTTTTGCTCCAGAAATTGTGGCCTCTAACCAAGGAACAAGTCCAATAACATTAATAGACATCGAATATACGATCGATGGTGCTTTGGAAAATTATCAATGGACTGGGACTTTAAATTCTGAGGAATCGGTTTCAATATCTTTACCTTCTGTTTCTCTTTTAACTGGAAATCATGACATAAAAGTAACCACTATTGTTACAGATGATGCCTATGATACGAATAATGAGAAAGAAGTTTCTTTTATCGTGAACAACACCAACAACAACCCGACTACAATAAATTCATTTGAGAATTCTGGGACGGATTCGTTTCTTATTGAAACCATTGGAACTGAAGCTGATTTATGGGAATTGGGAAGACCAAGTGGCACATTGTTAAACACAACTGGTACGGGAGACAATGCCTACAACACCAACAAAGGGGGAGAACACACGGTTTTAACGACCAGTTATTTGTATTCAAAATGTGTTGACCTATCTTTATTAGCAGATCCTGTTTTGAGCTTTAAAATGGCATTTGATATTGAACAAGATTGGGATTACTTGACAGTTGAATACTCTACAACGGGTTCTAACTGGACGATTCTTGGAACTGCAGCGGATGCAAATTGGTATAATAGTGCGTCTACCGCGAATGGAATCCCAGGAGCGCAATGGACGGGTGAAGGAGAAGATACGGATGGTGCAGGAATCACCAATGCAACCCTTAAAGAGTATAGTTATGATTTGGCTGCCTTTACCGATGCATCAAATATTGTTTTTAGATTTAAATTTTTCTCCGATCAAGCAGTTGTTGAAGAAGGAGCTTTAATTGACGATTGGGTAATTAATGGAACTACATTGAGTATAAACAACCAAGAATTGCAAAGCTCATTTGCCGTCTATCCAAATCCATCCAATGAAATATTCAATTTAACTTGGACAGAACAAGGTACTGCCAATATTGTCATTTACGATTATACTGGAAAACTCGTTTTGAAGAAAACGCAAATTACACCAGGAAACTACGAGCTAAATTTAAACGGATTTAGTAAAGGGTTGTACTTCGCAAAAATTAGTGTGAACGGAAAGCAAGCAACGAA
>CATIQU010000034.1 GCA_949519155.1 Polaribacter sp. SA4-10
AAAATGCTCAAACAATTAATTGTTTGAGCATTTTTCGTTTTCCATGATTCCGTTTTGTATTTTTACCCTTATGAAGTTGTTGTATGATTTTACCGTTTTCTTGGCCTCACTATTATTACCTGTTGCAGCTATTTTTAATAAAAAAATAAAATTTTTTGTTGCTGGTAGGAAAGAAACTTTCTCAAAAATTTCTGAATTAAAAAATAAAAGGACACTTTGGTTTCATGCTGCCTCCTTAGGTGAATTTGAACAAGCAAGACCGATTATAGAGTCCTTAAAAAAGAAGTGCCCAGGTTATAAAATACTCGTTACTTTTTTTTCTCCGTCGGGGTATGAAATCCGTAAGAAATATGATTTAGCAGATGTTGTTTGTTATTTGCCTTTAGATAGTAAATTAAACACCAAAAAGTTTGTAGAAATTGTGAATCCAACACTTGCAGTTTTCATAAAATATGAATTTTGGCCAAACGTTTTGACAGTGTTAAAAAAGAAAGAAATTCCAACCATTTTGGTTTCAGGGATTTTTCGAGAAGAGCAAATTTTCTTTAAGTATTATGGAGGTTTTATGCGAAATTCTCTAAAAGCATTTCATCACTTTTTCATGCAAGATGAAAACTCGAAACAATTATTAAGTACAATTCATTTTCAGAATGTTTCAATTGCAGGAGATACTCGCTTTGATCGCGTATCAGAGATTTTAGAACAAGACAATTCACTTGATTTCATCAAAGAGTTTAAAGACAATACCTACACTGTTGTTGCAGGAAGTACCTGGCAAGAAGATGAAGCCTTGTTTGTAAATTACATTAATAATATTGCTTCTGAAGACGAAAAATTTATCATAGCGCCACACAATATCAAGAAAAATTCAATTTTAGAAATCCAAAAATCAATCCATAAGAAATCTGTTTTATTTTCAGAGAAATCAAATAAAAACTTAAAAGAATATCAAGTTTTTATTATTGATACAATTGGTCTTTTAACTCAAATTTATTCTGCTGCAGACGCTGCTTATGTTGGTGGAGGATTAAAAACGGGACTGCACAATATATTAGAGCCTGCTGTATTTGGAATTCCTATTGTGATTGGGCCGAAGTATCAAAAATTTAAGGAGGCCGTTGATTTGGTTAATTTGAGGGGATGCATTTCTATTGAGCACCAAGAAGAATTTACGTCTCTTCTTCAAAAACTGAAAAATGAGCCATCGTATCGAAAATCTACTGGAGACACCAATGCCAAATACATTCAGGAGAATTTGGGAGCAACGCAATCGATTATCAAATGGGTGGAACAAAAAATGTAAAATCTTGAATTTAAAGGAAACAATTTTCGAATTAAATGAGCAAATTAGTAGATAATTTTGGACGACAAATAGCATATATACGTCTTGCGGTTACAGATCGTTGTAATTTGCGATGCCAGTACTGTATGCCTGCTCACGGAATAGACATTGTTCCCAAGCAAGAATTACTCACATTTAAAGAAATGTATCGCTTAATTCGTGTGTTAACAGAGTTGGGTGTTACTAAAGTTCGTTTAACAGGAGGCGAACCATTTGTGCGGAAAGATTTTGTTGGCTTTTTAGAAATGCTGTCTTACAATGATTTATTAGATGCAATCAATATTACTACTAATGGGGCACTGATTTCTAAACATATTACAGAGATTGAAAGACTTGGGAAAGTTAAAAATATTAATTTAAGTATTGATAGCCTACAAGCAGTAAAGTTCAATGAAATTACACGAAGAAATGCTTTTGATGAGGTTTTTAACACAATGGGGCTTCTAGAAAAAAGCAGTTTAAACCTAAAGCTTAACGTCGTAGTGCAATCGGGAATTAATACAGATGAAATTAAAGATTTTGTTCGATTTACAAAAGACAGAAACCTGGCAGTTCGTTTTATTGAAGAAATGCCATTCAACGGAAAAGGGCAACGTGAAATGCAAGAAAACTGGACCTTCAATAAAATTTTAAACGAGATAAAAACCGAGTTTGAAGTTACTGAAATTCAATCTGAAAAATCATCAACTTCAAGAAACTACGCGATAGAAAACCATCGTGGAACTTTTGGAATTATTCCTGCTTTTACTAGGACTATTTGTAATGATTGCAATCGAATTAGAATTACATCAACAGGTACTTTTAAAAATTGTTTGTTTGACGATGGAGTTTTTAATTTGCGAGACTTTATAAGAAATGGTGCATCCAATGACGATTTAAAAAAACTTTTTTTATCTTTAGTCAAAGCGAAACCAGCAAACGGATTTGTTGCTGAAGCGAACCGTACAAATGGAGATGTCTCCGAAAGTATGAGTACAATTGGAGGATAGCAGTAAGCATCCGATTATTATTTATTCGTAGACAAAAGAGATGTAGGCAAACGATTACAAAATGACACAATTACGCATTTAACATGATTTCAGTAGCACACGCATTGCAAACCGTATTAAGCACAACCCAAGATTTTGGTGTTGAGCAAATTCCTTTTTTAAAATCGGTAGGGAGAATTTTAAAAGAAACCATTTATGCAGATAGAGATTTCCCGCCATTTAACAGGGTATCTATGGACGGAATTTCCATTAATTACACGGTATTCAAAAACGGACAAAGAAGCTTTAAGATAGCGGGAGTTCAAGCCGCTGGAAGTGCAAAAAAAAACCTTCAGAATTCAGGAAATTGCATAGAAGTAATGACAGGGTCAGTATTGCCAGACAACACAAATACGGTTATTCGTTATGAAGATGTTTTAATAGAGAACGGAATTGCAACGATATCTTTAACTACAATAAAAGAAGGTCAGAACATTCATCAAAAAGGAAAAGATGGAAAACTTGGGGATTTATTAATCAAACAAAACACGACAATATCTGCAGCAGAAATAGGGGTATTGGCAACCGTTGGCAAATCGTTTGTGAACGTTGCAAAACTCCCAAAAATAATGATTGTTTCAACTGGAGATGAATTGGTTGGTGTTGAAGAAATTCCTCTAGAATATCAAATTAGAAGAAGCAATGTTTTCACTCTAGTCTCTCTGTTAGAAAAACTGAAGATCCCTTCAGAAACAGCACATATTACAGACGACAAACCGATCTTAAAATCGAAGATTAAAACCTATTTACAAGAATATGATGTATTGCTTTTTAGTGGTGCAGTTAGCAAAGGGAAGTTCGATTTTTTGCCCGAAGTTTTTGATGAGCTAGGAGTGGATAAATTATTTCATAAAGTAGCACAAAGACCCGGGAAACCATTCTGGTTCGGAAGCACAGCTTCTACTTGTTTCAGTGCGCAAAATGTTGATCAGAATGACAAAGAAAATAATAAAAAGAACACCATTGTGTTCGGGTTTCCAGGAAACCCTATTTCAACTTTTGTGAATTGTTTGGCATATTTTTACCCTTGGTATTACAAATCTGTTGGATTGGAAGTTGTACAAGAAACGGCAATTTTAGCCTCAGATGTTTCTTTTAAACCAAATTTAACTTACTTTTTACAAGTTAAATTGAACGATAGATATGGGCACTTAATTGCAACTCCAATAACGGGTAATGGTTCTGGAGATTTAGCAAGTTTGGTACATACAGATGCATTTATTCAATTAACCGAAGGACAAACAACATTTAAAAAAGGAACTGTTTTTCCAATAATTAGATATCGATAATGAGCTATTTTACACACATCAATAAAGACAACAACCCTAAAATGGTGGATGTTTCTGAGAAGAAAATCACCAAAAGAACAGCCATTGCAAAAGCAACGTTATTTTTAGGGAAAGAAATACTGTCGCATTTTACGAATGATGAATTAATAACCAAAAAAGGACCCGTTTTTCAAACTGCAATTATAGCAGGAATTCAAGGCGTAAAAAAGACCTCGGAACTGATTCCTATGTGTCACCCATTATTGATTAATGGAGTAGATATTGATATCAAAATTGTAGATTCAGAAACAATAGAAGTTTTTTGTAAGGTAATAATTGAAGGAAAAACAGGTGTAGAAATGGAAGCGCTAACAGGTGTTAACATTACCTGCTTAACTATTTATGACATGTGTAAAAGCATCTCCCAAGAAATGGTAATTAAAGAAGTAAGATTGTTAGAAAAAACAGGAGGAAAATCAGACATCAAAAATGGATAAACATCAGAAACATACAAATTTAAAAAGAAGAGAAAACGATTCTTTTGCTTCAAATGAAATTTCAATTTTGGGCACAAATTGCGGTATTATCTCTGATTTGGTTCACAAAGTTTCTGAGCAATTATCCAATTACAAATTGGCCTATTTTGACGCTTCTCACACCAAAGATGCTCTTAAGAACAAACTGTCTGAATATACTTTTCATCACGAAGGAAATCTACAAATTAAAACCTCTGGTAACATAAACAAGTTTGAACAACGGTTGCAATTTGCACAACATGATTTTGTTTTTATCAATGGTAATCATTATCAAGGTGCAAAACAAATTCTAATTTTAGATGAAGAAAAAGAGGCCTCTGTTTTAAAACGATTGGAGCAATTGGATTCTATTCAGTTTGTAATTAAGTTGAAAAAAGAAACAATATCTTTTGATTTTTTAGAAGAAAAATACCCGCAGATTAAAGAGTTGAAATGCTACACCATTAATGAGGTCACTAAGATTTCAATGCATATTGCGGCATTGATTCAAGAAAAAAAAGCAATTGTGAATGGGCTGGTGCTCGTTGGTGGGAAAAGTTCCCGAATGGGAACCAACAAATCGGCACTCGATTATCACGGAATTCCTCAAAAAACGTTTGCCAAAAACATATTAGAGAACAATAAATTAGAAACTTATTTTTCGGTTCAGAACACCTCAGAAAACGAACATGAAATTTCTGACACATTTTTAAATTTGGGGCCATTTGGCGGCATCTGTTCTGCGTTTCAAACAGATCCGAATACTGCTTGGCTTGTGCTGGCAACAGATTTACCTTTTATAGACGAAACTGTAATTCAGTTGTTATTAGAAAAAAGAAACCCTAGTAAAGTTGCTACGGCAATCAAAGGAAAAGGGAATGAATTTGTAGAGCCATTGATTACCATTTACGAGCCAAAAGCATACCCTATTTTATTACAATATTTAGCTCAAGGGTATTCCTGTCCCCGAAAAATGTTGATCAATTCTGATGTTGAAATCGTTGAAATTGATGCGTCTTTTATCAGGAATGTTAATACGCCGAAAGAATTTGAGCTGGCAAAAAGAGAAATCAGCAATAAAAATGGATAAAAACCAATTTTTTAAACGTCAAACAACCCTTTCAGAGATTGGAGAGGTTGGACAACAAAAACTGCAAAACGCTTCTGTTCTAGTGCTAGGTTGTGGCGGATTAGGGAGTCCGATTGCAGTCTACTTAGCTGCCAGTGGAATCGGAAAAATTCATTTGGTAGATTTTGATACGGTTGCTATTAGCAATTTACATAGACAAGTATTTTATGCTTTAGAGGATGTTGGAAAATCAAAAACGGAGGTGCTATCTGCATTTATAAAAAAGAGAGCCCCTTTTACTGAGGTTACTTATACCAATAAATCAATCACAAAGGAAAATGTTTTTGAGTTGTTGGAAAATATTGATATTGTGGTGGACGGTACGGACTCATTGCCCACAAAATACTTGTTAAACGACGCTTGTGTTCTTAAAAATAAACCACTTGTTTACGGATCCTTATATAAATTTGATGGTTATGTGGCAACTTTTAATGTTCTACAAAAAGACGGAAGTTATTCCGCAAACTTAAGAGATGCATTTCCAGAAATGGCAACCGATATTCCAAATTGTGAAGAGGTTGGAACACTAAACGCGATTGTGGGATTGATTGCGATCCAACAAGTAAATGAAGTATTAAAATTGGTTACAGGCATTGGTAAACCCTTATTAAATAAGTTACTGATTTACAATTCGCTTGAGAATACGCAGTTAAAAATGACTTTATTGCCAAGTGTTTCGAAAACTAAAATCACTAAAATATTTGAAAATCAAACGTATATGGATGTTTCTTGTATTGTTCAACGAGAAGATTTACAAATCTCATCAGCGGTGTTAAAAGAAAAAATAACAACTAAAAACATTGAAGTTATAGCAGTACTGCCCAATTTAGAATTGCCTTTTAAGGTGCGTCAAACAATTCCAATTCAAGAGTTTGATGTTGAAAAACTAGATATTGATTTTAACAAAACCTATGTCATGGTTTGTCAGCGTGGCTTGAGTAGTTATAAGGCTACAAAAATGTTAAAGAAAAGATATCCAGCACTCACCGTCTTGAGTCTTACAGGGGGAATTTCTAACTATTAAGGATGGGTATTTACCCAAACTTCACCGTCTTCAAAATATTCTTTTTTCCAAATAGGGACCGATTCTTTTAGTGTATCAATTGCAAATTCGCAAGCCTCAAAAGCCGCTTTTCTATGTTTTGCAGAAGCAGTAATAATCACAGGAATATCGCCAATTTGCAATAGGCCTTCTGCATGATGTATGGCAATTTTTTGAACGTCAAATTTCTCTAATGTGGCTTCGGCAATTTTTTGCATTTCTTTAATAGCCATGGGCTTGTAAGTAGAAAACTCTAACTGCATCACTTTTTTGTTTTGGGTGTCGTTTCTAACGGTGCCCACAAATGCTGAAATTCCGCCACAAGATGCATCAGTTACAAATTGATAGCAGTAATTTAAATCCAATTTTTCGGAGGTAATCTTTATCGATGTTTTGCTCATATTGAATTACAAAAATAAGAAATCAAAACGTATCTTTGCGGTCTTATATTAGAAGTTGAAAAAATGAAAAATATTTTTAGAATTGTAAGTTTTTTTGAGGGAGTTACTTATTTGTTATTGCTTTTTGTGGCAGTTCCTATAAAATACTTTCAAGGAGATGTTTCTTATGTAAAAATGCTAGGGATGCCCCATGGAATCCTTTTCATGTTGTACCTCGTTTTAGCATTTATGTTGTTCAAACCAATGAAGTGGAACCATAAAACGTTAGGAATTGTTTTATTCGCTTCAGTTTTGCCTTTCGGTACTTTTTATGTTGATAAGAAGTTTTTAAGGTAATTACCCTCCACTCACTGGTGGAATAATTGCGACAACATCTTTCTCTCGTAGTTTTACATCATCATTTGCATAACTTTCGTTTACAGCAATTGCATAGGAACTGATATTTTCTACCTGAGGATATTTTGAGTGTAGCTCTTTTTTTAAGTCCCCAACGTTTATGTTTTCAAGAACTTCAAAAGACAATTCGTTTGCATTTAATAGATCTCTTGTAATTCCAAAGAGAAGCAGTTTGATTTTCATAAGTTCAAAGATAAAAATTAATTGAACAAACTCAATCCAAAAAGCCATCCCTCTTTTGAGACTCCATTAAAATTAGAACGTACATAATCGATTCGTAAAAAACGCCACTTCCCCCAACCAATATTATTCAACCCTAGCGAATATTCGCTGTAAGGTTTCCTTTCTGCTGTAAATAAGGTCTTTCCACCTGCAACTAAATGGAGGTTTAGTTTATTAATTAAAGGTATTTTTGATAATAAAGCACCTTTGAAATTATGTTGTAAGTGCATTTCTGCATACTTATCGTTTGAGAAAATCTTATAGTAATTGAGCAATCCAAAACTGTTTGTATAGGAAATATCAAGTGGAAATGTGAATTGATTTCCATTCGGCTGAAAATAATCCATAAAGGCAATGCGCTTCTTTTTTAAGAAAAGGCCTCCTCGGATATTGTAGGATAGATTCCCATAATTTCCGGCACTTATATCTTGATTTAGGCGTCCAATAAATGCATCGGAATTTAATTCAGAATTCTCAGCACCAAATGTTTTTCTATAGTTCAGATTGAATGTCGGATACTTGTCATTCCCAGCGTTAAATTTTCGATTTGGATATGAGAGGTATTTCTGACCAAATACAAAACGCGCTCCTATATTTAACGTTGCAATGGTATGTTCTGAAAAAGCAGCATTTGAATAATCGGTCTCATCTAAAGGATTGTTTGATGTATAGTTGAGGTCTTTATTTTTAAAGGAATAATTGGTGGTGTTAAAAAGGGGTTTTCTGTTGGCATATTCTAAAGAAGTATTTAGAAAAACACCATTTTTTATTTCATCAGAATAGCTGATTTTTGCAAATGATTTCTCGTATATTTTTAAGTAATTTTCTTTGTCAAATAGCGCTTTAAAAGTATTGTTTAAGGGTAAAACCGCATCTCTATCGTTAAATTGAGCCGTTGTGATTCCTCCAGTTATTGAGACTCTAGGCCTAGAGATATTATTCCATTTTTTTATAAAAAAGAAGGTAGTTCTAGCTCTTTTATCAGCAAAACCATAATCCACATTTATTCCTACGTCCCACCACTTTCCAGTATCATTTTGTCTCTTAAAATAGCGAAGTCCAGCAGAAGTATGAAAACCTTGCACAGGATTAAAATTTGTTTTTAGCAAAGGTCCGCTGTAAGAAAGAGACCAGTCTTTATAAGAGTTCCGAAACGTATATCCCGTTAATGGATCGAGCCATCCAAATTTATTTCTTTTTGTATCCAAAGAATCTAAGTACTTTTTAGATTTTCGAACTACTTTAATACTATCTTTAATTGAGTAATCTTTGACTTCTTCAACTGTTAGTGGAACTGGACGAATTTTCTCCCAGTAAACAGAATCTTTTTTAGTGGCTTCTTTGGCAAAGGTTAAGACCTCATTTGTAAAGGTGTTCTCACTAATATTTGGGTTGAAATTATAGTTTGAATAGGCGGATGAAAATTTACCATCAAATTTAAAGCCTAAAAAATTAATTTGAAACCCAATAGCTTGACTGATTAGCACCCAAGAATCATTTTCTTCTGAATAATTGTAATCTTGTTTTAACGACAAAAGCTCTATTGCTGGAAAGTTTGCTTGTGCACCAGTTACGCTAACGTCTGCGCCATAGATGGCCCAATCGTCTTCAACAATATAAATATTACCATTAAAAACAGGATCATTTTTTCGTTTTGGAAGTAGCTTTATTTTATTAATGAGTTTTCCTTTTTTGGTGTAAAATGTACCAATGAGTTTAAATCGATAATAGCTAAATGCATTTGATGAAAGTGGTGAAATTAAATCATTTCCAAGTTCAACACTATTGTCATAAAAATTGATATTTGCATCTTCGGCCCTATTGAAACTAGGACCATTGTCGGTGCCAGAAATTTTAGAAGCAGTAATTTTTTCTTTGAATTTTTTAGGTCTTTTTTGATACGTAATTTCAGAAATTGTTTCAGAAAGATAAATAATGCCACTTCTAGTAGAGTCCAATCCCCCACCAAAATCACCTAAAGATCGACCCATAAACTTTTCTGGAGCATCCTTTATTTTATATAGCCCTCTGGAGTAAAAATCTGCGGTATATTTTGAAAATTTATCTGTAATCTTATTTTTATTGGCAATTACATTTCTAATAATCGCATTTGCAGGATTGTCTTTTGTTGAAATAGAAATTTCTTTTAACTCAATACTTTCTTCTTCTAAGATAGCATTTACAATTATTGGAAAACCGGTTATTGTGATTTTCTTTTTCAATGTCTTGTACCCCAAAAACTGAAAGTAAATATTGTAGGTTCCTGTTTTTTTGATGTTTAAAACATAGTCTCCATTGTCGTTAGAAGTGGTTCCTGTTGTTGTTTTTTCTAAGTAAACACTTACAAAAGAAAGTGGGGTTCCTTTGATGTCCGTGATTTTGCCTTTTATTTGAGCGCAAAAGGGGGTTGCTATTAAAATAAAAAATAAAATAATAAATTTTTTCATAACTTGGTTTTTCATAACTCATGGCAAACATAAACTTTTAAGTATGCTTATAAAACTTAAAATTTGTTAAAATTGAAGTATTGAATTTTTGCTTTCATGTTGAGATCAATTTATAGACGCTTGCTAGCTGAAAAAAGTTGCCTCATTTTTTTATTTGTCACAAAATAGCAGTTTCAAAAGAATGTAATAAACAGTAGGGCTTCACTTGAAAAGCTTATATTTGTTAGTTACAAACAAACTATATTTTTTATGAGTGATTCTAGAAAAAGACATGAAGCTTTACTATACCACGCAAAACCAAAACCAGGGAAAATTGCCGTTGTGCCTACAAAAAAGTATGCCTCTCAGCACGATTTGGCGTTGGCATATTCGCCCGGAGTTGCAGAGCCATGTTTAGAAATAGCAAAAGACAGAAATAACGTTTATAAATATACAGCTAAAGGAAATTTAGTTGCCGTGATTACCAATGGCACGGCTGTTTTAGGATTGGGAAATATTGGACCTGAAGCCTCAAAACCCGTAATGGAAGGGAAAGGATTGTTGTTTAAAATATTTGCAGATATCGATGTTTTTGATATTGAAGTAGATGCTACAGATGTAGATAAATTTATAGAGACTGTAAAAGCAATTGCGCCTACTTTTGGTGGAATTAACTTAGAAGATATTAAAGCACCAGAAGCTTTTGAAATAGAAAGAAGATTGAAGGAGGAATTAGACATTCCCGTAATGCACGATGATCAACATGGAACTGCTATCATTTCTGCAGCCGCTTTAAAAAATGCTATTGATATTGCCGAGAAAAGCTTTGCTACTGTTAAGATTGTAGTAAACGGAGCCGGTGCAGCTGCTATTTCTTGTACAAGATTGTACTTGAAACTAGGCGCTAAAAAAGAAAACATTACCATGTGTGATAGCAAAGGGGTTATTCGAAAAGATCGAGACAACCTTACTTCACAAAAAGCAGAGTTTGCTACGAGCGAAGACCTCAATACTTTGGAAGAAGCCATGCACAATGCAGACGTTTTTATCGGACTGTCTACTGGAAATGTAGTGACTCCAGAAATGTTGTTGTCGATGGCTAAAAACCCAATTGTATTTGCGATGGCAAATCCAGAGCCAGAAATAGAATATGATTTGGCTGTTGCCACGAGAGACGATATTTTAATGGCTACTGGTCGTTCCGATCATCCAAACCAAGTAAACAATGTGTTGGGTTTTCCATTTATTTTTAGAGGAGCTTTAGATGTTAGAGCTACAAAAATAAACGAAGAAATGAAAATGGCAGCGGTACACGCATTGGCAGATTTAGCTAAAAAATCGGTACCCGAGCAAGTAAACATTGTGTATGACGAGGTAAGTTTGACGTATGGGAAAGAATATATCATTCCAAAACCTTTTGACCCAAGACTTATTTATGAGATTCCACCAGCAGTTGCAAAAGCTGCAATGGATTCTGGAGTGGCGCTAGAACCGATTGAAGATTGGGATAAATACCGTGAAGAACTCATGGAAAGATCAGGTTCTGGGAGTAAAGAAATCAGAATTTTACACAACAGAGCAAAGAGCAATCCAAAGCGTATTGTTTTCGCAGAAGCAGATCATTTGGATGTGCTAAAAGCGGCCCAAAGAGTGTATGACGAAAAATTAGGGAAGCCTATTTTATTAGGAAGAAAAGAATTGATTTTAGCGTTGAAAGAAGAAATTGGTTTTACAGCAGATGTGCCAATTATTGACCCAAAAACAGATGAAGAAAATGAAAGAAGAGAACGTTTTGGGGGCGTTTATTGGAAAAGCAGACAACGCAAAGGGAAAAGCTACTCAGAGGCAGTAAAATTAATGCGAGAACGTAATTATTTTGCAGCAATGTTGGTCAATGAAGGGGAAGCAGATGCTTTAATTACAGGGTATTCTAGACCGTATCCAACCGTTGTGAAACCGATGTTAGAGCTTATCGAAAAATCGAAGGGAGTTACTAGAATTGCTGCCTGTAATTTGATGTTGACTAAGCAGGGACCTTTGTTTTTAGCAGATACTACAATTAACGTGAATCCATCTGCAAAAGATTTAGCAAAAATTTCTCAGATGACCTCGAAATTAGTTACAATGTTTGGAATGAAACCAAATATTGCGATGTTAGGGTTTTCAAATTTCGGCTCTTCAAACACAGAAACCTCTAAAAAAATTAGAGAAGCAGTATCTTACATACATCGTAATTTTCCAAATGTAGTAGTTGATGGAGAAATTCAAGCAGATTTTGCACTAAACCCCGAGATGTTAGCAAAAGAATTTCCTTTTTCTAAGTTGAATGGTAAAAAAGTGAATGTGCTTATTTTTCCAAACTTAGAATCAGCAAACATCACCTACAAACTATTAAAACAAATTGATGGAGCAGAATCTATTGGTCCAGTTATTTTAGGATTTAGCAAGCCAGTGCACATTTTGCAATTGGGAGCTAGTGTAGATGAAATGGTAAATATGGCGGCGTTAGCAGTTGTAGATGCGCAGGAAAAAGAAAAAAGAAACTCGAAATAAAATTACTACATTGTAGGTATAAATAGAACGGTATGATTACACAAATAAGAGGGAAATTGGTAGAGAAAAACCCTACCTATGCGGTTGTAGATTGTAATGGAGTTGGGTATCTATTGCATATTTCTTTAAATACGTTTTCGAGTCTTCCAGATCAGGAAGCCGTTCTTTTATATACCCATCTTTTGATTCGAGAAGATGCACACACTTTATTTGGTTTTATCAATAAAACAGAAAGAGAAGTTTTTAGACTTTTAATTTCTGTTTCTGGTGTTGGACCAAGTATTGCAAGAACCATGTTGTCTTCGATGACTTCTGAAGAAATACAACAAGCAATTGCATCAGAAAATGTGCCCGTAATTCAGTCTGTAAAAGGAATTGGCGCCAAAACAGCGCAAAGAGTTATTGTAGATTTAAAAGATAAAATATTAAAAACGTTTGATTTAGATGAAGTTTCTGTTTATACAAACAATACAAACAAAGAAGAAGCGTTATCTGCTTTGGAGGTGTTAGGTTTTGCAAGAAAACAATCTGAAAAGGTGATTTCCACCATTATAAAAACACAAAAAGATGCTTCCGTTGAGCAACTTATAAAATTAGCGTTAAAGAATTTATAGGCCCTTGAAGAAGTATCTAAAAAATATATTTTTGTTCGTCGTGTTTGCTTTGTTGGCAAGCACTTCTTCGTTTTCACAATTTATGGCAGGCAGCAATGCTCCAGAAGTTGAAAAAGACACCCTAGATTTAACCTATAACTTTACGAAAAACCAAACAGGAGGTCTGTTTCTAGATTATTTAGCTGAGAAAGAGATTATTTTCGATAAAGTCCTTAATAAATATGTGATTTTAGAGAAAATTGGAGATTATTATACAAGAACTCCTATTTATCTAACTCTCGAACAATACAAAAGATATCGCTTAAAAAGAGATATGCTGGTGTATTTTAAGGAGAAAATTACTGCAGCTAACGGTAAAACTGGTGATGCAGTAGCTGCTCGAAAAAATTTGCTACCAGCCTACTACGTGAATTCTAAATTTTTTGAATCTATTTTTGGAAGTAATAAAGTGGAGGTAATTCCTACGGGGAATTTAAATTTAAAGTTAGGAGTTATCTACCAAAATACAGAAAATCCACAAATTTCAGAAGAAAATAGGAGCAGTCTTACATTTGATTTTGATCAACAAATCAACATTAGTTTACAAGCGAAAATTGGAACGCGATTACAGTTTACAGCAAACTATGATACACAATCTACATTCGACTTTCAAAACTTAGTGAAAGTTCAGTTTCTCCCTTCGGAGAATTCAGATGAATCGCAAGGATCAGGAAACAGCCGAGGTAGTTTGAATGATAAACTAGGAGGTGTTAAAAAAAGAATTGGAGACTTTGGAGATAAGGTTGACAGTTACAAAGACGATTTAACAAAATTTTCAGAAGACGGTATTATACAAGGAATTGAAGCGGGTAACATTTCGATGCCTATTAAGAATTCATTAATCAATGGCGCACAAAGTTTATTTGGTGTGAAAACCGATTTAAAATTTGGAAACACCAAAATAACGGCTGTTTTTTCACAGCAAAATTCTGAAAGTAAAACGGTTACGTCAGAAGGAGGAGCCTCCATTCAACCTTTTGAATTAAGAGCTACAGATTATGACAACGACAGACACTTTTTCTTGTCACAATATTTTGTAGATAATTATGCAAAATCATTGTCACAATACCCTTTGATAAATAGTCAAATTAATATAACCAGAGTTGAGGTTTGGATTACCAATAGAAACGCAAGCACCGAAGATTTTAGAAGCATTGTTGCTTTTGCAGATATTGGAGAGGTAGGTACATCTAATTTGGTGAATTTCACAGATATTACTCCAAACGCAGATAGCCCTTTTGTTTCTTTGCAAAACATACCTTCCAATAGTACAAATACGATTGCAGATTTGTTAACACAGTCAAGTGGTATTAGAGATGTGGGAACTGTAAGTACAACTCTACAGAATGGCCCTTATAACATGCAAGAAGGAAGCGATTATTCATTACTTCAAAATGCAAGAAAATTACAAGTAAACGAGTATACACTCAATCCGCAACTTGGATTTATTTCTTTAAACAGAAGATTGAATGATGGTGAAGTTTTAGCTGTTGCCTACGAATATACGGTTGCTGGAAATGTTACTGATGCAACAGGAGCACCTATCAATCAGAACTCATTTAAAGTTGGGGAATTTTCTAACGATGGTATTCAAGCACCTAATAATTTAGCCGTAAAATTATTAAGAAGTGAAATATTAACCACCAAAAGGGATGACCGAAATGGCGGTTTAGAACAATTTCCTACCTGGCGATTGATGATGAAAAACGTGTATGCTTTAGGAGCGTTTCCTTTGTCGCAAGATGGGTTTCGTTTTGAGGTTCAGTATCGAGATGATGCAACAGGAATTCCCTCAAATACACTTCAAAACGCACAAACACCGGAAATAGCAAACAAGCCGTTATTACAAGTATTGCATTTAGATCAATTAGATCAAAGTCAATTTCGAGATGCCGATGGGTATTTTGATTATGTAGAAGGTATTACTGTAAATTCACAAAACGGATTCATCTTTTTCCCAGAACCAGAACCTTTTGGTGATGATTTAGAAGAACAACTAACAAGCCAAGAAGACAAAGATAATTATGTTTTTAAAGAATTGTATTTAGACACCAAAATAAATGCAAAAAACAACTATCAGAACAAAGATAAGTTTCTTTTAAAAGGATATTTTAAATCAGAGAATTCTGGTGGAATTCCGATTGGCGCATTTAATGTTCCTAGAGGTTCTGTAAATGTAACCGCAGGAGGAAGGCAATTGCTCGAAGGGGTCGATTTTGTGGTGGATTACTTAGCCGGAAAAGTACAGATTATAGACCCAGGACTACAAGCATCGGGAGTGCCTATTAGTGTTTCTACAGAAAATAATGCCGTTTTTAATCAGCAACGGAAAACCTTTATGGGGGTAGATGTTGAGCATCGTTTTTCTGATAAATTCACACTTGGAGGTACCGTTTTAAATGTGGAAGAAAGACCTTTAACACCAAAAGTGAACTTTGGATCGGAACCTATAAATAATACAATGCTGGGGCTGAATGTAGACTATGCTGCAGAGGTGCCATTTTTCACAAAATTGGCAAACAAACTTCCTTTTGTAGATACCGATGTTCCTTCTAATTTATCTGTGAGAGCAGACATGGCCTACTTATTGCCAGGGACTCCAAGCGGTATTGATGTTGCGGGTGCAGCAACTTCTTATATTGATGATTTTGAAGCCTCTCAAATACCAATTTCATTATTATCACCCTTGCAATGGTATTTGGCGAGTACTCCAAAAAACAACACCAATGATGTTTTTAATGGAGGTCTTAATACGATTGAATACAACTTTAAAAGAGCAAAACTTGCTTGGTACAGTATCGATCAAGTCTTTTATGGTTTGGGATCCACTCCACCCGGAATTGGCGCAGATGATTTGTCGAGAGCAGAAACCAGACAGATTAATTTTAGAGAATTATTTCCAAATCAGCAATTAGACATTACACAAAACAGTTTGTTAAGAACCTTAGATTTGGCATATTTCCCAAATGAAAGAGGGTCCTATAATTTTGATACGGGTGCGAATGTGAATACAGATGGAACTTTTGACAATCCAGAAGAGCGTTGGGCAGGAATTACCCGCCCTTTAACTACCAATAATTTTGACCAAGCAAATGTAGAATACATTCAGTTTTGGATTATGGATCCGTATGATAATTATTCCATTACTACCGAAGAAGGTTTGCCAATTGGAGTAGATGCACAAGACCCTGCAAACCAAGTAGGAGACTTGTATTTAAACCTTGGAAACATTTCAGAAGATGTAAATAAGGACAGTCGAAAAATGTATGAGAATGGACTACCAGAATCAGGGTTAGACCAAAACACCATACAAACGATTTGGGGAAAAGTTCCTTCAAATCAATCGATTATTTATGCTTTTAGCGAAGAAGATGCTGCAAGAGCAAATCAGGATTTAGGTTTTGATGGGTTGAATGATACTTATGAGTTAACGAAATTATCTGAAAATTTAGGAGTTTCGGAAGTAAGTTTGCCGAGCTATTTTGTAGCAGATCCCGCGTCGGATAACTTCCAGTTTTTTAGAGGTGGCCAATTGGACAATGAAGATGCCTCGGTTATTAAAAGATATAAGAACTTTAATAATACCCAAGGGAATTCTCCCACGATCAATCAATCTACAGAATCCTACCCAACAGCGTCTACTACCTATCCAGATGTAGAAGACATCAATAGAGATCAAACCATGAATACGGTAGAAAGTTACTATCAGTATAAAATTTCTATGGACAAGGCAGATTTGGTTGCTGGAAGAAATTTTATTGTGGATGAAAAAACGACCACAATCACACTAGAAGACGGAAATTCTCAACAAACAAAATGGTATCAATTTAGAGTACCTGTTCGAAGTGGAACACCAATCAATGGAATTTCAGATTTTAATAGCATTCGTTTTATGAGAATGTTTCTTTCTGGATTTAAAATGCCCGTTGTTTTGCGTTTTGGGGAGTTGGATTTAGTGCGTGGCGATTGGAGACGTTATGTTAGAACCTTAGATCCGAACATCAATCCAGACCGAGAATTAGATCAAACAGAATTGAATAATTTTGAAGTAGGCGTTATTAGTATCGAACAAAATGAAGGCAGCTATGTGCTCCCTCCAGGTATTGTAAGAGAAAGTTTACAAGGAAGTACAACAGTGCAGCAGCAAAATGAGCAATCTGTTACCTTAAGCGTCATAAATTTAGAGACCGATAAAATTAGAGCCATTTATAAAAACATAAGTATTGATTTAAGGCGTTTTAAAGAACTTAAAATGTTTATGCATTTAGAGGAAATTAAAACAACCGGTGCAATAGCTGAAGGAGATATGTCGGCAGTTATAAGACTGGGAACAGATTTAAATGATAATTTTTATCAAGTAGAAATTCCTTTAATAGTTACGGAAAATAATGCCACTGCTGCCTTAGATATCTGGCCTGAAGAAAACAATTTAGAAGTACTCTTAAAGCGCTTTGGAGCCATTAAACTGGAACGAGATGTTGCAAATGCAACCATTAACGAAATCTATACCTCTGAAACAGAAGAACCGATTAAAGTAAGTGTAAAAGGAAATCCAACATTAGCTCAAGTAAGAACAGTTATGCTGGGACTAAAGAACAATGCACCGTTGCCTAAAAGTGCGAAAATCTGGTTCAACGAACTGCGCTCTGCTGGCTTTGACAACAAAGGTGGTTGGGCAGCAGTTGTAAATGCCGATGCAAATTTTGCAGATGTTGCCAATGTTTCCTTATCAGGAAGCATGCAAACCATTGGTTTTGGAAATGTAGAAGACCGGATAGGGCAACGTAGTTTAAACGAAACCAAAGAATACAACTTTGCAACTACGGTTAATTTAGGAAGCGTTCTAACGCCTAAGAAGTGGGGAATTCAATTGCCAATGAGTTACAGTATTGGTGAGCAGTTTATCGATCCAAAATTTGATCCACAGTATCAAGATGTGGAGTTGGCAGATGCCATCACTGAAAACCCAAATAGTGCGTTTTCTAGAGATTATACGAAACGGACCAGTATTAGTTTTAATAATGTAAAAAAGAACAGAAATTCAGGGTCATCAAAAAAACCACAGTTCTACGATGTAGAAAATGTTTCCGTTTCCTATGCACATAATAAAGAATTTCACACAGATTACAATATTAAAAAATATGTAAACGAAAATGTAAATGCTTCGGCGGCTTATAATTTTAGTTTTCAGTCCAAAGGAATTGCACCTTTTAAAAACCTAGACTCTTTAAAAGGAAAGTATTGGCAGTTGTTTAAAGATTTAAACCTTAATCTAATTCCAAAAACAGTTGCTATTAACTCTAGAATAAATAGACAGTTTAGTGCACAAGAATCTCGGAATTTAGTAGAAGGCTTGTCTGCACAACCAGAATTAAAACAACGTAGATTTTTATTTGATTGGGATTATGCAATTGCTTTTGATTTGACAAAATCGATTCAAGTAAACTTTAATGCAACCAATAGTAATATTTATGATGCTTTTGGATCTGGAGAAGATTTGGTTGTTTTTGATAACTTTTTTAATATAGGAAGACCCAATCAATACCATCAAAAATTAAACGGTACCTATCGAATTCCCATCGATAAAATTCCTTTTCTAGATTTTATGAAAGCTGACTATGCGTATACTGCAGATTTTGATTGGCAAGTGACATCACAAGACAATTCGATCAATGATCGAATCGGAAATGTGATACAAAATGCAAACACACATAATATCAACACGACTTTTGCTTTTGAGAAATTTTATAAAAAATTAAATTTCGAAAGATTTTTACTCACAAAGGCACAACGTAAAAGAAATAGAGTACTCAGACGCTCTGGTAAATTAGCAGCGCCAATACGACGAAACAAAAACAAAAAATTACCGCTAGGAAAGAGATTGTTAAAAGGAGCTTTTGACGTTGTTACTTCTGTAAAACAAGGAAAAATTAGTTATTCTGAAAACAATGGACAGCTATTGCCTGGTTACGATGAAACCGTTGGTTTTTTAGGCGGAGCTCCCACTTCCTTTGCTTTCGGGAGTCAAGTAGATATTCGGAATAAAGCCTTAGTGAATGGTTGGTTGGTAGACCCAAGAGCATCAGAAGATGACCCTTCAACCCCAGATATCGATGAAAGCGCCTATTTCAATAAAACCTATCGCAAAACACATTACAACAAACTAGACTATTCTTTTACGTTAAAGCCGTTTAAAGATTTAAATATCGATGTTATTGGTAACAAGATTCAAACAAGAGATTTGCAACAACAATTAGATGTGATTGCAGACACCAGTAATCCAGATAATCTTTTTGGAATTATAGACACCAGAGCTGCCGCATTTGAAAACGGGAACTTTAGCACCAGTTATGCGATGATTGGCACCTCTTTTTCTAATGGAGATGCGTTGTTTCAGAAAATGAAAGATTATAGAAGTACCATTACAGATAGATTGGCTACCGAAAGCGGCTTGCCAGTTGCTGGTTTTGGAGAAACAAGTCAACAAGTATTATTACCCGCCTTTATGGCTGCTTATTCGGGTCGTGATCCAAAGAAAATTAGTACCGGCCTGTTTAGAGACATTCCAATACCAAACTGGACTCTACGTTATAACGGCTTTATGAAGCGAAAATGGTTTAAGAAAAACTTTAGCACTTTTGTGATTTCACACGGGTATCGTTCTTCATACACGGTTTCAAGCTTTACAAACAACCTTCAGTTTAATGGTGATGCTGCGAATCCAAACTTCAATGCAGCAGATAATTATGAACCTGAATTACTAGTTTCTGCAGTTACTTTGGTCGACGAGTTTTCTCCATTGATAAAAGTAGATATGAAAATGAAGAATTCTTTTTCTTTAAGAGGTGAGGTAAAAAGAGACCGAACCTTGACGATGAATTTTAACAATAGTACATTAACAGACATTAAAGGAACAGAATATGTTTTAGGAATGGGGTATGTTATTAAAGATGTTAAATTCAGTACCCGCTTTACAGGTAAAAAACAAACCTTAAAAGGAGATATTAACCTGAGAGCCGACGTCTCATTAAGAGACAATTTAACTCAAATTAGATCTGTAGATATCGACAACAACCAAATTAGTGGAGGTCAGCGATTATTTTCATTAAAATTTACGGCAGATTATAGATTAAATAGTAATTTTACCG
Organism: Polaribacter sp. SA4-10; assembly: GCA_949519155.1. Classification (GTDB taxonomy): domain Bacteria; phylum Bacteroidota; class Bacteroidia; order Flavobacteriales; family Flavobacteriaceae; genus Polaribacter. The sequence continues at coordinate 20,124 of CATIQU010000034.1, forward strand.
CGTCGTTTTATTACAATCATCAAACGTCAAAATATGCGATTTCTACAACATTTCCAAGACAGGCAATTAATGGAGGATTCAATATTATTTACAATTTAGGAGGCAATTAAAGAACCATTATTTATTATAAGAGAATATGAATATCCCATCAGAATTAAAATACACAAAAGATCACGAGTGGATCAAAATTGAAGGAAACATTGCAACTGTAGGAGTTACAGATTTTGCACAAGGTGAATTAGGAGATATTGTTTATGTAGATGTAGATACTTTAGACGATACCGTTGAAGAAGGAGATGTGTTTGGCTCTGTAGAAGCTGTAAAAACAGTATCTGATTTATTCATGCCATTATCAGGAGAAGTATCTGAATTTAATGAAGCATTAGAAGATGCACCAGAATTGGTAAATACAGATCCTTATGGAGAGGGATGGATGATTAAAATTACCATTTCAGATGATTCTCAAATAGAAGCTTTGTTAGATGCAGCAGCGTATAAAACACTTATTGCAGGCTAGTACGCTTTCGATCGCTATTGTGATTACAATTTGTATTGCGTATCTAAGCCTCATTAAAACAACTAATTTTCCGGTTATCGCGATTTCTAATATTGATAAGATATACCATCTTATTGCCTATTTTACGCTTACTTTTAGTTGGCTTTTAGCTTTGAGAAAACATAAATACAAAGTGCTATTTGCTTGTGTGCTTTATGGCATTATTCTTGAAGTATTACAAACGACTTTAACCGTGTATAGAGCAGGAGAATTGTTGGATTTTCTTGCAAATACGCTTGGCGGACTTCTAGCTCTAGTGGTTTTTAACCTTTTTTTTAAAAAAAAGCATTTAATTAACACGAAGACTTGTAAATAAGTCAATAATTTAACTAAATTAGCGCATTACTAAAAACTTTTTACAATGGAAATTAAGAAAAATCCAAAATCTAACTTAGAAAATTACAGTAAGATTTTCATGCAACTAGGCCTTGTTTTGGCACTTTTTGTTACCTACGTATCTATAGAACACAAAACTTTCGAGAAAGATCTTGGAGAATTTGGTTTGGCAAATATGAATGCTGAGATGGAAGAAGAAACTGTTATCACAGAACGTATTGAGGAAATAAAGCCAAAAACGCCACCGCCACCAGCACCAGAAAAAATTGAAATTGTAGAAGACGAAAAAGAAGTAGAAGAAACTGTTATCGAGAGCACAGAGACCGATGAAACGGAAGAGATTATCGTTGAAGAAATTGAAGAAGTAGAAGAGTCAGAAGAAGTAATTGAAGACGTAAGTTTTATGATTATTGAAGATGTGCCTGTTTTTCCGGGTTGTAAAGGAAACAAAGCAGCTTTAAAAGCATGTTTTAGTAAAATGGTTCAAAAGCATTTTTCTAGAAAATTTGACGCTGATCTTCCAAACGAATTAGGATTAGATGCTGGTAGGAAAAAAGTATTTATCGGTTTTAAAATTGATAGAAATGGAAATGTAGTAAACATTCAAGCGAGAGCGCCACACCCGAAGATTAAAAAAGAAGTTGTGAAGGTTATGAAGATGTTACCTAAAATGAAACCAGGGAGACAAAGAGGAAAAGCTGTTGGTGTAAAATACAGTATTCCATTTACTTTAATTGTAGAGTAAATAATAAAAAATAAATAGTTCTAAAAAGCGCAGCCATTTGGTTGCGCTTTTTTTGTGGCATGCTGTTTGGTTTAGGCTTGGTATAATAATCTTAAATTTTCTAATTATGAAAAACCTAAAAAAAGACCCAACCAAACAATTAGAAAAGTTCTCTACTGTATTTATGCAGTTAGGCTTAGTATTAGTCCTTTTTGTCGTGTACACACTTTTCGAGTACGAATCTGAACAAGTACAATATGCAATTAATGACCCTGGAGAAGTAGAATTGGTTTACATTCCAGAAGATATACAGAATGTTATTTTTCAAAAAGAAGTAAAAGTAACACCAAAAATTAAATTAGTAACGCCAAAGCTTATCGATTTGATTGATCTTACAAAAGGAGAAGACACTGTTGAAGAAACTCCTTTTCCAGATGAATTAATAGATGATGAGCCAACAGTATTGGATGTTGATAATATTGAATTCATAGCCCCTACTGAAGCACCAGAGCCAGATACTGTACCTTATATGTTAATAGAAGACGCCCCTATTTTTAAAGGCTGTGAAGGACTCTCAAAAGAAGCGAACAAAAAGTATTTTGAAAAAAGCATTGCTCGGTTTTCCATAAAAAATTACGATGAAGATTTAGCACAAGAATTAGGACTCCGTTCTGGGAAGCATAAAATACATTCTCAGTTTATCATTGATAAGAGTGGCGATGTTGCAGTAGTTTTTGTAAAGGCACCTCATAAGCAGTTGGAAAAAGAAGCAAAAAGAATTATGAATAAGTTACCTCAATTTACACCAGGGAAACAACGCAGGAAACCTGTAAAAGTAAAATACACTTTGCCTATTACTTTCCATGTTCAATAAAACAAGAAACCCAATCTAATTAGATTGGGTTTCATTTTATAAAGAAATATATTATTTACTACTTTTGTGAGATGAAGATTCACCAATTTTTAGACGTTACCTATTTAAAAACTGCAACACAAGCTGGAATTACCGAATCGGAGAACTTGGAGGTTGTCGAGTCGCTTACAGAAGAAGCGATTGCATACAATTACAAACTTCTAATGATCAGGACAAAGTATATTCCTAAAGTAAAAAAATTATTGCGCAATGCAAACGCTACCACGTTAATAGGAACAGTCATTGGTTTTCATGAAGGAACTTCCTCTGTTACAAAAAAATTAGAAGAGGCAGAAGAAGCCATTCGTTTAGGTGCAGATGAACTCGATTTTGTATTGAATTACTCCGCATTTAAAGAAGGGGATTTCCAGTTAATTGATCAAGAAATTATTGCATGTACCAGATACTGTTTAGAGAATCAGAAAGTGATAAAATGGATTATAGAAACGGCTGCTTTAACAAATGAGGAAATAGTTGTAATTTCACAGCGCATAAGGGAAATTGTTTTGAAGCATTTTACGATCGCATCCGCAAAAAATGTGTTTGTAAAATCGTCAACTGGCTTTTATAAAACAGCAAATAATTTCCCAAATGGTGCAACACTAGAAAATATGCGGTTGATAATTGTACATTCAAAACCATTAAAAGTAAAAGCAGCTGGAGGTATAAAAACTTTTCAAATGGCAGAACAAATGATTGCTTTAGGGGTAGACAGAATTGGGACTTCTTCGGCAAAAGAAATTGTAAAAAATGAAATTAACACAAACAAAATAAATCAATATTGAAAAGTTTTTTCGCACATGAAACTGCAGTAATCGATGAGAATTGTAGTATTGGAAATGAAACTAAAATATGGCATTTTAGCCATATTATGTCCGATTGTATTATTGGAGAAGGGTGTAATCTTGGACAGAATGTTGTGGTATCTCCACAAGTGATTTTAGGTAAAAATGTAAAGGTGCAAAATAATGTTTCTATTTACACAGGAGTTATTTGCGAAGCAGATGTTTTTTTAGGCCCTTCGATGGTTTTTACAAACATAATCAACCCTAGAAGTGCTATTATAAGGAAAAACGAGTATCTAAAAACTATTGTCCGAAAAGGTGCTAGTATTGGTGCCAATGCAACAATTGTCTGCGGTAATAACATTGGTGAATATGCTTTTGTTGGCGCAGGTGCGGTAGTTACAAAGGAAATAAAACCGTATGCTTTGGTGGTTGGAAATCCATCCAAGCAAATAGGATGGGTAAGTGAATTTGGACATCGCCTACAATTTAATGATTCAGGTTTTGCTACTTGTAAAGAAAGTAGCCAACATTATCAATTGAGAAATGATTTTGTTACAAAATTGGAGCCATAAGAAGAAAAAAATGAATAAAAGCAGCGTATGACCTATAGTTTTTATAAGATTTTACCGAAGATTAATAAAAAATAACATATATTTATATCGTGATTATTCAATAATTATACTTTTTTCTTTTTCATAGTAATTTTCCTACTCAGAAAGTATTCCTTTTTGAGTAGGTTTTTTCTTTTTTAAGCGTTAAAACGTATTGTAAATTCATAATTATGAAATATCTTTGCAGTCAAGTAAATAGATCATGAATCCTACAAGTATTACAAAGAATACTTCCTCTATAAAATCAATAATTACAGATGTAAAGCAGCTTGTTAAAGTTGGGTTGTCTTTAAGTGTTGTTTTTTCTTCAGTTGCAGGGTATTTACTCGCTGTAGAAGCAGTAAATTACGCCACGCTTACATTGCTTGCTGTTGGTGGATTCTTAATGGTAAGTGCTTCCAATGCTTTTAATCAAATTATAGAGATAGATACAGATGCATTAATGCAACGTACAAAAAACAGGCCTTTACCAACAGGTAGAATGTCTGTAAACACAGCATTAGTAATCGCAATTCTATTTGCTATTTTAGGTTTGGGAATCTTGTATTTTATCAATGCAAAAAGTGCTTTGTTTGGTGCGATTTCAATTTTTTTATACACAAGTGCATATACGCCTTTAAAATCAGTAACACCATTGACGGTTTTTGTTGGAGCCATTCCAGGTGCCATCCCATTTATGTTAGGATGGGTAGCAGCAACCAATCAATTTGGTATTGAAGCTGGGATTTTATTTATGATTCAGTTTTTCTGGCAATTTCCACATTTTTGGTCTATCGGTTGGCTGCAAGATGAAGAATATAAAAAAGCAGGTTTTAATATGCTTCCCATGAACATGAAAGACACGGGAGCTGTAAAGCAAATAATTTTTTATACGGTGATCATGATCGTCGTTTCAATAGCCCCTGTTTTAAAAGTAACAGGAGCCTTTTATATCTATCCAGCAACTGCTATTATTGTAGCTTTGCTAGGTTGTTTAATGTTATATTATGCTGTACAATTGTATAAAACATTGCACAATACAGAAGCAAGAAAGTTAATGTTAGCAAGTGTTTTGTATATAACATTGGTGCAAATAATATATGTGATCGATAAATTTTTACATTAAAAAAATGATAACAGAAGAAAAATTACAAGAAGAATTACTCGTTGCCAGAAGAAAAGCGGCAAAACCAATGTTGTGGGTTTCTATGATTAGTATGGTCATGTTTTTTGCAGGACTTACAAGTGCATATGTAATCAGTATGCAAAGAGACGATTGGGTTTCATTTGAGTTGCCACAAGCATTCTATGTTAGTACGGTTTTAATCGTAATGAGTAGTATTACATTACTATTGGCTCAATATTTTATAAAGACCAATAAAAGACAACTGTCGTTAATTTTAGTGGTGCTCACCTTTTTGTTAGGGGTTGGCTTTATTTGGCAACAATATGTTGGCTTCAATCAATTGAAAAGTATTGGATTGTTTTTTACAGGACCAGAAAGTACGGTATCAACATCATTTATAATTGGGATCACGTTTTTGCATGTTTTACACCTTTTAGCAGGGGTTATTGTACTGTTGGTTGTTATTTATAATCATTTTAAATATAAATACAAACCAAATGATTTGCTGGGGTTTGAACTAGGTGCAATCTTCTGGCATTTTGTGGATATATTATGGATTTATCTATTTTTCTTTTTCTCTTTTATTAAGTGATGAAAAATGATTAATTTTGGCAAACAATTAAAGAACTATTTAATAGAATAATTTATGAAATCAAATTCAGCTGTATCTTCTAATAAAAAAGAAACCTGGAGTGGAGGTGGTGTAAAACCATTTGGCGCAAGCTACGGTAAAATGATGATGTGGTTTTTTATCGTTTCAGATGCATTAACTTTTTCAGGGTTTTTAGCAGCGTACGGTTTAACACGTTTTAAGTTTATTGACTCATGGCCAATTGCCGATGAAGTTTTTACGCACGTTCCATTTGTACATGGAGAGTATCCAATGATATATGTTGCGATTATGACATTTATCTTAATTGTCTCTTCTGTAACCATGGTGTTGGCTGTAGACGCAGGTCATAAAATGCAGAAAAACAAAGTAGCCTGGTACATGTTTGCTACTATTATTTTTGGAATTATTTTTGTAGGTTCTCAAGCTTGGGAATGGAATACTTTTATCAAAGGTTCTTATGGAGCTGTGAAAACGACAGAAGGAAAGATTTTACAATTTGTAAATGAAGATGGGAAACAAATTGCATTTGCAGATTTTGTGACCACAGAAAGATTAGATGGTAGAGAACAACACACGAAAAAAAATGGATTGTGGTTTGTAGAAGAACCAACTATTGCAACCTATTCAATAGATCAAATCATTGCTTCTTATAACGCACATCCAGAAGTTCAAGTAAGAACAGAATTGATTACAGACCAAAAGAAAAAAACAATATTATCCAGAGAAGAAGGTACTGCACAATTGGCAAAAACAAGATTGGTTGTAGAAGGCGCAAATCTAGAAGTCAATGAATATGGAAATACCATCTTTGCAGATTTCTTCTTTTTCATTACTGGTTTCCACGGTTTCCACGTATTAACAGGGATTTTAATCAATATCATTATTTTCTTTAATGTAATTGTTGGAACCTATGAAAAAAGAGGGCACTACGAAATGGTAGAAAAGGTAGGATTATATTGGCACTTTGTAGATTTAGTTTGGGTATTCGTATTCACATTCTTCTACTTAGTTTAATAAAAAAATAGCATACAAAATGGGACACGCACACGAATCGAATACAAAGAAAATTTGGATAGTATTAGTCATATTAACCGCAATTACCGGTGTTGAAGTTTGGCTTGGGATTTTGAAGCCAGATTTTTTACACTTGTCAAATTTTTTAGGAACAAGTTGGTTAAATTGGATTTTCATCATATTAACACTCGTAAAAGCCTACTTTATTGCGTGGTCTTTTATGCACTTAGAAGGAGAGAAAACATGGTTTAGACGTGCCATTGTATGGACTCCCATTTTTCTAATTGGCTTTCTAGTGACCTTACTTTTAACAGAAGGTGGATATATCTTCGATACATTAGGGCCGCTCGTAAAATGGTAATAAAAATAAAAGGTGGTTTTTATAACCACTTTTTTTTTGCTTAAAATTCTATAAATCATGATTACAAAAAAAAGAGTAGTACTTTTTTTACTTTTTATATTTCCATTGATCGCTTTCTTATTACTTTCAACAGGAATAAATGGCTTCAATAAATTGCCTGTCGTAAATAATAATGTGATAGATCTTTCTTTAATTGACTCTACCGAAACCTTACAGAACAAAGTTTCTGTAATTTGTTTTTTAGGAAATGATTTAAATAAAATCAAAGGAGGCTTGTTTAATTTGAACGAAAAAGTGTACAAAAAATTTATCGAACATAAAAAATTTCAAATTATTGCTATTGTGCCACAAGGAAAAGAAAAAGAAGCACAAATACTTAAAGATGAGATAGGTGCATTTACAGACATGGCTAAGTGGAAATTTATAACAGGTACTAAGGATCAAATAAATACATTTTACTCTAGCTTTAAAAATAATAGTAAGCTCTCGGATCTTTTTACCGTAGATGCTTTTTTAATTGATAAGAAAGGGCGTCTCAGGGGGAGAACGGATGATAAAAAAAATCTAGACAGAAAAATAATTGGATATAATACGAGATCTGTGTCCGATTTAAAAGGACCCATGAAAGATGATATTAGTGTGCTTTATTATGAGTACTATGCCGCATTTAAAGACAGGAAAAAGGCAGATAGAAAAGAAAAGTAAGTTATGAATAAAAAATACTCGTATGTCGGTGTTGCTTTCGTTATCCTATTATTTGGGATATATGTTGTTAGAAATATAGAGTCACGATTTGAAAAATCCGATTTGTATACTTTTGAAAAAGTACCTGCTTTTGAATTTGTCAATCAAGAAGGAAATAAAATAAATAACCAAACCTATGCAGGCAAAGTATACGTGGTTGAATTTTTCTTTTCAACATGCCCAACAATTTGCCCGTTGATGACAAAAAAAATGCTGTTACTTCAAGATGAATTTTTTGGAAACCCAGATTTCGGAATTGCGTCCATATCAATTACTCCAGATATCGATACTCCAGAAGTTCTCAAAACCTATGCAAGAGAGAATGAGATTTCCCACAGAAATTGGCATTTGCTAACAGGAAAACCCTATGAAGTTGTTTCCAAATTATCGAACAAAGGTTTTACATTGTATGCCGGAAAAGGGGATGCAGCTCATGGCGGATTTGAACATTCTGGTTTGTTTGCCCTGGTAGATAAAGATGGAAATATTCGCTCTAGAAAAGATGCTTATGGCAATCCTATTAAATTTTATAGAGCTTTGGATGAACACTCCTTTCCGGATCAGATAAAAGAATTAAAAGAAGATATTAAAATTTTATTAGATGAATAAGAATTTAGCCCAAGAAAAAAAGTACAAGAAAATTATTACTGTTTTGTCTATTATTATCCCCTTAGCAGTTGCAGCATTGTTTGGCGTTAATTTACAAAAACTGGGTTTCGATGTTGAGCCTCTTCGTTTTTTACCACCTATATATGCTTCCGTAAACGGATTAACAGCCATCGTTTTAATTGCTGCTGTGATTGCGATCAAAAAAGGAAATCGAAAATTACATGAACGTTTAAATACGCTAGCAATTTTTTGTTCACTCTTATTTTTAGTGATGTATGTAGCTTATCACATGACTTCAGATTCTACAAAATTTGGAGATTTAAATTTTGACGGAATAACATCCGATTTAGAAGTAGCTAAATTAGGAATGGTTCTTTATTTGTACCGGTTTATCTTAGTCACTCATATCGTCCTATCAATTGTAGTTATCCCTTTTGTATTAACAACCTACATACGCGCAAAATTAACTGATTTTCCAGCGCATAAAAAAATAGCAAAAATTACATTTCCACTTTGGTTGTATGTAGCCGTAACAGGCGTAATTGTTTATATCATGATATCCCCATACTATGTTCAATAAAAAAACCGCATTCATTTTTTTATTCGTATTTACTTCTATCGTTTCCAATGCGCAATGCGCCATGTGTAAAGCAGTTGTAGAAAGTGGAGACATTTCTATGGCAGAAGGAGTTAACAATGGAATTACCTATTTAATGGTTTTTCCTTACCTTTTAATCGGTGGATTGTTTTATACCTTATATAGATATAAGAAGAATGCAAAAAATTAACATTTCTATAAGCTAGTATCTCTGTAACATATTTTACTTTTAGTCGTCCTATTAAAACTGGTGAGAAGGGCATTTTTCACCTTTTATTAAAAACAACAATTATACCCATTAAAAAAATACGTATTGAAAACTAAATTTATACTCGCAGTAGCTGTTTTCACTTCTCTAGCAATTTTTTCTCAAAAGAAATGGACGCTTAAGGAATGTGTAGATCAAGCATTAGAAAGAAATATTTCTATTCAACAAAATAAACTTAACCTTCAATCAGCAGAAAAAGATGTTGCCATTGCAAAAGGGAATTTTTTACCAAATTTAAATGGAAATACAGGAGGGAACTTAAACTTTGGTTCTGGTTTTGATCCAGTAACCAATAACCGGGTTTCTACAAGTTTTTTTGGAGGCTCTTTAGGTTTAAACGCAGGGTATACCATCTTTAATGGTTATCGAAACACAAACACCTACAAACAAGCTCAATTGGGTGTAGCGTCTAGTAAATATGATTTACAAAAAATAGAAAACGATATTTCATTGTTTGTTGTAAATGGTTATCTAAATGTCTTGTTTGCAAAAGAAAATTTAAATGTTGCTAAAGTACAGTATGAAATTAGTGCCAATCAAATAGAAGCAGCTAAAAGTAGATTCCAGGCGGGAGTCGTTGCAAAAGGAGAGGTTTTAAACACTCAATCTACGGCGGCTGCAAACCTACAAAGTGTTATTGCGCAAGAAAATGTATTAAACTTAGCGTTGCTAAATTTGGCACAAACCATTCAAGTACCAATTGATAATTTCGATGTTGTTTCCATAGAATTAGGGACGCCATCTGTAAATTTGTTATATACGAATTCAGACCTTATTTTTGAAAAATCACTAATTAACAGACCTGAGATTGAAAGAGCAATATTGGCGATTGAAAGTGCAGATTTAAGTATCGAAATTGCAAAATCTAATTTTTCACCAACAGTCTCTGCTTCTCTAGGTGTTTCTACAAATTATGGGTTCAATTTAAATTTACCAACGGGTTTATCAAATACCAATTTACTAACACAAATGAATGACAATTTTGGTTATGGACTTGGCTTTAATGTAAGCGTGCCTATTTTTAATCGTTTTCAAACCAAAAACAACGTTGCAAAATCAAAAATTAATAAAGAAATCGTTATTACAAGATTAGAAAGTGAAAAAATTCAGTTAAAACAAACGATAGAACAAGCTTTTTTAGATGTAAAAGCAGCAGCAAAATCATATCAGGCAGCAAAGATTTCATTAGCAGCACAGCAAGAAGCTTTTAAAAATTCGCAACAAAGATATAACTTTGGAGACATGACCTTATTCGATTTCGACCAAGTAAGAACAAGATTGGTCAATGCTGAAGGCGCGATGATTCGTTCAAAATACGACTACGTGTTTAAAACAAAAGTATTACAATTCTATTCCGGTGAATTGGTTTTAGAATAACCCCCTTTTATTTTATTATAAGAAGACCTCGCATTTTTGCGAGGTTTTATTTTTTGGAATCTTTATATTTGTAAAAATTTTCAAATAGTGGCGATTATTCTAAATATTGAAACAGCAACCAAAAATTGTTCCGTAAGCATTGCTGATAAGGGTGAAGTACTCGTTTTAAGAGAGTTGAACGACCTTAACTATTCACATGCAGAAAAGTTACACCCTTTTATAAACGCAGCTTTAAAAGAAGCGAATCTTACAATTAATGAAATAGATGCCGTTGCAGTGAGCAAAGGACCTGGCTCATATACAGGTCTTCGAATCGGTGTGTCTGCAGCAAAAGGAATTTGTTTCGCAATAGACAAGCCGCTGATATCCATAGAAACGTTGACTTCCTTGTCAACCGCAATTACTGTAGATAATGGTTTTGTTGTGCCTATGTTAGATGCCAGAAGAATGGAAGTCTATGCCGCAGTTTTCTCAGCAGGCAACAAAGCGATTCGAGAAATTAAAGCAGAGATTATTGACGAAGACTCTTTTTCGGACTATTTAGTAAAAGGGAAGGTTACCTTTTTAGGAGATGGCGCTCAGAAATGCCAGTCTATCTTGACGCACAAAAATGCGATTTTTGTTGCCGATAAATTCCCGTCAGCAAAAGAAATGGCAACCCTTTCGTTTGAGAAGTTTCAAGAAAATCAATTTGAAGATGTTGCTTATTTTGAGCCTTTTTATCTAAAAGATTTTCTTGTTGTTCCTGAAAAGAAAAAGAAACCTACTTTTTAAATCCCCTATCAACTCACCAAAATCACTCAATATTTCTCTATTTTAGAGATTCAAAATGTATTTTTGTTTTAGGAAATGTTGGTTTAACGTTCTCTCCATGAGATTCTTACCAATAAGATATCGTTAATTATATTTATTGTCTATTATATAAAGATTAGGATACATTAATTTAACATAACTGTCAGTTCTTTGTGACAACAAAAACTAATAATTATGAAATTTAAAGCATTACTTATCTCTTTAAGTATGGTTCTTTGTTTTGGTGCTGTTGCACAAGAAACAAATGCACCAAAATTTGGAAAAGGATTGTTCAACCTTATTGGTAAAGACAGTACGTGGTCAATGAAAGTTGGAATGCGTTTTCAAACCCTAGCAACTTCTAGTTGGGATGTTAATGGTGGCTTAAATAATCCAGCTGCTTCAATGTTAATAAGAAGGTCTCGATTAAAATTTGACGGTTTTGCGTATTCACCAAAATTAAAATATAAATTAGAATTAGGATTGTCTAACAGAGATATGTCTGGAGCCTCAGCATTTACGAGTAATTCACCTAGATATATCTTAGATGCAGTATTGAAATGGAATTTTTCAGGAAATTTTGTTTTATGGGCTGGTCAAACAAAGTTAGCCGGAAACAGAGAACGTGTGGTTTCTTCAGGAGATTTACAAATGGTTGATCGATCTTTATTAAACAGTCGTTTTAATATTGACCGTGATATTGGTTTGCAATTAAGACATCATTTTAATCTTACAGATACTTTTATTGTAAAAGAAGTGTTTTCTATCTCGCAAGGTGAGGGTAGAAATGTGACAACAGGAAATCTAGGAGGACACCAGTATACCTCTAGATTAGAAATATTACCTTTTGGAAATTTTGCAAGTAAAGGAGACTATAAAGGAAGCGATTTAAAGTTTGAAACATCTCCAAAATTAGCGATTGGTGTTACTTATGACTTTAATAACAACGCAGTAAAAAACCGAAGTAATCAAGGATCTTACATGACCAATGATATCGGTTTTCACGAAACAAATATTTCAACATTATTTGTAGATGCGATGTACAAACACAAAGGATTTTCTTTGATGGCAGAATATGCCAATAGAGATGCAGCAGATCCGTATGCAAAAAATTCTGATGGGAGTTTAACAGGAGCAGAAGTTCAGGTAGGAAATGGATTAAATGTACAATCTGGTTATTTACTTTCAAAAACAGTAGAGCTTTCTACACGTTACACAAACATTGCTTTAAACAAATCGATCACTGGAAAAGGTTCAGAAAATCAATACACCTTAGGACTGTCTAAATATATTGCAGGGCATAAATTAAAGGTGCAAACAGATCTAAGCTATACCGATATTGGTTTCAAAACAAATCAGTTGTTGTACAGAGTGCAGGTAGACATTCACTTTTAAGGACTAAAAAACATAACACAAACCTAACATAGGGGACTTTTTAAGTCTGTAATTTTACCAAATAGAAATTAAATAATTTAAATAAATAAAAATGGGAGATCCATATATCTTAATGTTAGTCGCTTTAGCTGTTTTAGCGATTGTCGATTTAGTTGTCGGAGTAAGTAATGATGCTGTTAATTTTTTAAATTCAGCCATCGGATCAAAAGCAATATCCGTTAGAAACATCATGATTATTGCCAGTTTGGGAGTGTTCTTTGGAGCGATTACATCAAGTGGTATGATGGAAGTAGCACGTAAAGGAATTTTCAATCCGAACATGTTCATGTTCCAAGACATTATGTTCATTTTCATGGCCGTAATGATTACAGATATTCTATTATTAGACATTTTTAATTCATTAGGAATGCCAACATCAACAACCGTATCTATCGTTTTTGAATTATTGGGAGCTGCTGTTTGTATTTCTTTGTTGAAAATTTATGGACAAGATGGAACAAAATCTTTTGCAGATCTTTGGACCTACATCAACCATGAAACTGCGACCAAAATAATTTTTGGGATTCTACTCTCCGTAGTTGTCGCATTCTCTATAGGGGCGATTGTTCAATTTGTTTCTCGATTAATTTATTCTTTCAATTTTGAAAAAAGAGCCACATACATCAATGCTTTATTTGGAGGTTTTGCCATCACAGCAATTACCTATTTCATTATCATAAAAGGAATGAAAGGAACCCCTTTTTACAAAGATGTAAAATTTTTAATTGAAGGAAATACACTGTTAATTATCGCAGGGAGTTTTGTAGCATGGTCCTTAATATCACAAATACTAATACAGTTTTTTAAAGTAAACGTTTTAAAATTAATTATTGGTATTGGAACCTTTTCACTAGCAATGGCTTTTTCTGGAAATGACTTGGTCAACTTCGTAGGAGTGCCAATAGCTGCCTGGAATTCTTATGAAGCATGGAGTGTTTCTGGTGTTGCTGCAGACGCTTTTTCTATGGGAGTATTGGCAAAGAAAGTACCTTCTAATGTTTGGTTATTGCTAATCGCTGGAGGAATTATGGTGGTTACTTTGTGGACCTCTAGTAAGGCACAGAATGTAATTAAAACAGGAATCGATTTATCGAGACAAGGTGAAGGGCATGAGAAATTTCAACCCAATCCTTTATCAAGAGTAGTTGTAAGGTTTGCAATGACAATCAATAAAGGAATTAGTTATATCATCCCTCAAAAAACATTGGCATTTGTAGACGCTAAGTTTCAGAAACCAGTCATCGAATTGCCAAAAGACAAAACCTATGAATTGCCAGCATTCGATTTAGTAAGAGCCTCTGTTAACTTAATTGTTGCAGGTATTCTAATTTCAATTGCAACCTCAATGAAATTGCCATTATCTACCACCTATGTAACCTTTATGGTTGCTATGGGTACTTCTTTAGCCGATAGAGCTTGGGGTAGAGAAAGCGCAGTATATAGAGTTGCAGGAGTGTTGAACGTGATTGGTGGTTGGTTTTTAACCGCAATTACAGCATTTTTAGCAGCAGCAATCGTTGCCTATTTAATTAGTTGGGACATGGTGATGATTCCTATTTTATTAGCCGTAGTAGCGCTATTAATTGGACGAAACACTTTAATCCACAGAAGAAAAAAGAAGGAAGTAAAAAAACAAGTATATATTGAAAGATCGGAGTTAATTACCATCAATGGAGTGATTGAAGAAAGTGCAGATCATATTTCTGAAGTAGCTGCTCGTGTCAATAAACTATACACAAATGTGGTGAACGATTTAGCCAACCACGATTTAAATAAATTACGTAAAACCGACAAGCACGTTGGAAAGTTAAATGATGAAATCGATGACTTAAAAGATGGTGTTTTCTACTTCATAAAATCGTTAGACGAAACCTCTGTGCAAGCAAGTAGGTTTTACATTATGATCTTAGGGTATTTACAAGACGTAGCACAGTCAATTAGTTATATTTCTCGAGCAAGTTACAAGCACGTAAATAACAATCACAAGAATTTAAAGAAAGGACAATTAAAAGACTTAAAAACAATTGATAATGAATTAACCGCATTATTAAATAAAGTAAGTGATGTCTTTCAAAACAGAAATTTTGATGATTTAGATGCTATTTTAGTCGCAAAGCAAAACTTACTAAATGATGTTTCTGCTTCGATTGAAAAACAAGTAGAACGAATTAGAACCGACGAAACAAGTCCAAAGAACACTACTTTGTATTTTAGTGTCTTATTAGAAACTAAGGATTTAATTGCTGCTTTAATGAGTTTATTACAAACCTATGAAGAGTTTCATTTAGGGACTAAAGAAGTAAAATAAAGAAAGAATCAGTTCTTTTAAAATAGAAAAAACTCGAGCATTTGCTCGGGTTTTTTGCTTTATAATTTATACATGTTGATCAAGAAAGATGGTATTTCCACCTATCGATGCTTCTAGCTCTCCATAGACATCAAAACCATTTTCAGTTCCATATAGGTAAACCCTAGGTCTACTTTTTCTTTAAGAGCAGTCAGTCCTTTTACTTTGCCTGCCGCCTCAATTTCGTTGCGAATTTTTTTATACCGCTTTAATTCGATCAATTCTAAGACATCAATTTCTCCAGAAACAATATAGTTTGCCAAATGATTTTCTACCGTTCCAGCAGTTAGACTACGTTCCTTTGCAATGTCTTTTATTGAAAGCCCGGATTTGAACAACTCAAAAGAAATCTGTTTGGTAGGTTTTTTATCTTCTTTCTTTTGTTCGTTGAATTTATTAATCCCATTTTCTTTACAATACGCTTCAATAATGTCTAGTATTCTGCCACCATACTTCGTAACACGCGTTTTACCCATGCCCACTATTTTTAACAAAGCAGCAGCAGTTCTTGGTAAATTGTCGCAGAGGGCGTACAACGTTTCTTGAGTGAAAATCTGATAATGAGGAATTTTTTCATCATTAAAAATTTCATCTCTTAATTCTCGCAATTTAATAGCTAAAATAGGATCGCGTTTAGAAATGACTTTCTTTTTTTTAGTAGGTTCACTATTTTGCAAGACCGCTTTTGCTCTTACCTGCAAAAAGGTATGCACCTTAAACCCTTTGGTCATTTTTTGAAGTGAAAATAACTTTTCTTCCAACTTTTCTTGAAGAGAATCAAACTGTTTGCTAAAATCTTTCTTAACCGCTTTGTTATCTGTAGAAAAGGAAAGTGCGTCTAAGGGTTTTTGAATGTTATTTTGAGTTTGATTTAAAAAATAAGCCATCGCTTTTGTAAAACGTTCCTGAACTGCGCTACTGTTTTCTGGTAGAATGTCCTCTTCTGAAAGTGCTAATAATTGATTTCTAAACCCTGCAGCAACTTTCATCAATGCAACAATTCCGTCATCTTTTATCGTATGTAAATGTTCAATTACGGCACCATTAATACTGGTTTGATTTTTATAGAAAATATCAATCAAACGCGTAATTGGATATAAAAACGGTTGGTAATCTAACAATTCAGCAATTAAATTGAGTTGAAATTCTTTTTCAGATTCGTTTAAAATGGCTTCATCAGGATGGTTTTCTTCTACCCCTTGATTAAAGACACTCACCGTATTGTCATTAATAATGGCGCTACTCGTAATGGGTGTCTTTAAAACCAATCCTTCCAAGGAAGTACATCGACTTAAGGCCACATAGGTTTGTCCATGCGCAAAAGAGGCTTCCGCATCTATAATGGCTCTTTCAAAGGTCAATCCCTGACTTTTATGAATTGTTATTGCCCATGCCAATCGCAATGGCATTTGTTTAAAGGATCCGACAATATCTTCTTTTAATTCTTTTGTTTCATCATTAATCGAATAGTTAATGTTGTCCCACATTTCCTTTTCGGTTACAATTTCGTCTACCTCATTGGCACATTGTACATTTACCGATTCCCTAGAAATTGCCGTAATAATTCCTATTTTTCCATTGTAATATCTTTTTTCTAACGAAGAATCATTTTTGATGAACATCACCTGAGCACCCACTTTCAATTCTAATTTTTCAGCGTTTGGAAATGCATTTTCATTGAATTTTCCAGAAATTTCAGCTTGAAAAAAAGTAGATTTACTTTTGACTTTATTCAGTTCAGAATCGTTAATTAAATTCGCCCTGTTATTATGAGTAGTAAGTGTAATATAACCCTCTTCTTTGCTTGGAGAAAAGTTGGGATTGTATCGTTTGTTTAAAATTTTCGCTGACTTTTCAGACAAATCATCATTTCTAATTTCATTTAGAATAGTAATGAAATCTTCGTTTTTTTGACGATAAATATGTTTCAATTCAATAGAAACCACATTGGCTTCCTGATACGCTTTTGAGCTAAAAAAGTAAACCGTTTCGTAATGTGATTGTAACAAACTCCATTCGTTGGGTCTTACCACTGGAGCTAATTGTTGCAAGTCGCCAATCATTAATACTTGCGCACCCCCAAAGACTTTGTTTCTGTTCTTATAGCGACGCATTACTTGGTCTATACCATCCAACAAATCTGCACGCACCATACTAATTTCATCAATGATGACCAGATCTAAGGATTTAATAATATCGATTTTCGTTTTCGAAAACTTCCGTTGTTGGTTCGATGTGTTTGCAATCTGATTGGGTAGAATGGGCCCAAATGGCATTTGAAAAAACGAATGAATGGTGACTCCTTTTGCGTTAATTGCAGCAACCCCTGTGGGTGCCACAATGACCATTCTTTTTAAGGATTCTTTTTTAATTTGATGTAGAAAAGTAGTTTTTCCTGTACCCGCTTTCCCTGTGATAAACAAATTTCGGTCTGTTTTATCAATAAATTGTAAGGCGAGTTCTAATTCAGGATTTTTAGGCATTTGCACTTTTTTCAGCAAGATAAAAAATTAAAAATTAGTTCCTAAAAATTGCATGAAATTTGTTTTACCTTTTTCAAGGCATCCAATTTTTTACAACTATTTCTGAGACAGATACTCGAGAATTTACAAGCTCAATAAATTAGAGAGCAAGTAAACCAAAGTCATTTAAAGCCAATAGAGACTTCGAAAACCAGAACAACTCAAAATCTTCAAAATGTGTTTCAAAATCAGTTTTTATTTCTGAAAAAGAAAGTACTTTTTTCTGTGTTGGTTTCAAATCTTCAAGGATGTTTAAAAACCACTCCCCTTTTTCTTTGTCCAATTTTATTTGGAAAGTATCCGTTCTGTCATGAAAAGTCAATTCAAGAAACCTATTTTTGAATCCTTTTTTAGATTTTGAAAATTCACGAATTAAAGGAGTTCCCCCAAGCCATAGAATTTTAGCAGTTGGTTTTAGAGAAAGATTTGTGTTTTCCGTGAGGCAATCCTCAATATAAAAAGGAGCAATCGTGGGCTGTGGAATTTTAAAGTCAAACCATTCCTGTAAATCCATATCAAAACCAACATGGTGCATGTAATTAAAAAGTGATTTTTTTAATCCACTACTAAATGTATCATGATCAATTCCAGTTTTATCAATAAAATCAACATCATTATTTGCAAATAAAATGTCTTTATAATTGGGAGTAATTCCATATTCAGACGGATTCAATCCAACTGGACTGTGCGCTGTTAAAGCAAATTGATGCCAGAAACCAGACTGTATGATACCAAGCTCAAAAAGCTGTCTCACCATTTCCAAGCTATCCACTGTTTCTTGGATCGTTTGCGTTGGGTACCCATACATTAAATAGGAGTGTACCATAATATTCGCCTCCGTAAAATTGCGAGTTACCTGCGCAACTTGCGCAACGGTAACCCCTTTGTCTATTAATTTCAGTAAACGATCAGACGCCACTTCCAATCCACCAGAAACCGCAATACAACCCGATTCTTTTAGTAATTGACACAGATCTCTGGTGAAATTCTTTTCAAAACGAATATTCGTCCACCAAGTCACCGTTAATTTTCTCTTTAAAATCTCTAAAGCCAATGCTTTCATCAATGCAGGAGGTGCAGCTTCATCTACAAAATGAAAACCGTTTTCACCAGTTTGAAGTATCAGTTCCTCCATTCTGTCCACCAAAAGTGCAGCCGCTACAGGTTCATACAATTTAATATAGTCCAAAGAAATATCACAAAAAGTACATTTCCCCCAATAGCAACCATGTGCCATTGTCAGTTTGTTCCACCGACCATCACTCCACAAACTATGCATTGGATTGGCAATTTCAATCACAGAAATATAGCAGTCTAATTTTAAATCTGTATAGTCTGGCGTTCCAACTTGCGCTTGTTTATAGTCTGGTCTAGTAGTGTTGTTCTTATAAATAATTTCTCCGTTTTCCAGAAGAAATGTCCTTTTAAATTCGGTTGATGTTGGGTTTTGAACATGTGCATTTAAAAGCTCGATGGGCAATTCGCCATCATCCAACGTAATGAAATCGAAAAATTCGAACACACGTTTATCCGCAACAGAACGTAATTCTGTATTCGGGAATCCGCCGCCCATAGCTGTTTTTACGGTTGGGTATTTTGCTTTTATGTATTGAGCACAACGAAATGCACTGTATAAATTTCCGGGGAAAGGCACCGAAAAACACACCATTTTAGGCGTAGTCTTTTGGAGCGATTCCTCAAGAATATTAAGAGTAATATCGTCAATAAAGCTTTGTTCGTCTTGCAAACTGTCATACAATTCATCAAACCGATTTGCACTTCTTCCCAAGCGTTCTGCGTAGCGGCTAAATCCAAAATTTTCATCAATACATTCCACAATAAAATCGGAGAGATCTTCAAGATACAAGGTAGAAAGATGCTTCGCTTTGTCTTGCATTCCCATTTCTCCAAAGGCCCATTCCAAGTCATCTAATTGTTCAAAACGAGACGCTCTAGGTAAAAAATTGAGGGTACAGATTTGTCGCGCCAATGTTAGATTCTTTCCTTGTAAAAAGATAATCACATTGTCTAACGTTTGAAGGTAGGCCTCTTTAAGTGCATAGATTCTTTGTGAATTTTCAGAAACAATCGTCTCGTTTTCAAAAGCAATCTCGAAAAGTGTTTCAAAGGTTTTCTTGTTGAATAACTCCTGAATTACCTCAATTCCTAAATCTATTTGAAAAGAAGCAATCTCTTTTGTATTTAAAAAACCCTTTAGGTAGGCAGTAGCCGGATACGGGGTATTTAACTGTGTAAATGGAGGAGTTATTAGTAAAAGATCTTTCAAAATGGGGCTTTAAAATAGAGCAACAAAGGTAAGTTAATTCTTTTGCTATTTTCTTGTGCAAGCATGAATTTACAGCGTTACACGTTCTTTAAAATCGTTGCTACAGCCTGTTGGTATTTTTTTGGATTTCCTGCTTTTTTAATGGCCTTGAAAGTTTTTTGTGGATTGGGAAACGATTGAGAGAAGAATTCCCAAAAACCCAGCATTTTCATTTTTATAGGCGTTGGACCCGAAAGGTATTCGTCGTATTGATTGTAAATGGTATCGTGAAATTCTGAGAATATTTTCCAACGATCTTTTGGGTATTCTGTGGTGTCGTCTTTGATCATTTGAGGCAAAAAAGGATCCGCAATCAAGCCCCTACCAATCATAAAATGATCCATACTAGGAAAACGTTCTTGTATTTTTTTAAATGCGGCAACACTCGTAATGTCTCCGTTGTAATATAGTTTGTGTTTTGTACTGCTGATACACTTCTCAAAAGCATCTAAGTCTACAGGGCCTTTGTATAATTGTTTCCCAATACGAGCATGAATCGCAATGTTTTTGAGAGGATACTTGTCTAAAATTGGAAAAGCAGCTAAAATTTCTTGTGCATTTTCATAGCCCATTCGCATTTTCATAGAAACCAAAACATCCGTTTCATTGTGTGCTTTGTGTAAAACTTCGTCTATTCTTGCTGGATTGCAAATTAAACCAGAACCCATTCCAGATTTGGTGACCATCGGGTAGGGGCAGCCCAAATTCCAATTCAATTCTTTGTAGCCTAAGCTTTGCACATACTTAGCCACATATAAAAACTCATCCGGATCATTGGTAATTACTTGGGGAATGACTTCCAACGTCGAATTGTTTTCGATCAACAAATCATTTTGATAGGATTGTTTTATTTTTAACTTTCCGTTCAAGCGAATATAAGGTGCGTAAAAAGTATCGATCCCACCAAAATAATGGTGGAATGCATTGCGAAAGCGAAAATCAGTAAAACCCTGTAAAGGGGAGGAAAGTAACGTAAATGCCATGTTTGTATTTAGTTGGACAAAGATAGTTTAATTGAAGTCTAGATTCGTGGACTCTTTCGTAGGATTTAAACTTTCAAACAAATTTTAAAAATAAAAATCCCAAGCGCTAAGCTCAGGATTTTTAATATTTATCTGGCAACATGGTTGCCTACATTTCCAATGCTTTTGTTGGATCATTGTTCATTAACAATTCCACAGGATTTTCTAAAGCTTCTTTTACAGCTACTAAAAACCCAACAGATTCTCTACCATCTACAATTCTGTGATCGTATGATAACGCAACATACATAACCGGTTGAATCACCACTTCACCATTTACAGCCATCGGTCTGTTTACAATATTGTGCATTCCTAAAATTCCACTTTGTGGAGGGTTTACAATTGGAGTAGACAACATAGAACCAAAAACACCACCGTTGGTAATTGTAAAGGTTCCACCCGTCATTTCATTAATCGTTATTTGCCCATCCCTAGCTCTTATTGCTAAGCGTTTTACTTCGCTTTCAACACCTCTAAAAGACAAGTCTTCCGCATTTCTAATCACCGGAACCATTAATCCTTTCGGTCCAGAAACAGCAATCGAAATATCTTGAAAATCATGTTTTATTTGAAAGTCACCATCAATCATCGAATTCACATCAGGATACATTTCTAACGCTCTTACAACCGCCAATGTGAAGAAAGACATAAAGCCTAATCCAACACCATGTCTTGCTTTAAAAGCCTCTTTGTATTCCGTTCGTAAGTCAAAAATTGGCTGCATGTTTACCTCGTTAAACGTTGTTAACATCGCAGTTTCGCTTTTTACAGCTACCAAACGTTCCGCAACTTTTCTGCGCAACATCGACATTTTTTTACGTTCCGTACCACGAGAACCATTTGCAGGTTGCGTCCCCATAGAAGGTACTGCTTTTACAGCATCCTCTTTGGTAATGCGTCCATCTTTTCCGGTTCCTTTTATAGCAGAAGCCGTCATTCCTTTTTCAGCCAATACTTTCTTCGCTGCAGGTGAAGCTGTTCCAGTAGCATAAGTTGCTGCTTTCGGAGTTTCTTTTACCTCCACCTTTTCTACGGGCTTCGGTGCTGCTACTGTTTGAGGTGCATCACCAGCTGGTTTTGCAGCGCTTGTATCAATCAAACAAACTACCTCCCCAACATTTACAGCATCCCCTTCTTCCGCTTTTAAAGTGATAATACCACTTTCTTCTGCTGGCAATTCTAAGGTCGCTTTGTCAGAATCTACTTCTGCAATGGGTTGATCTTTTTCAACATAATCTCCATCCTCAACTAACCAAGCTGCAATTTCTACTTCTGTAATTGATTCTCCCGGAGAAGGAACTTTCATTTCTAAAACACTCATGGTTTCTTATTTTACTTGCGCTGAATATGTTTCAGCATTTAATTATTTTACTTTTTATAATTTGGGCGTTTTAACAGGCTTTCCACGATATTTTTTTAATTTTTTCCTTAACAGTCAAAAATTAAAAAGGATGCTGTTTCAATCCTTAACGCACTTACTCATTACTAAAAACACTATCAATCACAGCTTTATGACGTTTTTTGAAACGCGTGCTAGAACCCGCTGCAGGGACTGCATAATATTTACGAGAACAAACGTTTAATCTTACAAGATCAAAACGTTCTAACATAAAGCCCCAGGCCCCCATATTTCTAGGTTCCTCTTGCGCCCAAACATACTCTTTTGCGTTTGGATATCGATCGATTGCTTTTTGTAACTTCTCTAAATGTAATGGAAATAGTTGTTCTATTCGCACCAAAGCGATATCTTCTCTTTCTAGAATCTCACGTTCTGCTAATAAATCATAGTAGAATTTCCCCATACAAAAGACCACTTTCGTTACTTTCTCTGGGTTGATGGTATCATCAATTACTTCCTGAAATTCTCCAGAAGCCAATTCTTCAATGGTATTCACCGCTTTTGGATGACGCAATAAACTCTTAGGTGTAAATACAATCAAAGGTTTTCTAAAATCACGTTTCATTTGTCTTCGTAACAAATGATAGAAATTTGCGGGTGTTGTACAGTTTGCAAGCGTCATATTATCAATTGCACACAATTGCAAATACCTTTCTATTCTTGCAGAAGAATGCTCAGAGCCTTGTCCTTCATATCCGTGAGGAAGTAAAACGACAATTCCGTTTTGTAACTTCCATTTGTCTTCAGCAGCAGCAATGTACTGGTCAAACATAATTTGTGCGCCATTCGAGAAATCTCCAAATTGAGCTTCCCAAATTGTCAGTGTATCGGGGTTTGCCATTGCATACCCATAATCAAAACCTAAAACACCGTATTCAGATAACAACGAGTTATAAATCGTCATTTGTCCAGTACTCTTTGGATTTGTATTTAATAAGTTAATTCTTTCTTCGGTAATCTCATCACGTAAAACAGCATGTCTGTGAGAAAAGGTTCCTCTTTCTACATCTTGTCCAGAAATACGAACATTAAAACCTTCTTCCATTAAACTTCCGTAAGCAAGATTTTCTGCCATTCCCCAATCTAACGTATTGGTTTCAAAAGTCATTTTTGCTCTTCCTTGTAAAATACGTTCAGCTTTCCGAACAAATTGTACATTTTCAGGAACCGTAGAAACTACTTTTGCAATCTGTTTCAATTTGTCTACTGAGTAGTTTGTGTCAACAACCTTTAGCATGGATTTTAATCGCTTTCGCTCATATCCTTTCCAGGTAGATTGCATAAACTCTTTTACTTTAGAAGTATTATCTTCTTTCGACTTGTCAAATTCTTTGGAAAGCATGTTCCTGAATTCAGCCGTAATTTCATCTAAATAGGTGTTGCTAATCGCTCCCTCTTTTAATAATTGAGCTGCATAAATATCTTTCGGATTTTGATGCTTTGCAATCGCTTTGTATAATTTTGGTTGTGTAAAACGAGGTTCATCACCTTCATTATGACCATATTTTCTGTATCCTAAAAGGTCAATAAAAATATCCGTTTTAAATTTCATTCTAAACTCTAACGCCATTTCCATTGCATGACAAACCGCTTCTGCATCATCTGCATTTACGTGTAAAACAGGAGATAAGGTTACTTTGGCAACATCTGTACAATAAGTACTTGAACGTGCGTCTAAGTAGTTTGTGGTAAAACCAACTTGATTGTTCACCACAATATGAATGGTTCCTCCGGTTTTATACCCGTTTAGTTTGGACATTTGCGTAATTTCATATGCAATCCCTTGCCCAGCAATTGCAGCATCCCCGTGAATGATGATGGGTAATATTTTACTCGAATCTCCGTTGTATTTTCTGTCAATTTTTGCCCTAGTAATTCCTTCAGCAACTGCAGCAACGGTTTCTAAATGCGAGGGATTTGGAACCAAGTTCATCTTGATTTGCTTTCCGTCTCTATAGGTTTTACTGAGCGTTAGTCCGAGGTGGTATTTTACATCACCATCAATGTTTTGGTCTTCAAAATCTTTTCCCTCAAATTCGCTAAACAATTCACGAACGGGTTTTTTAAAGATATTTACAAGTGTGTTTAGTCGCCCTCTATGCGCCATTCCTAAAACACATTCTTCCACGCCGTATTTTTCTGAAGCTTCTCTTAAAGCAACACTAATACCAGGAATTAAAGTTTCTCCTCCTTCTAAAGAAAAACGTTTTTGCCCTACATATTTTGTTTGTAAGAAACTTTCAAACGTAACGGCTTGATTTAATTTAGAAAGGATATATTTTTTTGCATCTTCAGAATAATCGGGATGGTTGTCGTTTTGAGTCATCCTGTTTTGCCACCATTTTAATTTTTCAGGATTTCGCATATACATATACTCAACTCCAATAGAGTCACAATAAATGCTTTTTAAATGCCTAATAATCTCCGAAAGGGTTGTTATTCCTAATCCAAGTACATCTCCTGCAGAGAATGTTTTTGTTAAATCGCTTTGTGTTAAACCAAAATTCTCAATCGCTAATGTAGGTTCGTATTTTCTTCGTTCTCGAACAGGGTTTGTTTTTGTAAACAAATGCCCACGAGTTCTATAGCCGTTAATTAAGTCTACCACAAAAAATTCTTTTCGAACCTTTTCTGGTATTTCTCCAGAAATCGTTTTGTCTTCTTCCTCGGTAAGAGAGTAGTTTTCGTTCGCCAAATCATAGCCTTGAAAGAAACTTCTCCAACTTGGTTCTACCGTGTCTGGATTTTGTAGATATTGATCGTATAATTCGGCGATAAAGCCAGTATGTGCTGCGTTTAAGAACGAAAATTTGTCCATATAATAGTTTGTGCTTTTTGTGTAAGCAGATTCGAGAAGCAAAAATACAATATTTGTAATAAATGATAATTTATTTTCTGTGATAAAAGATTAAAATAAATAAATATTTTTAATCAAAACATTTGGTGATACTCTAAAAAGATATATATTTGCACTCGCTTATCACAAATGTGAGGCAAACTCCTCCTTAGCTCAGTTGGTTAGAGCATCTGACTGTTAATCAGAGGGTCTTAGGTTCGAGTCCTAAAGGAGGAGCAAATTTTAAGTAAATAGTGCTTAAGTTCTTAAAAAAATAATGACTGCGAAAGTAGCTCAGGGGTAGAGCATCACCTTGCCAAGGTGGGGGTC
The DNA here is from genome assembly GCA_949519155.1 of Polaribacter sp. SA4-10. Lineage (GTDB taxonomy): Bacteria > Bacteroidota > Bacteroidia > Flavobacteriales > Flavobacteriaceae > Polaribacter. Next base: position 45,749 of record CATIQU010000034.1, read on the forward strand.
GCGGGTTCAAATCCCGTCTTTCGCTCTATTTTAAATTACCAATGCTGAAGTGGTGGAATTGGTAGACACGCTGGACTTAAAATCCAGTGGTCAGTAATGGCCGTGCGGGTTCAAGTCCCGCCTTCAGTACTAAAACCGTAACATTTATTTGTTACGGTTTTTTTTATAAAACCTGTTTTAAAAGTATGATAGAGTTTGTTGCGTCTTTTTTAAGACTTACTTTTTAAGTCTACCAACTTGTTCTTTGTGTCTCTTTGAAGAATAACAGCAGTCAGTTTTTAGGTGTTTTCCCGAGTTCCTTTTTTAATTCAATTCAGGGATTAACAAACCATATCGTTTTTTAGATAACGGTCTATTTTTAATAAAGTACTTTCAAATTTAACTAATAAATCTTTGTTTCCCTTTTTGATTTCTTTTTCAAATTTTGTGGGAATTATTAAATCATCATCTAAGCCTAGAAGCCCAAATTTATATTTGATTTTATGAATACTACTCGCAATTTTTAAAAGGTTATTTTCTTGCAGTCTTTCATAAAACAATTTCATGTCCTTAGGGAACTCTTCCTTGAGAAGCGTTGTAATTTCTAAGACAAACGACCGGTCTCCATCTGCTAAATTATTGATGTAATCTAAATTAGTTATCTGCATCGGTTTAAATACTTATTTGGCGATCGATTTGCTGATCTAAAGAAATAAAGGTCTCTGTTCTTAAAACCCCTTTAATATTTTGAATATCTTTATTTAACAGCTCCATTAAATCTTCGTTGTTTTTACACAATATTTTAATGAAAATCGCATAATTTCCAGTTGTATAGTGGCTTTCTACAACTTCTGGAATGTCTTTTAGTCTTTTTATTGCAGATGAATATTGGCTCGATGAATCTAAAAAGACACCCACAAAAGCAGTCGTGGTGTAACCTAAAGATTTTGGATTAATGGTCATTCGATACCCATCAATGAGTTTCGATTTTTCTAATTTCCTTAATCGTTGGTGAATTGCTGCTCCAGAAATACCCACTTCTCTAGCAATGCTTAGAATGGGGGTTCTTGCATCTTTTACTAACCGTCTAATAATAATTTTGTCAATACCGTCGATCTTCATTTTAAATAGATAAGGTATAAATATAAAAAAAATAGAGAATACAAACTGTATTCTCTATTTTTAATTACTAATTTTATTAAAATTGTATCTTTTTATTTCATTTCGAAATCTTCCATGAACTTGGTTGTGTAGTCACCTGCAACATAAGCTGGGTCGTCCATTAATTGTCTGTGGAATGGAATTGTGGTTTTTACACCTTCAATAACAAATTCATCTAAGGCTCTTTTCATTTTACTAATTGCCTCTTCTCTGGTTTGAGCTGTGGTAATTAATTTTGCGATCATCGAGTCATAGTTAGACGGAATCATGTATCCTGCATAGACGTGAGTGTCTATTCGAACTCCATGACCACCTGGAGCATGTAATGTTGTAATTTTACCAGGTGAAGGTCTAAAGTTATTGTAGGGATCTTCTGCATTGATTCTACATTCTATAGAATGCATTTTTGGATAATGATTTTTCCCAGAGATCGGAGTTCCCGCTGCAACTAAAATTTGTTCGCGAATTAGATCATAATTCACAACTTCTTCGGTGATAGGGTGTTCTACTTGGATCCGAGTATTCATTTCCATGAAATAGAAGTTTCGGTGTTTGTCTACCAAAAACTCTACTGTTCCTGCACCTTCATATTTAATAAATTCTGCTGCTTTTACGGCAGAATCTCCCATTTTCTCTCTCAATTCATCGGTCATGTATGGTGATGGAGTTTCCTCCGTCAATTTTTGATGACGACGTTGCACAGAACAATCTCTTTCCGATAAGTGACAAGCTTTTCCATATGAGTCTCCAATAATTTGGATTTCAATATGTCTAGGCTCTTCAATTAGCTTTTCCATGTACATTTCATTGTTCCCAAAAGCGGCTTTTGATTCCTGTCTTGCAGCATCCCATGCCTCTTTTAAGTCTTCTGATTTCCAAACGGCACGCATTCCTTTTCCACCACCACCGGCAGATGCTTTAAGCATGACAGGGTATCCTGTTTCTGTGGCTAGTTTTTCACATTCGGTAAAGTCAGCGATTGTACCTTCACTTCCGGGAACACAAGGAACTCCAGCAGCTTTCATAGTAGATTTAGCGTTTGCTTTGTCTCCCATTTGGTCAATCATTGCGCCTGTTGCACCAATAAATTTAATATGATGCTCTTCACACAAGTTTGAAAATTTAGCATTTTCAGATAAGAAACCATATCCTGGGTGAATTGCATCTGCATTTGTAATTTCTGCAGCGGCAATAATGTTCGACATTTTCAAATAAGATTCAGAACTGGGAGCTGGGCCAATACAAACTGCTTCATCTGCAAAACGTACGTGTAAACTTTCTGCGTCTGCAGTAGAATATACTGCAACCGTTTTAATACCCATTTCTTTACAGGTTCTAATAACACGAAGTGCTATTTCACCTCTATTGGCAATTAATATTTTTTTAAACATATTTTTAGCGTTTAAAGTTTAAAGACTCGAAGTCAAACATTGAAAGTTTGCTCTTGGGCATTTAAAACCTTATGTTTAATTTTTATGACGGATCTACTAAAAATAAGGGTTGATCAAATTCTACAGGAGAAGAGTCATCCACTAATACCTTTACAATTTTACCAGAAATTTCAGATTCGATTTCGTTGAATAACTTCATTGCTTCAATTACACAAACCGTATCTCCTTCGTTAATTTCGGTTCCAACCTCTACAAAGTTGGATTTGTCTGGTGAAGGTTTTCTGTAAAAAGTTCCAATAATTGGAGATTTCACAGTAATGTACTTATACTCTTCAGCACTTACTTCTGCCTGTGGAGTTGCTTGAGCTACAGGAGCAACCGGAGCTGCCATTTGTTGCATAGCACCCATTGGAGCTGCCTGTACAATTGTAGTTTCTGTTTTTTCAGAACCTGTTTTGATTGTAATTTTAATATCTTCCATTTCTAACTTTACCTCGCTAGCGCCAGATTTAGCTACAAACTTTATAAGATTTTGAATTTCTTTAATATCCATTTTTCTTATTATTTAATTGATTGTTTTTTATGAATTGTATGCCCATTTAAGATAGATAGACCCCCAAGTGAAGCCACCACCAAATGCAGCAAATATTAAATTGTCTCCTTTTTTTAATTGATCTTCGTAATCTGCTAATAATAACGGTAATGTTGCAGAGGTTGTATTTCCGTAGCGATGAATATTCATCATTACTTTTTCCGATTCTAAACCAACCCTATTTGCGGTTGCTTCTATAATTCTTTTATTTGCTTGATGGGGCACTAGCCATTGGACGTCTTCTTTGGTCAAATTATTTCGAGTCAGCATTTTTTCTGACACATCTGCCATGTTAGAAACAGCATGTTTAAATACCGTTTTTCCTTCTTGGTGAATAAAGTGTTGTCCGTTTTTTAGTGTCTCTTCAGAAGCAGGTAATATAGATCCTCCCGCAGCAATTTTTAAGAATTCTCTTCCTGCACCATCACTTCTTAAGTATTCATCTTGCAGACCTAATCCTTCTGTATCTGGTTCAAACAATGCAGCTCCAGCTCCATCTCCAAAAATAATACAGGTAGCTCTATCTGTGTAGTCAATAATTGAAGACATTTTATCTGCCCCAATTAAAAGTACTTTTTTATATCTTCCAGATTCTATGTAGCTTGCTGCTGTAGACATTCCGTATAGAAAGCTAGAACAAGCTGCTTGTAAATCATATCCAAAAGCACTGGTCGCGCCAATTTGTGTTGCTACAAACACTGCCGTAGATGCAACCATGAGGTCTGGAGTTGCTGTTGCAACAATGATCAAATCAATCTCTTCTGGATTTATGTTTGATTTTCTTAAAACCTCTTCAGCTGCTTTAATTGCCATAAAGGAAGTTCCTTTATTTTCGCCTTTCAGGATTCTTCTTTCTTTGATTCCTGTTCTTGAGGTGATCCATTCGTCATTGGTGTCAACCAACTTCTCTAATTCTTTATTTGTAAGAATATATTCAGGAACATATTTCCCAACAGCTGTAATTGCTGCAGTAATTTTTTTCATAAATAGTTATTTCTAGCGAATGAAATTTCGAAATCAAAGAAATGAAATTTATTTCACTTTTTAATCAAAAACAGCAAAAAAACAGTGTTTTTTGCGTTAAAACATAAAAAAACCCTCAAAACTGAGGGTTTTTTTAAAAAATAAAAATATTTTTAAGCTTCTGCAATCGCAGATTCTAATACTATTTGACCTCTATAGTATAGTTTTCCTTCGTGCCAGTGAGCTCTGTGATACAAGTGTGCTTCACCAGTTGTTGGGTCTGTTGCAATTTGTTGAGAAGCAGCTTTGTAATGTGTTCTCCTTTTATCTCTTCTTGTTTTAGATATTTTTCTTTTAGGATGTGCCATTTTATGTGTTTTTTTCTGTTGTTATATTCTTTAATTTGTCCCACCTTGGGTCTGTTTCGTTAGAAACATTTTTTTCTTCTTTAATTTCTAGTTCTTCTAATTTTGATAAAGCTTCCGATTCCATCGTGCCGTCTATAACTTTAGGGTGCACTCTTTTTTGTGGAATTGCTAAAATAATCATTTCATAAATATATTGAGAAATGTCTATCTTATTTGCATCATAGGTTATAATTATAACATCTTCATTGTCATCATTAAATTCTGGACCAAATTTTACAACCATAGAAATAGCAGGATTTACAGCTAAGTCAAACGGTTCATTTGAGGTGTCGCAGGGAATGGTTACATGTCCTGTTGCACTAAATTCAAGCTCAAAATGTGTGCTTTTCTTTATGAAATTTAATTCGATTTTAATAGATGAACTTAAAAAGTCGTCATAATTAAAAGCTTCAAAGAACGTATTGTCAATTTCATAGTTAAATAAATGACTTCCTTCTTTAAAACCTACAAAGTGTATGTTAAATTCTTTCAAGTCTTTCATTATCAATTATCAATTGAGCGTGCAAAGATATAAAAAATTGTATGGATACCATCTTTTATATTAAAAAATCTGTGCTCGCTGGATTATTTTTTTTTTAAAGGGTTTTTAGTAAGTTCCTTGTATTCTTTTCTTGCTTTGTAAATGGCGATTGCAGTAAACAATGCTTCTTTAAAGGAATCATTGTTTACCTTGTTTTTTCCTGCAATTTCAAATCCTGTACCGTGGTCTGGAGAGGTTCTTATTTCCGACAGACCTGCCGTATAGTTGACGCCATTCCCAAATGACAACGCTTTAAAGGGCGCTAATCCCTGGTCGTGATACATGGCTAAAATTCCATCAAATTGGGTATAGGTCTTTGCGCCAAAAAAACCATCGGCAGCATAAGGCCCATAGGCTAATATGCCACTTTCTTTTATTGCGTCTATTGTTGGTTTAATCATGAGGTCTTCTTCTGCTCCAATAACGCCTTTGTCTCCATTGTGAGGGTTGAGTCCTAGTATAGCAATTTTCGGCTTTCGAATTCCAAAATCTTGTTGTAAAGAGTGGTGCATAATGGCCACTTTTTCTTTGATCAAATCAGGAGTCACCGTTTCTGCAACTTTTGAAATTGGAATGTGCCCTGTAATTAAACCAATCTTTAATTCATTGGTCATTAATATCATTAAACTCTTTCCGTCCAATTTCCCTTCTAAAAACTCGGTATGCCCAGGAAAATTAAAAGTTTCTGATTGTATGGTTTCTTTATTGATTGGTGCTGTTAGCAACACATCAATTTTCTTTTCTTTTAAATGACTTACTGCAGTTTCTAAAGATCTTGCAGCATATTCACCGCCTATTTTTGTAGCCTTCCCTAATTCAATTTCAACCTCTTCTTTCCAAATATTTAAAAGATTTACTTTGGTGTGGTTTATTTGATTAATGTCCATTATCCCATGAATCTGAGTTGGATTGTCTAAAGCTTTTTTATGGTAGGAAATCACTTTTGTAGATCCAAAGAGAACGGGTGTACAGAAGTCTAACATTCTTTTGTCTTCAAAAGTTTTTAAAATAACTTCAATCCCAATTCCGTTTAAATCTCCTAAAGAAATTCCTACAATTATTTTGTTTGCTTTATCCATTTTTTACTGTCTAATATTCGTATTTTTGAATGTTACAAAAGTAGTTAAAATTTACGGATATGTTTACAGGTATTATAGAAACCCTCGGAGAGGTTGTTGGGTTAGAGAGAGAACAAGAAAATCTTCATTTGCATATTAAAAGCTCAATTTCTACGGCTCTTAAAGTAGATCAAAGTGTTGCACACAATGGGGTGTGTTTAACGGTTGTTGCTATTGATGATGATGTGTATAAAGTAACTGCAATTAAAGAGACCATTGATAAAACGAATATTGGAGGCTTTGCACTGCATGACCTTGTGAATTTAGAAAGAGGTATGAAATTGGGCGATCGATTGGACGGGCATCTTGTACAAGGACATGTTGATCAAACAGGAGTCTGTACGAGTGTAAAAGACCAAGGCGGAAGTACCGTTTTTACCTTTTCGTATGCGGCTGAAAATGGAAATGTGACCATCGAAAAGGGATCGATTACAATAAATGGGGTTAGTTTAACGGTTTTTAATTCCACTGCGACAGAATTTAGCGTTGCAATTATACCCTATACTATGGAGAACACGATGTTTAAAAACATGGCGGTAGCTTCAGTTGTAAATTTAGAATTTGATGTCATTGGAAAGTATGTTGCTCGATTGACTCATTAATAAAGTTAAATAAAAATATTTTAAAACCCACGCATTTGCGTGGGTTTTCTTTTTGGACTAAATGCTATAGTCACCTTTTGAAGTTTATAATTTCAATTTTTTATTAATTAATTGTAAAAAACAACTAAAATTTAATACATTTGAAACTTCCTAAAAGGAACATTAAAAGAAGATAGTTTGACGACAATCTAGCGGTTTAAATTTGATTTTCATAGGATGTTCCTAGTAGTTTATGAAGAATGAAAAGAGTTACCTGTACAATTTTGTACCCATTTTAATATGTAAAAAAAGCACTCAATGAATTTCAAAGCATTATTTTTTACCAGACCTGTTAATAATTTTAAAGCGATTGATGGAATCCGAGCGCTTGCAATATTATGGGTATTGGTTTTTCATGGGTGGATTTTTCAATTCAAAACCTTTACAGATTTATTAAGTGTTGCGGCGCAAAACCCATTGTTGGTTTGGATAACTAAAGGAGATTTAGGCGTTGATTTGTTTTTTGTAATTAGTGGTTTTTTAATTGGAACCATTCTGTTCAAAGAGTACAAGAAAACAAAAACATTGAACTTTAAATCTTTTTATTTACGACGACTTTTAAGGTTGCTCCCTGTTTATTTGTTTTCGATGCTATTGACTCTTTATTTTTTACAAGACAATGGAGCGGAACGTTGGCCTTCTGTTTGGTCTAACTTGTTGTACATTAACAACTATGTAAAAGAATCCTATATGGGATGGACTTGGTCTTTAGCAATTGAAGAGCAATTTTATGTGGTGATTCCTTTTTTGATTGTGTTTCTATTTCCAAAATTTAGAAATAAAGCGGTTTTGTTTGGGATACTTGCAATTATACCCATCGGTTTAACTTATTATTATTCTGTACATATTTTTAATTTCCAAATTCCTTTTGATAGAGAAATCTTCGGAGAAGCTTGGGGAGAATGGTTTTGGGGGTATTATATGCTAACGCATCTGAGATATGGTGGTTTGCTTAGTGGTGTTGTTGGCGCGTATCTTCATGTAAATTATTCAAAAAAAGTTTCTTTGTTTTTTAAAAACAACCCTAATAAAGTTGTCTTTTTATTCATTTTAAGTATTCTTGCTTTCATCTTTATTTCAAGTATTCCTTTGGGGCAAACAGCTCCTTTAGAGCAATCTATTTTTGACAATTTGTCACAAAAAGTAGGGGTTTATTATGAAATTATTCATCGTGAGATTTTTTCTTATGCAGTGGTCTTTATCATGATGTCATGTATGTATTCCTCTACCAAAATTGTACAGCCAGTGAATCGGTTTTTGTCTGCAAAAATTTTCTATCCGATTGCCAAAATATCCTATTCTGCATATTTATTTCATGTGATGTTTATGGAGTGGTTTTTTCCAATATTTACAGATTTAACTTCCGGTTTCTTAACTAATCTCCAGATCGTATTACTCAACTTTGTCATTTCTATTTTTGCTACTGTTTTAGTGTCAGGACTTATGGTTGCTTATATTGAGGAACCGTTTAATAAGCTTAAAAATAAACTCACAAAGAAAAAGATCGTTTCAGTAAGTTAAAAAAAACAAAACGTACTCTTATAGGTTTAATTTTTTCTTAGGCCTATGTGTGTTTTTTAAAAGTCAACAGATTTCATCATTTAGTGCTCTTTCACTCAAGTTATAAATTGTGAGGATTAAAAGTCCAAATAATACACTTGAGATGATTAATACCACATTCGTCAAGCCAGGTACACCAAAAGACAGGCGAATTAAAATGGTACAAATGATAAATCCGGTATTCCTAATAATTTGGTTGTAGCGTTCTGTGTATTGAAAAGAAAGCAATAAGATAAACACATCTGCTAGTATAAGCACAGAGAAAAATTCATTGTAAAAAATGGCGTTGATATCTCCACTACTTGTATTGTAAATAAGTGCATTTGCCCAGTTGAAAACACTGGTAAAAGACACTCCTATTAATAGGAAAAGCAATACCATGCTGACCACTTTTTTGGAGCTTACAAACTTTTTAATGTTTGCATTTATTGGTTTTTTATGCAATTTTAAGCGGCCTTTATTAAAAAGGTGAATCAGATAAAATAAAATTAAAATGCCTAAGACATCATAAATTAATTGCAAATTGGCTGGCGTAGTGTGCCATTCGTTTGCAAGATCAATTTTTGGAATGTCTGCAAAGATGCGACGAATTAAAATTAATGAAATAATTTCGAATTGTTTCGAGACCGATGTAGTAAAGGATCGTGGAAGGTTTAATACTAATAAATAGATTTCATAAATTAAAATAATGGTAAACGGGGTGTAGATCGCAGAAATAGGATTGATTAACAGTCCTGTTTCAAATGGAATTTCGAAAAGGTGAAACTTTTTTCCGTAAATAAGAAGTAGGTGAATGATAAAACCAATGATGGAAAGCCATAAAGTTGCCTTTTCTAGTTTTTTTTGATTTGTGTCTGAAAAGACGATTTCAAACAAATAGTCTACTTTAGATTGCCAATTCTTCATTTTCTAAAAAGTTAATTCTTTACAAGATAGTGAATTAAACATTGTACTCTAAGTATGCTTAAATTTAAAAAGGAGTTGTATCGATCATTTGATCGGTTTTTTTGAGTAAAAGTTTGCCTATAAGAAGATAAAATCGGGTACGATTTATTTATAAGCAAACGATACTTTTGGAATATAATATAAAAAGAGGCTTAGAATTTAATTCTTCGTCCACGTTTGTGTAATGTTTCCATCATCAAAGGGGGTTTGCATTACGGTATAGTCTTCTGAAAAGGTTGCTTGAAAATTTCCGCCATCAATTGAATACGAACCGGGTTCTAGGTTTGTATAGGCAATAGGTCCATAGACTACCATATCTTCTGCCAAATCGCCATTCTGGAAGCATTCCCAAACATTTTTGGTAACACTTGTTTCTGTGAAGATAAAGGTGTCTGGAGATCCGTCATCAGTATTCATAAAGCAACCTCTAGCTTGACCTACAGGCCAATCTCCTGCGCCTACCCACTCTTCATTCGTAAGTGTCCAGCTACCAATTATTGGGTCTGTTACAATTACAGTTCTTACAACACTAGTTGTATTGTTTGAAGTATCAACAGATTTATAAGTAACGGTATATGTGCCCAATTGAAGGACGTCAATAGTTGATGTAATTTCAACATTGTTGGAGATGTCTCCGTCAATATTGTCTGTGGATACAACCCCTAATTCAGTGTAAGTACTGCCTTGAAGAATTGTTTGTGGATTGTCGCCAACTAAAGTGATAACAGGGGCGATTGTATCTGCTGTAATGGTACTGTCTGGATCGTTATCCGAGGAACAGGCCATTGAAATGATTAAAAATAAGGAAATAATTTTTTTCATTTTAGAAGTGTTTAGGGATATATATTTTACTAAGATGCAATTTATAAGTAAATTAAATTATATTCCAAACATAATTTGTACCCTAATCAAGGTGTTTGGGTATCAATTAATGTTAAAAAATGCACTTCAATGTATACCACTAGCCTCCTGAACTAAGTCTACTGAGACTTTATTTTTTGAGGAGGTTAAAAGGCATTAATAGCCCGTTGGAACACTTTTTTGTACATATAAAATAAATTTCTGAGCTTTTTTAAGTAAAAAGCAATAATCCCTTTGTAGTTTTGTATCGAACTCCCCCGTTTAATAAGTTTGTAGTATGTCGAATCAAAAAACACCTTATTGCCCTATAGCGCTGTCTATTCGTTATGTTGGAGATAAATGGACTCTGCTAATTTTAAGAGATTTAATTTTACACAAAAAAACACGCTTTAGAGAGTTAAAGGCTTCTAAAGGAAAAATTGCTTCAAATATTTTAACCAATAGGTTGAAGATGCTACTAGAAGAGGGATTTGTTGAGTATTTAAATCCATCAGGAACAAAAAAAAGCCGTCAGTATATTGTTACTGAAAAAGGACTTTTAACCTTGCCGATTCTTTTTGAGTTGTATTTATTTTCTATACATGTTATAGATGAAACGGCAATGAGTGCATCGGAATTAGAGTTTAAAAAAGAATTTCTTTTTGATGCAACACGCCTTAAAGAGAAAAAAATAAAAGCGTATATTTATTTTGTGCAAGTGCTGCAAAAAAGCATCGCACCTCCTTCTGTATAATTTGCATCGCTAATTTTAGGAGTGAATCAGATTGAAATCTCTGAAGTTGTTTTTTTCTTGTCAAGATCCTTACCTTTACAAAGAACCATATTCTGGTAAATCTCATTTAAATTATGAAAAAAATTCTTCTATTAGCGCTACTAAGTACCTGTTTTTCTGCGATTGCACAAACTCCTCCTACAACATTGTACGATATTGAAATTGAGGGAATTGACGGCAATATGATTGATTTAAAGGCGTACAAAGGAAAAAAAATATTGTTTGTCAATGTTGCTTCGGAGTGTGGGTTTACCAACCAATATGACGGTTTACAGAAGCTTTATACAGCCTATAAAGAAAACCTCGTTGTTATTGGTTTGCCTTGCAATCAATTTAGAGGTCAAGAACCAGGTACAGCAGTAGAAATACAAACTTTTTGCCGTTTAAATTATGGTGTAGATTTCCCGATGAGCGTAAAAATAGCAGTGAAAGGAGAGGAGCAACACCCACTATACCAGTGGTTAACGATGAAGGAGAAAAATGGAAAGAAGAATTCTTCAGTAAAATGGAATTTTCAAAAATATTTGATTGACGAGAACGGCGCATTGATGGATGTTTTTTATTCGATGACAAAACCAATGAGTAAAAAAATTACGAAGCTCCTTTAATTTAATGGGGTGTGTAAATTTGTTTTTCTAAAACGATTGTTCGTCTTTTTTTACTGCACAAAAAAACCTCATCTGTAGGATGAGGTTGAGGTACAATAGGTGTTTTTAGATCGTTATTTAAGACCACGCTTATCAACATCACTTTGTGCTGATGGGTAATTTTCTTCCTTTTGCTTTCTGTTAGAGTAAATGATGTTCCATATAGTTAATCCCATATATGTTGCAAAAATAACACCACCCACTATGAAAAATCCGATTCCCATTATGCTTTTCTTCGTTGTCTAATTGCGATTGCAAATAATAAGATTGTTCCAGGCCAATGTGCCGAGTACTGTGCCTCTTCATACATTCCCAATATTCCATAGGTTACGGAATATATTAAACACGCAAATGCTAAAATAACTGGATACCAAGTGTTGATAAATTTCATAAGTTTATTGTTTTAATATTTATCTAAGATACAACTATAAACGATGCTAAAAGTTCTTCTACAGGGCTAAAATATTTTACAAACATACATCAATGAAGAACCAACCATTATAGCTCATGTGTACCCTTTTTAATAAGATGTAAACTGTCTCAACTACAGACAGCATATTTATACGTTATTTTAAAGGGTTTGAAATTTTCTGAATTTAGTAAGCCTATCTGCCAGTTATTTAGCTTTAAATAAGGGTATTATATGGACCTAAAAAAACCCTCAAAAAAGAGGGTTTAGTTATTTGTAATTTATTTAAAGCTTAATATGCTGATGCCATTGCCGCTATAATAGATGCAAAAAACAAGAAATATAAAACCATAATTATTGCGTAAAAGATGAGCGCTGCTTTCGCCCAATTTTTTTTACTCAAGTTTGTGTCTGAGCTAAAAGCCCAAACAAATAGCATAATAAAGCCTACAAGAGGAATTGCTGTAACGATCATAGTGATTATCCAATCACCAACTGACATTGTTTTGTTTTCATTCATATTATTCGTTTTTAGTTTGATGTACTAAAATTAATAATAATTTATACAATTACCATATATTCAGCCCTTTAAGTTTTATGACACAATCAAAATCAGACTGTTTAAGAACATTTCTAAACTCCTTTTAAGTCCCAGCGCACTACTCTTTTAGACACTCTCGGGCTATGAAATCTTTAAAAGAACAGGCTCTTTAACCAAGCTACAGAGAGAAGGACACGTATCTATAAATATTGGTTTAACCTATTCTATGAGGTTTAGAACTCCCTGAACTGAAAAGAGGAGG
>CATIQU010000035.1 GCA_949519155.1 Polaribacter sp. SA4-10
CCAATACAGAAGTTAGAAAAAATATGCCCTAAAATGTCCTTATCCACATCATATTCACCCGTAATATTACCAAGGTGACGCAAGCATTCTCGAATATCAATCGAAAATAAATCCGTAGAAATTTCCAAATCAATTCCCTGTTGTACAGACGATATGGCGGTAAGTGCATTGTTCAAAGCTTCAAAATGGCGAGAGTTGGTTACAATCGTTTCATTATTACTCAAAGCACCCGTGTTTACCAAAGAAGTTAAAGCCTCCTTTAAAGCAGTAATCCCCGTTTTTTCTTTCGCAGAAAGTAAAATTAAATCAGCAATTTCCGATTGCAATAGCGCGCTATCATGGCACGATAACGTATCCGTTTTATTGGCAATTACCAACAAACGCTTGTTTGGAAAACGTTTTTTAATGGTGTCAATTTCTTCTAAAAAGACATCGCTGGAATGCGCAAATTTATTCGAATCCAACAAGAAAACAATCAACTGAGCATTTTCGGCTTTTTCATAGGTTTTTCTAATACCAATACTTTCAACCACATCATCCGTTTCGCGAATTCCGGCAGTATCAATAAATCGGAAAGCAACCCCATCAATAATCAATTCATCCTCAATAGCATCTCTCGTAGTCCCGGCAATCTCAGAAACAATGGCTTTTTCCTCATTTAAAAGCGTATTCAATAAGGTAGATTTTCCAACATTAGGTTCCCCAATAATCGCAACCGGAATTCCATTTTTCATGGCATTTCCAAAAGCAAAAGAATCGATTAAACGTTTCAGAACAAAAGAAATTTTTGCCACCAATTCTTTAAACTTTGTGCGGTCGGCAAACTCAACATCCTCCCCAGAAAAATCCAGTTCCAATTCAATCAAAGCCGCAAAATCTAGCAATTGTGCCCGCAATTCCTTCAGTTCATTCGTTATACCCCCCCGCATTTGCTGAATCGCCATTTGATGACTCGCAGCAGAGTTTGAAGCAATGACATCGGCAACCGCTTCCGCCTGACTCAAATCCATTTTCCCGTTTAAGAAAGCACGCATGGTAAACTCCCCATTGTCCGCCATTCTACACCCTTTCCGTAAGAATAATTGAATGATTTCTTGTTGAATAAAACGAGAACCATGGCAGGAAATTTCTACCACATTTTCCCCCGTATACGAACGCGGATTTTTAAAAACAGACACCAATACTTCATCCAGCACAACCCCATTATTCAAAATATGTCCTAAATGAATCGTATGCGTTTTCACATTCTTTAAAACCTTATTCTTTTTAATAGACGTAAAATTCGCATCCACAATTTGGATTGCATTTTCACCAGAAAGTCTAATAACAGAAATTGCACCAACCCCAGAAGGGGTTGCCAATGCGATAATGGTATCCTTATAAATCATGTTGCAAAGATACGTAGGTAATTTTGTTATGTAAAAAAAAGCATGTAACAATAATTAAAAGTATGCGTCATACTGATAGCAATCCCAATAAACATCTTCATGAAAAAAGACAACCAGCTACTCGTATTAACACATTTAAGTCAATTATTAGATTACGTTACTGGCATTGGAGGTTTTATTGTGCATTTAATTTTGTGGCTCACCAAAAAAGATGATATTGAAGGAATGGATCTGCACGGAAAAGCAATTTTAAACTTTAGAATCTCTATATTTATCTACTTAATCCTTTGTATTCCTTTGGTATTATTGCTAAGGTTGGGCATCCTAGGAATCATTGCCATCGCAGTAATAGCATTTATATTCCCCATTATAAATGCCATAAAAGCAAACAAAGGAGAAGCACCAAACTATCCGTTTAGCATTTCATTTATAAAATAGTTTTTTGGGGCGCTCCCAAGCAAAAAAAGCTTGGTCAGGCTTATGCTACAATCTTTTTTGGGACGCGCCCCAAAAAAGGATTTCCACGCCAATCCTTAGCGCGGGCGTTCAAACAAAAATAACAGCTAATTAGAAGAATTAGATATCCTTAATAACAGTCTCATATTCATAATAGAACACTTCAAATTTAGCCATAGAAGCAACAAAGAACTCATAACATTTTTGCCAAGTGTCTTTATTGTGAATGCTAAATTTTTCCTCAAACGGAATGTAAATACGCTGTATTATTTTTCCGTTATGCAATACATATTCATCATCAAAAATAACATCCGGTAAGTGGTTATCAAGTAAGATATTTTTCAAAGACAAAAGTTGATCATAATACAAGAGATTTGCCACTTCATCCGGGTTTTCAAAATCCAAACACACACACGCTTTCTTACGATCTGCCTGAAATTTGAAGGCAATCCCTTTTACTTTGGTATTGTACAGCAACCATTTCCTTGGAAACGATTTTCCAAAAGAAGTCCAGAACTCCTTTCTTAATTTTTCAGAATCGTCTTTATTAAACATGTTCTTTTAGTGGTTTCATTTATTCGGTAGTGTCAATCGTATAAAATGGGAAAGCAATTTTGTGCAAATACCTGTCAGAATGGCTTTAAAAGACATATACATTAATCAATAGATACTTTTTTATCCATGAATTTTAGCCACACTACCGCGTTCCTTCATCAAGGCTGCTTCAAAAGCAACCAATGCATTCCATTTTTCATCAACAATCGCACGGTCTTGGTACGATCTTGCTAAGGTTAAAAAAGTAGTGTAGTGGTTGGCTTCCGAAATCATGAGATTTTTGTAGAATTTAGACAATTCCACATCCTCCATATTTTCAGAAAAAACCTTAAAACGCTCGCAGCTTCTTGCTTCAATTAAAGCAGCCACCAATAAACGTTGCACCAAAGCAATGGTTCTATCGTGTGTTTTTGTAAAGAATTTTTGAAGTTTGATTGCGTAATCATTTTTTTGCTCTCTCCCCAATACCATATCTCTTTTCAACATCAACAAATGCACCATTTTAAAATGTTGCATTTCCTCAATAGCAATGTTGCTCATTTCTTTCACCAACTCCGTTTCTTCCGAATAATTGATGATAATCGACACCGCATTCGAAGCCGCTTTTTGTTCTAAAAAAGCATGATCTGTTAATATTTGCGATAGGTCAGCCTTAGCAATCTCTGCCCAAGAAGTTTCCGTTTCAAATTGTAATCCTAACATTTTTCTATAATTTTACGCAAACTCGCCCCAAAATAGGCCAGCGCTTTCATTTCCTTCACACTTGCCAAACGTTCATTGCTAAAGATCAGTAAACCCACCTTAGACGCTTCTATATGATACTGTTTATTACTCTCTAAAAACAAAATTAATTCATCCGTAAAAAAGGCTCTAATTTTAGCTTCATTTTTCCCTAACAAATAAAAGCGTTTGCTAAAATCGGGATGCCCGTCAAGATCAATATCCTTAAAACCAGCAAAATGATAGAGGTATTCAAAAATACCCTCTTTATCCAAGGTAAAATTTGGGACTTCTTTTTGGGTATGAATATGAAACATGGTTGCTTTTATTACTTGTTTTGCAATCAATTCACCCTCAGAAAATTGTACATCAAAAATGGTGCAATCATCATTTGAAAGTACATTGGAAACCTTGTCTATTTTACGGGTTTTAAAATAACCAAATTGCGGCAATTCTTCCAATTCTACACCCGAAAACGCATCATAATGGTAATGCATTTCTTTACTAATTTTTTGAATATTTTTCTGTCTTTTCGTCAATACCCCTTTCTTAGGAATCATTTGTTTCGGTAAAATTTTACGCAATGCAAATGGATGTTCACTACCAGATTTTGAATCGTCCAAACCAATCACCTCAAAATGACCTCCTTTTCGAGCAAACGCCGCCGCATAATTACTCATGTTTTCCATGACAGAATGATCTACGAAATCACACAAAGAAAAATCGACAATCGCTTCTTTTGTTTCTGGAATCTGATTTAGTTTCGATTTTAGTTTTGTAAAATTTAAAAAAGAAGCGAAGTTTTTTACACTCACATAATACTTTCCATCCTCAGTAAACATTAAAACATTGGGTTTTAGAATGTTTTTAACAAAGAGTAAAATGTTTTTATTAATGATCACATGAAGTATGAAGGTAATGATAATACCAAAGATGATTCCAGTAATTAAACTGGTTGAGATAGTGACCAATAGGGTGACTAAAAAAATAATTAATTGTTCAGATCCAACACGAAATACTTTTTTTAAGTTTTCTGGAGAAGCCAGTTTGTAGCCCGTATAAACCAAAATGGCAGCTAAAGCGGGGAGGGGTATCTTTTTTAATTCCGAAGCAAATAATAAAATAAATAAGACCAAAAAACCTGCATGAAAAAAGTTGGCAGATCGGTTGCTTCCTTTGTTATTTACATTTACAGAACTTCGTGCAATTACAGTAACCACATTCAATCCGCCTAAAAAACCACTAATTACAGTAGCCAACCCCAATGCACGAATGTCTTTGTTTACGTTAGATCGTCTTTTTAATGGGTCCAATTTATCAACTGCCTTAATGCTTAGTAAACTTTCGATACTCGCAATTAATGTAATTGAAATTACAGCGTTTATAAAGCTTAACTCAGAGAGCATTCCAAAATCTGGAAAGGCAAAATTGGATAGAATATCATTGGGTAAGTCAATCAATAATTTCTTTTCAATTGGATAAGAAGCCGTTGATAACAAATCAAAATAATAGTACATTCCAACACTCAATACCACAATCCACATGGGAGCAGGGATCAATTGGAAATATCGATTTCTTATTTTACTATAAAAAACCATAATCAGCAAACTAATAACGCCAGTCAAACCTGCATAGAAAACACTTGAGTTGTCTGTTCTTATTAAATTGAAGATTCCTTCTGGAATTTGAATTAACAATTCAATAATACTTCCTTTGGCATCTAAATTGCCCAACATCACATGAATCTGCTTGGCAAAAATACCAATACCAATGGCTGCAAGCATTCCCTGTATGGCAGAAGAGGGAAAGAAGTCTCCCAAAGATCCCATGCGAAGAAATCCAAGGATGATCATGATAATTCCAGATATAACAATGGCTGCCAAGGTAAATAAATATCCCTGATACATGTCTCCGTTTCCAAGCGTTGTAATGGCTGCAAGAATTACGACTACTAAACCGTTTCCAGGTCCCGTAATGGTTACGTTAGATCCTCCTAACAAGGCAACAACTGTACCTCCAACAACTGCTGCAATAATCCCAGAAATTGGTGGCGCGCCAGAGGCCAAAGCCAAACCTAATCCTAAAGGGAGCGCAATCAAAGAAACTACAAAACCAGAAAATAGATTTGTTGGAATTTCTCCTAGAAAAGTTTTAAAGGTGCTTTTTGGATTCATTATTTTACAATTAATACATCTGTTGGTAATTCAGATAAAATATATTCAATATCGTGTGGAAAAATTCGATCTATAATTCGAATCTTATCGGGTGCGTTCATGACCAATAAATCGGCACGTTTTACTTTTGCATAATGTCCTATAGAGTATCCTCTACGACCAAAAATACTTTGGGTTTTTACCGTAATATTTTCGTAATCAATTTCATTTAAAATATTTTTAACCCGCATATCTTCTCGGTTCTTGATGCGTTCTTTTATAATCGTAGACTTTCGTAAGGTACGGTCATCATTGACTTCTACCTGTAATTCAGATTGACTTACTTCTTCTACAATTGTAATTTTTTTACAGTTTAAACGTTTTGAGAAATCAAAGGCAGTTTCAATTGTTTTGGTTGTTTTATCGTCATGCAATCCATTTACAACAATGTGTTTACATGCCACTCTAATCACTGAGGGTTTTATCATTAATAAAACGGAGCATGGGGCCTTTCTAGTTAAGACTCTCGCAATAGAACCCACGTAGTATTTTAGTAATTTTTCTTGCTGTAGTGCCCCTAAAATCAATAAATCAACTGCTTCATCAGTACATGTTTTTAAGATAACATCTACCGGTTTACCAGTTTGCCAAATTATTTTAAAAGGATTTTTTAAAGGCTCAGCTTCTTTTAATAAGTTAGATAACTGCTCTTTTTTTGCATCATTTTCTTCACCAACATGTACTCCAATTAATTGTGCGTCAAACATATTTGCCATTCTTGCAGCTTCAAATAAATTTGATTTCAAGTTGGGCGAAAAGGCAATTCCAATAAGAATTTTATTAATTGTATTCAAGAATTTTAATGTAATTAGTGACAAGGCACAAGATAATAAACTTTACATGAAATAAGAAAACTATCATTTAGTTTTTTGAAAGGAAATAGTAATTTTTTTTCAGAAAGGCTGACGGATTAAATTGATTGCAAAAGGGCGCAAAAACAAAGAGAAACACTTTTTAAAGGGTGTTTTTACTACATATCCAATTCAAAAACTTGCCTCAATTTCCCTAAAAGGGGGTTTTTGTCTTTCAGTTTATTGAATTTTTCAAGTGGGGTATAGGCAAACTTTTTTTCAACCGTTTCGTTTAAAACAGCATCGATTGTAATTCCATAGTTATTTAATTTTTCACGTAAAAAATTTAGTAATTTGGGTCTTCCTCTCTTAAATTGATCTTGCATTAATTTATTGGGAACTGTAAAATTAATTGTAAAACCTTTGCCTAATTTAGGGATGTCTGTAGCAACTATAGATGCCATACTACGCTCACCTTTTTCGTTTAAAAGGGAAACATATTCTTTCCATAGTTTTTGCAATTTCTCTTCGTTAAAAGCTTCTTTTGGATGGTTGTCAAAATTTTCTTCAACAGCAGATTTCTGTACTACTTTCTTCTCATGAACACTTTTTAAAGAAAGGGAAGAAGAACGTCTTTGGACGTTTTGCAATACCGGTTTTGGGGCTTTTGGCTTGGGTGTTTCTAAAACTATTTCTGGAATTGAAGCAATAATTTTAGGTACCGAAATCGGTTGTTGAATTACTTTTTTTGCAGGCGAAAGTGCTTGAAAAAAGGTGGCTGGTATTATGTAGTTAGCTGATTTTTTTTTTTCTCCATCAAAAGTGATAGAGGCAATCTGCATTAACGTTAATTCTGTAAGCAATCGTTGATTCTTACTGGTTCGGTATTTTAAATCACAATCATTCGCTTTCTCAATGGCTTGTAGTAAAAAAGGAATGGATGCTTTTACCGCTTGTTGTAAATATTTCTTTTTCGCATTGTCTCCAACTTCTAATAGTTCAACCGTTGCTTTGTCTTTGGCAACTAATAGATCTCTAAAATGACTTGCCAATCCGTTGATAAAATGATGGCCTTCAAACCCTTTCCCTAATATGGTGTTGAACGCATTTAAAACATCGGGAATTTTATTGTCTAGCAATAAATCGGTCATCGAAAAGTAGGTATCGTAATCCAATACATTTAAGTTTTCGGTCACCGCTTCTCTCGTTAAATTCTTTCCAGAAAAACTAACCACCCTGTCAAAAATAGACAACGCATCCCGCATGGCACCATCTGCTTTTTGAGCAATGATATGAAGGGCATCATCTTCAGCAGTAATACCTTCTTTTTGGCAAATTACTTTTAGATAATTCTTTGCATCTAAAACCCCAATTCTTTTGAAGTCGAAAATTTGACAACGCGATAAAATAGTAGGTATTATTTTATGTTTTTCTGTGGTTGCTAAGATAAAAATAGCATGGGCAGGCGGTTCTTCTAAAGTTTTTAGAAATGCATTAAAAGCAGATTGAGAAAGCATGTGTACTTCATCAATAATATACACTTTGTATTTCCCTGTTTGTGGCGGAATACGAACCTGATCAGTTAAACTTCGAATATCATCCACAGAGTTGTTTGAAGCGGCATCCAATTCAAAAATATTGAAAGCAAAATCTTCGTCTTTTACGTTTTCTAACCCTTGTTCATTGATTTTCTTGGCTAAGATTCTTGCACAAGATGTTTTCCCAACTCCTCTAGGGCCTGTAAACAATAAAGCTTGCGCTAAATGATCGTTTTTTATAGCGTTTTCTAAAGTATTGGTAATGGCTTGTTGCCCAACAACATCCTCAAAAATTTGAGGACGGTATTTACGCGCAGAAACTATAAAATGCTCCATGTATATTGATTATCTTTGTGTAACAAAAGTAGGTATCTACTTCTTTTTTTACAAGAATCATTTTTAACAAAATGCTAAAGTTGTAAACAATTATAAGGAATGGTCCGTATATTTTGTTTTTATAAAAGTTCATTTTCTAGACACATTATTTAGTGTGAAGTATTTACAATAATTTTTAACTCAGTTATCATGAAATTTTTACAGACAAGCAGTATTATAAGTTTTTCAATTTTATTAATGGCGTGTTTTAGCTTTACAGACACTAAAGATTTTACTGAGGAGCAATATCAACCAAAAGCAGGTACTGAAGTTGCCTATTTTGCAAGTGGTTGTTTTTGGTGTGTAGAAGCCGTTTTTCAGAGTGTAATAGGCGTAGAGGAGGCCGTTTCTGGCTATGCAGGTGGATTTACAGACAATCCAACCTACCAATCTATTGGAACTGGAAAAACGGGTCATGCAGAGGCGGTTGCGGTTTATTACAATCCAGTAGAAGTTTCTTTTGAAACCCTGGTTACTGTTTTCTTTGGTTCTCATGATCCAACGACCGTAAACGGTCAAAAACCCGATTATGGAACCCAATACAGATCCATTGCTTTTTATAAAACCGATGCTCAGAAAAAAATAATAGACCAAGCAATCGCTACATTAAGTACCGTCTATTCAAAGAAAATTGTAACAGAGGTTACCCTGTTTACAAAGTTTTACAAAGCAGAAGATTATCACCAAAATTTTGAAAGAAGAAACCCAAACCAAGGCTATGTGAAAGCGGTTTCAATACCAAGATTGAATCGTTTTAAAAAGAAATTTCCGGAGTTGTTGAAGGAAGAAAAGAAATAGGTTTTTATAGAAAATAAAAAAAGCACTCAATTTGAGCGCTTTTTTGTTTAAGAATTGTAAATCTTCCCGCTAGCTCGAGCATCTTGCTTGTGCCGTCAAACAAACTAAAATTAGTTTCCAGTATCAGATCTCTATCTCTAAAACTGTTTGATCTTCTTGATTGGTTCTTGCAGGACTATACTTCCAAGCTACTGCAGCTGTTACAAAATTACTCTCAAGAGGATTGTTCTGTATCTTGCTTGTACCGTTACTAAAACGAACAGTCCTTTTTTACTATTTTAGTTAACCTTTCACAACGATATTTTTCATACTCTTGCTGTCACGAGCAGGATGCTCGCGCTCGCGGCGAAACGGAGGGCAGTTGATAAGCACTTTCGTTTCGGTTTACTACTTTGTTAATATGCACAGAGCTTTCGACTTAGCACAAACTCCCTATGTTTTTTATAAATTGTTGTAGCACGTTAATTTAATATATTTTCAGTTAGAATAATTCTTCTAATACTTCTGTTATCATCAAATGGAACTATGGTTGAGTTATCTAATTCATCATTCTTTACAAAGTCAATTTCTGGTTGTTTAGAGGTGTTAATTAAATCAACATATGTGCCATAATCTAAGGAGTATATGTTATACCTAACACCTGGGTTATCTTTGTCAGAATAACCTTTTTTTACAAGGTGAATAACTCGTGCATCGAATAACTGTTGAATTATAGGGTGTCTTTCTAATTCTCTCGAAACAAGAAATGAACGAGCTTTTTTATTTCATATATCTTCATCTATAATCAACCTTATTTTTTGATGTAAGATTTCATCCAAGTTTTTAGATTTATCATTTTCAAACCATTGTCGTCCAGATTCAATGATAGTTTTCTTATCAATATTTTTTAAACCTTTTCTTTGCACATCAAAGAATGCTAGATTAAAAATATTTATAAAATCTCGAATAACTCCTTCGGATGCAGGAACTAATTCATTAAAAGCAAGTTTTCCAGAAAAAATACCTTGAATGAATTGATTAGAAGTTTTCAGACTATAAGTGTCTTCTAAATAGTTAATAGGAAGTTCTGAAACTATATGCTTGTAAAGAATCTTAGTAAATACCTTTGTAATTTCTGTAGGATTTCTGTCAAAAACATAATATTCATCTATATCTAAATTAGTGCTTATATCACTTCCTAATTCAAAACCTATATAGTTATGTTTTTCTCTTGGTATGGTAAAACTTGATCTATATTCAAGAGCTCCAATTTTAAGAGTTACTTGAGGTGAAGGAATAAACGATTTTTTGAAAAATTCAGCTAAAAATGGCTGAATATCAATTGGTATAGCCGACCATTCATCTATTATCAATATTAATTCTGTCTTTGCATATTGAAGAACCTTTTTTAAATGATAATTTAAATCAGGAAAGATTTTTTTTTCGTATTTTTCTTTATCAAATGTAGAAGTTTTTTCATTTCCTTCATTAGAATTTTTCGTTTTAGCAGATGTTAATCCTATGTTTTTAGTATCTATTTTAAAATTCGTAGTTCTGGAAGTTTCATTATTTTGAGAATCTTTACGAATTATTTTTTACTTTTTTGAATTTCTCCAATTGATGCTTTTGAAAAATCATCTAATGAATTTAAAGCTAATTCAGAGTTAACATTTGGTTCATATGCTATGTGATTTAATAAAGACTCATAAATTTCATTTAAAACATCGATGAATAGAGATGAATATTTATGAGATAATGACAATCTCGTGTCAGAAAATTGAGGTGAACTTCCGAGGATTCTACAATCAATATAACAAACAGTTTTATTAATGTTTAATTTGTATTCATTGTCTAAATATTTTAAAATGTGAGTTTTTCCAGTACTTCTTCTACCATATAATATTTGATTATTATTATTATTAAGTAACTGAGGTAAAATACCGACTTCGACATACGAACTAATTATTTTATTTGTATCCCTTTGCCTTTCAGCTCTTTGAGAAATGCTTGAAATAGCTTGAATTACTTTTTTATCTTTTATCATATTATTTTCTAAAACCTCGACTAACTTAAAATTTTATTCTTGATATTTAGTTAACTATGTTTTAGTCAAATCTATAATTTTTTTTCAAAAAACACAAGAATAATTTAACCTATGTTATTTAATTATATAGGTTTTCAAAAGTGCCCTTGATAA
Source organism: Polaribacter sp. SA4-10 (assembly GCA_949519155.1). Lineage (GTDB taxonomy): Bacteria > Bacteroidota > Bacteroidia > Flavobacteriales > Flavobacteriaceae > Polaribacter. The sequence continues at coordinate 11,011 of CATIQU010000035.1, forward strand.
CCGTTACAAACGGAGAGCCAATTTTGATTTTTTGCACATAAAAAAACCTCATTCCATTTTAGGAACTAGGTTTTTCTGTGTTTTAGATGGCTGTAATTATTACAGCCTGAAACCAACGATTGTGTGAGCGATCTAAGGTTCTTTTAGGCAATTACATTGTAAATATCGTCGTACAAATCTTTGTATATTTTTAAAATTACGGCACGTTTCATTTTCATTGTAGGAGTTAAATGACCACCGTCTATCGACCATTCATCCTTCGTAAGCCTAAATACTTTAATCTTTTCCCAACTACCAAAGTTTTCATTACAGGTGTCTACTTCTTCCTGTATCCGCGCTATAACTGCTTCAGAAGCAATCATTTCTTCATTGGTGGTGCCAATGTTGAGTTGCTTGCGCTCGATCCAATCTTTTATAAATTCGAAGTTCGGTTGTATGATTGCAGCAGGCATTTTTTGCCCTTCACCAATTACCATCACTTGTTCTATAAAACGAGATTGTTTTAATTCGCCTTCTAATAATGGCGGTACTACATATTTTCCTCCAGAAGTTTTAAACATTTCCTTGGTTCTCCCCGTAATTCTTAGGAACCCATCGGCATCTAATTCTCCTTTATCTCCCGTATGAAAATAGCCGTCTTTAATCACCTCAGCTGTTTTTTCTGGGTCCTTGTAATAGCCCATCATTACATTGGGACCTTTTACTAAAATCTCTCCTGTTTTTGCAATTTTTAAAGTAACATCATCAATAATTTTACCTACAGTTCCGATTCTAAAACCTCCATCATCCATAGAACTTACAGTAATTACTGGAGAAGTCTCCGTCAATCCATAACCTTCCATAATCGGCATTCCTGCCGCGGTAAAAACTCTTGTCAATCGATGTTGTAAAGCGGAAGCTCCTGAAACCATTAATTTTAATTCTCCTCCCAAAGCTGCTTGCCATTTAGAGAAGATTAATTTTTTAGCCAATCCTAATTGCTTTTCGTACCACCAACCGTTTGCACCGTAAGGCTCGTATCTTAATCCTAAATCTACTGCCCAAAAGAACAAGCGCTTTTTTATTCCAGTTAAGTCTGCACCCTTTGCAATAATTTTATCATATATTTTTTCATACAAACGAGGAACTGCCGTCATTACGTGTGGCTTAATCTCTTGTGCATTTTCACTCAATTTCTCTATGGATTCTGCAAAATGAATATGTACACCACAGTATTGGTATAGATATAAAATCATTCGCTCAAAAATATGACATACCGGTAAAAAACTCAGTGCTTTGTCTTCCCCATAACTTAAAGGAACTCTTTTTTCACTTGCCAATACATTGGTTACAATGTTATTGTGACTTAGCATTACACCTTTGGGTCTTCCGGTTGTTCCAGAAGTATAAATTAAGGTTGCTAAATCTTCAGGTTGTACGTTGTTTTTTCGATCTTCAACACTACTTTGAGAATCAGGATTCGCTCCCAAAGCAAGTACTTCTTTCCAGCTTTTTTCACCCTCAATTGCATCAAAGGTAAAAACGTCCTTTAATTTTGTATTACCTTTAATCTTATTGATTTTGTCCAACACTTCTTGATCGGATACAAAAACATAGGTAGCTTCTGAGTGATTTAAGACATATTCATAGTCGTTTTCTGAAATCGTTGGGTAGATAGGAACATTTTGTGCACCCACTTGTAAGATTCCGATATCACAGATGTTCCATTCAGTTCGGTTATTGGAAGAAATAATAGCGATTTTATCATTGGGTTGTACACCCAACATAAGCAAACCTCTACTAATGGTATTGGCTTGATTTATATATTCTTGGGTAGAGATGGATTCCCATTTTCCATTATACTTTGTTGTAAATGCTTTGGGTAAATTGTATTTTTCTAATTGGTGGTAAGGAAAATCAAATATTCGAGTAATTGTAGCTGACATACATCTTTTGTTTGTGTATGGCAAATTAGGTAATTTCCCTTGATTTCGCAAATGAATAATAAACAGTTAAAAAATTATGAATTATATATTTTTTGATACAAATTTTTATATTTTACTTTAATTACTTTTCGTCTCATTTTCATAGTAGGCGTAAGGTGTCCTTCTTCAACAGACCATTCGTCTGGGGTGAGTTGAAAACGTTTAATTTGTTCCCACTTTCCAAATCTCTGATTGTGAAAATCTATTTCTTTTTGAATTCTATTGATAAAGCGATCATGTGTTAGAATCGTTGACGGATCAAGATGTTTGCGAGTGGCCCAATCTTTTGCAAATTCAAAATTTACTTGAATCAAAGCTGCAGGCATCTTTTCAGATTCGCCAATAATCATTATTTGCTCTATAAAGCGAGATTGTTTTAATTCGCTTTCTAATACTGCAGGTGCAATGTACTTTCCCCCAGACGTTTTAAACATTTCTTTTTTACGGTCGGTAATTTTTAGAAAACCTTCTACATCAATTTCGCCAATATCTCCTGTATGCAAAAAACCATCAACAATGGTTTTCTGGGTCATTTCTTCATTTTTGTAATAGCCCATCATTACGGAAGATCCTTTCATTAGTATTTCACCATCTTCGGCGATTTTCACTTCAAGTCCTTCTAATGGTTTACCAACAGTTCCAATTTTTAGACCCTCGTTTCTAAGATCGTTTAAGGTTATTGCGGGTGATGATTCTGTCATTCCATATCCTTCAAAAACAGGAATTCCTGCAGCTAAAAAAATACGAATTAAACGATCTTGCATTGGTGCACTTCCGCTGAGCATAAATTCTAAATTTCCACCCAAGGCTTCTTGCCACTTGGAGAAAATTAATTTCCGAGCAATTTTTAACTTAAAAGCATAGAAGGAACCATTTTTCCCGTACGGTTTATATGCTTCTCCTAAAGAGATTGCCCAAAAGAACAATGCTTTTTTAATGCCGGTTAAATGACTTCCTTTGTCTACAATTTTATCGAATATTTTTTCTAATAATCGAGGTACAACAGCTAAGAAATGGGGTTTTACTTCTCTAATATTATCACCTAATAATTCAATGCTCTCTGCAAAATGAATTTGGTAGCCTAAATATTGATAATAATAAGAGGCAGCGCGCTCGAAAATATGACAGATGGGTAAGTAGCTTAAAATTCGTTTGTGTTCTCCTGATACATCTAATGCTAGGGCTGTTTTGAAAACATTCCCTACTATGTTTTGGTGTGATAGCATGACGCCTTTTGGAGTCCCTGTAGTTCCAGATGTATAAATAATGGTTGCCAAATCTTCGGGGAGTACATTCTCCTTTAAACGTGCAATCTTTTCAAATTGGTCTGTGGTTGATCCTATCTCTAAAAATGCATTCCAACTGTAATCTGCTTCAAACTCTTGTAAAGAAAATATTTTTTTAATTTGAGTGTCGCCTTGCACTTTTTTTACTTTTTCATACAAATCGGGATCCGAGACAAAACAGTATTTTGCATCTGAATGATTCAAAACATAGGCATAATCTTTTTCTGAAAGCGTTGCATATAATGGAATATTTTGAGCTCCAATCTGTAACAAACCCGTATCTAAAATATGCCAATTCGGATTGTTATTGGTTGTGATTACCGCAATTTTATCGTTTTTTTCAATGCCTAATGCCAATAAAGAGGCACTTACTTTATGCGCCTGATTGATATATTCTTGCGTACTTATTTTTATCCATTGGTTGTCCTCTTTGTAGAGAAAACATTCCTCTTGTGGATGATGTTCAAGTTGGTAATCGGCAAAGTCAAATAAGCGAGTAGGTTTCATGGGGTAGTATTTAGAGCAATATAGGCAAAAATATTTTTAGAGTTAATAGCAAGTAATATTCTGAGTAAAGCAATCCTTTTTATAATCCTGATTTAAAATGAGGGCTATTTACAAGAATTTTGTGTTATTAGGATTTCTTTTGAGCACAAAAAAAAACAAACTTTATGAAAAAGTTTGTTTTTTTTAGGATATAAATTCTTGTTTTATTTTTTAGTATTGATCCAATCTTTTGCATTCACAAAAGCAGTTAACCAAGGAGAAACTTGATCTTTTCTTCCAGTAGGATAGTTTGCCCAATTCCATTGAAAAGTAGAGCGTTCTATGTGTGGCATGGTTACTAAATGACGTCCAGTGGCATCACACAACATCGCTGTGTTAAAGTCAGAACCATTCGGATTGTTTGGATATCCTTCATAGCCGTATTTTGCAACAATTTGATAGTTTTCTTCGGATTCTGGTAAATTAAATTTTCCTTCTCCATGAGAAATCCATACCCCCAATTCCGTTCCTGCCAATGAGGATAGCATTACAGAATTGTTCTCCTGAATTTTTACGGAAGTAAAAGAAGATTCATGTTTTTTAGAATCGTTGTGAACTAGCTTTCCATGCACTTTATGTTTCGGGTTTATCAAGTCCAATTCCATCCATAATTGCGCACCATTACAAATACCAATAGATAATGTGTCTTCTCTCTTAAAGAAATTTTTCAATGCTTTTTTTGCTTTTGCATTGTATAAGAAAGCACCCGCCCATCCTTTTGCAGAACCTAAAACATCAGAGTTCGAAAATCCACCTACGGCTCCAATAAATTGAATGTCTTCTAGGGTTTCACGTCCAGAAATTAAATCGGTCATGTGTACATCTTTTACATCAAAACCAGCCAAGTACATGGCATTTGCCATTTCTCTTTCAGAATTACTTCCTTTTTCTCTAAGAATCGCTGCTTTTGGTCTTTTTGCTTTTGCAGTTGCTTTCGGTAATTTTCCTGTAAATTTCTTTGGGAAGGTAAACTGTAAAGGTTGTTTTTTATAATTGTCAAAACGTGCTTTGGCCAAACCATTTGCCGTTTGTTTTTGATCTAATAAGAAGGAAGTTTTATACCAAGTGTCTCTTGTTTCTGCAACATCGAAAGTAAAATTATCATCCCCATTTTTGATGGTTACTTTTCCAGAATTGTTTGGGGTTCCAATATTGAATACTTCAATCTTGTTTTCTTTTAAAATAACTTCTACAGCTGTATCAGCTTGAAAAATAATTCCTGAATTCTCTGCAAACAATACTTTGATAGAATCTTCTTCGTTCAATTCTGAAATATCAAAATCAGCACCTAAGTTGATCTCTGCAAAACACATTTCCAACAAGGTAGTGATCAATCCACCAGAAGCAACATCATGACCAGCAACTATTTTATCCGTTTTAATTAATTCCTGAATGGTATTGAAAACGTTTTTTACATACCCTGCATTTTTTACATCAGGCGCTTCGTTTCCAATGGTATTTAGTACTTGATTGAATGAACTTCCTCCTAATTTAAAAGCATCTTGAGAGATATTTATATAATAAATATTTCCACCATTCACTTGTAAAAGAGGTTCTACCACTTGTGAAATTTCACTACAATTCCCAGCAGCAGAAATAATGACAGTTCCCGGAGAAATTATGTCTCCATCAGAATATTTTTGCTTCATCGACAAGGAATCTTTTCCTGTTGGAACATTAATTCCTAAGTCTATTGAAAATTCTGAAATTGCTTTTACTGCTTTGTATAAACGTGCATCTTCGCCTTCATTTTTACATGGCCACATCCAATTTGCAGAGAGCGAAACACTCGTTAAATTATCTTTTAAAGGTGCCCAAATAATGTTGGTTAAAGCTTCTGTAATTGAATTTCGACTTCCTGCTTCTGGGTGAATTAATCCTGAAATAGGAGAGTGGCCAATGGAAGTAGCAACGCCTTCTTTTCCATTATAGTCGAGTGCCATCACACCCACATTGTTCAATGGTATTTGCAAAGGTCCTACACATTGTTGTTTGGCAACTTTTCCACCCACACATCGATCGACTTTGTTGGTCAACCAATCTTTACATCCTACTGCCTCTAACTGTAAAACTTGATTTAAGTAGATGTTTAAATTCTTCTTTTTATATCTTGGGTTCTTGTATTTTCGAACGATGTTTTTGTCGGTAAGCACTGTTTTTGGAGAACTTCCAAACATGTCTTCTAACGCCAAATCCATTGGTTTATCCCCTTTGGTCTTAGATTCAAAAGTAAAGCGATCATTACCAGTAACTTCACCAACCGTATACATTGGCGCGCGTTCACGTTCTGCAATTCTTTGTAAGGTGTCAATGTGTTTCTCAGCAATCACCAATCCCATTCTTTCTTGAGATTCATTCCCAATAATTTCTTTTGCAGATAGGGTAGGGTCTCCAACAGGTAATTTGTCTAAGTCGATGTTTCCTCCTGTATCTTCAACCAGTTCAGATAAACAGTTTAAATGTCCACCAGCACCATGATCATGAATAGAAACAATAAAATTTTCTTCACTTTCCACCATGCCACGTACTGCATTGGCGGCACGTTTTTGCATTTCTGGATTGGAACGTTGTACCGCATTCAATTCAATACCTGAAGAAAATTCTCCAGTATCCGCAGAGGAAACTGCCGCTCCACCCATACCAATTCTGTAATTTTCACCACCCAAAATTACAATTTTATCGCCTTCTTTTGGTGTATCTTTTATTGCTTGATCTGCTTTTCCATATCCAATTCCACCCGCTTGCATGATGACTTTGTCATAGCCTAATTTTCTTGGTTTTGCGTCACTAGATGCAGCATTTTCTTCATGTTCAAAAGTCAATACAGAACCTGTAATTAAGGGTTGCCCAAATTTGTTTCCAAAATCGGAAGCGCCATTAGACGCTTTTATCAAAATATCCATCGGAGTTTGGTACAACCAATCTCTTGCTTCAAATTTGTTTTCCCAATATCTATTTTCTTCTAAACGAGAATAAGAAGTCATATAAACCGCTGTTCCTGCCAAAGGCAAAGAACCTTTTCCGCCAGCCAGTCGATCTCTTATTTCTCCTCCTGAGCCTGTTGCAGCCCCGTTAAAAGGCTCTACGGTAGTTGGAAAATTATGCGTTTCTGCTTTGATTGAGATTACAGAATCAAAATCTTGGACTTCATAAAAATCAGGTTTGTCTGCAGTTTTTGGTGCAAACTGTGTTACGGTTGGTCCCTTTATAAAAGCTACATTGTCTTTGTAGGCTGAAACAATATCGTTTGGAAATTGTTTTGCCGTTTCTTTAATCATTTTGAATAGGGAAGTAGGTTGGGCTTCTCCGTCAATGACAAATGTGCCATTAAATATTTTGTGTCGACAGTGTTCTGAATTTACTTGGCTGAAACCAAAGACTTCAGAATCTGTTAATTTTCTTCCTATTTTTGTTGCAACACCTTCTAAATACGCAACCTCTTCTTCATTTAATGAAAGTCCTTCTTGCGCATTGTAAGCTGCAATATCATCGATATTTAAAATGGCTTCAGGTTGGGTTTCAATAGTAAATGAATCTTGATCTAAGCCCTTGTATTTTTCAGAAATCATTGGGTCAAAATCAGAGAAATCTTCAGCAACTGCTGTAAACTCTTCAATTCTAAGGATGTTTGAAATCCCCATGTTTTGGGTAATTTCTACAGCATTTGTACTCCATGGAGTAATCATTGCTGCCCTTGGCCCAATAAAAAAAGCGTCCATTGAAGACACTTCTATTTTGGGTTGATCTGCAAATAACCAAGTTAGTTTTGCAATCGTTGTTTTGGTTAATTCTTTTGTTGTTTGAACAGTAAATAGTTTACTGTCTGTGTTTCCGAAAAAGTGAATCATTCTATTGTTTTAGGTATGTTGTTGTAAATAGCAAATTTACTTTTTTTAGTTCATAAGCTCCCAATTTATTTTAGAGAATATTCAGAGTTATTCACGGAGTTATAAACGTAAAAGAGGCGTTCTTTTTAGAACGCCTCTTTTGTAATTATTTGAAAGAAATATGTGGTTTATCGTCGAATCAATTTCTTGGTGATCGATTTATTTTCAGAGGTAATCTTTAGTAAATAGATACCATTTGAAAGCGAAGAAATATCGATGTTCTTTTTTGTGATCGTTACAGTTTGATTTTTAATTAACTTCCCTAGAATACTATAAACAGCAACCTTTACTTCTTTGTTTGTGTTAAAGAATAATGTGTTTCCATTGTTTGGATTTGGATATACCTGAAAGTTCTCAAGACTATTTTCGCTTACACTAAGAGTAGCACTGTGCGATCCAATACCATCAAAAGTATTTGCGGCAAAAGAGTCCCATTCATTCACTGTGTATGTAGTGTTTGGTGAAGAAACTGTTGATTTTCTTCTTAATGTAATGTCTTGACCAAAACTACCACCACCTCCAAAAGTTCCAACAATATCAATAAGCACACCATCCTTAAACAAACCAACAGGGTCATCCCCATTAAAGTTGATTGGCGCACCCCATACACCAGATACACTTTGGTGCACTAAATCTGCGTTGTCAATTAAGTCTTGAGCATCTGCATCTCCATGGATAATTACAAAAACATCTCCAGAAACAATACTTTGTACAGCACCAGTGCTTAAGTCTAACTCATTGACCCAATCACCTCCACCGTTGGATTGTTTTTTTATTGAATAGCCAGTCAAATCTACTGCACCACTTGTTAAATTTACAATTTCAATCGCTTTGTTATTTCCACCATTTGGCTCTACATATTCAGAAATAAAGAGTTCTTCAATTCCATTAGAACCTCCGTCTGTAGTCGTAATTGCTACAACTGGACTTTGAGCAGATTCGTTATTTGCTGCATCTTTGGCAGAAATTGATATTTGATAGGTTGTTGAAACCGTCAAACCAGTTATTGTATAGGTAAGGTCTGCAGTAGCTGCTTCAAAAACGCCATCTACAAAAACACGGTATTCAGTAACTGCTGTATCATCGGTTGCTGCATCCCAGTTCACCTTAAAGGCAGTTCCAGAAATGTTTGTTGCTGAGATATTAGTAGGCACTGATGGTGCTGTTGTATCTGTGGCAGTCGTTGCATTTACAACCGTACTTTTTTCAGAGATATTATTGATTAAATCTCTCGCTTGTACTTGTATCGCGTATGAGGTATTTGGTGTTAAACCTGTAATTTGATAATTAATACTTGCCGTTTGTGCCGTTAATGCGTCATCTACATATATATTGTATCCTGTAACTTCAACATTATCCGTAGAAGCCGTCCAGTTGATATCAATCGTAGTTGTGGTTTCATTGCTTGCAATCACATCCATTGGTTGAGATGGTGCTTCGGTATCGCTACTTGTATAAATCCCCCAAGTGTCTTGAGCTGAATCTCCTCCCCAAATTCTGGTGGCTAAATAAGGATTGTCAATATATGGGTTTCTATTTCCTTGTGCTGCTGAGTTATTGGTGTCTCCATGATAGTTGTTTCTGTTTTTTTCGAAATCTGAAACAGGATCTTCTACATTCCATTTTAGGAATAGGTCAATCATATCATCAGGAGTTAAACTACTATTTCCAACTCCAACAGCAGTTGGTAAGCAAACTTGTTCGTAACGTGTATACATATACATCATCATTCTTGCAACATCTCCTTTCCACTCATCGCCAGGATACCAGCCTCCAGAAACATTTCCAGAATTTCCAGCACCTTCGGAAAATTTAGAATTACTTCTTGTTGTATTCGTCGTTCTGTCAGCAGATCTCAGGTGATGTGCATCCGCCCCAGGACCTGAAGTTCCTAAATTTGGATTCCCTAGAGACTTTGCATACACATGTTCTCTATTCCAGACAAAAGACCCATTACTCCCATTGTCTTGAAGGGTAATGTCTCTGGTTCTATCGTTGGAATCAATATTATCTGAGCCATCTTCCCAGCCATATACTAATACGACTTCTTGAGAATTATCTGGATTAAGATCGGTGTTTTTACAAGCCGTCCATACTTCAGAATAAGATAATAAATTAGTGTGTGTATTGACAATTTTTTGGTTTAAAGCATTTTTTAATGTCAATCCAGTGAGAGTCAAATCTAAATCATTATAATAGGATTCTTGTGAGAATCCACTAAGGGTAGCACTAATAATTGCAACAATAAAAAAGATGTTTTTCATTTGTAAGGGTATTTAATGAATATATAAAGTTCAAATTTAATTTAAAATAGTGTAACTATTTATTTTTTCTCTAATAAAGCCATGTAAAATCCATCAAAACCAGAAATGTGTGCCATTACTTTTTTATCTGATACAAACGTAAAGTCTTTACCAGCTTCTGAGGCTAAGAACATTTTTACTTGATTTTGATTTTCTGAAGGTAAAATTGAACAGGTTGCATATACCATTTTTCCACCTGGCTTTACCATCGTCGAATAGCTTTGTAATATTTCTTGTTGTATTTTTTTTATATTATCAATAAATTCAGGCTGTAATTTCCATTTAGAATCTGGATTTCTACGAATCACACCCAATCCAGAACAAGGAGCATCGATTAAAACACGATCTGCTTTTCCTTGTAATTTTTTGATAGGTTTGGTAGAATCAATCACCCGCATGTCGATGTTGTGTGCTTTGTTTCTTTTAGCTCTTACCTTTAATTTACGTAGTTTACTCTCGTAAATATCCATCGCAATAATTTGCCCTTTATTTTGCATTAACGAAGCCAAGTGCAATGTCTTTCCACCAGCACCTGCACAGGTATCTACTACTTTCATTCCTGGCTTCACATCCAAATAGGCTGCCACCAATTGTGAAGAAGCGTCTTGTACTTCAAAATAACCATTGTGAAATGCTTCTGTTTTAAATACATTGGCTCTTTCTGGTAAAACTAATGCATCTGGATGTTGTGGTACAAATTCTGTATTAACGTCTTCTTCTTTTAATTTTTTTTGTAAAACTTCTTTTGAAACATTTAAGGTGTTTGTTCTTAGAATAACACTTGCTTGAATGTTTAAGGCAGCAATTTCTTTAGTCCATAGTTCTTCCCCTAATTCTTCAACACAAAGCGCATCCATCCAATCTGGAACGGATTCTCTGTATTTTCTAGTTCGAGACAATTCTGCAAAACGGCCTTTAATTTTTCTTTCGGGTACATCTCCAATTTGATTCCAATCGGGCAATGCAATTCCTCTCAAAATACACCACACAGAAAAGATTCTCCAAATATTATCTCTGTCATATGGAGCCTTTACCTCTGCAATTTCGGCATAGAGTCGATTCCAACGGACAATTTCATAAATTGTTTCTGCAACAAATTTACGGTCTCTTGCGCCCCAACGCTTATCTCGTTTTAAGGCTTTTTCTACCGCTTTGTCAGCATAAACGCCTTCATTAAATATATCTCTAATACTATCTATAACTGCAAAAGTTAAGTTTCTGTGTAATCTCATTGTATCGTTTCTATCGGGGTGCAAAGATACGTTAAATTAAGGGATTTTTTTCCTGCTTTTTCATTTCCATTTATGATAAAGAATCAAAAATTGTTTTTTGTGAATATTGAATTCTTTATTTTCGTTGCTGTAAATTAAATCAAGTGAATTTAAACAACCCAATAACATACATAAAAGGCATTAGTGTTCACCGAGCATCGCTTCTGTATGCCGAATTGGGAATCAAAACTTGCAACGATTTATTGCACTTTTTTCCGTTTCGATACATTGATAAAACACAGTTTTATGCAATTAAAGAATTGCAACCCAATTCTTCTGAAGTTCAGGTTGTTGGTAAAATTACACGTATAAAATCGATTGCTCAAGCTAGAGGAAGTAGGCTAGTAGCCACTTTTCAAGATACATCTGGTACGATGGAGTTGGTTTGGTTTAAAGGCCAGAAATGGATCAAAGACTCCCTAAAAATAAACGAACCCTATGTAGTATATGGAAAGTTGAATCACTACAATGGAAATTTTAGCATTCCACATCCAGAATTAGAATTAGTTTCCGATTATAAAAGAAAGCTACAAACCAAAATGCAACCTGTATATCCTTCTACTGAGAAATTAACAAATTCGGGCGTTTCCAATAAGTTAGTGCGAGGCTATATTCAAGATTTGTTACAGCAAGTTTTCGACGGCGTTCAAGAAAGTCTTTCCCCTGAAATTATTGATGATTTTCAATTGATTTCTAAAAGAGATGCATTATTGAATGTTCATTTCCCTAAAAATCAAGAACAGTTAGCCAAGGCAGAATTTCGATTAAAATTTGAAGAATTATTTTTCATCCAATTGCAATTGGCGCGTAAAAAACTGATTAATAAAGCAAAAATTAAAGGACCTGTATTTGAAAATGTTGGAGCCGTTTTTAATCAATTCTATAAAGAAAAGTTACCGTTCAATTTAACGAATGCGCAAAAGCGAGTTTTAAAAGAAATCCGAAAAGATGTCGCATCAAGAGCCCACATGAATCGATTGTTGCAAGGAGACGTAGGTTCAGGAAAAACAATTGTTGCGTTGTTGGCGATGTTGTTAGCCATTGATAATGGGTATCAGGCAACGATTATAGCACCTACAGAGATTTTGGCAAAACAACATTACATTGCTGTTTCCGAACTTTTGGAAGGAATGAATATCAATGTAGACATTCTAACAGGTTCTGTAAAAATAAAAAAGCGAAGAGAAATTCACGCGAATTTAGAAAGCGGACAACTGCACATTCTGGTGGGCACCCATGCTTTACTTGAAGATAAGGTGAAATTCCACAATTTAGGAATTGCCGTAATTGATGAACAGCACCGTTTTGGAGTTGCACAACGTTCTAAACTCTGGGCAAAGGGCGCTCAGAATGCCGATGGAGGAGCTGTTGTTCCTCCACATATTCTTGTAATGACGGCTACACCCATTCCAAGAACATTGGCCATGTCGGTCTATGGTGATTTAGATATCTCGGTGATTGATGAACTTCCCCCAGGTAGGAAAGAGGTGAAAACGGTACATCGCTATGATAGCAATCGCCTCTCAGTTTTTAAATTTATGCGAGATGAGATTGAAAAAGGAAGACAAATTTACTTGGTGTATCCTTTAATTCAAGAATCGGCCGCCATGGATTATAAAGATTTAATGGATGGATATGAAGGAGTTTCTAGAGAATTTCCAGCACCAAAATATCAAATAAGTATTGTACACGGACAAATGAAACCTGCTGACAAAGAATTTGAAATGCAACGTTTTGTAAAAGGGGAAACGCAAATTATGGTTGCCACAACCGTTATTGAGGTAGGTGTCAATGTTCCCAATGCCAGTGTCATGATTATTGAAAGTGCCGAACGTTTTGGACTTTCACAATTGCATCAGCTTAGAGGAAGGGTTGGCCGTGGGGCAGATCAAAGTTATTGTATTTTTATAACAAGTTATAAACTTTCTGCTGAAGCAAAAACGCGTTTAAAAACGATGGTAGAAACTACAGACGGATTTAAAATTGCTGAAGTCGATTTGAAATTACGTGGACCTGGAAATATTATGGGTACACAACAAAGTGGTGTATTAAATTTAAAAATTGCAGATGTTGTAAAAGACGGCGCTACTTTGGTAAAAGCAAGAAATGCGGCAATAGGTTTATTGCAAGCCGATTCTAATTTGTCCAAACCAGAAAATATAGGAATTCTAAAAACTTTCACAGCAATCTATAAGTCTACAGGAATTTGGGCAAATATTAGTTAGATTCCGAATTCTAATTCCTTGTTTTTTTTGCACTTAGGCTCCATCTATACCCAACATTTAGAATTGCTTTTGATTCAAATGATATTTCTGTGTTTGCATTGAGGGGATTCAATTCAACGGAGGCAATCCAATACCCATTTTTTTGGGTAGCAAAACTAGATTGTAAAAAGACATTAAAAGGGAAAGGTCTTATTCCTACAATCACTTTAGTGGTGTCAAACATTTTACCAATACCAATTTTACCTGTTACAAGTGATGGGAGTGCAAAACCAGCTTGATATTCAAAAATGATATCATTTTCATTTATGTAGGTTTTTCCCCACAGAACGGAAGTTCCTGGAAATGGAAAACCCTCTTCAGAGATGAATGCAATCCCGAAATTCCATTCAATAAAAGAGTTTTTTGAAGTTATTGAAGGGCTTTCTTGTGCCACACTAACTTGAAAGAAAAAAAGAAATAAAAACGTACTAATAATTATTTTTTTCATGGGACGTTATTTAAGTATTAAATACATTTATTAAGAAGCTAATTTACGAAATAAAAAAATAATGTGAAACAGAGCGTATTTTAAATAAAATTTAAAAGGTTTTAATAGGTATATAATAGTTTCATTATTAATCCAAAACTGGAATTAAAATCCCTCCAATTAATAAATCAATAGCATTATCTTTACCGATAGAATTACAAATAAGCACAATAGAAGAAGTTTTATAATGCTGAATAAGAATACTTGATCCTCTCCAATAAAAATAAATCAGATATTCTAAATACGAATAAATAAAATAAATCAATAATGAGAAAATTGTCATATAGCCCCATAAAACTACTCTTCTTTGTGTTTTTAATTGGAATTTTGACACGTTGTCAGAAATCATCAACCCCCATTAAAATTAGTCCAGACAACTATCATGCAGCTGTAGATATGGTAACTAATATTATGATTCATGATATATTTTCTCCCCCTGTTGCAAGTCGAGTATTTGCATACCCTAATGTAGCAGCCTATGAGATATTAGTGCAAAAAGACACAACATATACCTCTTTAGTTCATACGGCAAACGGGTTGAACTCTTTACCTCAAATGGAAGTGGATAAAAATATTAATGCAAATGTAGCCGCTTTAATTGCGCATTTGGAAGTAAGTGAAATGTTGATTTTTTCGAAAGAGAAATTGAACGTTTTAAAAGATAGTTTGTTTCAAAAATGGCAGAACACCAACAAACAAGAATTTTTAGCCTCTCAAGCCTATGCTTTAAAAGTAGTTTCACATGTTAAAGAATGGATGGATGCAGATCATTACAATCAAACGCGAACCATGCCAAAGTATACAGTAGACACGAACGATGCTTCAAGATGGCAACCAACCCCACCTGCGTATATGGATGCAATTGAGCCACATTGGAATAAAATTAGGCCTTTTTTACTACAATCAGCAGACCAGTTCAAACCACTACCACACCCAGTATTTTCTTTGAAAAAAGACTCAGATTTCTATAAAGAATTATTAGAGGTGTATGCAATTAGTAAACGCATTACAGAAAAAGGAGATCAATCTGAAGAAGTAGCCATCGCAAAGTTCTGGGATTGCAATCCGTATGTTTCTGTAACAAGAGGACATTTTATGTTTGCTACTAAAAAAATTACCCCAGGAGCACATTGGATTGGAATCGTCAAAATAGCAACACAGAAAACCAATGCAGATTTAATGGAAACCGTAAATGCATACACGAAAACATCATTAGCAATTGCAGATGCTTTTATTAGTTGTTGGGACGAAAAATACAGCACAAATTTAATCCGACCAGAAACACTAATTCATCAAAATATTGATACAGATTGGTTGCCTATTTTACAAACACCTCCTTTTCCAGAGTATACAAGTGGACATTCAGTAGTTTCTGGTGCTGCATCTGTAGTCTTAACAACCCTTTTCGGAGATGATTTTGCATTTGATGATGATACGGAATTACAATTTGGATTGCCAGTAAGAAGTTTTACTTCATTTTACGATGCCTCAAGCGAAGCTGCAATTAGTAGAATGTATGGAGGAATTCATTATAGAGCTGCCGTTGATAATGGTTTGGAACAAGGTAAAAATTTAGGTCATTTTATTGTTCAGAAAATTAAATAAAATAATAAATTAAATAGGAATTAGCCTTATTAACGATCCTTCAATACGATTAATAATTTCAACTTTCAAAAGCTTATCTATTTAAGGAAATCAATTTAATAAGGCATTGAACTTTTGTAAAAACTATTTATAGTAGGATTTTTCTTAATTATTTTTTTGATTTGTCTACAAACTCCAACTTGTCTACCGTTGTTTTTGTGGTAAAAAAACCATAGTTAATTTCCACTTTTTTCTTTTCAATCTTTTCAATGGTTCCGATAGCATTCGAGCCAACAACACGCACACGATCGTTTATCTTGTAGTTGTACTCCGCTTTTTCTTTGGCAACTTTTGCAGCGACTACTTTTTTCTCTTTTCGAACTTCAACCACCTTTTCTAAGACTTCTTTTTCTACCTGTTCAATGACTTGTTGCATTTGTTTTTCAACTGTCTTTGCTTTTAGTTTTTGAGTTTTGGTGGTCAGTTTTTCAGGATTTTTCTTTGCACGTTTTACTTTTTCATCAGCAACCCATTTATTGAAATTGGTCGTTAATTCTTTTTTATTATTGGTTTGAAAATACTTATTCAACAACTCATTTGTTTTTCTTCCTAAAGACAACATTTTTTGATTGTTATCATACAATTCTTGAAAACCTGCTAATTTTGCTTGAATCTTATCGTCTTTTTCTTGTAAGCTTTCTAAATGTTCTTGCCCTTGTATTTTTTGTTTTTCGAGGTTGTCCGAATTCTTTTGCAGTCGGTTCCGTTCTTTTTGCAGTTTAGAAATGGTTTTGTCTAATCTAATTTTTTCCGTTTCAACTCGTTTTTTAGCCTTGTTAATGATACTATAGGGAATTCCGTTTTTCTGAGCTACTTCAAAGGTGAATGAGCTTCCTGCTTGTCCGATAAATAATTTGTACAAAGGTTCTAAAGAACGCTCATCAAATTGCATATTTGCATTGGTCACATTTTCCAGTTCATTCGCCAATACTTTCAAATTGGAGTAGTGGGTAGTAATAATCCCAAAAGCGCCATTGATATAAAACTCTTCTAAGAAAATCTCCGCCAATGCACCTCCCAATTCAGGGTCAGATCCAGTTCCAAATTCATCAATTAAAAATAATGTTTCTGCGTTGCACTTTCTTAAAAAAGAACGCATATTTTTTAATCGGTAACTATAAGTGCTTAGTTGATTCTCTATGGATTGATTGTCCCCAATATCAGTAAGAATATTTTCGAATATATAGGTTTCACTTCGTTCATCCACAGGAATTAAAAGCCCACTTTGTAGCATTATTTGTAATAAACCAATGGTTTTTAATGTGATGCTTTTTCCACCAGCATTGGGACCGGAAATCACAATAATTTGCTGTTTTTGATGTAGTTGGATGGTTTGTGGAATCGTTTCAATTTGCTGCTGCATGTTTTTTCGCCACAAAACAGGGTGTACCGCATTTTTAAAATAAATCTTCTTTTCTTTAGATATTTTAGGCAAAACAGCATTGCATTCTTTTGCATATTTTGCTTTCGCACCCACAGCATCAATATGAATTAAATAAGCGAGGTATTCTTCTAAAAGTGATGTCATTGGTCGAACTGTAGTCGCCAATTCTCGTAATATTTTTACAACTTCTTGTTTCTCTTCGTAAACTAAATTTTGATATTCTCTGCTATATGCAAGGGTTGCTTGCGGAGCAATGTATACGATTCCTCCCGACTTTGATGACCCCAATAAACTTCCAGAAACTTTTCTTCTGTACATGGCTTTTACAGCCAACACTCTTTGATTGTCTACAACGGTTTCTTTAATGTCGTCCAAGAAACCTGCACCAATAGATTTTGACAAAGCACTGGTAAAACTAGCACCGATTTTTCCTCGAATATGATTGATGTCTTTTCGAATTTGTTTCAAAGAGGTAGACGCATTGTTTTTTACCTCGCCACTCAGTTCAATTATCTTTTTAATCTCATCATCAATATAGGTAGTAAATTCTATTTTTTGAGAGAGGTCAAAAAAGGTTGGAAATTGTACTTTAAATTTTTTAAAGAACTTAAGGTGTTCATTAACAGTCAGTGAAGTAGTAGCTATTTTTAGAAATGCTGCGGTTTCTATAAAACTATTTTCAATTTTTAACCGTTTTACACTTTCAGTTACATCATCAAATCCATGATTGGGAACGCGATTTTCACTTTGAAAGGAAGAGAGGTATTCGTTGACCAAATGAAGTTCTTTAAAAAGTCCTTTTTTGTAGGTAATTGGTGTCGTTGCTAATACACGTTCTTTTCCTAATCCAGTAATACAATGTTCAGTTACATGCTGTAAAACTGTTGCAAACTCTAAATCTTGTAATGTTTTATTTGAAATATTTGGTATCAATTTTGTAATTTTGAGGTATTAGAACTGTAAAACAAGCTTTCGGATTGAGCTCTTATAAGAAACCTTTCGATTGCATTTCAGGAGCCATTCCAAATACTTTTAAACTCACTTACAAAAATAAGAAACAATGCAGGTAAAAATTGCCGATAGCTGGAAAAATATACTTCAAAATGAATTTGAGAAACCTTATTTTAAACAGTTGACTGCTTTTGTGGATGCTGAATATGAAAAACACATCTGTTTTCCGAATAAAGAAGTCATTTTTTCTGCCTTTGACTTTTGTTCTTTTGATGCTTTAAAAGTGGTAATTATTGGTCAAGATCCCTACCATGGAGAAGGACAGGCAAATGGATTGTGTTTTTCGGTACAAGAAGGAGTCAAACATCCTCCTTCATTACAAAACATATTCAAAGAAATGTCAAAAGATCTATCTTGCGAGTTACCACAAACTGGGGATTTAGAAAACTGGGCAAAACAAGGTGTTTTATTGTTAAATGCTACTTTAACGGTAAGAACAAAAGAGCCGGGAAGTCATCAGAAAAAAGGATGGGAAATTTTTACAGACGCTACCATTGCACAAATATCGCAAGAGAAAGAAAATGTTATTTTTCTACTTTGGGGAAAGTTTGCTGAAAGTAAAATGAATCTGATTGACCTTTCAAAGCATACTATTTTTAAAGCACCACACCCATCACCGCTTGGAGCTTGGAGAGGTTGGTTTGGGAGCAAGCATTTTACTAAGACTAATGCAGTTTTGAAATCGCTTAATAAAGTAGAAATTAATTGGTGATTTATCCATCCTAAATATTTCCTGATAATGAACGAAAAATTTAACTATAGAAGGGATCTCATTGATACTTTTTTGGTTAAAAACACGAAGGTGTGCAATTAACTAAAGTCGACAAGTTGTGTGCTTGTTTCGATAGCAGTATTGTCTGCCAATCCACAAGAACTTGAAGTACTTCTACATGAAGAAATACAAAGGATTCCTAAAATACAAATTACAATACTAATTGCTTTTTTCATGGGTATATCTTTTACAGGCTAAATGTACATATTTTTTATAAAATCTGCTGAATTTTTCTTCCTTTTGATAACGTTAAGTTCAATCATTTTATTTTGAATGCGGGTAATTAAATTTTTTGTGATGGGTTTTCCCGCATTCCATTCCGTTATTTTTAACCATTTTTGGATATCGGGTAGCTGTTGTTCGTATCTTTCCGCAAGTATTTTATCTATGTTTGTTCTTTTTTTGAAGTCTTCAGTATTGGTGTTTATTATTTTTAAAACTTTTTGAACCTCTTTAAAATTGCTTGCTAGAATATCTTCTCTAACCGCCACAACAAAACAAGGCCATGGAGAAGGGCAGTCGTCAATTCTTCTAAATATACCATTATCCACAAATGGTTTTGTCGTAAAATGTTCCCACATAAAATAATCTGCTTCACCGTTTGTAAGCGCATCAATGCCTCCTTGCAAATTACCAACGACCTTAAATTTCAACGTTTCAATATTCCAACCTTGGTTGTGTGCATTTACAATTGCCATTAAATGCGATCCAGAACCATATCTACTGATTGCGATGGTTGCATACTCTAAATCCTCTATTCTTTGAAAGGATGATAATGCAGAAACATGAATCCCCCAGATTAAAGGAGTTTTTATATAAGTTTGCACAATTTTTGAAGGGTTTCTTTCAGCAATGTCTTTGATAATTCCTTCCGTTAACACAATTGCAATATCTAACTCACCAGAACGTGAGGCTTTGCACATGGCACCCGTTCCACCTGGGAAGTCTTTCCATCGCAAATTGATATTATTTTTTGTGTATTCTTTATTTTTTAAAGTGAGATATCAAGGGTAATTAAAATGCTCTGGAACACCACCAACAGTTAAGTTAATCATTTACTCCATTAATTTATTTAAGGTATACAAAATTAAGTCTTCAACTACTTTGTTGTAGTTTTTACTAAAAGTTCCATTGGCTCTGTTGGCAATAATAGCGTTCATAGAACAGGCATTGTGTCCTAACAGTTTACTCAATCCATAAATGGCAGAAGTTTCCATTTCTAGGTTGGTTATTCGTACTCCGTTGTAGTCAAAACAATCAATCTTACGATTTAAATCAAGGTCTTGAAGCGGTAAACGCAAAATTCTACCTTGAGGTCCATAAAACCCACCAGCAGTAGCAGTCATCCCTTTGTAAATAATATTAGAAGATAATTTATCCTCTAGCATTTGACTGTTTTCTATCACCAAAGGGGCTGATTTTTGAGCACTCCAGTTGGTGTGTTTTGCAAAAGCGGTTGCAATCTCAGAGTTTGAAATTGCTGCTGTTTGATAGGCGTGTAACATTCCGTTTAAATCCAATGCATGGGTGCTCATTAGAAACGAATCTACAGGGATGTCTTTTTGTAAAGAACCTGAAGTTCCAATTCGAACAATGTTTAATGAAGTAAGTGTTTCCTTTAGTTCTCTTGTTTTTAAATTGATATTTACAATCGCATCCAGTTCATTCAAAACAATGTCTATATTGTCGGGACCAATTCCTGTTGAAATCACAGAAATTCTTTTTCCTTTGTAACGACCTGTTGTTGTTTTAAATTCTCTTTTTTGAGTTGTAAATTCTATGGAATCGAATAATTGGGTAATTTTATCAACGCGGTCTTGATCTCCCACAAAAAGGATGTCTTTTGCGATATTTTCTGGTTTTAAATTTAAGTGATAGATACTACCATCTTCATTTAAAATTAATTCGGATTGTTTTATAGCCATATTTTTTTAACCGCCAACGCGTTTTACTTTAAACCCTTTATTGGTAAGCATGGTCATTATTTTGTCTCTGAAGTCTCCTTGTATGATGATTTTATCATCTTTAAAACTTCCACCAACACTTAGTTTCGTTTTAATTTCTTTTGCCAATATTATAAAATCGGAAGTTGCTCCTGTATAGCCTTCTAAAATGGTAATGGGTTTACCTTTTCTTTTCTCATATTTGCAAATGATAGGATCTTCTTGCAACCAAATAGTAGCTACATCCTTTAAAGGTTCTGGAGTTTCCTCATGCTCAGGAA
The DNA here is from genome assembly GCA_949519155.1 of Polaribacter sp. SA4-10. Taxonomy (GTDB): domain Bacteria; phylum Bacteroidota; class Bacteroidia; order Flavobacteriales; family Flavobacteriaceae; genus Polaribacter. The sequence continues at coordinate 32,054 of CATIQU010000035.1, forward strand.
ATAAATTTTTAAGTTGGTCTTTGAAATCCATTTTTTAGTGTTCAGTTTCAGTTGCGGTGCTTTCTGCATACCGATCTTGAAAAATAATGTTACTATTTCTTTAATCCTAATTCTTCTAAACGCTGGTCTAAAAACTCACCAGCTGTAATATCTTCATACTTTTTTGGATTTGCTTCATCAATACAATTCTCTAAAACATCTAATTTCATTGCGGATATTGGATGCATAAAAAATGGAATTGAATAGCGGGAGGTTCCCCACATTTCTTTAGGTGGATTTGTCACTCTGTGAATGGTCGACTTTAATTTATTGTTACTATGACGTGCCAACATATCTCCTACATTAATCATTAATTCATCCGGTTCTGCAACCGCATCAATCCATTCTCCTAAATGATTTTGAACCTGTAAACCTTTTCCTTGTGCCCCCATTAATAATGTAATTAGATTAATATCACCATGTGCAGCAGCTCTTTCGGCTCCTTTTGGTTCTGTTTGAATGGGTGGATAATGAATTGGGCGTAAAATGCTGTTTCCATTTTTGATGAAGTTGTCAAAATAGGTTTCTTCCAATTTCAAATGTATTGCTAAAGAACGCAATACATATTTGGCAGTTTTTTCTAACATTTGGTAAGTTTTTTTACCAACTTCATTAAACCTTTCCAGTTCAGCTACAGTAACATTTTCTGGGTATTCTTCTGCATATTTTGAGGCTTTTTCTACATACTGTCCAAAATGCCAAAACTCTTTCAAGTCACCTTCTTTTCTCCCTTTTGCAGATTCTTTTCCAAAAGAAACATAGCCTCTTTGACCTCCAATGCCTGGAATCTCATATTTTTCTTTTATAGAAACTGGCAAGTCAAAAAAGTTTTTGATCTCTTTGTAGAGGTTATCAACCAATGCTTCGTCTAAAAAATGCCCTTTTAATGCTACAAATCCAATATTTTCGTAAGCATGACCAATCTCATTGATAAACTTTTCTTTTTTTGAAGGATTCTCAGAAAGAAAGTCGGTTAAATTTACGCTAGGTATTTTATTCATAGTGTCTGTTTTGAGATAAGATTATTTAAAGTTACAATAAATAGGTGGAATAGGGTTACTTTTTTGAAAATGGGATTAAGTAAGATAGGGTATAGTTAAATCCAAATCCAGTACCACTTTCAAAAATTCTGTTGAAACCAGGAGCATAAAGTGTTTTAAAATTTTCTGGATCATCTATAGCCAGTACTATTTTATAGGAGATACTTGTACTGATAAAAAAATTTTGAAAAGTTTCTACTTTGATTCCCAGAATAAACTCAGTCCAATGTGCCGTTAACCCATTAGTTGAAGTCGCTGCGTTAATTGACTCTGATGGAAAATAGAGTGAATTTACATTGGGTGTAAAGTTGTTCAATGTTTGGTCGAATATTCCCAATCCATAACGAACACCTGTAAAGACTTCGTTGTTCATGTCTAACCAGTTGTCATAAGCATTGTAGTTAAAACCAATACGGATATAATTCCCTTTGGAAGTTGAATTTGTATAGTCTTCTACTGAAACCTTTTCTTCAAATCCTACTTCTGCGGCAATGTAAAATCGCTTATTTATTCGATAATCTGCGACCAATTCTATTCCAGAATACTTACTGTCAAAAGAAGCCATTATCGGCTTACTAATGTCTGCACCAAGTCGAAGTCCATATGCTGTTTTGTAGACTGTGGAATCTTTTTCTATTGCCGCTACTTCCATCGCTTGCTCTTGAGAATACACGAGCGTACAAACCAATAAAAGTATAATATTAATGGAATATTTGAACATGTGCTGCGCTTTGATTGTCTATCGTTGTTAAGGTGGTAGGAGTGTAGTCTTGTATCCATGTAGAGGTGTCAGACGAAAATGCAACGTCATTAAAAATAACTCTAAAACCGCACGATCTAGACACGAATTCTTCTACTGGTGTGTATTGAATTGTAAAAGTAGTTGTTTGATTGCTGGCTAAATTACCATCAAAAGCATTTATTTTTAAATGATAAACGGTCTCAATTGTCGTTGAGTTTAGTGGAATTGAAACACTATCGGTAGCAACACTTTTATAATCTGGAATGGTGTCCTTTCCTGCTGCCCAGATTGACAAGCGTTCGGTGTTTTTTAATTGTTCTCGATCGTTCGCATCGTAAAAACGAAGCACTAACTTTGGTGTTACTGGATCTTTTGTACAAAAGTCGTCTTTTTCACAACGGCTAAAAATAGCGGTACAGAAAATAAAAAGGAGGATGCTTCTTTTCATTAAAATGAATTAAAAATAGATTTCAAAAATAATAAATTATGTGGTTTATTCTTCTACTTCTACAATTTGATTGATAATAGTTGCCAATTTAAAGTCCAATTCTGTAACACCACCTGCATCATGTGTAGTGAGTTTAATGTCTAAGGTGTTGTAAACATTTGTCCATTCTGGATGATGATTTAATGCTTCACACTCAAATGCAATTCTATTCATTGCTGACATACAATCTTTAAAGTTGTCGAATTCAAAATCGGTGTGCAATGCATCGTCATAATAATCCCAATCTTGTAAAGATGCTAATTTAGTTTCTATTTCTTTTTCTGTTAGTTTTATCATTTTTTGAGGCTTTATAATTTTCAATGTTTTCTTGTTTTTTTTCTTGCTAAAATATCATCATTTTCAGTAAAAACTGTTAATTCCGTCTAAATTATGACAATCCTTCTTATTTCTCAAACAATACTACTGTTTCGATGTGGGCTGTATGAGGAAATTGATCTACTAAACTAATTTTTTTAATTTGATAACCTGCATCGCTCAATAATTGGGTGTCTCGTGCTTGCGTAGCTGGGTTACAGGATACATAAACCATTCGGTCTGCATTCAAAGCAATTATTTTTTGCAATGTTTTCGGCGCAATTCCAGCTCTTGCAGGATCTAAAATGATTGTTTTAATTTTATTTTTATATTCGGGATGTGCAAATAAAAACTTCCCAACATCAGCAGCATAAAACTGTAAACCTTCAATTTTGTTTCTTTTAGCATTTTTTTCTGCATCTTCAATCGCAGAAGCTACAATATCAACCCCAACTATTTTTGCATTTTTACTTTTAGAAGCTACAATTTGACCAATTGTACCCGTTCCACAAAACAAGTCCATAACTACCGTATTGTCTACTTTCGTTTTGTCTTCCAAAACATATTCGACTACTTTGTTGTATAATTTCTCAGCACATTTTGGGTTTGTTTGAAAGAAGCTTTTCATACTAATTTCAAAGTTCAAACCTAGCAATTCTTCTACAATTTTATCTTTACCATATACTAAATCGATACTCCCAGAAGTGGCAATCGTTCGGTCTCCCGTTTCATCATTAATTGTATGTAACAAACCTGCCAATCGTTCCCCAAAAATATCTTTCAAGAATGCTGCAAATTTTTGTAAGTCAAATTGATCTAAATCACCAGAAGTAGTCACTAAGTTACACAATAATTCATCGGTTTTAAATGATTTTCGAACGACAAAATACCGAAAGAAACCCTCTCTTTTTGGACCATGCCAAGGTGCTAATCCTGTGTCAATACAATACGCACGGATATTTTTTAGTTCGTCCTCCATTTGCTTGTCAAACAAGCCAGAGTCTTTGTCTAAATTATCTCCCATCCACCAAACACCACGTCTTTTAAAACCTAAGGTAAATTCGTCTTTGTCTCTTTTTGTAACGCGATCATAACCAATCGCCGAAAAACCATATTCCATTTTGTTTCTATAATGGAATACATTTGGAGAGGTAACAAATTCATCAAACAAGTCTTCGATGTTTTCTACCTTTCCAATTCTTTTAAACAAAGAAAGCGTACTTTCTTTTTTGTATTGGTGTTGTAATTCAATAGGTAACTGTATATATGGTGCTCCAGGAATGTCTTGAAATGGCACTTCTACTTCATCTTCTGAAGGCTCTAATACATCAATTAGCTTTGCTTCAGCATATTTTTTACTCGATTTACTTATCTGAGTTTTCACCAATTGACCGGGCAATGTATTGGGTACAAAAACCACGAAATCTCCCTCTTCACTGCGAATTCTTGCAATTCCCTTTCCTCCAAAAGCATAATCTTCGATTTTTAACTCTAAAACCTGATTCTTTTTTACAAACTTATTTCGTTCTCTACTTGGCATTCTGTATCATTTATTGGATTGCAAAATTAAGCAAACTTATTGATAAAGCCTTTACCTGTTTTGAAAATCTATAAGTGCAAAAAAAGCCAACTTTTTTTGATGATTGGACTATTATTTGCCTCTCTTTTTACATTCGATATTGCAGCGGTATCCTTTTTTGAAGTATGAAAAAAAGACATAGCGGAAAGTCCGACCTTTTGGGAACGCACATTTCGTAAAAATCAGTATTAAATAGTTCATTTATTTTAGCTACTTTTGTAAAACTTCGGGGATGATTTCTTTCCCACGCTGAATTTTCGAAACTTCGAAAGGATAAAGGTAGAACAGGAATGGTTATATTAATATAAACATTTAAAATTTTAAAAAATGGCTGTTTTAGAACAACTTACGTCGCAAAAAGCGATAGATTTAGAAAGCAAGTACGGTGCACACAACTATCATCCACTTCCAGTGGTATTGAGTAAAGGTGAGGGTGTATATGTTTGGGATGTAGAAGGAAAAAAGTATTACGATTTTCTATCTGCTTATTCTGCAGTAAACCAAGGGCATTGTCATCCGAAAATTGTGGATGCCATGGTCAATCAAGCAAAAACATTGAGTTTAACTTCAAGAGCATTTTATAACGACATGCTTGGAAAGTATGAGAAATATGCTACGGAACTTTTCAGTTTCGACAAATTATTACCAATGAATACAGGTGCTGAAGCGGTAGAAACGGCTTTAAAAATTTGTAGAAAATGGGCTTATGAAGTAAAAGGAATCCCTGAAAATGAAGCTCAAATTATTGTTTGTGAAAACAATTTTCACGGAAGAACAACCACCATTATCTCTTTTTCAAATGATCCTGTTGCGCGTAAAAATTTCGGACCTTTTACAAACGGATTTATAAAAATAGAATACGATAATTTAAAAGCATTGGAAGATGCTTTGGAAGCAAATGCGAATATAGCAGGGTTCTTAGTAGAACCAATTCAAGGAGAAGCAGGCGTATATGTTCCTACTGATGGTTATTTAGCGGCTGCAAAAGCATTGTGCGTAAAATACAATGTATTGTTTATAGCTGATGAAGTACAAACAGGAATTGCACGTACTGGACGTTTATTGGCTACTTGTGGAAATTGTACCTGTCAAACGAAGAATTGTGAAGGCACTCCAGAAACAAAAGCAGATATTTTAATTCTTGGAAAAGCCTTAAGTGGTGGTGCATATCCAGTTTCTGCAGTATTGGCAAATGACGCTATTATGAATGTAATTCAGCCCGGAAATCATGGTTCTACTTATGGTGGAAATCCGATTGCTGCCGCTGTTGCAATCGCAGCTTTGGAAGTGGTGAAAGAGGAAGATTTGGCTGAGAACGCGTTTCAATTGGGTGAAATTTTTAGAGCAGAATTGTCAAAATTTGCTACTGAAAACGAATTGGTAAAATCGGTAAGAGGTAGAGGATTGCTAAATGCAGTTTTGATTAATGATACCGAAGAAAGTTCTACTGCTTGGGATATTTGTATGAAGTTGCGTGATAACGGATTGTTAGCAAAACCAACCCATGGGAATATTATTCGTTTTGCACCTCCTTTAGTAATGACGGAAGCAGAACTAAGAGATTGTATTTCGATTATTAAAACTACAATTTCGGAGTTTAAGAAATAGGAAACAAATTTATTTTACACAAAAAAGGAGCGATATTATCGCTCCTTTTTTTAATATATAATAGGATGTAGTTATCTAAACATCTCTTCAAATACCGCTGGATCTTGGAGTCCTTCCATTCCTATAAAAACAATAATAAAAACAAAATAAAGAAGCATTAGTATATTTAAAACAATACCAATAATTGCAAGGACTTTCCCTGCTTTTACATTCGAATATCCAGTATAGTTTTCTGGAGCCTCTTTGTATAGATTCGCTGCTTTTTTCACCATTACAAGTGCTACGATCCCAAGAATTAAACCAATAACACCATAACAACAACAAGTTACGATTGATAAAATTCCTAATACAAGTATTCCTGTTGAATTTGGTAGTGTTTGTTTTTCCATTTTTTGAGTTAGTTAGTTAGTTAGTTAGTTAGTTAGTTAGTTAGTTAGTTAGTTAGTTAGTTAGTGAAATCATCTTCATAATATAGCTTGCTAAAATTATAAAAACATTTAATATCGTCAATATAAGAATTATTTTTTGAGCATGTTTAAAGCTCATTTTTGTGTTTAACAAAATAAAACCTCCAAAGAATAGAAGTGTGTAAATGGCAGGATACATTTTAAATGCAGCAATAAGCTCACCCTGAACAAGATGGGCTAAAGAACGTTGAATGCCACAACCAGGACAATCGAATCCAAATAGTGTTTTATTCAAACATGGAATCATAAAGTCTTCTAAACTTAAAAAGAGTGTATATATTTTCATTACTTATAAGAGTGATTTCAACGTGTAAGCGATTTTTCTTTTTGTGATTGTTAGATTGAATTAATTTAGAAACCTCGCAGCTATTTTTACAGTGAAACAAACATAATAAAATTAATGGAGTCATCTCTTAGGAAAAAGGAGAAAGATATGTCTTCAGGCTATGTAATTATATCTTATTTTTGCAATTGCTTCAAAAAACAAAACTATGAAAACTACAAACATAATAGCTCCAAAAGCAGACAAAAAGCCTGCGAAATTAGAAAAACACGGAGACGTTAGAATTGATGATTATTTTTGGATGCGTTTGTCGGATGCTCAAAAATTGGCAGCAGAAAAAGATGATCAAACAACAAATGTTGTCGATTATTTAAATGTTGAAAATGAGTATTATGAGGAACATACTGCGCATACTAAAGGTTTTCAAGAAACCTTGTTTCAAGAAATGAAAGGCAGAATTAAAGAAGACGATTCATCTGTTCCTTACAAAGACAATGGTTATTTTTATATTACACGATATGAAACAGGCAAGCAATATCCAATCTTCAGTAGAAAAAAAGAAACCTTAGCGGCCAAAGAAGAAGTTTTGTTTGATGTAAATGAAATGGCAACAGGTTTTGACTATTATCAATTAGGAGGTTTAAATATTTCTGAAAATAATCAATTTGCTGTTTTTGCAACAGATACTGTAAGTAGAAGACAATATACCCTTAAAATCAAGAATTTAGAAACTGGCGAAATTTATGATGACACTATAGAAAACACAACCGGAGGTTCGGTTTGGGCAAATGACAATAGCACTCTTTTTTATGCCAAAAAAGATCCTGTAACGCTTCGAAGTGAAAAGATTTTTAGACACGTTTTAGGAACACCAACTTCCGAAGATATTGAAGTATTTCATGAAAAAGAAGACACATTTGGTACCTATGTATCAAAATCGAAATCAAACAAATACATCATTATTGGTTCCTATAGTACACTTTCTACAGAAGCTCAGTTTTTGGAGGCAGACAATCCTACAGGAACTTTTAAAATGTTGCAACCAAGAGAAAGAGATTTAGAATACAGTGTAGCGCATTACGAAAATAACTTTTATCTACTTACCAACAAAGACGATGCAATTAACTTCAAGTTGATGAAAACGTCGGTAAATAAAACGGAGAAAGAACATTGGGTAGATGTAATTCCACACAGAGCCGATACTTTGTTAGAAGACTTTTCAATTTTTAAAGAATATTTAATATTAGAAGAACGAAACAACGGATTAAACAAAATCAGAATTAAACGTTGGGACGATAAAGAAGATTATTATTTGCCTTTTAGTGAAGAAACGTATTCAGCAGGTGTCTATGAAAACCCAGAATTTGATACTGATATTATTCGGTATTCCTATAATTCGATGACCACACCAGCTTCTGTTATCGATTTCAATTTGACGACCAAGAAAAAAGAAATTCAAAAAGAACAAGAAGTTTTAGGAGGGAAATTTCAAAAAGAAAATTACATCAGCAAACGCGTTTGGGCAACAGCTAGGGACGGTAAAAAGGTTGCAATTTCTCTTGTATATCATAAAAACACCGTATTAAATAATGAGACTCCATTAATGCAATATGCCTATGGTTCTTATGGATACACCGTTTCAGACGGATTTTCGACTACTAGACTAAGTTTGTTAGACAGAGGGTTTGTTTTTGCTTTGGCGCACATTAGAGGAGGACAATATCTTGGAAGAGAATGGTATGAAGATGGTAAAATGTTGCAGAAGAAAAATACCTTTACAGATTTTATAGACTGTTCTAAATATCTTATTGAAAATAAGTATACATCTGCAGCACATTTATATGCCATGGGAGGTTCTGCGGGCGGTTTGCTAATGGGTGCGATTATCAATATGAATCCAGAGTTGTACAACGGTATTATAGCCGCTGTTCCTTTTGTAGATGTAATTTCTACGATGTTGGATGAGAGCATTCCACTCACAACAGGGGAGTATGACGAATGGGGAAATCCAAATGATAAAGAATATTACGAGTACATAAAATCGTACTCACCATACGATCAGGTTACTGAAAAATCCTATCCGAATATGTTGGTTACAACAGGGTATTTTGATTCTCAAGTGCAATATTGGGAACCTGCAAAGTGGGTTGCCAAACTACGTGAATTAAAAACGGATACTAATTTATTGTTTTTAGATACCAACATGGAGGTTGGTCATGGAGGCGCTTCGGGTCGTTTTGATGCTTTAAAAGAAACGGCAAAAGAGTACACCTTCTTTTTAGCCTTAGAAAATAAATTAGATTCCTAGAAAAAATTAAACCACAAAGGGCGTTTTTGAAATTTGCTTTCCAAAGTGAATTTTAAGAATTGGTTCTAAAAATACCTCATAATTTCTATTCCAAAATTAAATTTTGATAGGATTTGTGAGGTTTTTTTGTGCAATGCCTCCAATGTATAAAACACCAAAAAGCATGTTTATTTCTTGTGAATAAGTAGCTGTATTTAAAAAAAGAAAAACCTTCTATAAAAAGTAGAATTTCAGTAAATTTGCAGCAGTAAATAGCAAATAAATTATGAAAATATCATACAATTGGATCAAACAATTTTTACAAACAGATTGGGATGTCACCAAAACTGGAGAATTGTTAACCGATTTAGGTTTGGAAGTGGAAGGAATTGAAACGAAAGAATCGATTAAAGGAAGCTTAAAAGGCATTGTTGTAGGTGAGGTTTTAACTTGCATACAACATCCAAATGCAGACCGATTAAAAATTACTACAGTAGATTTAGGAGATGTAGGTCCTGTGCAGATTGTATGTGGTGCTTCCAATGTAGAAGCAGGACAAAAAGTACCGGTAGCGACTATTGGAACCTTATTGTATGATGATAAAGGCGAAAGCTTTAAAATTAAAAAAGGAAAAATTAGAGGCGAAGAAAGTCATGGAATGATTTGCGCCGAGGATGAATTAGGTCTTGGTAAAGGGCATGATGGAATTCTTGTTTTAGATGTGAAGTTAAAGGCAGGAACACCAGCTGCAACTGTTTTTAATATTGAAATCGATGCCGTTTTTGAAATTGGATTAACACCCAACAGATCTGATGCAATGAGCCATTTTGGTGTTGCCAGAGATTTAAAAGCAGGCCTCATGCAACAAGACATTAACTTAGAATTAATTTCACCCTCTGTGAGTGACTTTCATGTAGATGAAAGAACCTTGCGAATTGATGTTGAGGTAGACGATAAAGAGCAAGCTCCAAGATATTGTGGAATTACCATAACAGATGTTGATGTAAAAGATTCACCAGAATGGATTCAAAATAGATTGAAATCGATTGGAATTACACCAAAAAATAATATTGTAGACATTACGAATTATGTACTTCACGAACTCGGACAACCTTTGCATGCTTTTGATGCACAAAAAGTAAAAGGAAATAAAATCCTCGTAAAAACATTAGCACAAGGAACTCCATTTACCACCCTCGATGGTGTAGATAGAGCCTTGTCATCAGAAGACATTATGATCTGTGATGCAGATTCCAACCCACTTTGTATTGCAGGAGTTTTTGGAGGATTGAAGTCTGGAGTTACAGAATACACCACTTCAATTTTCTTAGAAAGTGCCTATTTTAATCCAGTTTCTGTTCGAAAGACAGCAAAAAGACACGCGCTAAACACAGATGCTTCCTTTCGTTTTGAACGTGGAATTGACATAAACATGACAAAATATGCGCTTAAAAGAGCTGCTTTGTTAATTGAAGAATATGCAGGTGGTAAAATGGGATCAGATATTTCTGATTTTTTCCCTGAAAGAATTGAAGATTTTCAAGTGTTCTTATCCTACGACAACGCATATCGCTTAATTGGGCAAGAGATTCCAAAAGAAACTATCAAAAAGATTCTAGCTTCTTTAGAAATTAAAATTAATAGTGAAACAGAAGGCGGTTTAGGATTAACCATCCCTTCTTATAGAACCGATGTGCAACGTGAAGCCGATATTATTGAAGAAATTCTTCGTGTATATGGGTACAATAATATTGAGTTTTCTCACAAATTAAATACCTCAATTTCTTTCGATTCAAACAAAGAAACAAAGGTTGAAAATGTGATTGCCAATCAATTGACTTCATTAGGTTTTAATGAAACAATGGCAAATTCGTTAACCAAACCCGTATATACAACCTACTCAGAGAACATCAATGAAGCCGCCAACGTAGCTATGTTAAATCCGTTGAGTAACGATTTGAAGGTAATGCGCCAATCGTTGTTGTTTAGTGGTTTGGAATCCGTTGCGTATAATATCAATCGGAAAAATAATTCTTTAAAGTTTTACGAGTTTGGTAAAACCTACCATAAATACAATGATGCCTACCAAGAAGACAAGCATTTAACGCTCTTTGTTACTGGGAAAAGAACAAAATATAGTTGGAATTCACCTTCTAAAACTTCCGATTTTTTCTATGCAAAAGGAGTTATTACAGCTGTTTTAACTCGATTAGGGATCGATACTTTAAAAACAACCCCGAGCAAACAAGACGTTTTCTCAGAAGGAATTACGTTGAGCTTAGGGAAAATGAAATTGGTAGAATTTGGTGTTGTAAAATCGAGTTTATTAAAAGAATTCGGAATCAAACAAGAAGTTCTGTTTGCAGATTTTAACTGGGATACAATCTTAAAAATTACAGGAAATAAGAATGTAAAAGTTACACCTTTGGCAAAATATCCAGTAGTAAAAAGAGACCTAGCACTTTTATTAGACACTAAAATTGAATTCAAAGAAATTTATAATTTGGCCTTTCAGTCAGAGAAAAGTTTGTTAAAAGAAGTCGATTTGTTTGATGTATACGAAGGAGATAAATTACCCGAAGGAAAAAAATCCTATGCAGTTAGTTTCTTATTACAAGACGAGACAAAAACATTGGAAGACAAGCAAATTGATAAGATAATGCAAAAATTACAGCAAACATTCGAAAAGAATTTAGATGCTGTTTTAAGATAATTTGAGAGCTCCATTATTATGGAGCTTTTTTTAATTGATAATTACACGAAACCAGGAAGTCAGAAATTTTTATTAATTTTTTCAGGTATCAACAATACTCGACACAATAAATAAATATGTACAAACTAATAATTCGCCCAATTTTATTTTTATTTGATCCAGAAAAGGTACATTATTTTACATTTTCACTCATTAGAGTATTCTGTAAAATTCCATTTGTAGCATCAATATTTAGAGGACTGTATCAAGTAAATGATAAAAATTTAGAACGTACATTATTCGGAATCACCTTTAAAAACCCTGTTGGTTTAGCTGCTGGATTCGATAAAAATGCCGTTTTGTACAACGAGTTGGCAAATTTTGGTTTCGGGTTTATAGAAATTGGTACGGTAACTCCAGAAGGGCAAGCTGGAAACCCTAAGAAACGGTTATTTCGACTCAAAGACGATAAAGGAATTATCAACCGAATGGGCTTTAATAACGAGGGTTTAGAAACTGCCATTCACCAATTAAAAAAGGACAGAGGGGACTTGATTATTGGAGGTAATATTGGTAAAAATACCCAAACATCTCCTGAAAATTATACCAAAGATTACATTACTTGTTTTGAAGGTTTGCATCCCTATGTAGATTATTTTGTATTGAATGTAAGTTGTCCAAATGTAGGCAGTCATGTAAAACTCAACGATAAAGCGTATTTAGCAGAATTGATTTTAGCCTGTCAAAAATTAAACAATGCACAGGCAACTCAAAAACCAATCTTATTAAAAATAGCGCCCGATTTAAACAACCAACAATTGGACGAAATTATTGAACTGGTCACAGAAACAAAAATTGATGGTGTCATCGCATCCAATACGTCTACCAATAGAGCTAATTTAAAGATCTCTAAAGAACAGTTAGAGACTATAGGTAATGGTGGTGTGAGTGGTCAACCCATTAAAAACCAAAGCACGAGAGTAATTCAGTATTTGTCTGATAAATCAAACAAATCGTTTCCAATTATTGGAGTAGGAGGTGTTCATTCCGCAGAAGATGCGATTGAAAAAATAAAAGCTGGTGCCGCTTTGGTTCAAATTTATACCGGATTCATTTATGAAGGTCCAAGTTTGATTAAAAAAATAAATAAAGCAATTTTGAAAGACTTATAATTTGTTCTTATCGATTGGATAACTATGATAATAAGCACTCTTTATAATTAAATTTTGCAACATTTCAGCGAAATGAAATTCGTATTGTATTTTTTAGATTTAAAATGATAGAATCACTCCTCTCTTTTATTTTTGCCACTGCAATCTTGGCAATCTCTCCAGGGCCAGATAATATTTTTGTGCTGACACAGAGTATTGTAAATGGTAAAAAATACGGATTAGCAACTGTTTTTGGATTAATGACAGGGTGCCTTATCCATACTACTTTAGTTGCATTTGGAGTTTCAGCGCTATTAAAACAGCATGACAACTTGTTTTTTTTGATTAAAGTTTTTGGGGCAACCTATCTGTTATATTTGGCATATCAAGTATACAAAAGCGATGCAAAAATTACATTTTCCACAGAAAATGTCATTCAAAAAACGACTTTAGAATTGTTCAAAAAAGGATTTCTAATGAATGTGTTGAATCCGAAAGTAACGATTTTCTTTTTGGCTTTTTTTCCTCAATTCCTATTCTCAGAAGATCTTTCTAAAGTGTTGCAATTCTACATTTTAGGAATGCTTTTTATACTTGTTTCATTTCTTGTTTTTGGAACAATTGCAGTTTTAGGTGGTCAGATTTCTGAATATATTTCAAAAAGAAAAAACATTGGATTGTATCTAAAATGGGCACAAATTATTGTTTTTATAACAATTTCTGTATTGATTATCCTTTAATTTTCCATCCTGATATTCCTTTTGATATTCAATTGTTTGCCTATCTTTGAAACAGATGAACAAAGTCAAAATTATAGAATGTCCACGAGATGCCATGCAAGGTATAAAAACGCATTTTATCGCTACCGATAAAAAGGCATTGTATCTCAATTCGCTTTTAAAAGTAGGCTTTGATACCATCGACTTTGGAAGTTTTGTATCTCCAAAAGCAATTCCGCAAATGCGAGATACAGCTGCCGTTTTATCAAAATTAGATTTGTCTAAAACAATCAGTAAGTTATTGGCTATCATTGCCAATGTAAGAGGTGCTAATGATGCATCGAAATTTGAGGAAATTGATTATTTGGGCTATCCATTTTCTATTTCAGAAAATTTTCAAATGCGAAACACACACAAAACAATCGCAGAATCGATTGCGACTTTAGACGAAATTTTAAACATCGCATCCAGAACAAATAAAGAAGTAGTGGCTTATTTGTCAATGGGTTTTGGGAATCCGTATGGAGATCCTTGGAATGTAGAAATTGTAGCGGAATGGACAGAAAAAATGTCTCAAATGGGGGTGAAAATTTTATCCCTATCTGACACTGTTGGGAGTTCAACACCCGAGGTGATTCAATACCTTTTTTCAAATTTAATTCCTGCTTATCCAACAATCGAATTTGGAGCACATTTGCATACCACACCAGACAAATGGCACGAAAAAGTAGACGCTGCATATAAAGCGGGCTGCAACCGATTTGACGGTGCAATTAAGGGGTTTGGTGGTTGCCCAATGGCAAAAGATGAATTGACTGGTAACATGCCTACCGAAAAATTACTCTCTTACTTTACGGCTCAAAAAGCAGATACCAACTTGAAACCTATGAGTTTTGAAAGTTCATACAATAAGGCTTTGGAAGTTTTTGATGCCTTGTAATATTGAAAAAATGCGCTGTGTGAATGCAGTCGAAATCCAAATAAAAATAAAAATGAAATTCATTAAAACCAGTGTATTTTTTCTGTCCATATTCTTTTTAGTATCCTGCACAAAAGACGATCAGAAAATAGATTTCACTTTTTTACAATTGAATGATGTCTATGAAATTGCACCAATCCAAGGAGGTGAGTTTGGAGGCATGGCGCGTGTAGAAACCGTACATCAAGAGTTGTTAAAAGAAAACAAAAACACGTTGCTTATGATGGCAGGTGATTTTTTAAATCCGTCCTTAATAGGAACCCTAAAAGTAGCAGGCGAACACGTTCGTGGTAAACAAATGATTTCGGTAATGAATGCGATGAATTTTGATTTGGTTGCCTTTGGAAATCATGAGTTTGATGTGCCCCAAAAAGACTTGCAAAAACGCTTGAATGAAAGTAATTTTCCTTGGATTTCTGCCAATGTAAAAGAGAAAATAGAAACAGGATTTAACTTTTTTCACAAGGAAAGAAATGGTAAAAAAACACCATTATCTCCTTCTTTTATCAAAGAATTCTCTGATGCAGATGGCACCAAAATAAAAGTCGGTTTTATTAGTGTTTGCATCCCCTCAAATCCAAAAGAATATGTGGTATATGAAGACATGTTTACCCAAGCAAGTGCTGCCTATGAAGACCTCAAAGATTCTGTTGATGTTGTTTTTGGACTTACACACGTTAAAATAGCACAAGACAAAATAATTGCAAAGCTACTTCCAGAAATTCCTTTAATTATGGGGGGACATGAACATAATAGTCAATCCGTTTCAGTTGGAAATACCGTCATTACAAAAGCAGATGCGAACGCGAAAACGGTTTATGTTCATCGAATTTCGTATGATAAAAAAACAAAAAAAGCGACAATCATTTCAGAATTAAAAGAAATTAATAGTACAATAAAAACAGATACTAAAGTAGGGGCAATTGTCGAGCAATGGCAGCAAGTATTGAAAACAAAAATTAAAGAAATTGTATCAAATCCTCAAGCCATTATTTATACTGCTACAACTCCCTTAGACGGAAGAGATACGCCCATTAGAAGTGTGCAAACCAATTTAGGTGAAATTATTACAAAATCGATGTCTTTTGCTTTTGAGAATAGCGTTGATTGTGCGATTGTAAATGGTGGGTCTATTCGAATTGATGATGCTCTGGACGGCGCAATTACTGCTGTAGACATTTTTAGAGTGCTGCCTTATGGAGGTCAAGTTTTAAAAGTAAAAATAAAGGGAAGCCTGCTGAAACGTGTTTTAGATTATGGTGTTTTGGCTGCCGGAACGGGTGCTTATTTACAGCGTTTTCATGCTGAAAAAGTAGGAGCGGAGTGGCATACTAAAAAAAAAGTGCTAGATCTTGATAAAACCTATAATGTTGCTTTCTCTGAATACTTATTAAAAGGTTTTGACATTCCTTTTTTATCAGAAAAAAACAACGAAGTGCTTGCTGTATATCACCCAAAACCAACTGAATTAGGGTTTGATATTCGAAAAGCTGTGGTATCCTATTTAACATTAGAAACAAAAAAAAGTGCCCATAAATAGGACACTTTTTTAACTTCATATTTTCACTTAGCGTTTCCAATTTCTAGAATTGGTATTGAAACCCACCGTAGATTCCAAAAGGGTGTCCAGGTCGTAAACCAGCTGGAACTCTAGAAGCCGCATACGTATTGTTAAGTAAGTTTGTTATGTTTGCCGTCAATTGAAATTGCGGAGTTACCGTGTATTTACTCGACATATCGATGATGAAGTTGGATTCAACTTTTTCATTCGTAGGAATGTTTACTGAGCCAGCCAAAGTTCTAAATGCACCATTATACCTTGCATTAAAATTTACTTCAAATTTGGCGTGTTCCAAAGACAAAGCAGCATTCAATTGGTGTTTTGGAATGTAGGGCAATTCATCGCCAACCATTACCGTTCCCCACAAACTATCAACACTTCCAAAACTGTTTAAAAATTCGGTGTTTGTAAAAGTGTATCCAATAGAAATTGGAAACGAAAAACGTGCATTTTTTGAGGTTATATTGTAATTTAACAAGAGTTCAATACCATTTACTTTTACTTCTCCTGCGTTGAATTGGTCTAAAGAGCCTGTTCCACCAGTTGCAGCAATATCACTTCCTAACAAGTTGGAATAATCGTTATAGAAACCAACAAACTCCCCTTTTAGTTTTCCGAGGCTGAAGCGGGTTCCTAATTCATAATTAATACTTTCTTCTGCTTTTTCATCTTCTTTGTTTCCTGGAGGTGAAAATCCTTTGTGAATACCTCCGAAAAGGGAAAAATCATTGTTAAATTTATAGTTGACACCCATTCCTGGTATAAAAATGGCGACTGTGTTTTCTCTTTCATTTAAGTCACTACCAGACCGTGTAATGTCATTCTTGCCAAAATCTTTTCTTTCTAATAAAATATCTTCATATCGAACTCCGGGAGTAAATGTCCAGTTTTGAAATTTTAATTTATAGGTAATGTAGGATGCAAAAGCTTTTGCACTGCTAATTCTATTGGCATCGGTGCCAGGAACTCCTACTGTTGTTTCGGTTAAAACACCTGCATTGGAAATACTGTACTTGTCTACCCATTGAAAGCGATCTTCTTCGTCATAATGGTATCTAAAACCGATCTCTAGGTCATGAAATGCATTTCCTGTGTACCAGTGGTAATCTAGTTTTGTCTGCATTCCTTGTGCATAATATGTTCGGTTATTTGCTTTCACTCCAATGGCATCTGCAGCAGAATTTACAGTACCGTTTACGATGCCAAAATGATTTGAATAGCTCGTAGGATCTCCTAATATTTTTGAGATTTTTTGCTTGTCTCCTTCAAAAGTAATGTCGTTTAACTTGTACCAGTTTCGTGCAAAATTATTTCGATAAAATGTTGTAGTAATATTTAGATTTTTAGAGAAATCTAAATGATGTGTAAGCATGTATTGCGTATGATCCGTCGTCATTTTATCATTATTAGAAGCGGCATATCTGGAAAACGGATTCGTTTTAAAACCTTCTTCTGTGAGCCCTAAATACGTTTCATTCCCCTTTTCATCTGCATATTGAAACTTCAAATCGAGCGATTGTTTGACCACCTCATTTGGAAATAGTTGTACACGTAGTTTGGCGACTACATCGTTTTTATTGAAACCTGTATTTTTTCCGCTTTGTAAAGTTTTAAAACCATCAGATCCATAATTTAGATATTCAATAAAGTATCCTATGTTTTTATGATTTCCGCCAACTTTTGCGTGTAGCTGATTCGAATTAAAGCTTCCATACGAACCTCTCACACTTCCTGCAAAATTTTTAGGAATTTGAGAAGTAATCATATTAATAGCACCTCCGGTGGTAAAGGGACCATATTGTACTTGGCTACTTCCTTTTAAGACCTCAACTGCTTCCATTCTTGCAATCGTAGGAAAGTAATAGGCAGAAGAAGCACTGTAGGGAGCTGGAGCAATTAAAACACCATCTTCCATTAATGTGATTTTTGAACTCCTTTCAGGTGAAGTTCCTCTTAAACTAATATTCGGTCGCAATCCAAAGCCATCTTCTTCATATAAAGAAACTCCTGGAACAGTTCTTAATGCTTTGTTGATATCTGTAAAACTAAATTTTTGTAATTCTTTTGGGGATAGGTAATATGCGGAACCTGTTCTGTGCTTCGCTACATATTTATTCCCAAAAATTTGATTGGTAGAAATAATGATTTCATCCAATTTTTGGATCGTGTCTAGTTGCCCAGTTTCTTTTTTTTCTACTTTAGTTTGAGCAGTTAATGTACCTGTAAACAAGATGATTAATAATGATATTTGTTGTCTCATTTTATTTAGATTAATTATAAATAGCTTTTTTTTGAGTGCAAAGATACCACTCATAATGAGTTTTACAAAGCTTATTTAGAATAAATAAAAATAATATATTGAAGTTGTTGGTTCTCAATTAATTGTATTATATACATTAATTTAAAAGATATAGGTCAGTTGTCGTGTTTAGAAGTAGCAACGATATTGACTGCATTATTCATTTAAAAAATGTGTATGGAAACCTTACTTTTAATTAATGGTAAAAACTCAATAAATAGTTGTAAATTTGCTTGCAATTAGACTTTAATTGCAACATGACAGCACACAACGATAAAATAGTAGGAGAAGGACTAACGTATGATGACGTTTTACTAGTACCCGCCTTTTCAGAAGTACTTCCTAGAGAAGTTATTATTCAAACAAAATTTACGAGAAACATTACCATTAATGTTCCCATTATTTCTGCAGCAATGGATACTGTTACAGAATCTGCGATGGCGATTGCGATTGCTAGAGAAGGAGGGATTGGTGTTTTGCATAAAAACATGACCATTGAGCAACAAGCCCAAGAGGTGAGACGTGTAAAGCGTGCAGAATCGGGCATGATTTTAGATCCTGTTACTTTGCCTTTAACGGCCTTTGTTTTAGACGCAAAAGCCAATATGAAGGAACACAGTATTGGTGGAATTCCGATTGTTGATGAAAATGGAACTTTAAAAGGGATTGTAACCAACAGAGATTTGCGTTTCGAACACGACAATCAAAGACCGATTGTTGAAGTAATGACTTCGAAAAATTTAATTACTGCTTCTGTTGGTACTTCATTAAAAGATGCGGAGAAAATTCTTCAAAAAAATAAAATTGAAAAACTATTGATCGTAGACGATCAGTATATCTTAAAAGGATTAATAACGTTTCGAGACATTACCAAAGTGACTCAAAAACCATTTGCCAATAAAGATTCATTTGGTCGTTTAAGAGTGGCTGCTGCATTGGGCGTTACTTCCGATGCGGTTGTAAGAGCTGAGGCTTTGGTAAAGTCGGGTGTAGATGCCGTTATTATTGATACTGCCCATGGACACACTAAAGGGGTGGTCATGGTTTTAAAAGAGGTAAAAGCTAAATTTCCGAATTTGGATGTAGTGGTTGGAAACATTGCTACTGCCGAAGCGGCAAAATATTTAGTGGAAGCAGGTGCCGATGCTGTGAAAGTCGGAATTGGACCGGGTTCTATTTGTACTACCAGAGTGGTCGCAGGTGTTGGTTTTCCACAATTTTCGGCAGTTTTAGAAGTGGCTGCAGCTATTAAAGGAAGTGGTGTTCCAGTGATTGCCGATGGAGGTATTCGTTATACGGGAGACATTCCGAAAGCCATTGCTGCGGGAGCAGATTCTGTAATGTTAGGATCTCTTTTAGCTGGAACTAAAGAATCTCCAGGAGAAACCATTATTTACGAAGGAAGAAAATTTAAATCCTATCGAGGAATGGGTTCTGTTGAAGCTATGAAACAAGGATCTAAAGATCGCTATTTCCAAGATGTTGAAGCAGATATTAAAAAACTAGTTCCTGAAGGTATCGTAGGAAGGGTTCCTTATAAAGGAGATTTGGACGAAAGCATTCACCAGTTTATTGGTGGTTTGCGTGCTGGAATGGGCTATTGTGGTGCGAAAGATATTGCTACTTTACAAAAAACTGGAAAGTTCGTAAGAATTACTGCCAGCGGAATTAATGAAAGTCATCCTCACGATGTTGCCATTACCAAAGAAGCGCCAAACTATAGTAGAAGATAAAAATATATTTTATAAATATTAAAAAGAGAAGCGGATGCTTCTCTTTTTTTTTAGCCTTTTAGTGGATCTTAGGTTTTTATGTACCGTCAAAGTCGGGAGACTTTGCGGAGCGGGATAAAATGTATGGAAACCATTGTTGTCAATAGAAATTTAATCGTAATGAAATCTACATTTTAGTATTCTAATTTCATCTTCACGAACTTGATAAATTAATCGATGCGCTTCATTAATTCTTCTTGACCAAAACCCTCTATAATTATGCTTTAAGGGTTCAGGTTTTCCAATTCCTTCATAGGGTTGTCTAGAAATATCTTTTAGAAGTAAGTTGATTCGCTTTAGCCTTTTTTCGTTAATTTTCTGCCAATACAAATAATCATCCCAGGATTCATCTACAAAAACATATTTCATTGGTCAATAAGTTCTTTGCTAAAGGAATCTCCTTTTTTGAATTTTTCAATTGCAGTGTCTAATCTTGCTTTGTTTTTGTCAGATGACATTTCGTATTGAGTAGTGTGAAGAGCGTTGTACTCTTCCAATGAAATCACTACAACTCCAGAGTTTTTCCCTCTATTGATTATTAGGGTTTCAAAATTTTCAGTTACACTATTAAGGTATTGTTTTATATCCTTTCTGAAATCAGATATTGTTGCTGTTATCATAATATCATGTATTTAATATTGTACAAATTTACGTACAATAAATGAATTATTAAAAAGCGCTTCAATTTTACCTTCCTAGCGTAAGCGTCTCGCTGATGCCGTCAACTAAATTAAAGGTACTGCTTATCTTCAGTTGATGACTTTTTTATGTGCCTCAAAGTCGAGCGACTTTGCGGAGCGGGGTGACCAAGTATATGTTCCCCCAGCTGCGCAAAGTCTCCAGACTTTGAGTTTGTATAACTCTCAATGATTTTAATACGAAATGTATTTTTGACACATTCAATCTTTGTACTTCCTTTTTTCTTTTTTATGTGCCTAAAAGTTGGAAGACTTTGCGGAGCGGGTCAGTATATGAAAAGTAGCAGAATAAAAAAGCTACTACTTTCGGTTTTAAATCAAAGATATCAGAAAAGCACAAACTTTGGTGGTTAGCACTTAACTGCTATTTTTCATATAAGTGGTTGTGCAACGTTATTTTTATTCATTTTAACTAAATTAACATAATATATGAAAAAATAAATACAAATAGACAAACGACCCGATGGTGTCAAAAGTTCTTTATAATTATTTTCTTTTAAGCTAATCCAATTTATGTTTTTTATTGAAATCATTAGCGAAAATATACTTATAACGAGTAGAATAAAAGTTACTTTTTTAGAAAATTTAATCATATCTTTATTTTTAAATTTATCCTAAATCTTTGCATTGATCATGTAAATATTCAAAAGCAGTATAGACACCATAAGCTGCAAACCCACACATTATCCAAGTAAGACAAGATAATAAACCTGCAAGAGACAATATTACAACAATAACTGCCCATAAGCAACCCCAAATACCAGAAGATTTTTGGTAATCACCACCACCATTACTATATGCTTCTAATAGATTTATATCATTTTTAATTTTAAGCATATTCACAAAAATATTTTTTTTAGAAAATTTTTTATCTGTTAAATTTAAATTTAATATTTTAATTTGTAAATTATTTATTGCAACATCAAAACTTTCATTAGTTATATCTTCTAAAATTTTATCAGCTAATTCTATATCTTTTTCATTAATCCACTCATTTTCTAATACAGTTTTTTTAATAATTTTTTTATCATTTGTCTCAAAAGTTTCAAATTTTTTTTTAGGAAGTTATATATTAGTTCCATAAAATCTGTTAACTTTATTTGCTGCGTCATCATATAAATTTACATCAGATCGTATTTTATTACTACTTTTATATTTAAATAGTTTTATTTCTCCATTTTTATAAGAGTCATACATACTAAAATCAAATGCTCTTTCTATTGCTTCATTTCGAATTTCATATTGAGTACAGGAAAAAAATAACATAAATAAACTTGCGTAAATTGCAAATTGTGGATTTCTTAATATTTTAAAATATTCATAATTTTAATTTTAGAGAACAAACCATTTTCATTTTTTTAAAGATTGTTTCTAATTTATAACAATTATTACTCTTTCGATTTTCAATTACTCGGTTTATTTTTTCTTTTATTTCGGTTTCAACTTTCACATTTCCCGATTTTGGATGGTCAGTCCATTTTCGACCGTTATGTTTGTTTTAATTGCACCTAACTCTAGTGGTTAGTTGAATATAAACATAGGTTAAAAAAGTGATGTGTTTGTATTGAAATAAACAAACGGGAGTATTTGGGGATAAGTGGTGTTTATTTAGGAATAACTGGTTTTTTTACAGCTAAAATTTCAGAGTTTTTGAATTTCAGCAAGTAGACAGCTGTAATTTAAGCTATTATATTTCTTAAAAAAATCAGTTTTTTTGAAAAAAGAAAAAGAAAAAGAAGGAGGGAAGTACTCAAAGCGCGTATTATTTTGTTTGAAATACTTCAAATTTACGAGACCAGGAAACAGAAGCGTCAGGAGCTAAATCGATGGTAAAAAACAATTCAGGGCTTATTACATGCTTTGTGCCCCAAAGATTTACTTTGTTGGTTGCAAAGCTACCAGTTTCTCGGACTGTAAGTTGGTTTTTTAGGTTTTTTAGCGTCCACTGTGCAGTTGCATTTTCAATTCCAGTAAGGTTGCTAAAAAAGAAGGTTTCGTTAATGGTATCTTTAAAAGTAATTTTGTATTGCTCCAACAGTACTTTCTTTTCTGGGTTTACTGTTTCTATAAATTGTGTGGGTTGTAACTGAAAAGGGAATTGCAAGCTGTAATTGTTTCCAATGGGAGCTTTGTCAATCGCCATGAAGTTGTGCGCGTATTCATCGGTTATTATTTTTTTGTTTCCCGTATTGTCTAAAGTATAGGTAATTGTAAAACTATTTTCATTTAGTTCAATGTTTTTTTCTAACACATATGAATAGCCATTCATCGTCTCTGATGTACAGCGAATTAAAAGCCGATTGTGTGCTTGCGTAATTTTAAATGCAGCAGGTCTTATTTCGTGTTTTTTGTCAAATTTGTAGTGCGCATCCTCTTTTTTTAAAAGGCCCACACCAATTTTGTGAAACCAACCTCCAATGGGAGTTTCGGCAAAGCCCAGAGGAGTTTCAATTCCGAATTCATTGTACAAGCCTTTGCCAAGAACATTCTCTGGATCTCCTTCGTTATTTTCGCTCCCAGTTATCAGCAAGTCTTTAAACTTTACAGATACTATTTTTCCAGTCCAGTCAAACCTCGAAAAGCGATAGTTTTCAGTAGGCAAATCAATTTGGATTTCTAAATGGTTTTTTTTGAGAATTTGTGGCATTTAAAAGAGATAAAATAGGGTAGGGCTAATGTACTTTTTTTGTTGCATTTATTTTGAAAATTGGCACAAAAAAAACTCACTTTTTGCGAAGTGAGTTTTTTTATAATATATGTGTGTGAATTAGTCTTTACGTCTTCTTCCGAATCCGCCTGGACTTCTTTCACTAGAAGAACTTCTATCGCTAGCACCTCTGCTAGATCTGTCTGGTCTGTCAGTAGATCTGTCTGATCTTCTGCTAGAATCGCTGCTTCTTCTTGAAGAACCACCGTCTGAACTCTTTTTACGTCCAAAACCACCTTCTCTTTTGTTACCAAAAGATTTACGATCTCCACCACCTCTTCGACCGCCGCCACCGCCACGTTCTTTTTTGGTAACTTCTACATTTACAGAACGACCGTCAAAATCGGGTTGGTTGTCTAAGAATGCAGATAACGTTGCGTCTTCGAAGTTTTTATCAATTTCAAAGAAAGAAAAAGTGTCTAAAATATCAATCGCACCAATTTCTACTTTGTCACCAATATTTTGCTCGTTAATTAAGCCAATTAATTTTCCAGGATTCAAGTTGTCTTTTCTTCCAATGTTTATAAAGAAACGCGTCATGTTTTCATCTGAAGCTCTTGCTCTAGAATTATCTTTAGAAGATAAATCGTTTAAGTCTTTCGAGTTTTCATAATACTTCAACATGGTATTGAACTCTAAAGAAACAAACTTTTTAATTAATTCTTCTCTATCTAAAGCCTCTAGTTTTTCGTAAATACTTGGTAAGAATTCCTCCATTTCAGATTCATTCACTTCCGTATTTTGAACCTTGTCAATTAAATTCATTAACTGGTTTTTTACAATTTCTTTACCAGTAGGAACCTTTCCTTCAACAAACTTCTTTTTAATGATTCTTTCAATCTGACGTAATTTCCCTTTCTCTTTTCCATTGACTAAAACAATAGAAATTCCTTTGTTCCCAGCTCTACCAGTTCTACCACTTCTGTGTGTGTAGTTCTCAATCTGATCTGGTAACTTGTGGTTCAATACGTGTGTTAATTCAGTAACATCCAATCCACGAGCAGCAACATCTGTCGCAACTAATATCTTAATGGTTCTCTTTCTAAACTTCCCCATTACAGAATCACGCTGTCCTTGCGATAAATCTCCATGTAAAGAATCTGCACTGTAACCGTCTCTAATTAGATTGTCTGCAACTTCTTGCGTCTCTCTACGAGTTCTACAAAAGATAATTGCATAAATATCTGGATTTAAATCAGCAATTCTTTTTAATGAGGGGTAACGTGTTCTTTCTGTAACTGAATAATATTCGTGACTTACATTTTCTGAACCTGCATTCTTTTCACCAGAAGTAATTTCAACTGGTTTGGTCATGTAGTTTCTTGCAATTGCTTCCACTTCTCTTGGAAACGTTGCAGAAAATAATAAGGTTTGTTTTGTTTCTGGAGTAGCTTCTAAGACTTTATCTAATTCGTCTTTAAAACCCATGTTTAACATCTCATCAGCTTCATCTAAGACTAACCATTGAACGTTTCCTAATTTTAAAGCTCTTCTTTTTATTAAATCTACCGTTCTACCAGGAGTTCCAACTACAATTTGAGAACCTCTTTTTAAAGATCTAATTTGATCTTCCATGCTAGAACCTCCATAAACGGTAGTTACCTTAACATCTGGTAAATATTTACAGAAATCTTTAATGTTGTTTCCAATTTGTACAGCGAGTTCTCTTGTTGGAGAAAGTATGATTGCTTGTACATTACCGTTCTTTTCATCTAAAAGTTCTAGTATTGGTAAACTGAAAGCTGCAGTTTTACCTGTACCTGTTTGAGCAAATGCTTTTAAATCGTCTGTTGAAGAAATAATTTGTGGAATTGCTTTTTCTTGAATAACAGTTGGTTTTTCATACCCTAAATCTGTTAATGCTTTGTTGATAGGTTCTTTTAAACCTAATTCTAAAAATGTTGACATACTGTGTTTTTTGTTGATTCACAGACGCCCACCTGCAAACCGTATTTATAATTCGACTTGATTTTCTTAGGGTTTCACTCCAAATTTAAAATCGCGCAAAGTTATGCTAAATAAACAAGATAGGCTTGGTAAAAGCAATAAATTAATTATTGTTTAGGATGTCTAATTGAGTGTAAATATTTCTTGAAGATATGGATGCGAATCCATTTGTTAAAATTCCATTTTTATTGATGAGTATCGATCGTGTCATTTTGCTGGTTAAAAAAGAATTTGCACTACTATTACCATCAATGAAGAATTGTTTTTTAATATCTAAATTTTTAATTTGATCATTGTTATTTCCATCAATTTTAAAAGTCAAAAACTGAATATTTGGGTATTTGTTTGACAAATAGTTGATGCGTGCTCTTACATAAGGTTTTGATACATATTTTGAACTCCAAAAAAACAAGAATGTGTTCTTGTCTTTTATTACATCTTGAATGGCGTAGCTTGCATTTGTGAAATCATGCACATAAAAATTTTCTATTTCATGATTTTTATGAATTATTTGATTGTCTATCAATAGCTTCTTTATCAGTTTCTTATCTTCTTCATTAGAACTTAATGCTAAAAAGACATCAAATTCTTTATTGCTAATATCGCAGGTAGATTTTTTATAAAAATGACTGATTACGGTTTGTTTTAAAAAGGCATTTTTAAATGTTTTAGAATTTACTTTTTCGTCAATTGTTTTTAACAAATCTACCGTAAAATTAGATGTAAAATTATTTTGCATCGGAGAATGTCTCTTGGCATAGGTAGCATTATATAAATAATTGGTGATGTATTTACTATAAGGTTTGTAATACATTAAAGCATCGACGTCAATATCGATGTTTTTTCGATATTCATAAAATGATAAAGGAAGTTTTGGAAAACGTTTTAATTTCATTTTTTTTGCATGCGAAATTGGATAACTCTCTATTCTCGCATAAATTGGATAGGTGAGTGAAATTTTTAATACTTTCTTAAAGCTTTCTGTTTCCGTTGGATGCCTTTTTGCATAGGCTTCATGTGTGTTTACTCTTAGGGAAATGATAGAGTCTACTTTGAGCTTAAAAGGTTTTGGCTTTAATAAATTGTAAGTATAAAATGTTTTTTCATCCTTTTCAAACTGTAAAAAACAATCAATTAAAACATTATTTCTTTCAGCGCCAATACCAGAAAAAACTAAAGATTCATCAAAATCCCACGTATTTAAACTCAGCATTATGCTATCTTTTGGTTCTATGTATAAAAATTGATTTTCATTACCATGGACAAAATAATATAGACCTTCTTGAATAGAGTCTAAGCTACCCCCAAATTTATTTTCAGAATTAATTGAAAAAGTATTAATGACCTTGTCCATTGAATACAAAACAACATGGTTACTTTTTGGATTTATAATCTTACCACCGAAGTAGGTTGTACTGTTCTTAATCGTTTTGTTACAACTAACAAAAACTGTTAAAAGGAAGCATAATGAAAAGAGGGTAGTTAATGGTTTCATCAATAAGGGGCTATTACAAAATACAAATCTAAGTATCTATAGGTTACTTTATTGTTAATTAGCTGTTAAAATGCCCGATAAATAGTCCAAATTTAAAGGGATACGCTGTTTTTATAGTGTGTTTTTTAAAATTTTATGCTTGATTTTTAATTGATTTTAAAACAGCTGCTTTTCTCTATGCATAAACAAAATCAATTTCCTACTTTTGCACAAAATTTAAAAACAGTAAAAAGCATGTTATCAGTATCTAATTTATCAGTTCAGTTTGGAAAAAGAATATTATTTGATGAAGTAAATACGAAGTTTGTACAAGGTAATTGTTACGGAATTATTGGTGCAAACGGTGCTGGAAAATCTACCTTTCTTAAAATTATTTCTGGAAAAATGGATCCGACCTCTGGTCAGGTACATTTAGAAAAAGGTAAGCGAATGTCTGTTTTAACCCAAGACCATTACGAGTATGATGAGTTTCCTGTATTAGAAACGATAATCATGGGAAACAAGGATTTGTTTAAAATTAAGAAACAAATTGATGATTTATATGCTGACTATACAGATGAAAATGCAGAGAAAATAGGGGAACTTCAAATTACTTTTGAAGAAATGAATGGATGGAATGCCGATTCTGATGCAGCAGCCATGTTGTCAAATTTAGGAATTAAAGAAGACTTGCATTATATTTTAATGAAAGACTTAGATGGAAAACAAAAAGTTCGTGTATTAATTGCACAGGCATTGTTTGGGAATCCTGATGTACTAATTATGGATGAGCCTACCAATGATTTAGATTTTGAAACAATTGCTTGGTTAGAAAATTTCTTGGCTAATTTTGAAAACACCGTAATTGTAGTTTCACATGATAGACACTTTTTAGATGCCGTTTGTACGCATATTTCCGATATTGATTTTAGTAAAATAAACCACTACTCTGGAAATTATACTTTCTGGTACGAATCGAGTCAATTAGCAGCAAAACAAAGAGCCCAACAAAATAAAAAAGCAGAAGATAAAAAGAAAGAATTAGAAGAATTTATTCGTCGTTTTTCTGCCAATATGGCCAAGTCAAAACAAGCAACTTCTCGAAAGAAAATGATCGATAAGTTGAATGTAGAAGATATTAGACCTTCCAGTAGAAGGTATCCAGCAATTATTTTTAAAAGTGATCGAGAAGCTGGAGATCAAATTTTGAATGTAGAAGGACTTTCTAAAGAGTTTGAAGAAGAAAAATTATTTTCCAATGTAGACATCAACCTTAACAAAGGTGATAAAATAGCCCTTATTTCAAAAAACTCTAGAGCTATTACTGCCTTTTATCAAGCTATTACTGATAATATAAAACCAGATGCAGGTACTTATAATTGGGGTGTTACAACTACCCAGTCTTATTTACCGTTAGACAATTCCTCCTTTTTTCAAAATGGAGACCTGAACCTTGTAGATTGGTTAAGACAATATGCGCAGACAGAGGAAGAACGAGAAGAAGTTTTTATTCGTGGTTTCTTAGGGAAAATGATTTTCTCAGGAGAAGAAGCATTAAAGAAAAGTAACGTTTTATCTGGAGGTGAAAAAGTACGTTGTATGCTTTCTAGAATGATGATGAAAAGAGCAAACATTTTGCTTTTAGATGAGCCTACAAATCACTTAGATTTAGAATCCATTCAATCTTTAAACAACTCGCTTATTAATTTTCCGGGTACTTTAATGTTCTCTACTCATGATCATGAGTTTGCACAAACAGTAGCAAATCGAGTGATTGAGTTAACACCAAAAGGGGTTATTGACAGACACACTACCTTTGATGACTATTTGGCTGACCCAAAAATAAAAGAATTAAGAGAAAAGATGTATTCTTAACTTTTTAAGAAACAATTTTTAATGCCTGTTTCATTTGAGTTGTGACTCCAATGGAACAGGCATTTGTATTTTAATGGAGGGTTACTTTAATTTTCTTTGTAAAGGACTAATTATTTTTACATCAGAAAACGAGATTGCACCCCTGACGACTCCATCAATAGTTGTTTTCAACGCTGCTATCATTTGCATCTTTAACTGTGATTTATGATAGATTAAACTCACTTCTCTTGCTGGCGGTGGATTGGTAAACTCACGAAGGTGGCTTTTGTCGACATCATTTAAATCTAATGTATGTAAATAAGGAAGTAGCGTCATTCCCAAACCTTCTTTGGATAATTTAATTAAAGTATCAAAGCTTCCACTTTCTAATCGGAATCTTTTTTTATTCTCAATTTTGTGCGCGCGGCAGAGATTAATAACACTGTCTTTAAAACAATGCCCATCTTCAAGAAGTAAAACATCATCCACTTCTAATTCGTCAGAAGTAATTTGTTTTTTATTGAAAAGACGGTGGTTTTGAGGAACCAATCCAACAAATGGCTCGTAATATAATGGTTCCTCCTTGATGGCTTCGTTTTCCAAAGGTGTTGCCGCGATTGCTGCATCTATATGCCCATCAGTTAATTTTCGCATAATATCCTCAGTAGTCAATTCTTCAATGATTAGCTTTACTTTTGGGTATTTCTTTGTAAAGTTATTTAAAAACATTGGGAGTAGAGTAGGCATGATTGTTGGTATAATCCCCAACTTAAATTCGCCACCAATATATCCCTTTTGTTGATGAACAATGTCTAAAATTCGATTGCTTTCGTCTACAATTACTTTTGCTTGTTTCACAATTTTCTTTCCAACTTCTGTTAGTTCAATGGGTTTTTTAGACCTGTTAAATATTTTAATTTCCAACTGGTCTTCCAACTTTTGAATTTGCATACTCAATGTTGGCTGTGTCACAAAACTATGTGCAGCTGCAACCGTGAAATTTTTATATTCTGCAACAGATAAGACGTACTTTAATTGTGTAATTGTCATAACTATAGTAATTTTTGATAAAGATAATAAATTCATCAATAATAATGATAGCGGGACGTATATTTTTTTACTCTCTTTGAATTACATCAAAAATTTGAAACACATTTAGAAAATAAATGGACAATGAAATACAAATATAATTAAACAGTTATTCGTATTATAAAAATAAGAGAAACACGGTATTTCTTTTTATTAATCCCAAAATTTTCGTTTTTCTTTTAAAGCTTTTTCTTCTTTTGCGACTTTCTCGAGTTCTTTTACCGAAAGTACTTTTAAGAACGATGGGTGTTGTTCAATTGCATATTCAATTTTTGTAATGATATCTGCAACATCTTCATTTTCATAATCAATTTCTAAAGGTTCTTTAATAACCATCGATTGCAGAACATTTCGCTTTTTTATGTTGAGTCCTTTTTTGTCAAAAGAACGTCTAAAACCATCAATAACTACTGGAACAACTATGGGTTTATATTTTTTAATAATATGTGCGGTTCCTCTTCGTATTGGTTTAAAAGCCGTTGTTGTTCCTTGTGGAAAAGTAACTACCCAACCGTCATCCAATGCCATTCCTATTTTAGAAACATCAGACATTTTTACCTGCCTGTTAATATCTTCTCCTTTACTTCTCCAAGTTCTTTCTACAGATACCGAGCCCGCATAACCAAATATTTTTGGAATAATTCCAGAACGCATGGTTTCCCCTGCTGCAATAAAGTAAAAATTCAGTTTTGGATTCCATAAATAACCAACATTTTTTATGGAATTATCTCTCCCTTTAAGAGACGCATTAAAAACATGAAACATTGCAATTACGTCCGCAAAATAAGTTTGATGATTTGAGATAAAGAGGACATTTTTTTTAGGTAAATTTCTAATAATTTCAGATCCCTCTATTTTTAAATTGTTGAAGCGTCTGAATCTACTGTGAAAAAAAATACCAACAATTCTAATAATCCATTTTTTAATAAAAAGTATATGTCCAAAGGGATTTCTTTTAAATAGGGGCATGATAAAAAATTCTTTTATTTCCTGCCAATCTACAAAAAGAAATTAGAATCTCTCTACTAGAACAACTCTTTAATTTCAGATAATATCATAGCTGTAGCCCCCCATACAATGTAATCATCTAGTTTAAAGCAGGGTACATTGACTTTGTGCATATAGGAAGTTGACATTTCAACAGTGCTAATATTCACGTCATTTAATAAGTCTTCCAAAAGCACCTCAATAGTAGCGGCTACTTCATAATTTATATTAAATAGAGGTCTCTGATTTGTGAACCCAATAAAAGGGGTCGCTAAAAAATTACTGGGAGGTATAAAAACCGTTGTCAATTCTCTAATTGTATGAATGGAATCGGAATGAATGCCCACTTCTTCAAAGGTCTCTCTTTTAGCAGTATGTTCTAGACTGCGATCATTGATTGCTGTTTTTCCACCAGGAAAACTAATTTGTGAAGAATGTGTGCCTTTATAACTGGCTCTTTTGGTTAGTAAAATACGGGTCTTATTTTGATCATCGGGATAAAATAAGGCCAAGACTGCTGCCTTTTTTGGATTATTTGCTTTAATTGTATCTTCATCATAGCGCAACCTTAACTCAGGAGCTAATTTAAATTGTGCATCTAAACCACCCAACTTTGAGGTTTTTAAATCAGATATTCGTTCTTTGAAGTCAATAAAGTTCATTAAAAGTAATTACTTCTAACAAACTTAAAGTTTTTCAATGAAAAGAAGTCTTATTTGTGATTAAATATAAAGTTCTTTTTTTTGAAATTGAATGCACGCAGTCATTCACACAAAAAAAATCTTATTCTTTAAAAAGAAAACCGAGGCCCAATCTACTTAAAAACTTTTTCTCAAAAGCCCAGAAAAATTTAAATTGCCCAAACAACCATCCAACAAGAGGTAAGGTAAGTTGGTAAATAGGAAAGATCAATAAAATTCGTAATGGCCAATAGACTGCTGAAGATATGGACTCAGGTGATAATCCTAAAAAAGCTGTAATGGGTTTGGCTACCCAAGCTGCGAAAGAACCGTTGATAGCGAAAACTATAAAAATTGCAATTACAGACCAGTTGCTTTCAATATTCCAACGCTTTTTAAGTTTTTCCATGCTGCGAAATTAAGCACAAAAAAAAAGGCGAACAAGTGATTTTCATTGTAATTTTAAAAGATTTCACATCATCACAACATTACCACTAAAAAGAAGCATATTTCCGTTTTTTAGAATTAAAAAGATACAAAGTTTATTAACAGTCTCTTCTAAATATTTTTTTTACCTTTCAAATCTAAAAATCAAGAAATACAACATATGAAAAAACTGGCATTACATTGGAAGATTTTAATAGGAATGGTCTTAGGAATTGTTTTTGGTTTCCTTATGAACTCTGTTGATGGTGGTAAAGGTTTTGTAATCGATTGGATCAAGCCATTTGGTACTATTTTTATCAATCTTTTAAAATTAATTGCAGTTCCGTTAATATTAGCCTCCTTGATTAAAGGTATTTCAGATTTGAAAGATATTTCTAAGATTAAAAAAATGGGTGCGAGAACTATTGTCATCTATGTTTTAACAACGGTTGTTGCTATTATTATTGGGCTGGGAATTGTTAATGTTGTAAAACCAGGCGAAGGAATGTCTGCTGATACTATAGACAAAATAAAAACAAAATATGAAAACTCTGCGGGTGTTGTTGATAAACTGACAAAGGCAACTGCACAAAACGATGCAGGTCCTTTACAAGCATTAGTGGATATATTCCCAAGTAATATTTTTCAATCATTTGTTAGTGCCAGCATGTTGCAAATTATCTTTTTTGCATTGTTTGTAGGTATTTCATTGTTATTGATTTCAGAAAAAAAATCAAAACCATTAATGGATTTCTTCGATTCACTAAATGAAATGGTGATGAAAATGGTAGACCTTATCATGCTTTCTGCACCGTTTGCTGTTTTTGCTTTATTGGCAAATGTCATGATTGCTTTTGACGATACTGAGATTCTCTTAAAACTTTTGGTATATGCCTTGTGCGTTGTAGGAGGCTTATTTTTAATGATTTGCTTTTACTTAATTTTGGTCAGTGTCTATACAAAGAAAAGTCCCTTTTGGTTTTTAAAACAAATTAGCCCAGCACAATTATTAGCGTTTTCTACAAGTTCTAGTGCTGCAACATTGCCAGTAACAATGGAAAGAGTAGAAGAGCATTTAGGTGTAGATAAAGAAGTTTCTGGGTTTGTATTGCCTGTAGGAGCCACCATTAATATGGACGGCACCAGTTTATACCAAGCCATCGCCGCCGTGTTCATTATGCAAGTAATTTGGCCAGAAGGACTCACATTTTCAAATCAATTAATTATTGTTGGAACCGCATTATTAGCCTCTATAGGGTCTGCAGCCGTACCAAGTGCAGGTATGGTCATGCTAGTTATCGTATTAGAATCAGTTGGTTTCCCAGAAGAATTATTACCCATTGGATTGGCTTTAATTTTTGCTGTAGACAGACCTTTAGATATGTGTAGAACGATGGTTAATGTTACTGGAGATGCAACCGTATCAATGATAA
Source organism: Polaribacter sp. SA4-10 (assembly GCA_949519155.1). GTDB lineage: Bacteria > Bacteroidota > Bacteroidia > Flavobacteriales > Flavobacteriaceae > Polaribacter. The sequence continues at coordinate 65,369 of CATIQU010000035.1, forward strand.
TTGCAAAATCGTTAGGAAAATTACACGATCCAAAACCAAAAAATTGGGACGATAATTATGAAGACGTAAAGTAGCTCTAATGATTAGCAGTGAAAGAAAATATGTTTAGTAAACCCTTAGTTTCTGTAGATTGGTTGTACCATAATTTAGAAGATGAAAATTTGATCATCCTAGATGCTACCATTCCAAAAATAACAGAAAAAGCAGTTGCTTCTATTATTAAAGAACAAATTGGAAGTGCAATTTTTTTTGATATTAAAAACACCTTTTCAGACGCCAAATCAGCCTTTCCTAATACCGTGTTGTCTCAGAAAAAATTTGAGATTGAAGCTCAAAAATTAGGTATAAATAACCATTCTAAACTCGTTATTTATGACGACATAGGTATTTATGCTTCACCAAGAGTGTGGTGGATGTTTCAATTAATGGGTTTTAAAAATTGTGCAGTTTTAGATGGTGGTTTGCCTGCATGGAAAGCGAAAGGGTATTCGACCGACAAACCAACAACACAAACCTTTATAAAAGGAAATTTGATAACAAACTACCAACCAGAGAAAATAAAATTCACAAAGAATGTTTTAGCTTCAATTGACGTCGCCTCAGTATTGGTAGCAGATGCGCGCTCTAAAGAACGTTTTTCAGGAACAGTATTAGAACCAAGAAAAGAAGTAAGAAATGGGCACATTCCTAATGCAATCAATATTCCGTATACTGAATTTTTACAGCAAGGAATGATGAAACCGACAGCAATATTAAAAGCTATCTTTCGTGACAAAAATCCCACTAAAAAGACACTTATTTTTTCATGTGGTACTGGAATTACAGCCTGTATTTTAGCTTTAGGAGCTGAACTTTGTGGTATTGAAAACTATGCCGTTTATGATGGGTCATGGACGGAGTGGGGAAGTACTCTTGATTTACCAATATCTAAATAAAATCTTTTAAGGAATTAAAATCTGAAATTACAGCATCTGCATTTTCGAGCGTTTGCCCTTCTGAAAGTTTGTTCGCATAACCAAAAACAAAAATACCTGCGTCATTGGCCGCTTTTATGCCGTTGTCAGAATCTTCGATAACGATACAATTTTCTTTTGGGGTATTGCCTAAAAGGGCTGCTTTTTCAAAAATTTCTGGATGCGGTTTTGATGCCATTAAATCGGCGCCACTTATTTTTGCTGAAAAATAAGAATGCAAATTGAAACGATCAAAAACACGGTTAATATTGACCATTGCAGAGGATGATGCCAAAATTAAGGTAATCTCTTTATGATGAAAGTATTTTATAATTTCTTCAACGCCATCTACCAAATGCAAGCCTGGATTGTTCTCAAAAAAATTCACATAGCGTCTTCGCTTGTCTAAAACCAATTCATCGGCATCCAAATCCAAATTAAAATGTGCAATCAATCGTTGAAAAGCATTGATTGTTGAAGAACCCGTTAAAGTTTTGTATACCTTTTCAGAAACATCCAAACCCAAAGAAACAAAGGTTTCATAATATGCTTTTTTGTGAATCTCTTCAGAATCTATAATCACTCCATCCATGTCAAAGATGACGCATTGAATATTTTTCGAATTTTTTTTCATTTGTTTAAAATTGTATTTTAAAGAGTTGAATCTATAGAACTAAAAGACGATAAAAAGCGTTTTTCTAACTCCGGAGTGGGGCGCATGCAACTTTCTCTTTGACCAAACCATTTGTATCTGTTTTTCGCAATAAAATCATAAATTAAATTTCTTAAAAATGGAGGTGCAATCCAACAGACTTGAGTCAGATACCACCATCCACCAAAAGTTCTCATTATCTTTAATACCGCAGTTGCTTTATAGTTGAAGGTGCTTGGTGTTTGGTAGAGTAGTATTGAATCCATTTTTACAAGATCAATATTTAAATTTTGAACAATTTTTTTACCAACTTCTGACTGTAATGCACAAAAGATAAAGTTGTTTTTTGTATCAAACCGAATGACTTTTAAAACGCTATTGTTACATAAATTACACATTCCATCAAATAAAATTACTTTTTTGTTCTTAAGCGAGTGAATCATTTATAAACGTTCTATTATGAGTTACAAAAGTACTTCATCTTTTTTATATTTTCCCACAAAATTATTACATCAATTTGTAACATTTTTTTTATTTATACGTCTTACCTTTGAAGTTATTTATAAATAGAAAATACCTACCGTTTTTAACATATAATTAATAGCGGAAAATAGGGGTATTAAGTACTTTGGACAAAAATTAACATTAAATGATTAGAATAGAAAAACTCCATAAATCATATCCGATCGGAAAAGATTCATTACATGTTTTAAAAGGAATTGATTTGCATATTAAAGAAGGCGAATTTGTTTCTATTATGGGATCTTCTGGTTCAGGGAAATCGACGTTGTTAAACATTGTTGGTTTGCTAGATATTCATGATGAAGGAGAATACTATTTAAATGGGCAACTGATAAAAGATTTAAACGAGAAAAAAGCAGCCATCCTTAGAAATAAATTCTTAGGTTTTGTTTTTCAATCATTCAACTTAATTTCTTACAAAACTGCCTTAGAAAATGTTGCATTGCCTTTGTATTATAAAGGAATGAACAGAAAAGAACGTTTAAAAGTTGCTTTGGACTATTTAGACAAAGTAGGTCTAAAAGACTGGGCGAGTCACCTGCCAAATGAACTTTCAGGGGGGCAAAAACAACGAGTTGCAATTGCAAGAGCGTTGGTTACAAATCCAAAAGTAGTATTAGCAGATGAACCAACAGGAGCGCTTGATACTACTACGACTGATTCTGTGATGGATTTGCTAAAAGATATTAACGACGAAGGAATGACTGTTTTTGTGATTACTCATGAAGAAGAAGTTGCCGAGCAAACCAAAAGAATTGTACGACTAAGAGATGGAGTCATTATTAGCGATACCCTTACAAAAGCCGCCAAAGCACAATAATTATGTTTGACTTAGATCGTTGGAGAGAAATTTTTCAAAGCATTAACAAAAACAGGTTGCGTTCTGTAATGTCTGGGTTTACAGTTGCATTTGCAATTTTATTATTCACCCTACTTTTTGGGGTTGCATCTGGATTAGGAAACTTTTTCAAAAGTGCTTTTTCAGACGATGCACAAAATATGATGCTGGTTCGTGTTTGGAAAACAACAAAACCCTACAAAGGATTACAAACAGGAAGAGCAATCCAACTTAAAAATACAGACTATAATTACGTTACAGAGGAATATGAAGATCAAATTCAGTACCAATCTGCAAGAATTTATAAGAATTTTTCCATTAAGTATAAGAATGAAGCAAGTAGTTACAGTGTAAGAGCTGTGCATCCAGATCATCAGTTTTTAGAAAAAACACTCATGGATGAGGGGCGCTATTTGAATAATAGAGATCTTCGAGAAAAATCAAAAGTAATTGTCATTGGTCGATTGGTAAAAAAAGATTTATTTGGCGAAAAACCAGCACTCGGAAAAAGAGTGAATGTAAATGGAAGTTCTTTTTTAATTATTGGAATCTTTTCAGATGAAGGAGGAGATAATGAAGAGAGAATTGTATATATTCCTGTTACTACGGCTCAAATGATGTATGGAAATAATGATTATATCAGTCAGATTAATTTAGGATACAATCCGAATTTAAGTACAGATGCTGCCATAGCTTTTGGTAAGAAAGTAGAACGTGATATGCGTAAAAGACTGAATATCCATCCAGACGATCAAAGTGCATTATCAGTTCGAAATATGGCTGAAGCAAATAAGTTTGTTGGTATTTTAATGTTTGCTCTGTATTTGATCATTGGTTTCATCGGTTCAGGAACTCTCGTTGCAGGGATTATAGGTATCAGTAATATTATGATTTTTGTGATTAAAGAACGTACCAAAGAATTTGGAATCCGAAAAGCCTTAGGGGCAACACCAGGTTCTATCATTGGAATGGTCGTTCAAGAATCTGTATTGATAACCACATTAGCAGGGTATTTTGGGTTGACATTAGGTACATATATACTGAGCGCGATCGGTAATAGTTTGGAGGAGACATATTTTATCAAGGATCCAAGTGTTAGTCCAGGAATTGTCATTGGAGCAACAGTTATTTTAATCCTATCTGGGTTAATAGCAGGATATGTTCCCGCAAAAAGAGCCGCAAGAATCAAACCCATAGAAGCATTAAGAGCAGATTAATTATGAAATTTTTATTTGATTCAGATACATGGCAAGAAATTTACGGAAGCATCCGTAAAAATAAAGTACGAACAGGAATTACTATTATTGGTGTTTTATGGGGTATTTTCTTGTTAGTCGTTTTGCTAGGTGCTGCAAGAGGTCTAGAAAATAGTTTTAATAAAGCTTTTGGTAATTTTGCTACCAATAGCGTTTTTGTTTGGACACAATCTACAGACACCCCATTTAAAGGCTTTCAAAAAGGAAGAAGATTTCGACTAAACATGAAAGATATTCAGGTTTTAAAGTCGGAATATGCTGATAAAATTAAACTATTGGCACCCAGAAATCAAACCATGAATTTAATTATTAAAGATTTTAAATCAGGTTCTTTTAAAGTGAGTGGAGATTTTCCTGTTTTAGATCAAATTCAGAAGAAAAAATTAATTTATGGACGTTTTTTAAACCAAAATGATATTACCTCGAGCGCAAAAGTAACGGTCATTTCAGAAGATATTTACAAGCAACTTTTTGAAAAAGATGAAATGCCTATCGGGGAGAATATTAAAATAAACAGTATCAATTATAAAGTAATTGGGGTCTACGAACCTTCGAATACAATCGATTTTGACGGAGATACTGCATACATTCCTTTTTCTACCTTTAAAAAAGTATACAACACGGCCAATAATATTGACTGGATGATGATAACTGCCAATGACGGAATTGATATTGAGCAAATGGAGAGTGATGTGTTGCTAACGCTTAAAAATTTACATAAGGTACACCCCGAAGACGATAGAGCTTTTGGAAGTGTTAACCTTGGAAAAGAAATTGCTAAGTTTACTGGGTTTTTAACCGGTATGCAGTTTTTAACTTGGTTTGTGGGGATAGCAACATTAATTGCGGGTGTTTTTGCCATTGGAAACATTCTACTCATTACGGTAAAAGAACGCACCAAAGAAATAGGAATACGAAGAGCTTTAGGTGCGACACCTAAAAGTATCCGACAACAAATTATTTTAGAGTCAGTTTTTTTAACAACCGTAGCTGGAATGATTGGTATTATTTTGGGAGCTACTGTTTTAATGATTATCGATAAGTTTTTTGGGCAAGGTGAAGATGCAACCTTAGTAAATCCAACCGTAAACATTCCAATTATATTAGCCGCATTTACAACATTAGTCGTTTTAGGAACATTAATCGGTTTGATTCCAGCGCATATGGCAACAGTAGTGAAACCAATAGAAGCATTAAGAGAAGAATAAAGAGCATAAAACAATCAATAAATCATGAGTAAGAGAGCAAAAATTATTTTAGGAATTATCATTTTATTTTTTATGGCCGCATTAGTATGGTTCGGTATGAAAAACAAAAGGAATATCATCCAATTTGAAACAGAATCACCTTTTAAAACTACTATTGTTAAAAAGACAGTAGCAACAGGTAAGGTAACCCCTTTAGAAGAAATTGAAATCAAACCACAAATTACAGGTATTATTGATAAAATTTTATTGCTAGAAGGTGCCACCGTCAATAAAGGAGATTTAATAGCAACCGTAAGAGTAGTACCAAATGAGCAATCTTTATTGAGTGCAAGAGGACGAGTAGACAACGCAAAATTGAGAATTAATAACTCAGAAATTTCATACAAAAGAAACAAGCAATTATTTGACAAAGGAGTGATTGCGAGAGCTGCATATGAATCTGTAGAGCTTACTTTTAATCAAGCAAAACAAGATTTAAAAAATGCTGAAAACGATTATCAGATCATCAACAAAGGATATTCTGGTTCTGGAGCCACTGCAAATACGAATATTATTGCACAAATGTCCGGTACTGTTTTAGAGATTCCAGTAAAAGAAGGAGATCAAGTAATCCAATCCAATAATTTCAATGCAGGAACAACCATTGCATCAATTGCCGATATGGGCAAAATGATTTTTGAAGGAAAAGTTGATGAGTCTGAAGTAGGTAAGTTAATCAACGGAACGGATATTGAAGTATCTATTGGTGCTATTGAGGGAATTAAATTTCCAGCAAAATTAAATTTTATCGCTCCGAAAGGAACTGAAGAAGGAGGTGCTGTTCAATTTAAAATTAAAGCTGATGTTACTTTAGATGATAAATATTTCATTAGAGCTGGATACAGTGCCAATGCTGATATTGTATTAGAAAAAAGAGATAGCGTGCTATCGATTAAAGAAGCCTTGTTAAAGTTTGATAGAAAAACAGAGGAGCCTTATGTTGAAGTACAAACAGAAGAAGGTAAGTTTGAAAAAAGAACCTTGAAATTAGGAACTTCTGACGGTGTTAATATTGAAGTTTTAGAAGGTGTTACCCTAGAGGATAAAATCAAAATTTGGAATAAAGCAAAGAAATCGGACGCCAAAAATGAAGATGATTAATTAGCACTCTTATTTAAAGCATAAAAAAAGGAACTTATAATTGAGTTCCTTTTTTTATGCTTACTGGTTAATAAATTTGATGCTCTCTAGCGAAACATATTCGCCACTGTATCTGATTTTTTACCTGCACTATAATTATAAAAACCTTCTCCAGATTTTACGCCTAGCTTTCCAGCCATTACCATATTTACTAATAAGGGACAAGGGGCATATTTAGGGTTTTTAAAACCATCATGCATCACATTTAAAATTGACAAACAAACATCTAAGCCAATAAAATCTGCCAATTGTAAAGGCCCCATTGGGTGTGCCATTCCTAATTTCATGACTGTATCAATTTCTGCAACACCAGCAACACCATTATATAAAGTTTCAATAGATTCGTTAATCATTGGCATTAAAATCCGATTGGCAACAAAACCGGGGTAATCATTTACTGCTACTGAAACCTTATTGATTTTGTTTGTTAAATCAGTAGTGAATTTCATTACTTCATCTGAAGTATTGTACCCTCTAATAATTTCAACCAATTTCATAATCGGAACCGGGTTCATAAAGTGCATCCCTATTACTTTGTCGGGTCTGTTAGTAACCGCTGCAATTTGTGTAATAGAAATTGAAGATGTATTGGTTGCCAAAACGGTGTCTTCTGGACAAACTTCATCTAGTTCTTTAAAAATTTTTTTCTTTAAAATTTCATTTTCAGTCGCTGCTTCAATAACCAAACTTGCATATTTAACTCCATCTTTGATAGATGTGAATGTGGTTATGTTTGCAAGTGTTTTTATTTTATCAGCTTCAGAAATTTTTTCTTTTGCAACCATTCGATCTAAATTCTTAGAAATTGTTGCAATTCCTTTATCTAGCGCAACTTGAGAAACATCTATTAGTTGGACATTATAATTAAACTGAGCAAAGGTGTGGGCGATACCATTCCCCATAGTTCCAGCTCCAATTACTGCTATATTTTTCATGTACTATTATTTAAGTTTTATTATTAAAAGCATAATGGTGTTTGCAAAATGATTGATATTTTTTGTTAGAAACAATCAATAATTTGTTGGGCAACTCTTAGTGCTTCTGTTCCTTGGTATAATGATACAATAGGAGTTGTATCTTTCTGAATTGAATCTGCAAAAGATTCCAATTCATCTAAGATGGCATTATTTCCTTCAACTTCTGGGTTGTCAAAATAAATTTGTTTCTTAACGCCTTCCGCATTTTGCAAAATCATGGCAAAATCATCTGGGTTTTCGGGTACATCTTTCATTCGAACAACTTCAGCTACTTTCTCTAAAAAATCTACGGAGATGTAGGCATCCTTTTGAAAAAACCTTGATTTTCGCATGTTTTTCATTGAAATTCTACTTGCCGTTAAATTGGCAACACAACCATTTTCAAATTCTATCCTTGCATTTGCAATATCTGGAGTCTCAGAAATTACTGAGATTCCACTACCATGTACATTTTTTACTTTTGAATGAACCACTGATAAAATAATATCAATATCGTGAATCATTAAATCCAACACAACAGGCACATCTGTTCCTCTTGGATTAAATTCTGCCAATCGATGGGTTTCTATAAACATCGGATTGTTGATCTTTCCGTTCACAGCTGTAAATGCTGGATTGAAACGCTCTACATGACCAACTTGACCTTTTACTTGGTGTTTGTCTGCCAATGCGCTAATCGTTTCTGCTTCTAATACTGTTTTCGTAATTGGTTTTTCAATAAAAACATGACACCCGTTTTCAATTGCTTTTTTTGCACAATCAAAGTGAGAAAGTGTTGGCGTAACAATATCAACAACATCCGAAGCAGCAATCAAATCATCAATAGAATCAAATAATTTATACCCAAATTCTTTGGCAACTTTTAATGCATTTTCAGTGAATGGATCGTAAAACCCAACCAATTCATATTTTTTAGATTGTTGTAATAAACGTAAGTGAATTTTTCCAAGATGTCCAGCACCTAAAACTCCAGCTTTTAGCATAAATGTGTTTTATGTCATTACGGACGTACATGAAATAATCTCTTAATAAAGAGATTGTTGCTCATTCTAGCCATAATGATGTGGTTAATTTTGTATTTAACCTTCAAATAAAAAAGGAAAATTACACCAACAAATATACAATTTTATAAGATTGTATTTAGATTTATTACTACTTTTAAGGTCTTACAAAGGAATCAAATTTGAGAGATACATCAAAACATCAAGGACTTAGAAATCAATTAGCTACAGTACTACAAGCGAAAGGAATTACCGACAGAAAAGTATTGAATGCTATCCGTCAAATTCCACGTCATCTGTTTATTGATAGTAGTTTTGAAGATCATGCCTACAAAGACAAAGCATTTCCAATTGCAGCAAAGCAAACCATTTCTCAGCCCTATACAGTTGCTTTTCAGTCGCAAACTTTAGCAATACAACCTAATGACAAAGTATTAGAAATTGGAACTGGATCAGGATATCAAACGGCTGTTTTGTTGGAATTAAAAGCAATGGTATTCTCTATTGAAAGACAACAGGAATTGTTTAAAAAGACGTCCTTATTTCTTCCGAAATTAGGCTATATACCTAAGAAATTTATTTTTGGAGATGGTTATAAAGGGCTTCCAGATCAAGCGCCTTTTGATAAGATTATTGTAACAGCTGGTGCTCCTTTTGTACCAAAACCTTTAATGGCACAGTTAAAAATAGGAGGGATTCTTCTCATTCCTGTTGGGGATACCACTCAAATAATGACCTTATTTATTCGAAAATCTGCGAAAGAATTTGAAAAACAAGAATTAGGCGATTTTGCTTTTGTACCCATGTTAGAAGAAAAGAATTAATTTTTTTAAGCTGGTAATACCGAAAGTTTATAAGGGGGCGAAATAAAAAAAGCATTCATCATAACCATCATTAGACTGAATGTACTATTTTTTTTAGTTTTGCTAATTGCTAATTGCTAATTGCTAATTGCTAATTGCTAATTGCTAACTGCTAACTGAATCACTCCGCTCTTTCCCAATAGGCTGTTTTTCCAAAAAGTGAAATCCCAATATAGCCTCTTATTTTTAGCTTATTCGGCTTTTCAAGCAAAATATAATATTTATAAACATTTCCATTTCTTGGGTCTAATATAGTACCTCCAGACCATTCCTTGCCGTCTTTTTCCAAACCGTCCAAAATATTCATGCCTAAAATTTTCTGCCCTTTATTACTTCCTTCACAAAGTTCGCAAATAACATCTTGCCTTTTTGGGTCCATCACTTTTACCACTCTGGCATAAGCTTTACTGTTTTCTTTATAGATTTCGATTACAGAATCAATTTCACCAGTATCCTCGTTTTTAGAATTCCATTTCCCAAAAATGGTTTGTGCACTTAAGGTAATAGAGAACGCAACGAATATAAATGTAAAAAGTGTTTTTTTCATAGATAAAGGCGTCATTTTATAGTGTTGCATCAAAATTACTATTCCACTTTTCTTGCACACGCATTACTTGTTCAATCACATCGCGTACACAACCTTCGCCACCTTTTTTATTAGAAATGTATTTGGCAACACCTTTAATTTCAGGAACGGCATCATTGGGACAAGTCGGTAATCCTACGATACTCATTACAGGGAAATCGGGTACGTCATCTCCCATGTAGAGTACGTTTTCGGGATGTAAATTATATTTTTTTACCAATTCTTTATATTGCTCAATTTTGTTATGAGCACCTAAATAAATGTCTTCAATTCCTAAAGTTTTTAAACGATTTCGAACACCTTCATTGATTCCTCCAGAAATAATACAGACGCGATAGCCATTATTTAAAGCTGTTTTCATAGCATAGCCATCTTTAACATTCATATGTCTTACCAATTCGCCATCTGGCATAATTGTTAGCATTCCGTTTGTAAGTACACCATCAACATCAAAAATAAATGTCGTAATTTTTGGCAATATCTGTTTGAAACTAATTTCCATTTTGTATCGATTTTGTAATTGTAGTATAGATTTCTTGTTGTTGCTCGTTCAACAATGCTAAATGTTCTTTTATTGTTCTTTGATCTTTTCTAATCGCAGGACCCGTTTGAGCTGCAGCTGGTGACAGTGTTTCAATTTTGGCAGCTGTTTCTTTTATCAATGGTTCTAAAATAGCAAATGAAACATTGTTTTCTGCACAAATATCACTTCCTGTTTTATACATATGATTGGTGAAGTTATTGACAAAGACTGCTGCAATATGCAATGCTTTTCGTTGTTTTGAATTGATCCCATATACTTTTTTCCCAATTAAATTGGCCAATAATTCTAGTAGGATATAATCCTTTTCATTTTCAGTCTCCAAACAAAAGGGAACTTCAGAAAAATCGATGGCTTTATTTTTAGAAAATGTTTGTAGCATATAGAAAACACCTTTCCTGCTTTTGTTATTTAAAGATACCATTGCAACACTTCCAGAAGTATGAACGACAAAAGAATTATGTATTTTTGATGAAACTTCAGCGATGGCGTCGTCAGAAACGGCAATAATTGTAACGTCGGCGTTTGGGGTGACTGTTAAATTTCTTGATTTTATCTTTGTAACAACGACGGCATCGACTTTTGAAAAAGCCTTGTATAAATGTGAAGCCACATTTCCGTCACCAATTATTAATATAGAGATCATTGCAGCGAAGATATTCAAATTATATAGAAATTTAGATTCGAATTTCTTAAATTCGCCTTATAATTTTAAATATCAATGGCGAATAAAAACGATTTTGGGATCAACACCCAATGTGTACACGTTGGCGAAGTAGAAGACAAGCAGTTTAAAGGTGCAGTTTCGCCTATTTACATGGCCACTTCCTATGCTTTTGATGGGGTAGATGTCAAACGTTATCCACGATACTTTAATACGCCAAATCAAGAAATGCTTTGCAAGAAGATAGCAGCTTTAGAAAATGCTGAAGCAGGATTAATTTTTGGATCTGGAATGGCCGCAATTAGTACGGCATTATTTGCTTTTCTTAAAGCTGGGGATCACATCATTATTCAGCAAGTAATTTATGGTGGCACCTATCATTTAATCGTTTCCGAATTTGAAAAGTATGGTATTGAATACTCTTTTACAGATTCAGATCATGTAGCCGATTTTATTCCACTCATTAAAAAGAATACGAAGGTTTTGTATATTGAAACTCCTTCAAATCCATTATTGGGGATTACGGATATAAAAGCAATTGGTTTTTTAGCTAAAGAACGAAACATCATTACGATGATTGACAATACATTTGCATCACCAATAAATCAAACGCCTGCTGATTTTGGGATTGATATTATTTTACATTCTGCAACAAAATATATGGGCGGGCATTCCGATATCTCTGCGGGTGCAATTGCTGCCAGTCAGGCACATATAGATCTTATTTGGAATACGGCCATCAATTTTGGTGGAAATTTAAGTGATCAGACAGTTTGGTTGTTAGAAAGAAGTTTGAAAACACTAAACATTCGAGTGAAAGAACAAACTAAGAATGCGCTCGTAATGGCAGCCTATTTAGAAGAAAACCCAAATATTGAACGTGTGTATTATCCAGGATTAAAGAGTCATCCACAACACGAATTGGCAAAATCTCAAATGCACGGTTTTGGTGCCATGCTGTCATTTGAGTTAAAAGAAGGCTTAGATTCAATGGACTTTCAGAACAATTTACAATTGATAAAACCTTCGCTCAGTTTGGCAGGTTTAGAGAGTACTACGGTAAGTCCTGCACAAACAACACATGCACTACTTACTGACGAAGAACGTTTGGCTAGAGGCATAACAGCAGGATTAATTCGTTTTTCGGTAGGAATAGAAGAAACGAAGGACTTAATTGTAGATATTGAACAAGCAATCGAAAAAACAAAAAAATGAAGTTAGACATATTAGCTTTTGGTGCGCATCCAGATGATGTAGAATTGAGTTGTGGTGCTACAATTGCCAAAGAAATTTCTTTAGGTAAAAGTGTCGGAATTATCGATTTAACACGTGGTGAATTAGGTACTCGAGGTTCTGCAGAATTGAGGGATCATGAAGCCAAAAAGGCTGCAAATATCCTTGGAGTTTCTGTGCGAGAGAATTTAAATTTCGCAGATGGATTTTTTTTAAATGATAAAAAACACCAGTTAGAAGTCATTAAAATGATTCGTAAATACCAACCAGACACTATATTATGCAATGCGGTAGATGACCGACACATCGATCATCCTAAAGGGAGTCACTTAGTTTCTGATGCATGTTTTCTAAGTGGACTGATGAAAATAGAAACTGAAATCGCAGGAATTCAGCAAGAAAAATGGCGGCCAAAACAGGTGTATCATTATATACAATGGAAAAATATTGAACCTGATTTTGTTGTTGATGTAAGCGGTTTTCTAAGTGTTAAAACGAAAGCTGTCTTAGCATATTCGTCACAGTTTTTTGATCTAAATAGTAAGGAGCCAGAGACGCCAATTACTAGTAAAAATTTTATAGATAGTATTCATTACAGAGCAAAGGATTTAGGGCGCTTAATTGGTGTTGAAGCCGCAGAAGGCTTCACTACAGAACGTTACGTTGCAGTTGAAAATTTAAGTAAATTAATTTAAATTTTTCTTTCGTTACAACAGAAAAAACGATTATATTTGCACCCGAAATTACATGGTGGTTGTAGCTCAGTTGGTTAGAGTATCGGTTTGTGGTACCGAGGGTCGCGGGTTCGAATCCCGTCTTCCACCCAAAATAAAATCCTTCTCATTATGAGAAGGATTTTTTTGTTATACTCGTTTTAATACTTTTTAAAAACGGGTTAAAAAAAAAAGAGTTTAAAATCTCTTATTGAACAATATATTCCTTTTTTCTGCGAAACGTTTAAAAAGAATTCAAAATGCTTAGCACTTCATTTCGTTTTCTAACAGAAACTGGCACATTTGAACTGTCTTTCAGTAAGAGATAGCCGCCATCAGATTTTATAAATTCTTTAATGTATTTCATGTTGACCAAGTGACTTTGGTGCACTCGTATAAAATCGACTTCTTTTAAGAGGTCTGCATAGTATTTCAATGTTTTAGAAACCAAAATTTTAGTGCCATTTATAAAATGAAAAGTGGTGTAATTATTATCGGATTTACATCGAATAATGTCTTCAATATTTACAACAACAATTTTTTCTGCTGTATGGAGTGAAATTTTTTCTGGTTTGTTGCTTGGTTGCATTACGGTTTGCTGCAAAACACTTAACTGATGATTGTCGGGTTGTATTTGGTGCTGTGCCTTCTCTAAAGCGTTGGCTAAGTCTTCCTCTGTGTAGGGTTTCAAAATATAGTCTATGGCTGCAAACTTAAAAGCTTTAATTGCATAGGCGTCACTTGCAGTCACAAAAATAATTTTTGAAGATAAATTGGGAAAAATCTCTAAGACATCAAAACCCGTCCCATCACCCAGCATAATGTCTAAAAAAAGAATATCAGGTTGTTTTTTTTGCAATAATTTCGCCGCTGATACCACACTAATTGCGGTTCCAATAATTGCTATTTCTGTATGATTTTCAGCAATGTCATTGGCCAACATTTCTAATGCATTTGGCATGTCATCTACTAAAATTGCAGTTAATTTTTTCATTTAATAATCTGTTTTTAAAGGAATTTTAAACCATACTCTCGTCCCTATTGTATTCTCTTTGTCTTTTAATTCTTTAATTGTAAATGAGTTTTTGCCAGAAAAATTTTCAATACGGGCTCTGTTCACGCTAATCGCAACTGATTTATATTGTTTTTTATTCGTTTTTGATTGTTGTAAACCCACACCGTTATCATCAATAGTACAGTGTAGAAAACTAGATTTCACTTCAAATTTAAGTACAATCAAGCCTTCTTTATTTAATGGTTGAATGCCGTGCTTAATACTGTTTTCTATAAAAGGCTGTAACAACATTGATGGAATTAATATTTCTTCTGGATCAATACCTTTTAATTGGGTTTTAATCTCATAATCAAATGATTTCGAATGTATCATTTGTTCTAATTCAACATAATTTTTTAAGGTATTTATTTCTTCTTGTAAGGCAACGTCTTCTGTTCTCGAATTGTTTAAAATTGCTCGTAAAAGAGTTGCAAATTTGCTAATAGTTGCATTCATTTCAGTTTTATTTCCAGCATTTCCGGCAGCTTTAATTCCATTTAAAACATTAAAAATAAAATGGGGATTCATTTGTAACTGCAAGGCTTTCTGTTCTAGAGAAAGTAAATGGTTTTTGAGTTGTAGGGATGTTATTTGTTGTTCGTTTTTTCGTTTTAAAACTCGAATGTATCTTACTGTAAACGCAATGAATAGAAAGCTCAAAAAAGCACTGAATGTTATCAGGAACCAAGTTTTTTTATAAAATGGAGTAGCTATTACAAAAGTAAATATACGGTGTTCACTTTCTTGACTTCCAAAAACTCTAGCTTGAACGGAAAAGGTATAATTACTCGGTTTTAAATCTCGAAAAACAATCGAATTAGTACGAGACCAATTGGAAGTTTTTGCATTTAGTGTCCAACGATATTCAATCTTATTTGGATGCAATAAATCTACGGTTTTGTACTGGAAGGAAATTGTTGATTGCTTTGCTTTTAATTTTAAAATACCGTCAAAATTATTTGGATTTATACTGTCTAATGATTGGTAGGAAACTTGAATGTCTTCTATAAAAAGAATTGGCTTTCGTAGCTCAGCAATTGGTTTTTTATACCTAATTAGCCCTTCATTTTTTGTGCTAATCCATCTATTCTTTTGAAAATCTGCATATATAGCATACACTGAGTCTGAGCTTAATTTACTATTGTATTTGTTAATTTTTCTTTTAAAAAGATACGTACTGGCATCTAAAATTTCTATAGATTCCTTGTTTGATGTAATCCAAATTTCATTTTCAATTTTTGTAACACTTGTAATTTTGGAAATAGTTTTTATTGTTTGTGTTATTTTGTTTCCATCAAAAACAGCAATGGTGTTTGTGTTTTTAACTGCAATTAATTCAGATCCATTTTGAAGAAGAATCGAATATGTTTCTGAGTTTAGTTGTATTCTCTTATTTGGATTGATGAGTTGGTCAACCTTCCAAAAGCCGCGATTGCTTGCAATAAAAAATGAACCATTGTGAAAAATAATGTCGTTTATTTTGGCAAAATCTAATTGCGTATTTATTTCAATAGGGTGTAAATAATTTTTATTGAAATAATAAAGCCCTTCATCTGTGGCAACATAAGTGATTCCTTTATCAAAAATTATTTTATTGATTTTTTTACTTTTAAAATGATGAAAAGTAGCGTTCACTTTTATCGATAGATGTGTTTTTGTTCCAATGAAAAGTGAGTCTTTTTTTATGGAAAACGTGGTCACATAATTAGTAAGTAGACTATTCTTTGCATTGTAATGTGAAAATTCTGTGCCATCAAATTGAATTAATCCTTGCGGGGTAGCCATCCACAAATGTCCAATTTGGTCTTGTTTAATTGAAGTGATTGTTGTTTCTGGAGCATTTTTAATGATTACAAAATCTTGATTGGTGTTGTTTTGACCAATGAGATTCAAGCTACAGAAAAGGCCAAGCACTAAAAAAAGAGCATTTACTTTTTTAGTATTGTGATAAAATGTAATAAAATTATTGACTAAACCCATCATAACAAACTTACGTGAAAAAAGTAACTGTCCAAAATGAACAGTTACTTTGACTACAATTTCTATTCCAACTTCATTTTTTTCTTAATTTATGGCATATAATCTCAAATTGGAGGTATCTGGTTTCACATGTCCTAAATCTCCATAAGGCTTTGTCAATGGTTTTAATACACACAAAGCAGTTGTTTTTCCTTTAATAGTTAATACATTTTTTTTTACCGTCCATCTCCATCTAAATTTCGTTAATTCAATTCCAGTTTTTGAAAAATCAGCCTTTATTTCTTGGTGTTGTTTTAGATATTCCACTAACTCTTTTTGAGTCGTTAATACAGGCATTTCTTCATCAGAATTATGAAAATCTATTTCATATTTTACGGGAATATTAAACTGTGTTGTGTAGGCTTCGCCGACATATCTCTCACTTTCATTATTCAATGCATCATACCATTGAATCTCTTGCTCTTCTGGGTATTTTCTTGCAATCTCTTTTGAAAGATCTGTTTTTCCTGGAGAATTTGCAGTGGGATAAAACACATAAAAAGGCTTTGCTAAATAGTGTTCTGCGTAGTTTCCACCAAAGATTGTAAAATACTGAGATGCTACAATATTTGTAGGTATGTCTGTTACAAAAGCATCTTTTATTGTTTTCATCAATGCTGAATTACTCCCGAGTCCGTCGGCATGAAAAATAATTTTAGAGTTTTCTGCAACGACTTTATTTAATTTTGGCAGTTTCCCTTGCGTAATGTTTTTTCGAAGTGTTTCTGTAGTTACTTTTTCTCCTCTAATTACCGTTTCTAAACTTAAACCTTTATAGGGATTGCTTTTGTTTACAATGTGAATGTCACCAAAATAATAGTCGCTTTCATGATTGTTCAACCAGGTAATAATTTCCTCTACCGAGTATTGATCCTCTATAATTTGGTACCCTTTCTCTTGAAAATAACTTCGAGCATCTTCATAGTAATGCGCATTTCCTTTATCAATTCCCGTAATAAATACAATTGGGTTTCTATATATAATTTCTTCTAAGACCATCGCAGTTGGAACGATTGCTTCTGCCACTTCAATTGCTGTTGATACTTCTTTTTCTGTTGAATCATTGCAACTCGTTAATTGAATTGCTAGGAATAAAAAGGAACAAACAATTCCGATTTTTGTGATTACTTTTCTCATGTTTTCTAGATTTTAAAATGTTAATACACTTCAAAAGTAGGGGAGATGTAAGCTGCTATTTTAGCTTTTTTAGAATTCGTAGCTACTGCTTTAGAATTCGTACATATAGATTCTTTCTGAATGGTTTTTCAGTTTATCTAGTTGTTTCGTTTAAGCAAACAGATTAAGAACTGAGCTTTTCTTTCAAGTACTTTGCGGTATATGATTTTTTATTTTTCACCAATTGCTCTGGAGTTCCTTCAAAAATAAGTGTTCCCCCATTTTTTCCACCGTCCAAACCTAAATCTATAATATAATCGGCGCATTTTATGAGTTCTATATTGTGTTCAATAACCAATATGGAATGTCCTTTTGCAATTAAAGCTTCAAATGATGCTAATAATTTTTTAATATCATGAAAGTGTAAACCTGTTGTTGGTTCATCAAAAATAAAGAAGGTTTTGTCTTTTGTAGTTCCTTTTACCAAAAACGACGCCAATTTAATCCTTTGTGCTTCACCACCTGAAAGGGTCGATGAGGATTGTCCTAACTTCACATAGCCCAAGCCAACATCTTGTAGAGGTTTTAGTTTTTGTGATATTTTCTTTTCACCATTGTCAGTAAAAAAATCTACGGCATCATCGATGGTTAAATTTAGTATATCATCAATGTTTTTTTGATCAACTTTGACTTCTAAAACTTCTTTTTTAAATCGTTTTCCAGCACACGTATCACATTCCAAATGTACATCTGCCATAAATTGCATTTCAATAGTCACTTCACCTTCTCCTTTACAAACTTCGCAACGTCCTCCTTCTACATTGAACGAAAAATGTTTGGGTTTGTAATTTCTTATTTTTGATAATTTAGAATTCGAAAACAACGCACGAATATCATCATACGCTTTTATATAGGTTACAGGATTGGAACGTGAGGAGCGACCAATAGGATTTTGATCAATAAATTCTACATTTTTCAGGGTCTCAAAGTCTCCCGTTACACTGGTGTGTTGACCAATTTTATTTCCATATCCAGTCAATTTTTTTTGCAAGGATGGATATAATATGTTTTTCACCAACGTACTTTTACCAGAGCCAGAAACCCCTGTAATTACACTTAAGCTATTTAGAGGAATTGTAACATCGATATTTTTAAGGTTGTTTTCTCTTGCACCAATAATTTTAATCACATTGGTTGATTTTCTTCTTTTTGTTGGAATTTCAATTTTTAAATCTTCGTTCAAGTATTTAGCCGTTAAAGAGTCGGATTTTAAAATGTCTTTAAAAGTGCCTTCTGCGACCACATGTCCGCCAAAAGTTCCTGCTTCTGGACCAATATCAATAATATAATCGGATTCTTTCATGATGTCTTCATCATGTTCTACAACAACAACCGTATTGCCCAAATCTCGTAAATCTTTTAATACACCAATCAACCTTTCGGTGTCTTTTGGATGCAGACCAATACTTGGTTCATCTAAAATATACATAGAACCTACCAAGGAGCTTCCCAATGATGTAGCTAAGTTTATTCGTTGACTTTCTCCTCCTGAAAGAGTGTTTGAGGTTCTATTGATTGTTAAATAATTTAACCCTACATCATTTAGGAACTGCAAGCGATTATTGATTTCAATTAATAAACGTTTCCCGATTTTCTGTTCGTATTTATCTAATTGTATATTCTTAAAAAATGCTCCCAATTCATCTAAAGGAAGCGTAACGAGATCTGAAATTGTTTGGTTGTTAATTTTTACAAATTCAGTTTCCTGGCGCAGCCGTTTTCCGTTACAAGTAGTACATTTTGTTTTTCCGCGATAGCGCGAAAGCATTACCCGATTTTGAATTTTATAACTTTTCTCTTCTAAAACGGTGAAAAAGTGATGAATTCCTTGAAAACTTTTATTCCCATTCCAAACGAGTTCTTTTTGTTTGTCGGTCAACTGAAACCATGGTTTGTGAATTGGAATATCAAATTGAAAAGCAACACTTACTAAGGTTTCTTTATAATGTATAAATGAAGGGGTCTTAAAAGGGAAAATAGCATCATCATAAATGGATAGCCCCGTATTTGGAATCACTAAATCTTCATCAACACCTACAACATTACCATACCCTTCACAGGTAGGGCAAGCACCATAAGGGTTATTGAAACTAAATAAATGTGTATTGGGTTCTAAAAAAGGGAGCCCATCTAAATCAAATTTATTGCTAAATTCTGTCGTGTTCTTATTTTCTAAATCTTCAATAAAACAAATTCCTTTTCCTTCAAAAAAGGCAGTTTGAATGGCATCTGCAATTCGGTTATAAAAATCTTCATCCTCTTTGGTAATAATTCTATCTACCACTAAAAATAACGCTTCATTTTTATATTCTTCAAAAACAAAACTACCGATTCTAACTACATTTTCCTTCCATTTCAAACGTGCATAACCTTGTTGTTCTAAAACTTGCAAAAGAGTTTTTAAATCTTTTCCTTCTTCAATAACAATGGGTGCTAATAAAAGTAACTTTGTATTTACGTTGCATTTTTTTACAAAATTTATAACATCGGAAACCGTATCTTTTTTCACTTGGTTTCCCGAAATAGGAGAGAAGGTTTTTCCAATTCTGGCAAATAATAATTTTATATAATCATAAATTTCTGTGGATGTTCCAACTGTTGAACGCGGATTTGTAGAGTTCACTTTTTGTTCGATAGCAATTGCTGGAGCGATACCTTTTATATAATCTACTTTTGGCTTGTGCAATTTGCCTAAAAACTGCCTCGCATATGAACTTAAACTTTCTACATAGCGTCTTTGGCCTTCTGCATAAAGGGTATCAAAAGCCAATGAAGATTTTCCTGAGCCAGATAACCCAGTTATCACCACCAACTTATTTCGTGGAATTACAACATCAATATTTTTTAAATTATGAAGTTTTGCTCCTTTAATAATGATGTTTTGTTTGGGGTCTATCGTAGAAATATCTGCTTTCATTTATCAAAAAATATAAGCGTTAAAAATACCACTTTTCAAAGTCTTAATAAATAAATTAAAATGAAATTTGTTAAAAAAGTTGCTAAATTGAATAAAAATAAAGATATTTGATATATTAACTAAAATAAATAAAACGCTTATACGAAAAAATTACTTTTAATTATTAAATATTAATAAGAACGAAAAGTGCTATGCTTTTCTAAAAAGTAATTTTATGATGCGTAAAAACTCAACTCCAGATAGCACCTTAGTCAGTGATTTTATTAATGGTAACGAAAGTTCCTTAGAAGAATTAATTAAAAGACACAAACAACGTCTGTATAGCTTTATTTATAGTAAAGTTTTAAATAGAGACATTGCTGAAGATGTTTTTCAAGATACCTTTATCAAAGTAATCCGAACCCTCAAAAAAGGAAACTATAACGAAGAAGGAAAATTTCTTCCTTGGGTAATGCGAATTGCACACAACCTGGTCATTGATCATTTCAGAAAAACAAACAGAATGCCAACTTTTAAGAATACAGATGAATTCGATATTTTTTCTGTGATCGGTGATGGTAATTTAAATGCTGAGAAAAGAATGATTCAAGATCAAATTTATACAGATGTAAGAGAGTTGATCGAAGAATTACCAGAAGAACAAAAAGAGGTGTTAATGATGAGAATGTATAGAGATATGAGTTTCAAAGAAATAAGCGAAAATACGGGCGTAAGTATCAATACCGCTCTCGGAAGAATGCGTTATGCTTTAATGAATATGAGAAAATTAATAGAGAAACATAAAATTATATTAGTCAATTAGCAATAAAAGTAAAAGAGCACCGTTACTTGTTTATATTGAACCCATTAAACAAAAATGTATGATGCAACTTTACTCTAGAAAGTCATTTGATATTCAAATGCAACCCAAACAAGAAACAGTTCAATTTTTGATTCATTTTTCCAAAGCACTCACCATTGTAAAAACCAAATCAAAAAACTTCATTGAATTGAATTTGAATTAAGACCGGAAAAAGTTTCAACATTTGTTGGAACTTTTTTTTATGTTTGAATGATTGTAAAATAAAGTTATTTTTTGCGATACGCATCTAAAACCGATTTCCTTCCAATCGTTTTGGTAATGATATCTTTTTCTAAATCCCAACCTCTTGCTGGAGAGTATTCTCGACCATACCAAATAATTTGCAAATGCAAATCATTCCAAATTACTTCTGGAAACAACCGTTTTGCATCTTTTTCTGTTTGAACTACGTTTTTACCATTGGTTAAATTCCAACGATAAAGTAATCTGTGAATATGTGTGTCTACCGGAAATGCAGGGACGCCAAATGCCTGACTCATAACAACGCTGGCCGTTTTATGTCCTACGGCAGGAAGTTCTTCTAAACCTTCAAAAGATTGAGGTACTTCGCCATTGTATTTTTCAATGATAATTTTAGACAGTCCATAAATACCTTTCGATTTCATTGGAGACAACCCACAAGGTCTTATGATTTCTTTAATTTCTTCCACAGACATTTTAATCATATCAAACGGATTGTCTGCTTTCGCAAATAGAAGTGGTGTTATTTTATTGACCCGAACGTCTGTACATTGTGCAGATAATAAAACGGCAATCAATAATGTATAAGGGTCTTTATGATCTAAGGGAATTGGAATCTCTGGATAGAATTCTTCTAAGGTGTCTATTACAAATTGTACTTTTTCTGACTTGTTCATTCTTTATGGTTGCAAAGTTTCAAAAGGTTGAAGTTACAAAGTTAACGTAAAACTTTAATTTCTACATGAATAATTACTATATCACTTTGTATCTTTGTCATTAAAATAAAAAATATGACCACACTAAAGATAGGGGAAAACGCTCCAAATTTTGAAGCGAAGGATGAAAAAGGAAATACCATACAATTGTCTGATTATGCTGGAAAAAAATTAGTTTTATTTTTCTATCCAAAAGCAAGTACACCAGGTTGTACTACCGAAGCATGTGATTTAAGAGACAATTATGATGTTTTTTTAGCGAAAGGATATGCTGTTTTGGGAGCCAGTGCAGATGCTGCAAAACGCCAACAAAATTGGATTAATAAACACGAACTTCCTTTTCCTTTATTGGCAGATGAAGACAAAACGGTTATTAATGCTTTTGGCGTTTGGGGACCTAAGAAATTCATGGGAAAAGAATATGATGGTATCCACCGTACCACCTTCGTTATTGATGAAAATGGTGTTATAGAAGACATTATTTCAAAAGTAAAAACGAAAGCGCATGCAGCGCAAATTTTAGGCTAGTCGCTATTATTCTTTAAAATTTCATTCCTATTTTAAAATTTAAAACTCTACCGGTCATAAAATTAGGAACACCAAATTGGGTTTTGGAGTATACATCCCGAACCCAAGTATTTGTAATTGCGTTTTGAATATCAAACATATTAAAGAGTTCCAGGCCTGCAGTTAACTCTTTGAAATTTGATAGTAATCCAGTATTAAATTGTTTTTCAGCGCTTGTAAACACATAGGACACCCCTAAATCGGCCCTTTTATAATCGCGCAATCGGTTTTGAAATTTGTATGGGTTCGAATACGAAGGGGATCCTCCCGGGACTCCGGTATTGAACACTAAATTTAAATAGGCTTTTAAATCAGGTAAATTTGGAACGTAGTCTTGGAATAAAATACCAAATTTTAAACGTTGATCGGAGGGACGTGCAATATTTCCTTGATTGTCTATGTTTTCCATCGTTTTCAAATACCCCAAACTCACCCAACTTTCACTTCCAGCAATAAATTCACCATTTAAACGCAGATCAACTCCGTTAGCATATCCAGTAGTCTTGTTGTCAGCTCTGTATCTAATTCTTACGTTGTCTATTGAGTAGGCATTGATATTGCTTAAATCTTTATAATAGATTTCTGTTGTGAGCTTAAAAGGGCGCTCCCACATCTGAAAACTATATTCCATGCCAGAGACAAAGTGAATTGATTTTTGTGCCTTTACATTTACATTCAACTGTCCATTATAATCTTTTAACTCTCTATAGGAAGGGGGTTGTGAATACCAACCTCCTGAAATTCGAAATAACATATCTTGAGACCAATCGGGTTTGATTGCAAACTGTGCTCTTGGACTTATTGTTGTTTGATTTTTTGAAGAAATACCATTACCAGTCACATACCAGTTTTGTGCTCGCACACCAATACTGTACCAGATTTCATGTTCTTTCCACGAACGTTTTTCATTCAATTGTACAAATCCTGAAACACGATTTATTTGAACTTTGTTGTCTGCTCTTATATTTTGAAAGGGAAGAATGGGGCCTTCAAAAGAGACATAGGGTTGATTGTTTCCTGCTGTCAATGGTGGACGAACCGAAAAACCTAATGAATCTATAATTTCCCATTCTCGGATACGGTCTTTAATATCTTCATGTTGGTATTTAAGTCCAGCAGAGATTTCTAAAGCTTCTTTTTTATAAGTTCCTTTTAATTGAAAATTACTGATTAGCGCATCGAGATCATTTCTTGCATGGTTTAATTGTGAACCAATTCCTTCAGAAAATTCAACTTCTCCAAAATCTTCAGAACCAACATTGGCATCGACTTCCCCTAAACTATAGGCTGCTGCAATATCAAAATATTCTTCTTCTTGTGTATTGTAGCTTGAGGCTGTTGCAGTAAGGTTGATTGCATCATTCACTTCATAATTTGCAGATAGTGCTCCAAATAAGGTGAGATAATTGTTTTTTTCCTGTCCGTCATAAAAAACGGTTAACTCTATGGGTGCATTTACGGTTCCAAAACGAGTTCTTCTCGAAATTGGCGTATAGTTGTAATTGTTTAAGGAGAAATTCCCCAAAAAGTTAAGTGTTAATGCATCAGTAGCTTTGTATGACAGAAAAGATTGCACATCTGTAAACCGGGGTTTAAAGTTGGTTTCTATTTGTTTGCTATTTACAAAAAGACTGTTATCTCGATATCGAATTCCTGTAATTGCACTTAATTTTTTATCAAAAAATTGACCTTCTAAAGTAACGCTTCCTCCTAAAATGCTAGCGTCTATTGTAGCTGCTCTTTCTTTTGCTTCTCGATAAGTAATGTCTAAAACAGAGGATAATTTATCTCCATATTTTGCTTGAAAACCACCTGCAGAAAAGTTGATGTTCTTTACCATGTTTGAGTTAATGAAACTCAACCCCTCTTGTTGTCCAGATCGAATGAGAAACGGTCTGTAAATTTCGATCCCGTTTACGTACACTAAGTTTTCGTCAAAATTACCACCTCTAACATTGTATTGCGTACTCAATTCATTGTTGTTGTTTACCCCAGGCAAGGTCATTAGAACATTTTCTACTCCTGCATTTGGACCTATTATATTTTTTGCTTTTAAGACATCAATTTTAGTAACCCCTGCAGCATTTTTTTTGTTGTTTTTGACAATAATTTCTTTTAGGGTCTCTGTTTTTGGTGTTAATGTTGGCGAAAACCGCATCACATTTTTACTTGTAGCTGTTATGTTTTTGGAAAAAGAATAATGTGCTATATGACTGTAGGTAATTATTATGCTTTGGTTTAAAGGAATTCGTATGCTGTAATTTCCATTTTTATCGCTAGTAGTTCCTAGAGTGTTGAATTGAACATTCACACCTTCAATGGGCTGTTTTTTTGTATCTTTAATAAAACCTCTTAAAATTGTTGTTGTCTGTGCATACAGGATTGTAGGCAGTAAAATGAATATGAAAAGTATTTTTTTCACGTAAGTTGTGGGATTATTTGTTTAACTATTTTCTATAAAACGTTCTTATTACCGTATTCGTATTTAATACATTGTCTAAGACTACAAGTTTAAAGATATGTTTACTACCTACCAATTTTTTGTCCTTAAAATTATAGGTTAAGACCCCTTTTTTATGGTTGTACTCCATTAAAATCCATTCCCCATCAATCGTAGCCAGATAATTCTTAATACCAGAGCCTGTGTCAGAAACTTTCACTTTTAAGGTACTTGCATTCGAAATCCATTGCTCATCCTTAAAATACAACGGAGTTATTTGAGGAGCGATCGTATCTGATAACAATTGGTAATCCCCTAAAGTTTTTGTAGTAGTATAAAATGAACTGTCCTTTTTTCGGGTAAACTGGTATCTTGGATACTTTTTGTATTCAACATTTGCAATGTATAATTGTGCTTTTTCTTTTTCTGTATATTTAGAAACATCAAATGTTAAGGTATAACTTTTATCTAATGGAATTGTAGGTTGATGGATTTTTACGATTCCATTTTCTTTTTTTAAATTTAAAAAACAATCCTCATAAAAAGTGTTTTTGGGAAAAGCGACTGTAAAATCATCTAAAGTAAATTTATGGAACTTTTTTGCAATAATTTTATAGGCTGTTGTATCTTTTGTTTTAGTGAATAGTGCATTGCTACTGATTCCTTTTATAGGAATTTCTAAAACACTTTTATTTCCTTTAAAATCTTTTGCAATTACTTTAACTTGATAATTAGAATTATTTTCTACACGTATATTGCCATCATTTATTAAATCTTTATAAATAGACAGCGTATTCTTTGTTACTTTGTGCGTTTTTTGAATTCGTTTCTTACACGTTTTAAAATGCTTATAATCAATTAACAGGTTGATGAGTTTACTTTCTGAAAAAGAAAAGGTTTCAACATCGTGGTAATATACTCTTTTACCATTGACCAACATCTCCAAACTATAAATTCCGTTTTTATTATTTGCATTGTTTAAACGATCAAAAACACGAACCCCTATGCCAATAAGCCCATTTGAGGAAAATCTATTTGTTTTATAAACTCCTTTAGCTGTTTTTTTAATTGGGAGTGATACATTTAAATTGTTTTCATTAATTCTTGAAGCACTGTTTAAAGCATAAATCATTAGTGACTGAAATACGGGTGGTATATCATCATCGGGGAGTATTTCAAAAAGCATTGGGTTTACAATATTTTCAGTTTTAGAGTTTCTAATTTCAAAATGTAAATGGGGACCACTCGAACCTCCCGTATCTCCTGTATAAGCTATGATATCTCCTTTTTTTACTGGAAATTGATCTTCTTTTAAATAGCGATTTCCTGTGGTGCTTTTTTTCGTGTTGTACTGATATTCTTTTACATATTTTTCAATGGCATCTGCATATCTACTTAAATGTGCATAGACAGAGGTATACCCATTTGGATGCGTAATATATATTGCTTTTCCAAAACCGAACTGCGCTATTTTTATACGAGAAACATAGCCGTCCGCAACTGCATAAGTATTTAAACCTTCTCTGCCTTGTGTTTTAATATCAATACCAGAATGAAAATGATTGCTACGAAGTTCTCCAAAAGTACCCGATAGTATTAGCGGGATATCTAAAGGACTTCTAAAGTAATTTTTTGGGTATTTTTCTTGACCAAATCCTAAAAAAGATAGGAATAAAAGCGTGAAAGGAATGTATTTCATTAAAAGCGTAAATTTTTAGCTAAAATAGGGAAATTTGACGGTAGTAATTAACTTATTGAAATTCAATTGATAAGTAAAAAACCAATTAAACCTTGTAGAATGAAAAAAGAATATTAACTTTGTTTTTATAGTTTTTTCTAAAAGTTAAAATGAGCATACCATTAGAAGCAATTCATTTACTGGAAGATAAGTTGAAAAACTTGTTTTCAAATTATGAATTTTTAAAAAATGAAAACGAAATATTGCTTCAAAATGCAACAATGTATCAACAGAAGCTTTTGGAACAGCAACAATTAATTGAAGGGCAACAGAAACAATACCATCTTTTAAAAATTGCAAAAACTATTGAAGGCAGTAAAGAAAATACAAGAGAGACAAAACTCAAAATAAATACTTTAATTCGAGAAATCGATAAGTGTATCATTCAATTGAATGCGTAAGTTCATTATATTGTGGGAAAATTAAAAATAAACGTTGTAATAGCAGGAAGAACTTACCCTTTAAGTGTTAATAATACACAAGAGGAAGAGGGGATGCGTAAAGCTGCAATAGCGATTAATACTTTAATTAAGAATTACGAGCAAAATTATGCCGTTAGCGACAAACAAGATGTTTTAGCAATGTGTGCATTACAGTTCGCTTCAAAATTAGAAATTTCACAATTGGAAGAATCTACAACAGATACCGAAGTATTAGATAAAATAAATGCGCTTACCAAATTGGTGAACACGCATTTAGAATAAGTTTCTTAAAAACATTAATAATACACTGCCTACGTTAGTAATTTGTTTGATAAACTCAACACGAATCTATTATGAAGGATGAGTCTTAGTTGCTAAAGAATGCCATCTTAGAATGGAACCTTAATCAACTAGTTAATCCTATAAATACCATAATGGAGTTTATATAAACCCAACTGATGTAGGCTTTTTTATACACTAAATTTAAATTATGGAAGAAATGATACTTCCCATTAGCGTGGGAATTTTAATAGGAATAGTTGTTGGTTTTTTAATTCTTAAAATTGCTGAAAAAGCAAAAGGCAAGAAAACATTAAACAGAACAACTAAGGAAGCCGCTTTAATTTTAAAACAAGTCAAAGTTGATGCTGAGTCTACCAAAAAAGATAAAATTCTACAAGCAAAAGAAAAGTTTATTGAACTAAAATCTGAACACGAAAAAGTAATTTTTTCACGTGAAAAGAAAATATCCGATGTTGAAAAAAGGATTCGTGATCGCGAATCTCAAGTAGCCTCAGAAGTAGATAAAAATAAAAAATTGAATCACTCTTTAGAACAAAAAGAAAAAGATTTTGATTTTAAACTTGATTTTCTAGACAAAAAGGAAAGCGAGTTAGAGAAAAACCACAAACGTCAAGTAGACATGCTTGAACAAATTTCTGGTTTGTCTGCAGAGGATGCTAAAAAAGAATTGATTACTTCTTTAAAAGATGAAGCGAAAGCAGATGCAATGGCTTTTGTTCAAACTACCATAGAAGAATCTAAATTAACTGCAGAGCAAGAAGCACGTAAAGTTGTTTTAGGTACCATACAAAGAGTAGGAGTAGAACAAGCAGTTGAAAACTGTGTTTCTGTTTTTAACTTAGAATCGGATGATGTAAAAGGAAGAATTATTGGTAGAGAAGGAAGAAATATTCGAGCAATAGAAGCTGCAACAGGTGTAGAAATTATTGTTGATGATACTCCAGATGCCATTATCTTATCTTGTTTCGATCCAATAAGAAGAGAGATCGCACGTTTGTCCCTACATAAATTAGTGACCGATGGAAGAATACACCCCGCAAGAATTGAAGAAGTAGTTGGGAAGACAGAAAAACAAATTACACAAGAAATTATTGAAGTTGGTAAACGAACTGTGATTGATTTAGGCATTCATGGATTGCACCCTGAATTGATAAAAGCAGTCGGTAGAATGAAATACCGTTCTTCTTACGGTCAAAATTTATTGCAGCACTCTAGAGAAGTTGCAAATCTTTGTGGAATTATGGCCTCAGAAATGGGCTTAAATGCTAAAGTAGCTAAGCGTGCAGGATTGTTGCATGATATCGGTAAAGTACCCAACGAAGAAAGTGAATTACCACATGCATTATTAGGTATGCAATGGGCAGAAAAATATGGTGAAAAACCAGATGTTTGTAACGCAATTGGAGCCCATCACGATGAAATTGAGATGAAGAGTTTAATTTCTCCAATCGTTCAGGTTTGTGATGCGATTTCAGGAGCAAGGCCAGGAGCAAGAAGACAAGTTTTAGATTCGTATATACAACGATTAAAAGACTTAGAAGATATCGCATTCGGTTTTACAGGAGTTCAAAAAGCCTATGCAATTCAAGCAGGACGTGAATTACGAGTGATGGTAGAAAGTACCAAAGTAAACGATACCAAAGCAGCAGAACTATCATTCAGTATTTCCCAGAAGATACAAAATGATATGACCTATCCAGGACAAGTAAAAGTTACTGTTATTAGAGAAACAAGAGCCGTGAATGTTGCAAAGTAATTGAAACGACTGAATACAATTTGAAAATCCTGCCAAAAGCAGGATTTTTTTATTTATGAGGATGAAATTTTTCTACAACCTCCTGTAAATCACTTTTGTCTAAATGTAAGTAGACTTCTGTGGTTGTTATGCTTTCATGGCCCAACATTTGCTGAATCACTCTTAGATTTGCACCTCCCTTTAAGAGTTGAGTCGCAAATGAGTGGCGAAAAGTATGGGGGCTAATTTTCTTCTCTAAACCAATATTGATTGCTAATTTTTTTAAAACCATAAAAACCATTTGTCGACTCAACCCATTACCTCTTCGGTTGAGAAACAAGGTGTCTTCAAATCCTTTGTTTGGTTTTATTCTGTTTCTAAAATGAATTGCATACCCATTTATTAATTTTTGAGTGGTAACATGTATGGGGATAAAACGCTGTTTATTCGCTTTACCAATCACCCGTATAAAACCTTCTTCAAAAAAAAGATCTGATATTTTTAAAGAAGTCAACTCACTGACTCTTAATCCACAGCTATACATTATTTCAAGCATTGCTTTATTTCGTTCTCCCTGTGGATGACTTAAGTCAATAGCATCAATAAGTGCATCAATTTCGGAGGTAGATAAAGTGTCGGGTAGTTTTAATCCTAGTTTGGGTGTTTCTATTAAATCTGTTGGATTGGTAACTCTGTAGTCTTCAAAAATTAAATAATCAAAAAAACTCCGCAGTCCTGCGATTATTCTTGCCTGACTTCGAACGGCTACTTTTTTCGCTATTTCGTAAATAAATTGTTGAACAGTATTTTCATCAATAGCAATCGGAGAGAGGTCAATTTCATTTGTCTCTAGAAACTGAAGGAGTTTATTTAAATCTCTCGAATAGCTTTCTATGGTGTTGGTTGAAAGCCCTCTTTCAATTTTTAAAAAAAGCTGAAAATCGGTAATTGCATTTTGCCAGTTCATATAAAATAAAAATAAGCATAAATAAACAAATACACTTATGAATATTCATTAAAATAACGAGATTTTATTTAAAAAAATAAAACTGATACTATGATTAATTTTATTGATAAATAATTTGCAATACAGTTTAAATTGTAATTTCAGTTATCCCCATATATTACCCCTTATTCCTTATTATGACCACTTGTTTATTGGCGTTAGTTTTTTTTAAATATTTTTATTTTATTTGTCCCAAAGTCAGAAAGACTTTCATTAAAAATAAATAATTATGAGAAAATTAGTATGTATTGCCGTAATGGCATTGTTAGGGTTTGGAGGTTTAAGTGCACAAGAAAGATCTAAAGGAGAAATAGAAATAACACCTTTTATTGGTTATCAGCAGTCTTTTTTTAATGGTGATAATATAGACTTTTATGAGCCTAAGTATTCTTTTACATTTGGAGTAAATGGAGATTATTTTTTTAATGATCGATGGAGTTTAAGATCTGGTCTGAGTTATGATACAATGGTTCAGCAATAAAAGATTCTAATAATGATGTTGAATTAGATTATTTAAGCATTCCAATAAATGCAAATTGGCATTTTGGAAGTACAAGAAAATGGAATTTAAATTTTGGAATTTCGACCAGTTTTTTGTTGAGTGCGAATCAAGTTGGTAATACAGATGAGATTAAAGACGAAGTCAACTCTTTTCAACTTGGAATCTCTTATGGTATCGGTTATAAATTAGCTGTTTTAGATAATTTCAGTATTCTTTTTGATTGGCAAGTTTAGTTGGAGTTACCAACTTTAATAATATTCCTAGCAGTGATTTAACTCAGCTTAACGCTAGAGGATATTTTAGTATTGGAGGAGTTTTTGTATTGTAATAATTAAATTTTTATTTAAAAAAGGAAGCTATAATGCTTCCTTTTTTTATTTATATATTATTTTAGCGGCATGAAACTATTAATTTTAAACGGTCCAAACCTTAATTTATTAGGAAAAAGAGAACCAGCAATCTACGGTTCAGAAAATTTTGAATTCTATTTGAAGGTTTTACAAGCCAAATATTCCGACATAGAATTGCATTATTTTCAATCGAATATCGAAGGAGAACTCATAGATAAATTGCACGAAGTAGGCTTTAGCTATACTGGCATTGTTTTAAATGCTGCGGCTTATACGCATACTTCAGTTGGTATTGGCGATGCCGTTAAAGGCATTGAAACTCCAGTTGTAGAAGTGCACATATCAAATGTGCATGCAAGAGAAGAATTTAGACATAAGAGTTTTATCGCTCCAAACGCAAAAGGGGTCATTTCTGGTTTCGGACTCAAAAGCTATGATTTAGCAATTGATAGTTTTTTATAATTTGAAGCGCATTTTAATATCTGCACGTTCATAATGTACATCCTCCTCTAATGCTACTTCTTCAAACCCTATTTTTTTGTAAAGAAATATCGCTGCGACCAGAGATCTGTGAGAATAGAGTGTAATGCTATCCCACTGTTGTGCTCTTGCAAACTCAATGCAATAATCCATTAACTGCATTCCTATTTTTTTTCCTTGGTAAGCAGGCTTTACTGCCATTTTACTCAATTCAAAATAAGTCCCTTGGTTGATGAATGCCACAGTTCCTACGATTTCTGAGTTTACTTTTGCAAAAAAAATAAAACCACCATTTTGAAGAATGTACTCTTTTGGATTGCGCAATACTTTTTCGTCGTAGGGTTCTACGTAGAAGTACTTTTCAAGCCATGCCACATTTAGGTCATAAAAATGGGTTGCATATTGCGATTCAAATGGAATGATATCAATTGTTAATGGAGTCAATTTTTCTTATAATTTTTCGTTGATGATCGCCATCATTTTAATCTCCAAACTGCATGTTTTTTGATAGATGCTTTCAGCTTTTGTTAAGATGTCTTTGGCAAACTCTCGGTCTTTAATATCCTTTGCATTGATCTTCACATTAAAATAAGCACCCGTAACGGCTGTTTTTGCACAAAGCACTCCAACACCCCCATCTGATAAGGAATTTTGAATACCGTGCTCCATCATGGCAAGCATTACTTCAATAGAGCTGTATGCGGTTTCCATTACTTTATACGGAATTTCTGTTGCATATTTGGTCGCGTTCTCTATGGCTTCTTTTCGAATTTCAATTTCTTCTACATTTGTTTTTGGCAATCGAAATCCATCGATAATCTTATTAAAGGCATTGGTATCTTCATCTACTAAAAACAACAAGTCATTTTTATATTTTTGACCTTTTACTGCCCAGTTTGAAAAAGATTCCCATTGTGCATCCCATCCTGCTTTGTGGGCAGAAAGATTGGCTACCATGGTACCTAATGAAATTCCTAAAACACCAACATAGGCAGCAATACTTCCACCACCAGGTGCCATTGATTCAGAAGCTGTTTCTTCCGCAAAATCGGCAATGGTAAAATCGATTAGTTTTTTAGTTGCACCTGCATTCATCACATATTCAATAATTCTTTCTTGTGGATTGAAGGGTTTTAAATCATCTAACCCTAGTGACTTAATCGCTATTTTTACCTTTTCTTTTTCAGAAATACCTAACGAACGTTGTTGCATTTTTAAATAAAAATCGGCAGCATCTAGCATGGCTTGTAAAGGCACTAAACCTACCAGTTCTGAACCTGTAACGCGTAAACCACGATTGGTAGCAGATAAAGAGGTCTCATAAAATGCCTCGTGCATGGAGGTAATACTAATGTTTGTGAGGTTATAAGATATTTGTGCTACGCCATACTCTTCTATAAACCAACCAATTCCTTTAACGGCTTTTAGCTTTCCAGGAATTCTCTCTGGAACGCCATTTTCGTCCATTATTTTTTTACCGTCCACTAGCTTAGTGCGTCCGTTTTCTCGAATATCAAAAGCGATGGCATTGGCTCTTCTGGTAGATGTTGAATTTAAATTCACATTGTAGGCAATTAAAAAATCTCTTGCAGAAATGGCTGTTACCCCTGATTTTTGTACTTGAGTATTGTAGACTATTGGTCCAAAATCTGGTTTCCAATCTGGTTTTGAAAATTTCTCTTTCAAACCTTCATACTCTCCAGCACGAACGGTTGCTAGGTTTTTTCGATCTTCTGCTGTTGCAGCATTTTCATAAAAATAGCCTGAAATACCTAATTCTTCTCCAACGCGCTTCCCTAGCATGTGTGCATAGGTGGCTGTTTCTTCCATAGAAATGTTTGCAATGGGTACTAATGGACAAACATCGGTAGCACCAAATCTTGGGTGTTCGCCAGTTTGTTTGCTCATATCGATCAGTTCAGCAGCTTTTTGTATCAATCGAAAAGCCGCTTCAATGACCTGTTTTGGTTCTCCAACAAAGGTAATTACCGTTCTATTGGTTGCCTTACCAGGATCAACATCTAATAGTTTTACACCAGATACTGTAGTTACTGTATTTGCGATGGCATGAATTTTTTTTAAATCACGCCCTTCACTAATGTTTGGTACGCATTCTATAAGTTGTTTTTTCATTTTTTATTGCTTTTATGTACTATGAAATAATAGGATATATCTAAGAAAAATAATGTTTTTCTTATTGATTTAAGGTTGAAAAGTAGCGTTGTAAAAAGACATACCTTATTATGAGAAATAACACAAACGGAAGGATTGCGAACGGAAATGACTGGATTCCAATAATCCAAAATAGGAGCATTAAAATTAACAATAGCGTTACAAATTTAAAGTAGGAAGAAAACCATTGTTTAGGCTTTTCATTTAAGAGTAAAAACGCCATTAGTAAGTTGGGGGCAAATGCCCATAAGAAATTAAAGTTATTTGGGGTTGTAGTATGGTCAGTGAAAAACCAAAGAAAGAGAACGACAACTCCAATGATACCTGTAATAAATAAGATTAAAAAATCAAACCATTTTGTTCTTTTCGTTTCAGTATAATCTTTATAAGTGATTAAAAACCCTAATAATGAAAGAAGTATAAAAACGAATAAAGGGCTTAAAAGTTGCGATTTGTAGGACTGTTTTTTATGTTTCAAAAGAAGATCTTCTCTTTTGACTAAATCTACGATTTCTCCATTTTGAATGCGGGTTGCTATTCTGAATTTTTGAAATATATAGTTTGGCAAATACATGTATTGACTTTCTGTTGCTATTACATCTAATTTGTTCCCTAAGGCCAGGTTAATACCAAAACTACCCCAAGTGTTCCACGGGATCTCTTGTCGCATTAAAGCTCTTAAACTGTATTTTTTTTGAGGTTGATGAAGTTTTGTAAAGGTTACTTGATCGCCTAGGATGGTAGTAGTGATATCTCTTAGTTTTGTAGCGCAATTATTATAATAAGGGTCATACCAATAGTCACGATTTTTTGGAGCGG
This sequence comes from Polaribacter sp. SA4-10, assembly GCA_949519155.1. Taxonomy (GTDB): domain Bacteria; phylum Bacteroidota; class Bacteroidia; order Flavobacteriales; family Flavobacteriaceae; genus Polaribacter. Next base: position 100,013 of record CATIQU010000035.1, read on the forward strand.
CGTTATTTTCTAAATAGAGAAAGAATGCTTGTTTTTCTTGCTGACTTAAATTTAATACCTGTTGTTGTACATTTCTTTTTTGATAATTATAGCTATTAATAAACTGATTAAAACGTTGTCTTCCTAGTTGATAATTTAGCTTCCCCTTAACAAAATTGGTATAAAAATTGGGGGCATTAAAATCAAACATTCCATAATTGTAAATAACGTCTAATTGTAAAACAGGGTCTTTAATTCGGATTGCTGCATGACCAAAAGCTTCAAAAAGTTCGCTTCCAGCGTCAGCGGTTACAATACTCACTTCGGAATAAACTGAAAGGTTTATTTGTGCATTTGAAACATTTAAAAAGGAGAGAAAGCAAAGAAGAAGGAAGTATTTTTTTTTCATATAAATTTAAGGTCTAAAAAAACGATAATCAAAAGTAATGGAGAACACGTTTGAAAATAAAGCGTTTCCAACACTTCCAATATTTGTTAATGCATAATCTACTTGAATTCCGTTGTATTTGAAGCCGACGCCAAAATTTGGTTGTAAAGACAATGATTTAGTGTTATCGAACTCGGTGATGTACTGAAAATTACCCACTCCGGCTCTTAAATAGATCAGCTCATCAAAATCTAATTGCAAGCCAACGGCAGGATCTATACTTACAATATCAGAAAAAATAAGGTCATTTGTTTTTGCCAAACGCATATTTAAATCTACTTCAGAAAGTAAATGAAACAGTCGACCAATTTTGAAACGTTTGGCAACTCCAAATTGAATTTTTGGTTTTGTAACTTCTGTTGTTTCTGGTAATTCTTGATTTTGTCCAGGAATTGCATTTTTAATTTTATCAAATTCATCCTGATCGATACTCCAACTATTAAAAGTGGTTGTAATGTCTCTCACCATCAATCCAACATACCAATCATTTCTTTCAAATTGAAGGCCAGCGTCAAACCCAAAACCCCAAGAAGAAGCAAAATCGCCAATAATTCTTCGAACCACTTTTGCATTTACGCCAAATTTCAATTCTTTAAAAATAAGGTTTCGAGCATACGCCATATTAAAAGCGTAATCTGCTGCAGAAAACAAACTGATATTATTAAAATCGATGTTTCCTTGATTGTCAATTAATTCAGTTGTGTTTAAAATATCATCAACACCAAAACGGATTATTGAAAAAGCAAGAGCACTTTCTTTGTCTATGGGCATTGCAAATGCAGCATAATTATAATTTGCAATTCCTGCAAAATAAGAAGCATGCATGATGGAACCTTGATAATCATCAATACCAACGAGTCCGGCTGGGTTCCAGTAGATTGAGTTTACGTTATTGCTCGTTGCAACAACGGCTTTACTCATTCCCAAAGCAGCAGCATCTACACCAATATTTAAAAACTCGTTAGAATAATTCCGAAATGCTTGCGCATTAATGAACTGAGGGAAAACCAATAAAAGAAAAAAAACAATTTTAAGTTTCAAAAGGCTTGTTTTAAGAATAACAAATATCAATATATATATTTAAAATAACAGTTCTTTAAAGCAGATATTGTGTTTATTATATATTCTGTTTGATAAAATTGAGCATTCTATTTTCCAACCATCTATTTTGATGAACGAGAAAGGAGGATATAAAACCTACATGTCCACCATAATTTGTGATTTCTAAATAGAATTTTTTAGAAGCCTTTGCTTCTTTTATAGGGTAACAAGCTTCTGCTAAAAAAGGATCATCTTCTGAGGTAATTAATAATGTAGGGGTTTCAATGTATTGTAAATAAGGTTTTGAACTCGCTTTTTCCCAATAATCTTCTGGTTCAGAAAACCCAAAAACAGGTGCGGTATACAATGCATCAAATTCTCTAAATGTTTTTGCTTTAAAAAGCTGGTCTTTATTAAGAGGGAATTCTGGAAATTTATGTGCTTTTTCTAAAATTTTTAAACGCAATGTTTTTAGAAATGCTTCCATATAAACTTTATTCTTTAAGGAACTCATCGCAGTACCAGAGGAAGCTAAATCTATAGGCACAGAGACGGCAATGGCACATTTTATCTTTGAAGATTGTGTTTTTGCAAATTCCCCCATATATTTTAAGGTTAAATTCCCGCCTAAACTATAACCAATAAGTACGATATTATCGTATTCATAATTGACTAACAGATGGTTTACGACAAAATGTACATCATCTGTTTTGCCTGAATGATAGGATTGTAAGAGTAAATTATCTTCCCCAGAACAGCTTCTGAGATTAAAAGAAACCGCATCAATACCTTCTGTGTTTAGCTCATTTGTGGCGGCTAGCATGTATTTCGATTGTGAACTTCCCTCCAACCCATGTATTAAAATTGTCAACGTCTTAGAACCTACCAATGAAAAGTCTAAATCGATGAAATCTTGATCCCAAGTGGTAATTCTTTTTCGAGTGTATGTAACTGTTTCCTTTGTGAACAAAGCACGGTAAATGGTGTTGAAATGCGAATTCCGAAATGGTAAAGTAGGAGAGAAGGTTGATTTTAATAATGGCATAATTTTTTTATAATAGCAATCGTTTACAAATATGACAAAAAAAGCGCAATTGTCAAAACACTCAAAATAGATTTACTATTTTAGCCTTTTAAATTTGATGATGCTCTCTATGAAAAAACACATTCCCAATTTAATAACCTTAGGCAATCTTTTTTGTGGAACTATAGCAACCATTTTTGCAGTACAAAGTGAATTTAAGTCTGCAGCACTTTTTGTTGTGCTAGGAATTGTTCTTGATTTTTTCGATGGATTTGCAGCACGTTTACTAAAAGTATCGGGAGAACTAGGAAAACAATTGGATTCTCTGGCGGATATGGTGACCAGTGGTGTTGTCCCCGGGATTATTATGTATCATTTGCTAAACTCTTCTGAAATTATAGAGATGAAGAGCTCTACGAATAATGAAGCTATTTGGGAGTTAATTTCAGTAGATACTGGATTTATAAAGTTTTTAGGCTTATTATTAACTTTAGGCGCTTGTTATCGATTGGCTAAGTTTAATATAGACACGAGACAGTCTGATTCTTTTATCGGTTTACCAACGCCTGCAATGAGTTTGTTCATCATTTCTTTACCGCTAATTCAAGAATACACAACTTTTGAATTTATACAGCATTTAATTTCTAATTATTATTTTTTAATTGTTATAACGCTTCTTTTAACATATTTAATGAATGCTGAATTGCCTTTGTTTTCGTTGAAGTTCAAGAATTATAATTTCAAGAATAATGTGATGAAGTACTTTTTTTTAATTACTTCTTTAGTATTGTTGCTTACCCTTAAATATACTGCAGTTCCAGTGATAATCCTTTTTTATGTAGTACTTTCATTGATTAGTAATTATAGAAAAAAAACAACTGTTTAGATCAATTAGAAGTCTTATTGGTGCTTAAGTTTTATAGTGAATCACGTAATTTTATTAGAGATTTTGGTTTTTTAGACACGGTTCTTTCCGAGGGAATGACCAATTTTGGATTGCCAAAAATTTAGAGTTTTAAATACTCGAAATTAAAAACAGCTAAGATTATTGAAAACAATTGGGGAAAGGTTTTTTTGAACGCTACCTATCTTGTATTCTATAGTACTTTAGTAATTTAACGACTATATAAACTTTTTCTTTTTTAGTTCAAAATCATTTCCTAGGTATACTTTACGAACCATTTCGTCTGCGGCTAACTCTTCTGGAGTTCCCTCTTTTAAAATGCTTCCATTGTACATTAAATAGGTTCTGTCAGTAATGGCTAAAGTAGCTTGTACATCATGATCGGTAATTAAAATACCAATGTTCTTGTTTTTTAGTTGCGCAACAATACTTTGAATGTCTTCAACAGCAATAGGGTCTACACCTGCAAAAGGTTCGTCCAATAAGATGAACTTAGGATCTGAAGCCAAACAGCGTGCAATTTCTGTTCTTCGTCTTTCTCCACCAGATAATAAATCGCCACGATTTTTACGAACGTGCCCAATATTAAACTCTTCAATTAGAGACTCAAGTTTGTTTTTTTGTGCTTTTTTAGACAAGCCCGTAAATTGTAAAACAGCCATAATATTTTCTTCTACCGACAATTTTCTGAAAATAGAGGCTTCTTGTGCCAAATAGCCAATCCCTTTTTGCGCCCTTTGGTACATGGCGTCATTGGTGATTTCTTCATCATTTAAGAAAATCTGACCTAAATTTGGTTTGACCATTCCAACAATCATATAAAAGGAGGTTGTTTTTCCGGCGCCATTTGGTCCTAAAAGTCCTATAATTTCTCCTTGCTTTACTTCCAAAGAAATACCTTGTACTACTTTTCTTTTTCCGTAAATTTTCTGGATATTATTGGCTTTTAAAATCATATTTCAAATATAGTAAAACTGGTTGTAGGAAATCTTAAAGTAATTATAAAGTATTTTCTTCAAGAAGTTCCCAATATTCAACGGCACGTCTTAAGTGTGGAATTACAATAGTACCACCCACTAAAGTAGCAATCGACATGGTTTCCATCATCTCTTCCTTATTGACACCATTTTTCATGGCAGACTCTAAATGATATTGCACACAATCATCACAACGTAAAACTGCTGAGGCAACTAAGCCTAGTAATTCTTTCGTTTTGGTTGGCAGTTGCCCTTCTTTAAAGGTGTTGGTGTCTAAATTAAATATTCTTTTGATAACTTTGTTATCACCACTGAGTATTTTATCGTTCATTTTCTGACGATAGTCATTGAACTCTTGAACTTTATTTGGCATTTTTTTGTTGTCTTTTGATGACAATTGCAGCTACTTTTATACTAATTTCATATAAAATTAAAACTGGAATTGATACAATTATTTGACTCGCGACGTCTGGGGGGGTTATAATTGCTGCTATTATAAGTACAAAAACAAGCGCGTGTTTTCTGTATTTCTTTAAAAAAGCAGGGGTTATTATTCCTATTTTAGCTAAAAAATAAATGATTATGGGAAGTTCAAAAAGCATAGAAACACCAAGAATCATGTTGGTAACTAACCCAATATGAGATTCTAAGGTGAAATTATTTTGAATAGCGTCTGTAATCTGATAATTATACAGGAAATTAATAGAAATTGGGGCTATTACATAAAAGCTAAACGCAACTCCCAAAAAGAAAAGGAGGGAAGCAATAGAAATAAACCCTCTAGATTGTCGTCTTTCGCTTTTGTGTAATCCGGGTGAAATAAATTTCCAGAATTCTAGTAAAATATACGGAAACGCAACAATAATTCCTAAAACAAATGAAGTCCAAATGGAGTTCATTAACTGAGAAGTTACTTTGATACTTTGTAGTTTTTTATCTGCAAAACTAATATTACAAAAATCACTTTCAAAACCAAAAAAAGTGAAAAAATCACAAAAGAGTTGATAGGTGATGAAGTCTGATTGAATATGTGCTAACAAAAAATTGTTATAGACTTCTTCCGCAAAAGCAAAAAAAACAATTCCTAACACAAATATAGCGGCAGCACTTCGAACCAAGTGCCATCTTAGTTCTTCTAAATGCGATAAAAACGACATTTCTTTTTGCGCCCCCATTAAAAAATACCTTCTTTTATTAAATCGTGTAAATGTACAACACCTATGTATTTATTTGCAGTATCAGTTACTAAAATTTGTGTAATATTATTGTTTTCTAATCTTTCTAAAGCTTCAACAGCCATTGCATCATCTAGAATTTTTTTTGGGTTTTTACCCATTATATCCCTAGCAGTAAAGTCGTCAATTTTAGTTGTTTTACTCAACATTCTTCGAATGTCACCGTCAGTAATAATTCCAACGATTGCATTCTGTGCATTTAGTACAGCAGTAACTCCTAATCTTTTTTCGGAAATCTCTACAATTACTTTTGCAATACTATCGTTTTCTAAAACTTTTGGAACTTGATTGTTTTTAATCAAATCGGATACTTTTAGATACAATTGTTTTCCCAAAGCTCCACCCGGGTGGTATTTTGCAAAATCTTTACTACTAAAATTGTTTAGTTTCAACAAACAAACTGCGATGGCATCTCCCATAACAAGCTGTGCGGTTGTACTGGTTGTTGGTGCTAGGTTATTAGGACATGCTTCCTTTTCTACAAAAGTATTTAAAGGGAAATCTGCATTTTTACCTAAAAATGAATCGATATTTCCTGTGATTGCCACAATTTTATTGCCATAATTTTTAATCAATGGAACTAAAACTTTTATCTCAGGAGTGTTTCCACTTTTCGAAATACAAATGACAACATCGTCTTTTTGAACATTTCCTAAATCTCCATGAATTGCATCTGCGGCATGCATAAAAATAGCAGGGGTTCCTGTCGAATTTAAAGTGGCTACAATTTTATTTGCAATGTTGGCACTTTTACCAATACCCGTTACAATGACCCGACCTTTGGATGCAAGTATAAAGGTAATGGCATTTGCAAAGTTGTCATCCAATAAGTTTGCAAGATTTGCAATCGCATTGCTTTCAATTAGAATCGTTTCTTTTGCTGTATTAATTATTGAATTGTTATTTTTCAAGCTTTATGGTTTTATCATAATAAAAAAAGTTATATCTTTAAATTATTATTATTAGCAAAATTACTACAAATAAGTATAGCACTGAAATAAATGCATTTGCATTCTTAAAAAAAGTTTTAATTTTAGCATTAATTACACACACATAACCCCCCCCCCATGGATTTACACAGTCCTCTGAAAAAGTTTTTCGGATTTAATAAATTTAAAGGATTACAAGAAAAAGTAATCACAAGTATTATAAATGGAGATAATACCTTTGTGATTATGCCAACAGGAGGTGGTAAATCTCTTTGTTATCAATTACCCGCTTTAATGTCTGAAGGAACCGCAATTGTAGTTTCTCCTTTAATTGCTTTGATGAAAAATCAAGTAGATGCCATTCGTGGAATCTCTGAGCATCATGGAATTGCGCACGTTTTAAATTCATCATTAAATAAAACAGATGTCAACCAAGTAAAAGCAGATATTGTAAGTGGAATTACAAAACTTTTATATGTTGCACCAGAATCTTTAATTAAAGAAGAGTATGCTAGTTTTTTAAGAGACCAGAAAATATCTTTTGTAGCTATTGATGAGGCGCATTGTATTTCTGAATGGGGACATGATTTTAGACCTGAATATAGAAACTTAAAACATATTATTAAAGCGATTGATAATGTTCCTATTATAGGCTTAACGGCTACTGCAACCGAAAAGGTACAAGAAGATATTTTAAAAACATTGGGCATTTCAGATGCAAATCGTTTTAAAGCGTCATTTAATAGACCTAATCTTTTTTATGAAGTACGCCCAAAAACTAAAGAAGTAGAAAAAGATATTATCCGTTTTGTAAAACAACGTATAGGTAAATCTGGAATTATATATTGTTTAAGTAGAAAGAAAGTTGAAGAAGTAGCACAAATCTTACAAGTTAACGGCATAAAGGCGGTTCCTTACCATGCAGGATTAGATGCTAAAACTCGAGTAAGACATCAAGATATGTTTTTAATGGAAGATTGTGATGTTGTGGTTGCAACAATTGCATTTGGTATGGGAATTGACAAACCAGACGTTCGGTATGTGATTCATCATGACATTCCAAAAAGTTTAGAAAGTTATTATCAAGAAACAGGAAGGGCTGGGCGTGATGATGGTGAAGGTTATTGTTTGGCTTTTTATGCATACAAAGATATTGAGAAATTAGAAAAGTTTATGGCAAGCAAGCCTGTTGCTGAACAAGAAATTGGACATGCCTTATTGCAAGAAGTAGTTGGTTATGCTGAAACTTCAATGAATCGAAGAAAATATTTATTGCATTATTTTGGAGAAGAATTTGATGAAATAAATGGGGATGGCGCACCAATGGATGACAATTCTAGAAACCCGAAAATAAAACATGAGGCCAAAGAAAATGTAGCGAAACTTCTTTCAGTGATCAAAGATACTTTACAGAAGTACAAATCAAAAGAAGTACTAAACACGTTAGTCGGTAAAGAAAATGCGCTACTAACTTCACACAAAACACACAAACAACCTTTTTTTGGAATTGGTCGCGACAAATCTCCATCCTATTGGATGGCGCTGATTCGTCAGGTTTTAGTGGTCAATTGTATTCGAAAAGAAATTGAACAATACGGCGTGCTCAAATTAACCCCTATTGGGCTTGAGTACATTGACAATCCAACCTCATTTTTAATGACTGAAGATCACTCCTATAAAGAAGGTGATGACAATTCAATCATAGTAAACACAAAATCTTTGGGAGGTGTTGCAGATGTTAAATTGGTGAAAATATTGAAAGATTTACGGAAAAAAGTTGCCAATCAATTAGGCGTTCCTCCGTTTGCAGTTTTTCAAGATCCTTCTTTAGATGATATGGCGTTAAAATACCCAATCAATCTAGACGAACTTTCTAAAGTACATGGAGTTGGTGAAGGAAAAGCTAGGAAATTTGGAAAAGACTTTATAAAATTAATTGCCTCTTATGTTGAGGAATACGACATTTTAAGACCCGATGATTTAATTGTAAAAAGTACTGGAGTAAACTCAGGATTAAAGCTTTATATCATTCAAAATACCGACAGAAAACTTCCCCTAGAAGACATTGCAAAATCGAAAGGCTTAAAGTTGGATGAGCTTATTAAAGAAATGGAAGCGATTATTTTTTCTGGAACAAAACTAGACGTTAACTATGCGTTAGATGATTTGTTGGATGAAGACCAACAAGAAGAGATACATGATTATTTTATGGAAGCTGAATCGGACAGTATTCAAGAAGCAATCGATGAGTTTGATGGAGAATATGATTTTGATGAACTTCGACTGATGCGTATCAAATTTATAAACGAAGTAGGAAATTAATTTAAAAGGACTGCTTTATTTTTTATAGAGTAAAGATCGTGAGCAAAATACCAATAAGTATTGCTGTAAACTTCTGAATATTAAATTTATGATTCTCAGAACTCTCAAATAGAATAATTGTAGAGATGTGTAAAAATACTCCAATTGTTAAAGCGGTTATCTCAGATGCATAGGTCTTAAAAAATAGTATTTCATCACCTACTAACATTCCTAAAGGACTCATCAATCCAAAGAAAAATAAAAAAGTAAATACAATTTTTTTAGAATATTTTGTGTGTAATAAAAAAGTAGTTAATACAATTGCAATCGGGATTTTATGAACTACAATTGCCCACAATAAGTTGTCTCCAGTATTGTGTATTGGCAAACCTTCCGAAAATGCATGAATACTTAAACTGACAAATAATAGGGTAGGAAAGCGCTTATCATTCGTATGAATGTGTACATGGCCATGTTCTGCTCCTTTAGAAAAAGACTCCAAAACTGATTGTAGTATAATTCCTATTAAAATGTAAATTCCAATACTCTTGTAGTCATTACCAACAATATATACTTCAGGGAGTAAATGTAAAATAGTAACAGAAAGCAAATAAGCACCACTAAAGGCTAAAAGTAATTGCACGAACTTCTTATTCGGTTTTAATATAAAAACAAGTGTAGCACCCAGTATTACTGCAAGAATTAATAAAATATAACTCATTTATTTGGCGACTAAAATTAAACGATCAGAAGTGTTTTTTTCAAATGTAGTTAAATTATAATCACCAAATATCTCCAACAACTGAAAACCTACCTTATTTAGATAAGAAATCATCTTTGGCAAATCTAAATATTTTACGCGCTCTGTGTAGGAATGGAATTCATTCTCCGCAGTAAATGAAATGTGTTTTAAAATAAACCCATCTTTAATTTCTCTTGTAATATTGAAAGTAATATTCTTAACGATCTTGGTTTCTTCTTTCACTAAAGTAGCTTCCAATTTTGTGGCGTTTAAAAAGTCGAAGACAAAAACTCCGTCTTTTTTCAATCCTCTTTTAATGCTACTTAAAACCTTAATATCTTCACGATCGTCTTCAAAATACCCAAAGCTTGTAAAAAGATTGAAAATTGCCTCATATGTGTGGTTTATAGGATCTCTCATGTCCCAAACTTCGAAATTTAGACTTTCATTTTCGAACTGTTTTGCATGTGAAATACTATTTTCAGACAAATCACCTCCAGTAACCTTATACCCTAAGGAATTTAAATAAATGGAATGACGCCCTTTACCACAAGGTAAGTCTGCAATATGTGCCCCTTTTTTTAGGTCTAAAAATGCAGTAATATTTTGCATAAATAATTGAGCATCAGAATCATTTCTGTTACTATATAAAATATGATAATACGAGGTGTTAAACCAATCTGTAAACCAATCTTTTGTTTTCATACGTTTTAAAAAGTGTGTAAAAGTAACGAATTATAGTTGCGTGTAAAATGATATTTAGAAACTTTGAAATATCATTTTTATAAAATGTATTTTTGCAGAGAATTTTACAATATGGAGAAAGATTTTAAAATGGTGGCAACCACCATGTTCGGTTTAGAAGGTGTTTTAGCTAATGAATTGTCAAACTTAGGGGCGAAAGAAGTAACAGAAGCGGTTAGAAGCGTTTCTTTTAAAGGGGATACAGGTTTCTTGTATAAAGCAAATATTGCTTTAAGAACAGCAATCCGTATTCTAAAACCAATAAAGGTTACTAAAATCTATGATGAGGAAGATTTGTATGACGCCGTTAAGAAAGTTAAATGGGAAAAGTATTTAGATATTGATGGTACTTTTGCGATTGGTGCCGTTTCCAACTCAGTCAATTTACCCAACCACTCCCATTATATTGCATTAAAATCAAAAGACGCAATTGCGGATTATTTTAGAGACAAATTTGGCAAGCGACCGGATGTTGATGTTGATTATCCAGATTTGAAAATTCATATTCATATTAAAAATGATTACTTAACAATATCATTAGATTCTTCTGGAGATTCGTTGCACAAGCGTGGATATAGAACAGCAACGAATATAGCACCTATCAACGAAGTTTTGGCAGCTGGTATGGTATTACTTTCAGGCTATCGAGGAGAAGAGAATTTTATTGATCCGATGTGTGGCTCTGGAACAATATTAATTGAAGCAACCATGATTGCCAATAATATTCCTGCCAATATCAACAGAAAACGTTTTGGTTTTGAAACATGGAAAGATTATGATGAAGAATTGTATTTCATTATTCAGGATGCTTTATTAAAAAAAATAAGAAGTTCCCACTTTAAAATTATGGGATTTGACAAAGCACCTTCTGCTATTCAGAAAGCGGAGGCAAACATAAAAGAAGCAAATTTAGATGAGTTTATTGGAGTACACCATGTAAACTTTTTTAATTCTAAAAAAGAAGTTTTTGGAAAAACAACAATGATCTTCAATCCTCCTTATGGTGAGCGTTTAACTTTAGATACCAACGAATTTTACGGTAAAATAGGGGATACGTTGAAACACAATTATCCAAACTCTACAGCTTGGTTAATTACTTCAGATATACAAGCTTTAAAAAATGTAGGATTAAAAACCTCTAAGAGAATTCCTTTAAAGAACGGTGATTTAGATTGTCGTTACGTGAAGTATGAGTTGTATGAAGGGTCTCGTAAGTTCAAGAAAAACCAACAAGACTACCCAGCAGCAGATTCAATTTCTGAAGACACAATCATTGAGGAAATTACGATTGAGGAAAACACATCAGAAGAAAACATAACAAAAGAATAAATAATTAGAGCACCAAATATTAAAGTTTATGAAGCAACCCTTTTTTATAAAAAGAGTTGCTTTTTTATTTTAACACCAATGCAGTCCATTTTTCAGGACTTTCCAACATTGGAAAATGTCCGCAATTTTCAATCCAATCCAATTTATTATTTGGTATTTCAGTAGCTAACAATTCTGCAATCGCTGAGACTGCCACTGGATCATTTTTTGCCCAAATAATTTTTGTCGGAATGGTCGTTTCTTTTAAAGCTCCAATCCATCGGTGCCAAAACGTATATCGTTCTACCATATAAGAACTCAAAAGATGAATTACTGCTCGGCCGTTATTGTTTTCTAATTGTTTCCAGATTGCAACCATTTCTTTTTCAGTAGCCTGTGTTTTATCAAAATAAACATTGCGTAGATTTTTACTGAAAATGGAGTAACTCGTGAGTTTTGCCACCCATTTTCCAGTATATTTATTTTTTAATAGTTTCTGGATGGTTCTCAATTGAGATAACTCTATATGTACAGAACCATTACATAATATCAGGTTATTGATTTGCAAGTCTATTTGCTGTTTATTGTGTCTCGCTAAAATTTCTGTACAAACACTGGTACCATAATCATGCGCTAAAAGTGTCACTTCTTCTAAGCCCAATTGTTTCCAGAGTTGCAAAGCAACATCTGCTTGTTCTATTAAAGAATATGAATAGTCTAAAGGCTTATCAGAAAAACCATACCCCAGATGATCGTGGATGATTACCCTGTATTTTTTACTTAATTGAGTTAAGACTTTATAATAATCATAAGAGGACGTAGGATAGCCGTGCAATAGTACTAACGTTTCTTTTTTGAGTTCGGTTACTTCTGGATTGACCCTGGTGTCAATCACAAAAAGAGTTCTGCCAAATACAGTTACAAATTCACCTTTATTTCTCCATTCTTCCGCTGTCATATTTGTTGCTCTTTTCTAATGACAATGTAGTGATTTTTATGTAATTTTGAGTTTCACTTTCAATGGTCTTATTAGATTCACTTAAGAAGTGGCTTTAAAGTTCTAATACTGATTTTACATTTCCATTAAAAATAATACGCTAAATTTTATACTTTTTGTCCTATTTCATAGATGTTATTTTGCCCATCCCGATTCAGAAAACTTTTACGTATTCTATCACTGAAGACGAAGCAAATTTCTTGCAAAAAGGAATGCGAGTGGCTGTTTCATTTGGTAAAACAAAAATGTATACGGGCTTAGTTTTTAATATTCATCAAACTGCACCAACGTTGTATGAAGCTAAAGAGATACATCAAATTTTAGATGAAGCGCCTTTGGTAAATGAAAAACAATTAAAACATTGGCAATGGATTTCGAGCTATTATATGTGTTCGTTGGGCGATGTCTTTCGCGCCTCTTTGCCTTCTGCATTTCTATTAGAAAGTGAAACAGTTATTACAATAAATGAATTAGAAGTTGATCAATCGATATTATTGGATGATGAATTTTTAATTTATGAAGCATTGCAACATCAATCACAATTAACCATTCATCAAGTTGCAGCTATTTTAGGGAAGAAAAAAGTCATGCCGATTGTAAATGGACTGCTTCAAAAATCAGCTATTAGCGTACAGGAAGAAATCTACGAACAATACAAACCAAAATTAATTAAATATGTTCGTTTGCATGCCAATTATGCAACGGATGCTTCTTTGGAAACTTTATTAGAATCGTTATCAAGAGCAAAAAAACAGCGTGAAGCGGTATTGAGTTTCTTTCATTTATCAGCAAATAAAAAACCGATAAAAGCAAAAGATATAGAGTCACAAGCAAACGTTTCTTCCACCATTTTAAAATCTTTAGTAGACAAAAATATTTTTGAATTTTATCACATTCAAATTGATAGAATTAGTTTTAATGGAGCAACGAATGACTTAAAGCAACTGAATCAATTTCAGGAAATTGCATTGAAAGAAATCAAGGAAGCCTTTACAACAAAAGACGTGACTCTTTTGCATGGAATTACAAGTTCTGGTAAAACAGAAGTGTATACAAAATTGATTCAAGATGTTTTAGATGCGGGAAAACAAGTCTTATTCTTATTGCCCGAAATTGCATTAACAACACAAATTATAACTCGATTACAAGTATATTTTGGAAATCAAATTTCTGTTTTCCATTCTAAATATTCGATGAATGAAAGGGTGGAAGTTTGGAAAAACGTTTTAGAAAACAAATCAAAAGCAGGAATTATTTTAGGAGCACGGTCTGCACTCTTTTTGCCTTTTTCAAATTTAGGTCTTATTGTTGTTGATGAAGAGCATGAAACTTCGTATAAACAATTTGAACCCTCACCAAGATACAATGCACGCGATGCTGCAATTGTTTTGGCAAAATTGCATGACGCAAAAATATTGTTAGGCTCTGCAACACCATCATTAGAAAGTTATTTTAATGCAACACAAAATAAATATGGTTTGGTGGCTTTGAACAGACGTCATGGTAATGTGCAATTGCCAAAAATTGAATTGATTGACGTCAAAGAAAAACAGCGTAAGAAAGAAATGAAGGGACATTTTTCAGACCGCATGCTTTTCTTAATTCAAGAGGCTTTAGACGCAAAAGAGCAGGTGATACTGTTTCAAAACAGACGCGGCTATTCTCCCGTAGTAGAATGTAAAACTTGTGGTGTTTCCCCTGAATGTCCAAATTGTGATGTAACGCTTACGTATCATAAATTTAAACATGAATTGCGATGTCATTACTGTAATTATCAACGCGCTATGCCAAATAGTTGTGGTGCTTGTGGTAGTAATACATTAGACACAAAAGGTTTTGGAACTGAGCAAATTGAAATGGAATTAAAAGTACTATTCCCCGATTTTAAAATTGGCAGAATGGACTTAGATACCACCCGAGGAAAACACGGATATCAGAAAATAATTGGTGCTTTTGAAACTAAAGAAATAGATGTTTTGGTGGGGACTCAAATGCTATCGAAAGGGTTGGATTTTGAGAATGTTTCTTTAGTTGGAATTTTAAATGCGGATACCATGTTGAATTTCCCAGATTTTAGAGCGCATGAGCGTGCTTATCAAATGATGGTGCAAGTTTCGGGTAGGGCAGGAAGAAGTAAAAAACAAGGAAATGTAGCCATTCAAACTTACAATCCCAACCATCAAATATTACAGCAAGTTTCTACTACAAATTATGCAGAAATGTACAAAGAGCAGCTGCAAGAACGCTGGCAGTATAAATATCCACCGTATTATCGATTGATAAAAATCACTTTAAAACATCGAGATTATAATAAAGTTGACAAAGGAATTGATTGGCTTGCAAGGGCTTTGCAACAATCTTTTGGTGAATTTGTTTTAGGACCCACTGCACCAGCAGTTTCTAGAATTCGTAATCAATATATTAAGAATTTAGTGATTAAAATTCCGCCCAAACAATCATTGGCAAATACTAAAAATCAAATCACTAAAATAAGAAACACCTTTGAAGCTGTGAGTGATTTTAGACCGATTCGCTTTATTATAGATGTGGATGCGTATTAGGAGATCGTTTTCTCACTGAAGTAGTGTATCTACTTATTGACTAAATATTTTCTCCATTCAGCAATAATTTTCTTTTCATTCACCAAGACTGAGGTTGCGTTTTCCTCAAACTTTGCACGTCTTTCGTTAGTTAAATTATCTGAATACCACCAGTCATGTGTTTCTTTTATCGAGGTTTTGGTATCCCTAAAGGTCAATCCATTTTTAATTGAAAATGCATTGCTAATTCTTGCAGAACCAAAATTGTAAGTATCTTGTTGAATCCAAGGAATTAAATAAAAGATGTTATTTTTTTGTAGAAAGTCAGTATCATCAATTTGCACCAAAGTAGATTTGACATTGAACGTATCTTGTGTTTTGGTTACAAAATCCATCATGGATTCTTTTTTAGAAGGCCCAACGGCATTGTAGGTTCCTACCGCTTTGTCTTTTGCTAAACGAATCATAAATTCAGCCACATCTCTTACATCTATATTGAACTGGATCGTCTGTTTTTCCGGGCACTAAAATTTCACCCCCTTTTGCCAAACGAACTGGCCAATGGATAAAGCGGTCTGTATGATCGCCAGGCCCAAACATATAAGTTGGTCTCACAATGATTGTATTTTCTTTTCCAAAAGCTGTAATGGCTTCTTGCTCAGAATTCGCTTTCATAACACCATATTCGTATTCCATTTTTAAAACCGAATCTGTCGTGTTTTCTGGCATTTTAAATAAAACCGTTTTATTTTCTTGAATATCTTTCGTTATGTATGGAAAATAAACTCCTGTTGAAGAAGTGTATATATAGTTACCAACCTTATCTTTTAGCAATTTAGCTGTTTTTTTTGTCCAAGCTGCATTTCTTCCTGAATTGTCAATAACAAGGTCCCACTGTCTATTCTCTAGTGCTGTTAAATCATTTTCTCGATCTCCAATAAGTTGCTCTACCTGTTCAAAAACTTTGATATTTACTGTTGGTTTTGTTTTTCCTCTTGTAAAAATAGTTACTGAATGTCCCCTTTGTAAAGCATACTTAATTTGATGCGGTCCCAAAAAACTAGTTCCACCTAAAATTAGTATTGACAGTTTCTTTTGTTTTCTTGAAGCACAAGAAAACAAGCTACTACTTAACAAAGAGATGCTTGCTGTAGCTAAAGCACTTGTTTTAATAAATTTTCTTCTGCTATTATTCATTATATGTGTTTGGGTTATTGCTATGCTATAATACTTTAACGAATATAATAAAAATAAAAAATAAGGATTAAGGATTAAGGCAACCTTTTGAATCTTTTGGTAGTCTATATATTTGTAAGGCATTAAAATAGCAAAAAAGTATTGAAAATTATTAAACTACATACGAACCAAACTTTGCTTATTAAAAAAGCGGTTGATAGCAACAGCGAAGCGCAGAAACAATTGTTTGATCAGTATTCTCCTAAAATGTTAGGGGTTTGTAGACAATACGTAAAAGATCTACATCATGCAGAAGACCTTTTGCTACAGGGGTTTTTAAAAGTTTTTACAAATTTAGCTACTTATAAAAACAAGGGTAGTTTTGAAGGGTGGATTCGTAGAATTATGGTAAACACCTGTATTTCTTATCTCCGGAAAAAAACTTAATCGATCTATCTGATGATGATTTTATTTTTAATAATGCTGCTGCAGACAACTTAGAAAGCACAACACTAGAAGACATTCAAAAGCTGATAGATGCATTGCCTGATGGATATAGGATGGTGTTTAATTTATTTGCTATTGAAGGGTTTAAGCACTCGGAAATCGCTAAAAAACTAGGAGTTTCAGAAAGTACTTCAAAATCGCAATTGTTTAAAGCACGTAAATTATTACAACAAAATTATTATAAAATGAATACAAGAATTCATGAAAACTAATAAAATAGACAATTACATAAAGAACACGTTAAAATCTAGAACGATTACTCCGGTAGCTTCTGCATGGGAGCGTTTATCTGCACAACTAGATGCACAGCCTGAAAAAAAGAAAAGAGGATTATTTTTTTATATGGGTATTGCAGCAAGTCTTTTGGCACTCGTTTCTGTTGGAGTTCAATTATTTTCTAATGATATTAAAATGATTCCTTTAAATAATGAAATTGTCATTCAACAAACGAATCCAGATGTGTTGAATGATGAAATTGAAAAAAATAAAAATGAAGTTCCTGATAAAAATGCAATTGCGACTCTTGTCCTTAAAGATGAGCCTCAAGGTTTTAAAAGGAGTATTGAAAACAAAAAAAGGATATCTGTTTTAAAAGAGGAGCCAATTCGTCAAGAACTATTTTTAATAAATAAGAGTAAGGAGAACGCTCTTGCTAATAGTACCGAAAAGGAAACAAAAATTATATCTATTAATGAGAAAAACCTCTCAGAACAAGAATTAAAACACCCTCCAAAGAGTTCTATAAAGGTGAATCCACAAGATTTATTGTATGCAGTTGCCCATTCTCAAGAAGAAGTAGTAAAATATTATGAGAAACACAATTTAAGTAAGACCACTATTCTTAAAATAATTAAAAACGAAGTTGAAAAGTCGAATTTAAAAGTAAATCCATATACCATTTTGGCAGAAGTTGAAAAAACGATTTACGATACCGAATTCGAAAACAATTTCTTAAAAACAATACAAAAAAGAGTCTCAACACTTGCATCAGTAATTGCAAATAGGAATGACTAAATAATTTACAATCACACTAAAATAAATTTCAAATAATAAAAGAAAATGAATATTCAAAAAATAGTAATGGTGTTAATTTTGTTTATTGCAACTGGATTGACTGCTCAGCAAAAAACATTTGAGAAAGAAGTACGTAAAATCTCTAAACGAATCGATCTAATTACGAAAACACAAAAAGATTCTTTGAAAATAAAAGTAATGCAAATTACGAAGCGTTTGGAAAAAGGAGAGATTACCAAAACAACCGCAGCTACTTTAAAAGGAGAAGTTGCTTCCTATCATGCAAGAAGAATCGAAAAACTTGTTGGACAACAAGAACGGATGTTACAATTGTTAGTACAAGATAAAACGAATGGAAAAATTTCAAGCGCTCATCAGACTTCTAATTATGAAGAAGTTAACACCTTTTCGGTTGGTGGAAAAACCTTTCGTTTTACCGTTGCGGGCGAAAACGGTAAAGAAAAGAAATCGAAAAAAAGACACAAGTCGAGTAGAAGAACTACAAGTCAGTTTGTCTTTGCAATGGGGGTAAATAATGTTTTAGAAGCTCATAAATTTAATTCCTTAGAAGATTCTGAGTATCAATTTTGGCAATCCCATTTTTATGAAGTGGGCTATACTTGGAAAACGCGTTTAAGTAAAATTTCCTCTCCGTTATACTTTAAATACGGTGTATCATTTCTTTGGAATAATTTACGTCCTAAAAATAATCAGCAGCACATTGTTGATGGAAATATGACAACTTTAGCAACAAGAATTGATGAAGTTTTATCGGAAAGCAGATTGCGTCATGTGCAAATGATTTTTCCAGTACACTTAGAATGGGATTTCTCTAGAGGCAAAAGCTCGGTCAAAAAATCTATACGAATAGGAGTGGGAGGGTTTGTAGGGTTTAAATTGGGAACAAGACAATACTTAGAATATAAAGACCTCGATGGAATAGATATTGAAGAAGTTCAATATGATAACTTTAATATGAATACCTTAAATTATGGTTTAAGTGTCTATACAGGGTATCGTTCTACAAGTTTGTATGCGAAGTATGATATGAGTCCGTTGTTTAAAAACACAAAAACTAGAAACCTATCTATTGGGGTGCGATTGGATTTAAATTGATTGTTAGAAAGTATTAAACGGAAGGAGCAATATCCATCTCTAAAACATGATCGGTAATGTTTTATGAGACCAAAAAAGCTTTAAAATATTGTTCATAAGATGTTTTAAATAACAAAAAAGTCACTATATTTGCAGCTTTAAAATTAATCAATAAATATTTAATTATGAATCATTACGAAACTGTTTTCATTTTGAATCCCGTTTTATCTGACACTCAGATAAAGGAAACAGTACAAAAGTTTGAGGACTATTTAGTTTCTAAGGGAGCTGAATTAGTATCCAAAGAAGATTGGGGCTTAAAGAAATTAGCCTATCCAATCCAAAAAAAGAAAAGTGGTTTTTATCACTTATTAGAGTACAAAGTTTCTGGTCAAGAAATTACAGCATTTGAGTTGGAGTTTAGAAGAGATGATAGCGTTATGCGTTACCTTTCTGTTAAATTAGACAAACATGCAGCAGCTTGGGCGACCATCAGAAGCGAACGTGTTAAATCTACTAAAAAATAAGACATGGCTACAATAGAACAACAAGCAAAAGGAGGTAAGTCTGCTGACGTTAGATATTTAACGCCGTTAGACATTGACACAAAGAAAGAAGCAAAATACTGTAGATTTAAGAAAAAAGATATCAAGTATATCGATTATAAAGATGCAGACTTCTTAATGTATTTAGTAAACGAACAAGGTAAAATTTTACCAAGACGTTTAACAGGAACATCATTAAAATATCAACGTAAAGTTGCGCAAGCAATAAAAAGAGCGCGTCATTTAGCGTTAATGCCTTACGTTGGAGATATGTTAAAATAATAAAGAAGTAGAGATATGGAACTGATATTAAAACAAGACGTAGAAAATTTAGGATTTAAAGATGACGTTGTAACTGTGAAAAATGGTTATGGAAGAAATTTTTTAATTCCTACAGCAAAAGCCGTTTTAGCTACTTCATCTGCAAAGAAAGTCTTAGCAGAGAATTTAAAACAAAGAGCTTTTAAAGAGGCTAAATTAATTGAAGATGCAAATAAAATTGCAGAAACAGTTAAAGGATATGAAATTAAGATTGCATCTAAAGTAGGTTCAGGAGACAAATTATTTGGTTCTGTGAACAACATTGATTTAGCTGCGGCATTATCAAAAGCAGGAACAGACTTGGATAAGAAATTTATCAAAGTAGTTGGTGGTTCTGTTAAAAGATTAGGTAAATATGAAGCAGCTGTTCGTTTACACAGAGCAGTCGTTGCAGATATTACTTTTGAAGTTGTTAAAGAATAATAACAAACTTTCAATAATTTTAAAAAGCTCGTTAGAAATAACGAGCTTTTTTATTTTCAAATTCAAAATTAAAAACAATTTGCTAAGCCCCACTATTGGTGAGATTTAGTAAGCGTTTATAAAATACATAAAATGAAGTACAGACAACTTACTAAAGAACAATTTGAGAACTTACACGAAGAATTTGCGCGCTTTTTAGCATCACAAAGTATTGATGCAAAAGAATGGAATCAAATAAAAGAAGAAAATCCAAAGGTAGCAGATGATGAAATGAATGTTTTTTCAGATGTTGTTTGGGATGATGTTTTAAGAAGTACGAGTTATTTAGAGCACTTTTCTGAAACTTCAGTTAATTTGTTTAAATGTGAATCAGATGAAATTCATAGAATTGCAATTAAAATAAATTGGGACATTAATCTATTAGAACAAAAGGGATTTGAGTGGTTAATGCACAATCCAATGGATAATTCTGTGGATATATTTAAAGGATCTAAACCTTATAAGGAGGAAAGAAATACTGAGTTATTTGACTTAATTGAAAAAGGAAGTAATATTTCAAAAGGAGAAATTTTTGATTATTTCAATCAATTAGTCTCTTAAAATTTCTAAACATTCATTTTTTTATGCTTAACTAAAATATCTTGTAATTAAACTTTACTTAATTGCTCGTCAGCGTTTTTTTTTATTAAACTAGATTTATATAAAGTAATTTTTTACTTCAGAATCCTAGGTATTAAAAAAAGGTTTTTAAAGAAAAAACAATGAACGCCAGATTAGCAATTGAAGAAAACGAACGATTTATTAGACACTTATTTACTGATGTAAAAGAGTTTTCAGAAAGGAAGTCTAAATGTGTAGCAGAGTCTCTAAACTTTATTGTCGACTTAAAAATAAAGTACTGTAAGAGTGATCCTGAAAGAGTAGCTTGGCATCTTAGGAGGGAAAGCCTGGAAAAGATATTCAACCAGAGTAGATAGCTAACAATTTAAAACCTTTATAAGTTCATAAGGTTTAAATTGTGTTAATTTTTTGATTATTCATATTTCATTATTTTATAAATTTGTGTTTATTCAGTTGATTTTTTTATATAAACCTCGGCATCATACCAATTATATTGTATTTTACTTCCTAAAAAAATTACACAAATGTTCATATATGAACATTTTATGTTAAATTATTTTCATATTAGGTATTTTTTTTTGTTAATAATTTATTTTTAATAAATTAGCCTATATTAATAAATAAAAAAAAAAACATTATCAACGCCAGATCCGCTATTGAGGAAAACGAAAGGTTAACGAAGCATTTTTATAATGATGTAAAAGAATTTGCCGAAAAAAAAGGAAAAACCCTACTAGAATCATTGTATACCTTAGCCGTCTTAAAAACGAATTGGTGTTCAAATGATAATGAAAAAGCATCCTGGCGCTTAAGAGCTAAAGCGGTTGAAAAGATGATTAAAGATGATTGAGATGAATAGCTATAAAAACGCCTCAGAGGTCGGGCAGGATTTAATTTTGAGCTATTTTAAAAAGAGAATGAAGGAAAAGAAAATTACTCAAAATAAATTGGCTGAAATATTAGGGATAGGTGTTACAATATTGTATTGTTACTTTAAAAAAGAAACTCCAATGCCATTGGGTGTTTACTTAGAAATATGTGGAGCACTAGATTTAAGACCCTATCTAATTCCATCAGAAAGTGATAATACAGAAATGCAGAGAATGTTTTTTAATTAGTATAAATATGCTAATATTTTTAGTTGTATTTTCGAGTAAAAATAAATTTATATGATTACAATAGGAGTAAGGTAAACACCTTTTTATGTTGTTGTTTTTTATCAAAGCAGTTTGTCTATGATTACAGAATTAAAAACACTCCCAGTAATATCCCCAATAGAGGAATTAATTTTTTTCTTTTATTTTTTTCCTTAAAAACGAGTCCTCCAATTACGACCGCAATCAATAATTGACTTCTTTTTATCGCAGATAACAACATGATCAACGCATCTGGGTCTTGCAAAGCTTTAAAGTAAAAATAATCTGCTGCTTGCAATAGGATTCCAACAGCTATGATGGTCCAACGCCATTTAAATTTTGCTCGTTTTTCTTTATTTGAAAACCATGTTATTGATAAAAGAGTTGATAATATTAATAGAGTATATAAGCAAAACCAGAATTGCAAAGTTTGCGGACTTAGGACTAAACCCTGAATCAAAAACTTGTCATACAAGCCACTAGAAGCGCCTAAAAATGTAGCTCCAATAATGGCAAAAATCCATTTATTCCTTTTAAAATTAATTCCTTCTTTTTTTCCTATTTTAGAATACAAAATAACGGAGAAAATAATCACAAAAAAACCAATCGATTGTAAGAAATTTGGTTGCTCATTATAGATGAAAATTGCTCCTATAAAAGTAAAAAAAGGACCAGCAGAACGTATGGGTGTTACAATGGTGATTGGTAAATGCTTTAATGCATGATATGCCAGAATCCAAGAAGCTGACATGATTATCGATTTTATAAAAATGTACCCATGGGTTGACCAAGGGATTTTTACAATATAAAAACCTGTTTCTTTTGCGTAATTTGGAGCATAAACAGAAATGATAAAGAAGGGGAGTAGTAGCAAAAATCCTGCGCAGATAGAACCCAGAAGTACCGGTAAAACCGCATTTCCTTGTACCGCATGTTTTTTACATAAATTATGTAATCCTAAAAAAAGCGCTGCCAACAAACCCAAATACATCCACATAGTACGAATAAACTTTTTTATGCTATTTTTCGCATATATTAATGCTGTTTTTTGAAGAAAACCAATGTCTTTTCTTCTTTGAAGCTACTCCGATAATATGATTGTTATTTTTTACTCAAATGTATGACGCAACTCGTCAGTTGAAGATGCACTTAGTAGTTGATTGAATGCTTTTATGGAATCAAAATTTCTTGTAATTTCTTCAGAAACTCCAATTCCTGTAATCCCTGTCTTTAAAATATTCTTCACATCTTCTACTGTAATGCCTCCAAAACCTATAATAGGGGTTTCTGTATTTAAGGCATCTACAATTGCAGAATATCCATTAATACCTAAAAGGGTTGAAGGATCTTGTTTGGTACTTTTAAACGGTCCTAAATTAATGTAGTCGACTTCGTCTGCTAACAATGCTTCGCAGTCTTGTAGCGTGTTTGCAGTTCCTCCAATCATCTGCCAAGTGTATAAATGTATTCTTGCTATTGTAGAAGAAGAAGAAGAGTTAGTTTTTTCTAAATGTACACCATCTGCTTTCACTGTTTTTGCAATTTTATAATGGGTATTAATAATCAGTCTGGTTTGAAAATGAGAGGTGATTTCCCTTGCAGCAATTGCGATCTCTAAAATGGTTTCTTCTGAGGCATCTTTTAAACTTAATTGTACTAATTCGGCACCAGAGGTACAAGCATTTTGAATGTTTTCAAGGTGTTCTTCTGGAGTATTTCCTTCTGAAATATAATGTAATTTTGGAATGGTCATAATGTTGAATAAAAGAAATTAGCACACTTATATATGAACGTTGGTTATTATATAGCAACTGTTTTATAGTGGGTCATAAAATAAGACTCAAAACGCTTTAAGGTTGGATGCATTTTTTCAGAATACATTACAAACTGACATTTTTGAATACTTTGTGTAACGGATATTAAATCTGCCGAAGAAGATTTTTGAACTAAAAAATCAGCATCATCAATACTAAATATTTTTACTTGAGTGGTATTCAAACCTTCTGATAAAATCAACTTATTCAGTGTTTTAGGTGTGGTAACAAGAATATCAACTCCTTCAAAAATTTCTGATTTCAACAAATCAACATGCGCTTTCTCATCTCCAAAATAGACCCGTAAAGAAGTGGGTCTTGTATATTTTAGAAAGAGTTCATACAATTGTAGTGCTTTTTCATTGTTTTCAACGACTACAATTGCTCTTGGGGCAGTTCCAATCTCTTCACATTTCAATTTCTGCATTGTTGTTAAAATCAATGCAATCGTTTTTCCACTTGCTTCTGGAGCAGTACAAAAAATATTTGCACCACTTTTTATAACTGGTATGCTTGCTTTTTGAAAAGGTGTTGGAATTGTGACCTCTTGATCTTCTAAGAATTCTTTGATCGTTACATGTAATTTTTTAAAAGGCATAGGAATTTTAATCTGGTTGTTATTTGAAATAGCACTGCAAATATACAACTAAATTGAGGTAGTAATTTAGAAATCATCCAAAGGATAATCCTTAATTAAAAATGTACTATAATTTACATTATGTTAAATAGAGTATTTTGAAACAATTAATAAACATTTTGATTTATAAATAGCGATTCTATCATCCCTCTTTGAAATTATTATATAATTTAGCCAAAAACATCAGACAAAATGGAATTAGAGGTTATTTATAAAGACGAATATTGCATCTGTGTGAACAAACCCAATAATGTGGTGGTGCACCATTCCTTTCTTTCAAGAAATGTTGCTGATGAAAAATCCTTATTACAATTACTAGAAGCACAAATTGGGGAAAAATTCCATCCTGTACATCGATTGGATCGAAAAACATCTGGAATTATGTTGCTAACAAACAATTCAGAAAATGTTTCTAAGTTTCAAGTACTTTTTACAAACAAAGAAATCCAGAAAACTTATTACGGAGTTGTTCGTGGCCATGCTCCAGCATCAAAAAAGATAGACTCTCCAGTAAAAGGAAAAGACGGAAAATCCTACAAAGAAGCATTGACTCACTTGAAAACATTGGCAACTATTGTCTTAGATATCCCCGTAAAGCCTTATGATTCATCCCGCTATAGTTTGGTGGAAATGGAGCCGAAAACTGGTAGAATGCATCAATTACGTGCCCATACGCTTAAAATTAGTCACCCATTAATTGGCGATGCAAAATACGGTGATAAAAATCATGACCTCATGTTTGAAACAAACTTTGGATGGAAAAACTTCTTTTTACACGCAGGTAGTTTGACATTCAAACACCCGTTTACAAATGAAAAATTAAACTTAAAAAGCGAATTCCCAGAAGATTGGAATTCGCTTTTTAAAGAGTTTAACTGGAAGAATCCAATGATATAAGCTACTAGTCTTCAATTACTTTCAGTACTAATTTTCCGTTTTTATCACCAGAAAAAAGTCTTTCATAGGTTTCTTTAAAATTTTCAATACCTTCATAAACATCTTCTCGCGACTTTAGTTTCCCTTCTTTCATCCAAGTACCCATTTCTTTTGCAGCAATGGCAAAGTCTTTGGTATAATCCATTACAACCATTCCTTGCATGGTAGAACGCGTTACTAATAGCGATAAATAATTACTAGGACCATCAATTTTATGTTTGTTATTGTATTGTGAAATTGCTCCACAAATAACAACTCGTGCATGCATTCTTAGTTTGCTTAATGCAGCGTCTAATAAAATACCACCAACATTATCAAAATAAACATCGATGCCTTTTGGGCACTTTCTCTTCAATGCAGTATAAATGTTTTCTGATTTGTAATCAATAGCGTCATCAAAACCTAACTCGTTTTTTAGATAATCACATTTTTCTTGTCCGCCAGCAATCCCAATTACAGTACACCCTTTGATTTTTGCAATTTGACCAACAATACTTCCAACAGCACCTGCAGCACCAGAAACCAACACAATATCTCCTTCTTTGATCTTACCAACTTGTGTAATTCCAAAATAAGCTGTCATTCCTGGCATCCCCAACGTACCTAAATACATTGGCATTGGCGCCAATCGTTCATCTACTTTATACCAACCATCACCATTTCCGATGGCATATTGTTGAACGCCTCCCCAACTGGTAACACAATCACCAATTTCAAATTTAGGGTTATTATTTGCGTCAATTACTTTACCAATAGAACCCGCACGCATTACATCGTCCAAAGCAACTGGAGGAATGTATGACTTGGTATCATTCATCCAACCACGCATTGCAGGATCTAATGAAATATAATGATGTTGCACTAATATTTCTCCATCCTGTAATTCAGGAACTTCATTTTCTTGAAATTCCCACGTAGTTTCATCGGGTGCTCCTACTGGTCTGTTCTTTAATATAAACTGCTTGTTGTTCATTGCTTCTAATTTGTGCTTAAATATATACTTTTTTTAATAATTTAAGAGCTCTTTTAAATGATTTTCAAAACTATTTTTTGATAAGTATTGATTTTCTAATCCTCCTTGAAATGGAATTGGTGTTTCTAAACTTCCCACTCGCTTAACTGGGGCATCTAAATAGTGAAAACAATTTTCAGTAATTAATGCAGAAACATCACTAGCAATACCCCCAAAAAGAGAATCCTCTTGTAAAATAATGGCTTTCCCACTTTTTTGAACAGAACGGTATATTGTTTCCACATCTAAGGGTTGTAAGGTTCTTAAATCAATTAAATCGGCAGCAATTGTAGGATTGTTCGCTAAGGTCTCTAAAGCCCAATGTACTCCTGCACCATAAGTAATAATAGAAATTTGCTCCCCTGTTTTTAATTGATTTGCTTTTCCGATTTCAATCGTAAAATGATTTTCACTTACTTCCTGATAAACTGAGCGATATAAAGCTTTGTGTTCAAAAAATAATACCGGATTTGGATCGTCAATTGCTGAAGCTAACAAACCTTTTGCATCTTGGGGAAATGCTGGATAAACGACTTTTAAACCCGGAGTTTTTGTAAACCAGGCTTCATTAGTTTGACTGTGAAATGGACCCGCACCTACTCCTGCACCACAGGGCATTCTTACCACTACATCTGCTTTTTCGCCCCAACGGTAATGCGATTTTGCCAATAAATTCACAATCGGATTAAATCCTGAAGAAACAAAATCTGCAAACTGCATTTCCATCACTGCTTTCATCCCTTTTACAGACAGGCCATAAGCAGCTGCTACAATTGCAGATTCGCAAATGGGTGTATTTCGTACTCTCTCTTTACCAAACTGTGCTACAAATCCATCTGTGATTTTAAAAACACCCCCATATTCTGCAACATCTTGCCCCATAATAACCAAGTCATCATGTTTTTCCATAGACTGACGTAGTCCTTCCGAAATAGCGTCTACTAAACGAATCTTGTTCTTTTTCTGGGAGGGTTCAGTTTCCTGAAAATCAAACATTTTATATACATCACTTAATTCAGTTTCTAAATTTGGAGTAATTTTTTCTTCTTCAAAAGCAATCTTTAAATGTGTATCTATTTCTTGTTTTATTTCTATAGTATAGCTATCTATCATTTCCTTCGTTAAAACAGCTTCTTTTAATAAATAGTTTTCAAAATTTGAAATTGGGTTTTTAGCTTCCCATTCCTCTATTAGTTCTTTTGGAACGTATTTGGTGCCACTAGCCTCTTCATGTCCGCGAAGACGAAAAGTTTTAAATTCTATTAAAATGGGTCTTGGATTCTTTCGAACACTTTCTGCAATTTCAGTAACTTTTTGATAAACCTCTAGAATGTTATTTCCTTCTATAATATGGCTTTCCATGCCATAACCAATACCTTTATCTGCAAGATTTTCACAATTGAATTGCTCCGCTATTGGAGTTGAAAGCCCGTAGCCGTTATTTTCAATACAGAACAAGACAGGTAAACTCCAAACAGAAGCCACATTTAACGCCTCATGAAAATCACCCTCGCTGGTACCTCCATCTCCTGTAAAAACAGCACAAACTTCTTTTACTTCTTTTATTTTGTTGGCCAACGCAATACCATCTGCAACTCCAAATTGAGGTCCTAAATGAGAAATCATTCCAACAATTTTATACGCTTGAGTACCAAAATGAAAACTACGATCTCTTCCTTTTGTAAATCCATTCATCTTTCCTTGCCATTGAGAGAAAAGGCGTGAAAGCGGAATTTCTCTGGTCGTAAAGACACCTAAGTTTCGGTGCATTGGCAAAATATATTCCTCCTTTTTCAAGGCCATCGTTACACCCACTGAAATCGCCTCTTGTCCAATACCAGAAAACCATTTTGAAATTTTGCCTTGTCGTAATAGAATCAACATTTTTTCCTCAATTAAACGAGGCTTTAGCATGTTCCGATACAACTTAAGTAAAATATCTTTGGATAAGTTATTTTGATTGTAGGTAATATTCTGTGGCATATGTTCTATTCAGTTTGTTTTATACAAACATAAAAAATCCCCATCAAAAGATGAGGATTTAATAAAAAATATGTCAGTTATTTTATAATTCTTTAAAAATTGCGTGCATCATTCGTTTTTTATCGTTGATACTTTCTTCTAATGCAATCATGGTTTCGGTTCTATTTACGCCAGGAATTTCATCGATCGCATAAATAATATCTTTTGCATCAGTAGTTCCTTTCGCTCTTACTTTACAGAAAATATTATACATACCAGCAACAACATAAGCTACTGTTACATTTGGAATTTTTCGTAAATCCTCAATCACGTTTTGCGTCATCGAAGTTTTATCTAAAAAAATACCTACATGTGCTATAAAAGAATAACCCATTTTTTTGTAGTTAAGTGTTAGTGTAGAACCTTGAATGATTCCCTCATCTTCCATCTTTTTAACACGCACGTGAATTGTTCCAGCGGAAACTAAAAGTTTTTTTGCAATGTCTGTAAATGGAGTCCTTGCGTTTTCGATTAAGATGTCTAAAATTTGATGATCAATTTCATCTAACATGTATTTTTTCATAATTGCGTAAAATTCAGCATTAACAACAAAAATATTAATTTAATTTACAAAAGCATTCAAAATAATGATAAATATTTAATAAAATTATGAATCGAAAACGATTTCGTTATGTGAAAGTGAGTTTTTTAACTCCATTTGCGCCACTTTTTGAAGATCGAAGACCAATTTATTATCAATAATTTTCTCTTCATATTGATACGCAACCGTTTCTTTTTGATGATTTGCATGTCTGTGAACTACATCGTAGAAGTTTTTAACATTATTTGGAATGTCAAAATAGGTTTCATAAGTCGTGAAATCCTCATTGATTGCTATGTGATAAATACCCTGTAAGAGTCCAAAAAAATGGTACTTTCTAGTAATTTCTCGTTCATAATCATTTGGATAATGCCCTGCTTCAATTAAAACAGTATTATATCCTAATTTTTGAAAATTATCGCCAGTTGCAGTTGGATAAAACTCGTCTGTATATCGACCTACAGCATTGGGAATTACCTGTTGTAACAAATTGTTCATGGCAACAATAACATTCATTGTCTGTATTCTACCCGCTGTTAATGTTCTGTCTTTATCTTCAGAGGGTGCCAAAAATGAAATTGTAGCAGGTTTCGTAGTTCCTTCTACTCCAAAAATTGTTCGTTGATCATGTAAATTAAAACAAAAATTAGGCTGAAATGTGTCTAAAGCCTTTCTTAATACTTTGCTTTCAGTAGCACTACGATTAACAGCGTCTCTATTTAGATCTACTTTGTTGGAGTTTACTCTCGTGTATTCTTCAGCCCCATCAGGATTTAACATCGGTATGATTTGCAAGGTACAGGCTTTTAAAATTTGCTCAATGCAAGGTTCTTTAGATTGTGTCAAGGTGTTTAACAAATCGAAAACAACCTTGGTACCCGTACTTTCATTTCCATGCATTTGGCTCCAAATAAGTATTTTCTTTTTTCCCGTTCCTAATTGAATACTATAAATAGGTCTTTTTTGTTCCGAATAACCGATTTGTTTTACAGAAGTATTTTTTTCGTGTTTAAAAATAATGGAAGCAATGTCCTCGAATCGAATCCATCTCCCAAATAAAGAGGTCTCTTTTTCTTTTTTGAAAAATGCATCTAATAAAGAGATTGATAATAGTGACATAAATTGGATTCTATATTTACCTCAAAAATACTCAATTCAGTTTTATTGGCAAATCATTTTTTCACAAATGTAAAACCGAGACACATTACAATTGTAAATTGCATTTCACCAGGAAAAGGACATTTATGTAAACAATTATTCCGCTGTTTAACTTTGTAATCACCTATAAATCGTATTGTATAATTATTTCTTATTAAATAGCAGTAAAATCTTAAATACTAGTTGATTAAATCACTTATGAAATGTTATGGTTTAAGCTTTAATGTTTTTTAAATGTTAAAAAATAACTTCCTGTTGTTTCCTAATTAAAGTTGAGTTACTTTTGTAACACTTAAGATAATTACATTGGTAAACATTGTTGATTTTACAGAACGGTTAAAAAAAGTGATGGAAACGCATCAACTTACTGCATCTTTGTTTGCAGATAAGATTGGTGTACAACGCTCTAGCATCTCCCATATATTGTCTGGCAGAAACAAACCTAGTCTTGATTTCATTTTAAAAGTAACAGGTGTTTTTTTGGATGTTGATATCCATTGGCTATTAAATGGGATTGGAGAGTTCCCAAAAAAAACGCTACACACTCCTACTCTTCCATTAGAAAGTCATACAACTACGCTACCGCTAATTGATAATAGTGGCAAAAAAATTAAAAGGATCGTGGTTTTTTATGAAGATGGTACTTTTGATGAATATCAGAAATAAAAAAAAGTGATGGAATTCCATCACTTTTAAAACTTCAAAAAAACTATTTAGATTTAAATAAGCTCTGCCATTGCTGTTTTAATAATCTTAATGTTTAGTTTTTTATTCGACTTATTTTGTTTTTTTTGGGTCTGGATCATTCTTCGCATTTGGTTGATCATTACTTTATCAAAATTAAAACTCTTGTATTGATTCCCTTTCACAATCATGTCCTCAACTAGGTTCTTAATTGCTTTCTCGTTATTGCTCTCAGAAATCTGTTGAAATGCTTTTTGATAGATTGCTTTGGTTTTGTCATCACCCGTTAAATACATACCAGAGAGTACGTTTTGTGCTATAAATGGAAGTTCCTCTTCATCTTTTTCTTCAATAAAAATTCGTGTCAATGGTGTTGCCAATATTTTACGAATTTCATTGGGTAGTGATTTAGACTTCTCAACAGCCATTTTTGGATCTACATAGTATAAAGCAACCAAACTCTTGCCAACAACAGCATACGAATTGCTCTCTAAATTTTCAATAAAAACCAACTTCAATTCTGGATCCAATAACTTCCCTAAGGTTTCAATTGCAGCCGATTTTACCAAGGTTTTTTTATCTGAAGTTGCAATTTTAGTGATTTTTCGAATTGCTTCTTTTTTAGAAAACTTATTGATTAGATCAATATTTTCTAATGCAAGAATTCGAATCTTGAAATAAGAATCATTCAATGCGTCTACGACTGCATTAAATGCTACTTTATCATCTTGTTTTTTAAGTACCGATAATAAGGCTTTTCTTCTATCTCCGTAATTTTCTGCGTTTCTTAGTTGAAAAATATAATCGCTTAAAACTTTGTTCTCAGTAATTTCACACAACAAGACACCATCTGCATTTACTTGAATAAAATCGGGTTGATTTCGGTATGAAAATGTAAACGAAGCATCATTTCCGTCTACAAAAACGTGTTCTCTTCTTGGGATGCCATTTTCGTAAATATCAATCGCAAAAGGAAATTTAAATTTCTCAGATTGCAACTGAATAATATTGACAGTTACTTTATCCTGAATAATATTATAATCGTAAGAAACTTCTATTTGTGGGTGGCTTGCTCCAAAAAACCACTGATTAAAAAACCAATTTAAATCTTTTCCAGTCAATTTCTCAAAAGCCAATCGAAGTTGGTGTACTTCTGCCGTTTTAAATTTATTTTCTGTTAAATATAGATTTAATCCTTTAAAAAACGCAGCGTCTCCCAAATAGTTTCGTAGCATATGCAATACTGTGCCTCCTTTGTTGTAACTCACCAAATCAAATAAGTCCTCCTTATTGGAGTAGTTAAAACGGACTAAATTTTTATCAGAATTCTGGCCATCTAAATAGGCTGAATTATTTTCAAATAAATGTGCATTTGCTTCTTGTTTACCGTATTTATGTTCTCTCCACAAGTATTTACTATAATTTGCAAAAGATTCATTCAAGGATAAGTTTGCCCAACTTTCTGCTGTAACGTAATTGCCAAACCAATGATGAAAAATTTCATGTGCTATGGTATTTTCATGCTTATTTTCATCAATTAATTGCCCCGGCTTTTGATAGGCCTGTTCACCATGAACAACCGCAGTCGTATTTTCCATTGCACCATTTACATAATCTCTAACAACAATTTGACTGTATTTGTTCCATGGATACTCTACACCTAAAAGCGTTGAAAAGAAGTCTAACATTTCCGGGGTATCTCCAAAAATATCTTTTGCATACGGTGCGTATTCTTTTTCAACATAATATTCAATTGGGATATTTTTATAGGAATCTTTTATCACTTCAAACTCACCTACCCCCATGAAAAATAAATAGGGTGCGTGTTTCTGATCAAATTTCCAGTAATCTGTTCGGTTGGAACCTTCTTTTTTTTGACTCACTAATTTGCCATTAGAAAGCGTTTTGTATTTGTTTGGAACTGTAATATAAATTTCCTGTGAAGATTTCTGATTTGGGCTGTCTATTGTTGGAAACCAACAACTACTTGCTTCGGTCTCCCCTTGTGTCCAAATTTGTGTAGGTTTGTTTTTATCGCTACCATCCGCATTTATAAAATACAATCCTTTGGCGCCACTTATTGCTGCACTTCCTTTTTGCTTGACTTTTTCGGGTCTTGCCGTATATTTAATATAGAGTGTATAAGACTCATCTTTCGTATGTTTTTTTGGTAAATCGATACGCAATTTAAAATTATCATAATTAAAATCTAATTTTTCACCCTTTAGTGCGACTTGATGTATAATCATCCCTTTTGCATCTAAAATAAGTTTGTCTGTTGGATAGAAATAAGGCTTTACAGTAATCCAAGCCTCTCCATTAAGTTGCTTATCTTTAAAGTTAAAATCAACTTTTAATTTTGTGTGTTCTAAAACATGTAGTTTCTCTCTCTCTCCTTTGTAGTCAGTTGATTGCTGTGCAAAAACTGATGCAACTGTAAGATGTATAAAAAGAAATATTATTTTTTTAAATTTCATAGTGCTATTCTTCAAGATTTCAAAAATAAGAAATTAATGTTTTGAACGTGTTAACTACTCGTTAAAAAGAAAAACTGTAATCTCTTTCGAAATTACAGTTTTTATAATTGAAGTAATTAACTTTTACTTTTTATTGAAAACATTATTTAATTGACTAAAATCGAACATATCAGTGTCAACTTGGATATTGTTCATCATTTCCATGATTCTTGCTGGGTTCATGTTTTTACCCAATAACCTGGCAATACCTACTCCAACCTCTTTACTATATCCAAAAGCGATTACTTCGTTTATATGATCCGTTTCTCCAGTATAATATAACTTCATATTCATTCCTTTTGCTTTGAAGCTACCTAAGGTTTTATATGTTTTGTTGGTGAAAATATTTTTTAGTTTTGATTTTTCTACTTCATAAGCGGTATCATTCTCATTTGTTTTTTTTAAAAATACAGCATTTATTTTTTTAATACTTTTTACCGTTTCTTTTACTTCTTCAGAAGCATTTTCCTTTGGCGTAAGCATCAATCCAACAGGGATATCACCATACATAAAGGCCTCCTTTTCACTACTGTTTATAATATATGCTTGTAGTGATTTTTCATTATTACAGGCACTTAATAAAAGAAGTAAAGAAAAAAAGAATAGTATAAGGGTTGACTTTTTTTTCATGTTTTTTATAAATTTAAAACTTAGCTTTTTTTTGAGTAACTACTTCCTGTTAGATTCTTTTACAAGTGTGTCTGTGATCTCAGAGATTTTTTGGACATCAATATTTCCAGTCAAAGAGATAATTATAGATTCTATATTTTTATTTGTTTTTTTTCCAACTCCTTTAATAAACATTAAAACTTCGCTCACGTAAGACTTGTTTTTCGTAGTTTTTACATAAATTTTCATGCGAGTATCCTCCTCTTTTACACGCATCAGTTCTGTTAATTTTTGCACTTTGATTGCCTTACTAACCATCTTGTCCATTTTATTGGCATTATTAGCATCATTTGTCGTGAAAATCTTCAATTCTTGTAAGTCATTTATCAAGCTAAAGACTTTCATGGTTTGATTGCCATCAATTTTAATGTCTTGAAATTTAGAGAGCATTTCAAAAGCATCTTTGGTTACTACAACCACGTCTACTCCTTCCATGTCTTCTAATGTATCAAAAAATGACTGTGCATAACTTGCTGATGATGCAATTAAAAAAGCAACTACTATTATTATTATTTTTTTCATAATTTCTAACTTTACTTGGTTTTACTAATTTACTTGGTTTTTATTTTAAAATCGTATTGATGGTGTTTTCATAAGTTTGCACTTTTTGAATGGCTCTCTCTCCTTTTTTAAGGTTAAGAGACAACATATTTAGCGCATAACTTACCTGAGTAAATGTTTTTTCTTGTTGATATTTCTCATATTCTTGGCTACCAATAAAAACACTTACCAATAAAGCAAAAGAGGCTGCCACAGATAGCCATTTCAAGTTTTTACCTGATGGTTTCTTTGTTTCTAACTGAATGGTTTTTGTAAAAGTTTCTTGTTTGCTTATAGTAAAATAACAAAACATAGATTCGTATTCTTGCAAATGAGGAGCTATCGTACCTTCGGTGAAATAGTTTTTCAAGGTTGCCTCTTCCTGCAAAGATGTTTCTGCATTTAAGTATTTTTCTACTAATTTTTCTATGTTAGCTAACTCCATAGTTGTGTGTTTTTGTAAGTTCTTGTCTAATTTTTTTTCTTGCTCTACTCAAAGCAACTCTTACAGCAGTTGGTTGCATGTCAACCATTTTTGAAATTTCATCAAAATCATACTGTTCAATATCTCTAAGTTGAATAATAATTTTCTGTTGCTCAGGTAAATTTTGAATCAATCTGTGTACTTGGTTTACACTATCTCTATATTCAATTTTTTTATCTAAACTGGTGTCTTTTTCTTTATAATTACTATGTATTAAGGTTAAGTTACTTGCTTGCTTCGATTTTAATCGATCATAACAATAATTCTTTGTCATGGTCATTGCAAAAGCCTCCACATTTTTATACTCGGCAATCTTTTCTTTGTTTTTCCACAATTTTAAAAATAGTTCCTGAGTTGCATCTTCGGCTTCTTCCGAAGAAACTAAAAGTCTTTTTGCAAATCTAAAGACCTTATCTTTAAAAGGAAAAACAATTTTTAAAAAATCGGATTGCTTCATTATTGCGTTGATTCTACTTGTGCTCTTATTTTGATAAAAACCCTATTTAAATATCTGGTTTATATAATTACGACGAGCTAAATTTAAATTTGTTACAAATAGTTAAGTTTTAAATACGAATACGTTTTAAAATTCGTTGTTAAAAAAAACAAGGTACTATGAAATCTGCTATTTCTTACAAAATTTTACTGTTTTTATTAATATCACTACTTTTTTCTAATTGCGCTTCTAAAATGGAGGTGATTCCAGAAGAAATTGAAATAAACGATTTTGTATGGAAGGGCTTAAACGCCTACTATTTTTTGGCAAAGTTCAAAGCCAGACTTAGCAGATACCCGTTTTAACTCTCAAGCAACACTAAACAATTACTTGGCGGGATTTTCTAATTCAGAAAATATTTTTGAAAGCCTGCTTTTAAGACCAACAGACCGATTTTCTTGGATTGTTGATGATTATACGGTGCTAGAAAATGCTTTTCTGGGCGTTACGCTAAACAACGGAATGGAGTTTGGTTTGGTTCGTTATAAAACGACAACTAGTAATGTTTTTGGTTATGTGAGGTATGTAATTCCAGCATCGGATGCAGCTACAAAGGGAATTATAAGAGGTATGGTTTTTAGTCAGATCGATGGTATTCAAATTACAGACACCAACTATTCTTCTTTATTAAACAACAATTCTTACACCATAGGACTTGCAGATTTTAATGATGGAGATCCAATTTCTACAGCGACAACAATTAACCTTATTAAATCTCAATTAGAAGAAAATCCTGTTAAAATCACCAAGGTTTTTGATGAAGTAATGGGAAATAAAATAGGGTACCTCATTTATAATCAGTTTTCTGCTTCTTTTGATGCAGAATTGAACAATGCCTTTTTAACCTTTAAAAATTAAAATATCACAGACTTAATTGTCGATTTACGCTATAATGGTGGCGGTTCTGTTCGTGCAGCAACCTATTTAGGCGCCATGATTACTGAACAATTTAACGAACAAGTATTTTCGAAACAAGTTTGGAATGAAAAGGTTTTGGCTTCTGTGACTCCAGAATATTTTATTAATAGATTTCCAAATCAAATTAATAACGGAATGATTACAGAGAACATCAACTCCGTAAATTTATCTACGATCTATTTTATTGTTTCTGGAAGTTCTGCATCAGCCTCCGAACTAGTGATTAACAGCTTACGTTCTTATATCGATGTAAAACTTGTAGGCATAAAAACTGTTGGTAAACAAGAAGGGTCAATTACATTATATGATGCAGATAATTTAAGAAAAAATGGCCCCAATTTTAATACAAATCACAGGTATGCACTACAACCTATTGTACTTGAGATTACAAACAAAGACAATCAAAATGAAATCAATGGATATCTTCCTGGAGTTACATTGCCTGGAATTGAATTAGGAGAAGATTATGGAAATTTAGGCGTTTTAGGTGAACGAACAGACCCACTTGTTGAGCGTACAATTAATTATATTTTAACAGGTGCTAAAGGTGGATTTAATTCTCAAAAAAAGGAGCATATAAAAGAAATATCAAATTCAAAATTAACGACACCAATTGGAAACAATATGTACCTTGAACTCAAATAAATTAATCTAAAATGTCTGGTCTAAATTCACTCATATCTTCTTCTCGCTTTGTTTTCGCATACATAAAGCCAGATTCCCACCATTTTCGCATCAATTTTTTATCAAAAACTAATGAATTTGTTGTTAAAACAGTTGGAGTATAGTATAAATTTAAAGTTACATTTTTGTTGTTTGCAGCTAATTTTCCAATGGTAATATTGTGTTTTTCAACATGCGTCAGCATAAAGTCGAATACATCAAACAGTAGTGAGAACGGGTTTTTAGAAGGCATTCGATTCATTTGGGTTACTTCTGTATCTAGAATAATTGCATCAATCTCTGTAGCGCCTCTTAAAATGGCTTCTCGAATTGGAATTAAAGATCCAAAACCACCATCTCCGTATTGGCAATGGTTTTTTTCTAACAAACTCATAAAAGGCACATAGTTGCAAGAACCCCAAATCCAATCGCAAAAATCTTCATACGAACAATCGTTTATCGATTTGTACTCAATCTTATTTGCTGTCAAATTAGAAACCGTTACCACCACTTCTTTTTGATGAGCTCTAATTGAATTGTACATTTCTTTAGTGATATTTTTTTTGATGAGTTTTCGTAAATTTTTACTCTCACCAAATGTTTTTCTTCCTTTAATAAAGTTCCAAAGTGTGTTTAAGTGATTAATGCTAATGACTTTTTCGCCAGCAACTTTTCGAATTATAAAGGGACTATTACTGAATATTGATTTTTGATCAACACTGGTATACAATTTTTTTAATGCATCTAATTTACCTAATGCCAAATGCGACACCATTAAACTTCCTGTAGAAGTGCCTAAAAATAAATCGTACTCTTTTCCTTCCTCCTTCATTAAATACTGTGCAACACCTCCAGCAAATGCTCCTTTGCTACCACCACCAGAAATTACCAATGCTTTTTTCATAAAACTCAATTTGTATTCATTAAATTCGTTGTGTAAAAATATTAAAAATGAAGAGACTATCAATCCTTATTTCAGCACTAATTATTTTAATTTCTTGCCAACCACCATATCAACCTAGAACGATTGAATCCGTTGTAATAAAAAGCTTTACCATAGCGAATACAAGCATTCGAGCAATTCAAGTTATTGATTCAAATAGTGTTGCTTTCGCAGGCTCAAACGGTGTGATTGGCATCTTCTCAGAAGAAGAAAAATTTCCACAAGCGCATTTCCCGATATATCAAGATTCAATAACACCAAATTTTAGAAGTATCGCTTTTAATGGAAAGGACTACTTTGCACTTTCTATTGGAAATCCAGCCTTGTTATATAGATTATCAGAAGGAGAAACAAGTTTAGTCTATTCAGAAAATCATAAAAAAGTATTTTATGACTCCATGCATTTCTTTGAAGATAACGTCCACGCAATCGCAGTGGGAGATCCAACAGAAAATTGTGCTTCTATTATAGTTACCGAAGACCGAGGGAAATCTTGGCGCAAGTTGCCCTGTACCTCTTTACCAGTTTTTGAAGAAGGAGAAGCTTTTTTTGCTGCTAGTAATACCAATATAAAAATAAAAGGAAGTACTGTTTGGATTGTTTCTGGAGGGAAAAAAGCACGAATCTTAAAATCTAATGACTACGGAAAAACATGGAAAATTTACAATACCCCTATTGTTCAAGGAAAAGGACCGCAAGGAATTTATTCTATTGATTTTTATGACATGAATCAAGGTATTATAATCGGTGGAGATTACTCAAAACCCCTAGAAAACACCTCAAACAAAGCGATAACTACAGACGGAGGTCAAACATGGACTTTGGTTGCAGACGCTCAAAACCCCAATTATAAAAGTTGTGTACAATATGTTCCAGGAACTCAAGGTCAAGAAATTTTTGCAGTTGGAAAAACAGGTGTTTCTTTTTCAAATGATGCAGGAAAAACATGGAAAGAGGTATCAAAAGAAGGACACTATGCTATTCAGTTTGTAGATAAAAATACTGCATGGTTATCTGGCAACAATAGAATAGGCAAACTTACATTGAAACAATAAGTTCTTAGCAACACAAACTTTCTGCCAAGCCTAAGAGATTCCTTGAAATGAAAAAAGAAAACGCAAAAATGATTATCAAGAAGGAAAACATTATTAAAAGATTTGTAAGTTACGTCACTATTGATACTGAATCAGATCCAAACAATTCCGCTTTTCCATCTACAGAGAAACAGTGGAATTTAGCAAAGATGTTAGAAAAAGAACTCAACGCTATTGGTTTGCAAGAGGTAGATTTGGATGATAATTGTTACCTAATGGCCACATTACCAAGTAATATTGACTATGAAGTGCCTACCATTGGTTTTATTTCTCATATCGATACGAGTCCCGATTTTACTGGTAAGCATGTAAAACCACAAATTCATGAAAATTATGACGGTAAAGACATTGTCTTAAATAAAGCAGAAAACATTGTATTGTCTCCCAATTATTTTGAAGATTTATTGCAATACAAAGGGCAAACAATAATTACAACAGATGGTACAACGCTATTGGGAGCCGACGACAAAGCAGGAATTACCGAAATTATATCAGCAATGGAATATTTGGTTCAAAATCCTCAAATAAAGCACGGCATCATTCGAATTTGTTTTACTCCCGATGAAGAAGTTGGCAAAGGAGCACACTTATTTGATGTCGAAAAATTCAATACAGATTGGGCATATACCATGGATGGAAGTCAGATTGGAGAATTAGAATATGAAAATTTTAATGCAGCCGCTGCTAAAATAACCATTGAAGGAAAAATTGTACACCCAGGGTATGCAAAAGGAAAAATGATTAATTCGATAACTATCGCAAACGCATTCACAAGGGCATTACCAGAGAATGAAGTTCCAGAAAAAACAACTGGTTACGAAGGCTTTTTTCACTTACATGACATGGTGGGAACGGTAGAAAAAACAGAGTTAGAATACATCATTAGAGACCACGATTTTGATTTGTTTGAAAGCCGGAAACGTTTTATTGAACAGATTGGAATAGATTTTAATAACAAATACGGTGAAAAAACAGTCAATATAGAAATCAAAGACCAGTATTTTAACATGAAGGAGAAAATTGTACCTGTTATGCACATTGTTACCATAGCCAAAGAAGCCATGGAAGAAATAGGAATCAAACCCTTAATAAAAGCAATTAGGGGCGGTACGGACGGATCGCAACTTTCTTTTAAAGGATTGCCGTGTCCAAATATTTTTGCTGGAGGGCATAATTTTCATGGAAAATACGAATATGTTCCGGTTGAGTCAATGGTAAAAGCAACAGAAGTAATTGTTCGGATTGCTGAGAAAGTATCTGAAGAATTCGCAGAATAAAAGAGGCCCTTTTTTAGAAATGCCAGCGCTGTTTCGTTCTTAAAACTGATCCGGGTTTTTTCCTTGAACATTACTAAAAAAAGCATGGAAGTGTTTAAAATCTACTTCAATATCATTGGTAGTCGTATAAGCTTTCGATATTTTTATTTTCTTTTTACCAAAATCTAAGGTTGCCATTACAATAGGCACATTGGCACCTTTGGCGATATAGTAAAAACCTGTTTTCCATTTCGCTACTTTTTTTCGAGTTCCTTCTGGTGACAGACCTAATCGAAATTCTTCTTTAGTATTAAATAATTGCACAATAGAATCTACTAAATTGTTATTCTGACTTCGATCCACTGGGGTTCCACCTAAAAGCCGGAAGATAAAACCAAATGGCCCTTTAAATAAGGAATCCTTACCAATAAAATTCACCATTGTTCCAGAAGACATCCTTGCCAAAATTGCAATCGGGAAATCCACCCAACTTGTGTGAGGTGCCGCTATGACTACATATTTTTTAATGTCTTGAGGGAAATCATTAATTAGTTTCCAACCTAAAAGTCTAAATAATATAAAACTTGAAAATGCTTTCATTGTATATTTTAAAGTTCTAAATTTAAGGACTTAATTTGATATGATGAATAATTTAGGAATTAACTTTTTAATAATTGTTTTTGGAATTTCAATAGGCTTATTTATAGGTAGATTACTAGGGAAATTAAAAGGAGAAAAAGAAAAATCTGTTTTAGAAGGACAAAACTCTATACTACAATCTTCTAAAGAAAATGCAGAAAATGCAACAATAACAATTCAAAAAGAACTTCGCTTTTTACAACATGAAAAAGAACAGCTTCTAACAATCAATTCTGGTCAAGTTGCAGATTTAAGAAATTTGCAACAAAATCTGGATGATAACAAAGAAGAAGTATCGAAGCTTCAAGAAAAATTCACCAAAGAATTTGAAAACTTAGCGAATAAAATCTTTGAAGATAAATCAACAAAATTTACAGCACAAAATAAAGAGAATATACAAACCATTTTAAACCCTTTGCAAGAGAAAATTAAAGGTTTTGAAGATAAAGTTGACAAAACACATAAAGAAAGTATTGATTACCATGCCGCTTTACGTCAGCAAATAGTTGGATTGAAAGAAATGAACTTGCAAATGAGTAAGGAAACCATCAATTTAACAAAGGCTTTAAAAGGAGATAACAAAACCCAAGGAAACTGGGGAGAATTGGTCTTAGAGCGTGTTTTAGAAAAATCTGGATTGGAAAAAGATCGCGAATATTTTGTGCAGCAAAGTTTTACCAATGATGACGGCAAAAGAGTCTTGCCCGATGTGGTGATTCATTTACCAGATAATAAAAAGATGATTGTTGATTCTAAAGTTTCGCTAACAGCTTATGAACAATTTGTAAACTCAGATGACGAACATGATAAGGCTCAATTTCTAAAGGAGCACATTAATTCTTTAAAACGCCATATCGAACAGTTGAGTGAGAAGAAGTATGAAGATATATATAAGATTGAATCTCCAGATTTCGTGTTGCTATTCATTCCAATAGAACCTGCTTTTGCAGTTGCAATAAATTCGGACAATTTTCTATACAACAAGGCTTTCGAGAAAAATATTGTTATTGTAACGCCTTCTACATTATTGGCAACATTACGCACCATAGACACCATGTGGAATAATGAAAAGCAACAAAAAAATGCCCTCGAAATTGCAAGACAAGCAGGGAGTTTGTATGATAAGTTTCATGGTCTTTTAACAGATTTAATAGGTATTGGAAAGAAAATAGACGCTTCCAAAACAGATTACAATGCTGCTATGAATAAGCTTGTGGAAGGAAATGGAAATTTGATAATCAGTGTCGAGAAATTGAAGAAAATGGGCGCAAAAGCAAAAAAGGCACTTCCTGAAAACATTATAGAGCGCGCTGGTGATCCCTTATAAATGAAATATCTTTTGCGTCATAGAACCATTATCAGTTATAACTTTAACAATATAAATTCCTTTTTCATAGGATGATAGATTGAAAGAACCTTCATTGGTCTTAGAAAACAATAATTGTCCTGTAATAGTGTAGACTGCAATTTTTATATTTTCGTTATTAGTATTTTTTCTTATATAAAAAACACCATCATCACTTGGATTAGGGTAAATTTTCATGCTTTCAAAAGAAAAAATAGCATTTCCTAAAACCCCATTATTTTCTTGAATTGTTATCGATTGATTTATGGCTACTTGCTCGATTATTTCTACCACACCACTATGATTCCAAGTAACTTTAATATAATCGATACTCGTTGCAGTACCTAAACCAATAAATTCTTTGGAAGAATTCTGACTTAAATACCCTTCGCCACAAAAGGTATAGCGGTATTGAGACGTACCGCCTGCAAAAACTTCTATCCGATTGCCAATACCATCTTTGTTTCCGATGATTCCTTCAAGTTGAATTTTAATCCAATTGTTGGTGTTTGTACTATTATTATTGAATAGAAAGTTTGTTTCTGAATCATTGGAAACAACAACATCAGGTTTTCCATCATTATCAATATCTCCTATTGCATTCGAATAACTCTTTCTTGTATCGTTTTCGAAACCGATATCACTGGGGATTTGAAAGGTGTCATCTCCTTGGTTGTGGTAAAATGCTGAAGGTAATAAGTTAGAATTTGTACCATCAAACTCACCGCTAACGTATAAATCAAGATGCGCATCATTGTCTGCATCTAAGAAGACAGCACCCCACCCTACACTATTGAATTCTGTACCAGTATCCCTTGCTTTATCTGTAAAAGTTCCATCACCATTATTTTTTAACAATTGATTCCCATCAGGCGTATTGGTCACGTAAATATCAAACCAACCATCGTTGTTATAATCTCCAATAGTTGTTGTCATTGCATTTACAAAAACACCTGCACCACTACTTTCAGAGGTGTCTTCGAAAGTATTATCTCCGTTATTTTTATACAATCTATTTCGATAGGTAGGTTTGTCATTGGAAACATAAATATCTTGAAAACCATCATTGTTATAATCAAAAAAAACTGCACAAAAAGAGATTTCACTCGTTAGCAAAATACCTGCTTCGCTAGAAATATCTGTATAAACCCCATTGTTATTTTGGTATAAGTAATTTCTTTCCGCTTCATTGTCATCGTCTCGATTACAAATAAAAGCATCTAAATCACCGTCGTTATCGATATCTCCAAAAGATGCACCCGTAGTATGTTTATTATCGGTAAAAAAACCAATCGTGCTAGAAATATCGGTAAATACCATATTTCCATTGTTTTGATAAAATCGATTGCTACCGTTTAGTGCCGTAACAAAAAGATCTTTATCCCCGTCATTATCGTAATCTACCCAAATGATTTGTTTTGTTTTTAGGGTATTAGAAATCCCAGTGAAGTACACCTGTGTTAAAATCCCATTTGTGTTTTTTAGAAAACAAATTTCTTCGGTATCCTCGGTTGCAAAAGTAATGTCATCCCATCCATCATTATTAAAATCAATAAAAGAAACACCGCCACCTAAATCGCTTTCACCATAAGAAATATTCATTCCAAGCGCAGCGCTGCTTTCTGAAAAAGAAGTTTGGCTTACAAATGGAATTGCATAAAAGAGGAAAGAAAAAAGAAGGCAATTAAATTTCTTCATAAACAAAGTATTCAGTTGTAAATGTAGGAAGAAA
This sequence comes from Polaribacter sp. SA4-10, assembly GCA_949519155.1. GTDB lineage: Bacteria > Bacteroidota > Bacteroidia > Flavobacteriales > Flavobacteriaceae > Polaribacter. Next base: position 144,119 of record CATIQU010000035.1, read on the forward strand.
TTTAATTGCCAAGTCATATTATTACATCACAAACAATCTTCTGTGTGACATCATATCAGAAACACGGTCTCCAATTTCATGCAACGCTTCGTCATTCTCTGCATTTTGTATCGCTTCATCGATAAAACCAACTACAGCAGCCATGTCAGAAGCTAAAAGTCCACGGGTTGTAATTGCAGGAGTTCCAACACGGATTCCTGAGGTTACAAAGGGGCTTTTATCATCAAAAGGAACCATATTCTTATTTACAGTGATGTCTGCCTTTCCAAGTGCTATTTCAGCATCTTTTCCAGAAATATTTTTATTCCTTAAATCAATCAGCATCATGTGATTGTCTGTACCTCCAGAAATTAAATCATATCCTTTGGCTACAAATGCTTTTGCCATTGCAGCTGCATTTTCTTTTACTTGAATTTGGTATTCTAAAAACTCATCAGTTAATGCTTCTCCAAAAGCGATTGCTTTTGCTGCAATTACATGCTCTAAAGGACCTCCTTGATTTCCAGGAAAAACCGCAGATTGTAATAATGATGACATTTTTTTTACTTTTCCACTCTTCAATGTTTCTCCAAAAGGATTGTCGAAATCTTGCCCCATCATAATCATTCCACCTCTTGGACCTCGCAATGTTTTGTGAGTAGTCGTTGTCACGATATGACAATGTGGTAAAGGGTCATTTAAAATTCCTTTCGCAATCATTCCAGAAGGATGTGAAATATCTGCTAGTAAGATAGCACCAACACTGTCTGCTATGACTCTAAAACGCTTAAAATCGATATCTCTTGAATAAGCAGATGCCCCAGCAATAATTAAATTGGGTTTTTCTTTCGTAGCCGTTTCTTGAATTTTATCATAATCTAAAATACCTGTTTCTTTCTCAACTCCGTAAAAAGAGGTTTTGTATAATTTACCAGAAAAATTAACAGGAGAACCATGTGTTAAGTGTCCTCCATGTGATAAATCAAAGCCTAAAATTTTATCTCCTGGTTTTAAACAAACCGAAAAAACAGCGGTATTTGCTTGAGAACCTGAATGTGGTTGTACGTTTACATAAGCAGCACCAAACAATTCTTTGGCTCTATCTATGGCAATTTGTTCAACAACGTCAACAATTTCACAACCTCCATAATACCGTTTTCCAGGATATCCTTCGGCATATTTATTGGTTAAAACAGAACCCTGCGCTCGCATCACTTGATCACTTACAAAGTTTTCTGAAGCAATGAGCTCTAGTCCGTTTAATTGTCTTTCTTTCTCCTCTTCAATAAGGTCGAAAATTAAATTATCTTGTTGCATTGTTGTGTGTTGTTTAAGTTTACAAAAATAATAAAAAGGAAGCATCCATTGAATACGTTTTGTTGATATTTTGCATATTTATATTAACAATTATAAGATCCTAAAAAAAGGGGGCATCAAAATATGTTATTGATGGTTTTTCAAGAGTAAAATGAAAAAAAATGCATAAATTTGATTAAAATATAAAAATCAAAAAATGATTATAACTGCAAACAATCCAAACAGAAAATCTTGGTTGAATGTCAAGAAAAATTCCGATTTTCCAATCCAAAATATTCCATTTGGTGTTTTTATCACCAAAGAGGATATTATAACAATTGGAAGTAGAATTGGTGATTTTGCCATCGATTTAGGCGCATTGCATCAATTGGGTTATTTTGATGGAATTCCGTTGACAGACGATATTTTTTTGCAAGACAATTTAAACGATTTTATTGCAGACGGTAGAAAGACATGGCGCTTGGTTCGAAATAGAATTGCTGATATTTTTGATGTAACAAAAGGGAAACTTCGAGACAATGCTACTCATAAAGAGCATATTATATTTAGAATGGACGAAGTAGAAATGTTATTACCGGTTACGGTTGGAGATTATACCGATTTTTATGCCAGTAAAGAACATGCAACAAACGTGGGGTCCTTATTTAGAGATCCAGACAATGCATTGTTGCCAAATTGGCTTCACATCCCTATTGGATATCACGGAAGAAGTTCTTCAATCATTCCTTCTGGAACTCCAGTGAGAAGACCATATGGACAAACCAAACCTGTAGAAGGGAGCAATACGCCCGGTTTTGGTCCCACAAAACTATTAGATTTCGAATTGGAAATGGCTTTTATAACTACAGATGCAAACGTATTAGGTGATCGCATTCCAATTGAGGAAGCAGAAGAACATATCTTTGGTTTGGTACAATTTAATGATTGGTCGGCAAGAGATATTCAAGCTTGGGAGTATGTCCCTTTAGGCCCCTTCTTAGGGAAAAGTTTTGCTTCTACCATTTCACCTTGGATAGTTACATTAGACGCATTAGAGCCTTTTAGAACTGATAACCCGAAGCAAGTACACGCTCCATTACCTTATTTGAAGCAAAGAGGAAAAGGAAGTTATGACATTCATTTACAAGTTGGTATTCAACCAGAAAATGGTGAAGAAACTATTCTTGCAAATTCAAACTTTAAATACATGTATTGGACAATGGCACAGCAATTAGCACATCATACTGTGAATGGTTGTCCTGTAGAAGCAGGTGACATGATGGGTTCTGGAACAATTTCTGGACCAACAAAAGACAGTTATGGATCCATGCTAGAATTGACTTGGCGTGGTCAAAACCCAATCACATTAAAAGATGGAACGACGCGTAAATTCATCAATGATAATGATACCGTAATCATGCGGGCACATTGTGAAAATGAGAAAGTACGAATTGGTTTTGGAGAATGTGTAGGAAAGGTATTGCCTGCTAAATAAATTTTTTGAAACCTCTCCATAAAAAAAAGCGCTGAATATTCAGCGCTTTTTTTTATTCTATTTTATTCATCAATGGGTGGATGCCCATGAATCTGTTCAAAATCTCTATCAAAGTTTTCGCGTAAGTAGGTATTTAACTTTTTACGATAATCGTCTTTCAGCCAAGTGACAAAGTTATGAGTGCTTTTTGAAATACATTTTGCATATCTGTTGATACGGTCATCTATCTCTTCACCTATTTTCTTTGCGAGTATTAAGGCATCAAAAACATCTTCACTGTTTTCAATACACATTTTCGCATGGTGTACGATCGATTTTTCTAGAACTCTTTTTGATGATTCACCATTTCGGATCGTATCTATATACACATACTTTACATCAAAGTAAATATCAGTAGATTTTCCGAAATCTTTTTTTATGTTGGTGGGCAATTCGTATCTAAAAGTACTTTCAATATCTTCATCAGAAAGAATGGCATCAAGGTAATAATCTGGCGACTTGAACATTTTTTGCCAGTCTAAATCTGCTCCCCAGGCTCCAAAACGATGAAAATTATTTCCTAAGTCGACTACATTAAACGTGTTTTTGTTGTCTAAAATTCGGGATCCACGACCAATCATTTGATAATATAAAGTCAATGATTTAGTAGCTCTGTTTAGAATAATTGATTCTATTGTAGGCTCATCAAAACCGGTGGTTAAAATACTTACAGAAGTGATTATCGCATTGGGTGTTTTCTTAAACCAAGTTAGAATAAAATCACGCTCTTTTCTTGTATTTGTGTTGTCTAAGTGTGCAATTGGATATCCAGACTTTTTAAAAGCTTCGTATACTTGAATGGAAGTATTAATACCGTTATTAAAGATCAGTGTTTTTTTTCCCTTAGAAGTTGCCTCATACGCTTCAACAAGTTTACTCAACATGTCTGAATTGGTATACAAGTCTTCCGAAGATTTTACGGTATAATCTCCATTTGCTCCTACCTCTAGTGATGTTAAACCTACATTAAAGGAATGCAAATCTGCACTTGCCAGATAATGGTTATCAATTAAATGCTGAATGGTTTCACCAACAAATAATTCCTGATAATTCTCATACATTGGTAACTTAATGTTAGAACTCAGAGGGGTAGCGGTAACTCCCAATACAATCGAATTGTCAAAAAACTTAAAAATCTTTGTAAATGAATTGTAGTGCGCCTCATCTACAATGACCAAACCAATATCGGAAATATCAAGTTTTTCATCATTCAATCTGTTTTTCAAAGTTTCTACCATTGCAACAAAACAATCATATTTGTCTTGATCGTCTAATTGAGCGGTGCTATTTATGATTTTATTTTCAACTCCAAATTCGCTAAGCATGTTTGAGGTTTGCTTACTCAATTCAATTCGGTGTGTTAAGACTAAAACTTTCTTTTTGTACTTAGAAATATAGCGTCTTACAATTTCAGAGAAAATAACCGTTTTACCACCCCCAGTTGGAAGTTGATACAATAAGTGGTAATCATCACCAGCATTATCAAATCGTTGAAAGATTTCCGTGATGGCATCTTCCTGATAATTATATAATTCTTTTCCTGAGGTATTCTTTAACGTGCTAATTTCTGCCAAGATTTTGAAAATTTTGAAATACAAAAATAGGACTTAAAATAGGTTTTTCACTACTTTACCCTATTGAAATTTCGATAAATTTGTTTCTGCGATCTCATTATGTGAAGTATGAGCAACGGTAACCCCATTTCTAACGACTATTAATTGAGGAGATTGATGCACAACTTGAAAAGAATATCCTACTTCATCCGAAATATTTCTATAGTTTAAAAGATCTAAGTAGTACACTTTTATTTTTTTAGTTTCAGATGTAAACAGTTTTTCGAATTGTTTGATAACCATTCTACTAATTCCACAACGTGTTGAATGCTTAAAAATAAGAACAAATTCAGTTTCAGACTCCGCTTTAATAGTGGCTAATTGATCTAATGTTGTTAATGGAATCCAATTTATAAATGTTTCTGCAACTACTTTTTCTTTTTTATTACTATTAAAAACTCCGTCAAACAATCCCATAATTCGTTATTAATTTTCAAATTCACTGCAAATGTAGGTAACTTTTACACATAGAATTGTGTGATAAACTAAATATTTTCAAGTAAAAATGGGTGTTTAGAGTTCGCTGTTGAATGTGGAAGAACTGATATCCTTCTATCTCTTTTTTAACTATATTCGTTGCATAAAATAATCACTCATGAAAAAACACACACTCCTTCTTATCTTTGCTCTTACCACTATACTTTCTTGTACAACTGAAGAAACAACTACCTACTATTTAATACGTCATGCAGAAAAAGTAAGAACAGATGCAACAAATCGAAATCCTAATTTAAACGAAGCAGGAAAAGAAAGAGCTACAAATTGGGGGACCTATTTTAAAAATATAGATTTGAATGCGGTATATACTACCGATTATAATAGAACTCAACAAACTGCAAGTCCAACAGCAAAAAATAAAAATTTACCTATTCAGAAGTACGATCCAAGAAAGATGTATACAGAAGACTTTGCTGTTGCTACAAAAGGTAAAACAGTATTGATTGTTGGACATAGCAATACAACACCAGTTTTTGTAAATAAAATTTTAGGAGAACAAAAATACAAAAACATGGATGATCGCGACAATGCTAGCCTTTATATTGTTACAATAGTAGGCACAAAAAAAACAAGTCAGATCGAAATTCTAGAGTAAATCTACTTTTTTGCAACCAACATCATGTGTGGGCTAAATGATAAAACAGATTCGTCCTTTTCGGTGACTTCTAAGAGTGCTAATAATGTTTTTTTCTTTTGAGGATTTAACATGTTTGCAAAGTATTCACTGTCTAACCAAATCATTCCTTCGACCGCAAATAAATTAACAATTTCTAGTCCCTTGGAAGTAAATTCTTTTTTTAATTGTTTTGGTTTGTGGTAAAATCCATCGGCCAATAACCAAGGAAATTCCTTTGGTGGATTGTGAACTCCAGACGTTAATTCTGTCTTACACATTTCAAAAAAAGGTTTTTTATGTACCAGTCCTTGCATTAAGCCTGCTACCGTTGATGCAGATGAATTGATAGCAAAACCTAAAATAAGTCCTCCTTTTTTCAACACTCTTTTTGCTTCCTGAATGGTTTGCAATCGATCTTCTTTCTTCTGAAGATGATATAAAGGTCCGTGTAAAATGACCAAATCTGCCACTTCATTTTTAAGTTCGAGATTTCGCGATTCACCCAAAGTCACTGAAAACGGATTCGTTAATTGCTGCGCACGTTTTTGTGCCAATTTAATGTGTTTTTCTACAGGCTCTATCAAATGAACATCGTGTCCTTTTTGAGCCAACCACTCACTATACTTACCTGTACCACCTCCAACATCAATAATGGTTGCGTTGGTTTTGGAAAGATGTCTTTCAATAAGCGACTTGATGCGTTCAAACTCAAAAAAACCCATACCACTATCTAAGCGTGTTTCTTCGGAAGCTTTGGTATAAAAATCGTTTAATGCTGTGCTGATGAGGTTTTTTTTGCTCATTTTAATCTTTTAAAAGAGTTACTTCAATATTTTTTAAAATAATTTCAGATACTTTTTTCAATTGCTTTTTTTCAAAAGAAATATCCAAATCTATCAATGCTATATCTGTTTTCAGAGGTTTGTAGTTGTGATAATCAACAAATCGAATCCCGTTTTTATTATATTGTTCCTTTAAAACTCTGAAACGTTTACCCCCCCCATTGGTATGAAAGGAATACGCCAAATAATCAATTAAAAAATTTTCTTTTCCAATCCAATAGATGAACACATCTTCAAAATCCTCTCCTCCTCCATTCTCAGAGAAAGAAATTTCAACTTTATAATATGCGATACCATTTATAGTAGATGATGGCAATATTTTTTTTTGCACCGCCTTGTCATTCAATCCAAAGGGCAGCACAGAAAAATAGTGTACAGAATTAACAGAATTGCGATATTTTACTGCCATAGAATCTACCACTACAAAAGGAAGACTGTCTACAAAACGGTTAAAACCATTATTAGAGATTACGTCTTTTATTATTGAAGTTGCTTTATTAAATGTTCTTTCTAAACGAAAGTCTCCATTTTTACGAATGGCAATATATTTTTTGTCTCTAAATTGAAACCTTATTTGAGAATTCTCCACTTTATCTGCACCAGAGCGAAGGATGGTTTTGTCAATAATTTGTTGTGCGGTAAGTGGAGTTTCCTTTGTTGCACAAGAAATAAAAAGCGTGAATGTAATTAGAAAAAAAGAGCGCACGATCATTATTGTATTTTAAGCATAAATTGGCTGCTAAATTACACTTCTTAATCTTAATCAAAACTGTATATTTGTTAAAAATTGGTTCTTGTTTTTTATCCAAATAGGGAAAGGACACTTACGAACAATAATGATTTTAAAATCCAGTCAATGACTGTTCAGAAAAACATCAACATACAAAATAAAAAGGCCCGTTTCGAATATGAAATTCTCGACAAATTAGTGGCTGGAATTCAATTAACAGGTACCGAAATTAAATCAATCCGACTCAGCAAAGCTCGAATTACAGAGAGTTTTTGCGAGTTTAATGAACGAGGAGAATTGTTTGTTGTCAACATGTATATTGAAGAATATATTTTTGGACATCAATTCAATCACATGCCAAAAAGTGAGCGCAAACTACTTTTAAATAAGCGTGAACTTAAAAACCTTAGAAAAGATGTGGAAGCAAAAGGAAACACGATTGTTCCGATGCGTTTGTTTATTAATGAGCGTGGTTTTGCAAAACTTGAAATTGCATTGGCAAAGGGAAAACAAACGCATGATAAGCGTGAAGTTTTAAAGGATCGAGATAACAAACGTGATTTGGCCAGAATTAAAAAGAACTTCAATTAGGAATTTATTGCGCTTAAACGTCTGTACATGTTACGAGAAAAATTAAAAAACCACCATATTATTTTGGCTTCAGGGTCTCCAAGAAGGCATCAATTCTTCAAAGATTTAGACATTGCTTTTACCATTCAATTAAAGGAAGTGGAAGAAATATATCCAGCTTCACTTAAAGGGCTAGAAATTACTGATTTCTTAGCCGATTTAAAATCGAAAGCCTTTACCAACTTAGAAGAAAAAGATGTATTAATAACCTCGGATACCATTGTGTGGCTAGACGGTAAAGCTTTGGGAAAACCTAAAGACAAACCAGCTGCTTTTGAGATGTTGAGAGCGCTCTCTGGAAAAAAGCATGAGGTGATGACTTCAATTTCAATAAAAAGCAACTATTTTCAGAAGATTGTAAATGATACTACCGTGGTTTATTTCAAAGAAATTTCTGACGAAGAAATCAATTATTACATCGACAATTACAAACCTTTTGACAAGGCTGGCGCCTATGGAATCCAGGAATGGATCGGTTTTATTGCCATTGATAAAATAGAAGGTAGTTTTTTTAATGTAGTAGGTTTGCCAATTCATAAACTCTATGATGAATTGATGAACTTATAAGTTCTATCGATGCTATTTTAACTTCCGAAAAATTCTTGAAGACTTTTTAACATAATGTGTGAAAGTCTTGGCTGTATTCTCTCTTTTCTTTTCTTTAAAGAGAAATAAAAGTTTATTTTTACGCAAAATAAACAACACACACTATTACAATGAAAAAATACACCTACACAGAAAAAAAAGACACTCGATCTGGTTTTGGAGATGGTTTAACAGAATTAGGTAGAACAAATCCTAATGTAGTTGCACTATGTGCCGATTTAATTGGTTCTTTAAAAATGGACCAGTTTATCAAAGAAAATCCAGAAAGATTTTTTCAAATTGGGATAGCAGAAGCAAATATGATTGGTATTGCAGCGGGCTTAACGATTGGTGGTAAAATACCTTTTACGGGAACTTTTGCAAATTTCACTACAGGACGTGTGTATGATCAAATTCGTCAATCAGTCGCTTATTCAGATAAAAACGTAAAAATTTGTGCATCTCATGCAGGTTTAACTTTAGGAGAAGACGGTGCTACACATCAAATTTTAGAGGACATTGGATTGATGAAAATGTTGCCAGGAATGACGGTAATTAATACCTGTGATTACAATCAAACAAAAGCAGCTACCATTGCAATTGCAGACCATGATGGGCCTGTTTATCTGCGTTTTGGAAGACCAAAAGTACCTGTTTTTATGCCAGCTGATGAAAAGTTTGTTGTTGGAAAAGGAATTCAATTAACAGAAGGAACAGATGTAACCATCGTTGCAACTGGGCATTTAGTTTGGGAATCTTTACAAGCAGCGGAAAGATTAGAAGCAGAAGGGATTTCTGTTGAAGTGATCAATATTCACACGATTAAACCTTTAGACGAAGATATTATTTTAAACTCTGTTGCTAAAACGGGGTGTATCGTAACTGCAGAAGAACATAATAAACTAGGTGGTTTAGGAGAAAGTGTTGCGAGAACATTGGCCCTAAACACCCCTACTCCTCAAGAATTTATTGCAACCAATGATACTTTTGGTGAATCTGGAACTCCAGAGCAATTGATGAAAAAGTATGGATTGGATGCAGATGCTGTTGTTGCAGCTGTTAAAAAAGTAATTTCAAGAAAAAAATAAAGCGATTTAGAAACAATAAATTAAAAATTATGAAAAAAGGAATTTTACTCGTTTGTTTGGCATTTTCTTTTAGTCAAACAGCCAATGCTCAACTCCATTTTGGATTTAAAGGAGGTGTAAATTACAATTCGGAATCTATTATTGAGGTTACTGAAAATTTTTTTAAAGGCGCAGAAAGTAAAACTGGATACCATGCTGGTATTTGGTTGCGTGCAAAGATTCCCATATTGGGGCTTTATATTAGACCAGAGTTGGTTTATACCAACTTGGAAAGTACCATTACCTATTCCCCAGCAAGATTAGGTGCAGATGCAGTGCAAACCGATTTTAGCTTTCAGAAAATTGATATTCCAGTATTGTTTGGGAAAAAGTTTTTAGGTGTTGGAAATGTATTTATAGGGCCTAGTTTTCAATATATTTTAACACAAGGTTTTGATGTGAATGATATTCAGGAGGTAACTGGAGACGGTTTTACAGTAGGGCTGCAAATTGGTGCAGGAATTGAATTGGGGAAATTAGGGATTGATCTGCGTTTGGAAAGAGGCTTCAACGATATTGAATCTAGTTTTTTAGACGATACGACCACTATTGAATTTGATACGAGAGTGAATCAAGTAATTTTTGGATTGTCTTATCGATTCTAAAAGGAAACTTCAGACATAAAAAAAGCGCTTGAAATTTTCAATCGCTTTTTTTTATGTTGTAGAAATAATGATTTTTGTTACTTAATTTCGGGATTTAGGTAATCAGCTAGTGTAGGGTTTTCAGGATCACTAAAATCATTTGCAGGGTTTCCATCACCGTTAGCATCTTCATCTTTCGTTGCTACGCCGTCACCGTCATCGTCACCGTCTAAATAGTTGACAAAAAAGTCACCATTGGTATCATCATTTCTTGGATCACCATCTCCGTCAGGATCTTCTAACCAAGAAGGAATTCCATCATTATCATGATCTGTATCTTTTATAAAATCAAATAAACGGATGTAGAAGATTAAGTTTTCATTGGAACGGATTGAGCCGCTAGTCCCTGAATTTCCATACGCCAAACCTGAAGGAATGAATAAAATACCCTTTCCACCATTATCAAAAGTAATGGGGCCATTGTCAGTCACATTGTCACCATTTTTAAAATTGGTAAACCCATAAGACCATCCTCTAATTACAGAGTTTAATGTAAACCAAATTGGAGTTTCCCTAATTTCAAACCTTGGTGTAATACTATCGGTGTCATTAATTCGAAACCCTTCGTACTTTACAAAAATAGAATCTAAGGAGGTTGGTGAACCTTTGTCTATCATTGGAGTACCATAGTCTTCCTCAGAAGCTACATAGTAATATAGCTCATAGTCAATTTCATTTTCAGTCACATTCATGGTCATCAGATTTTCATCTTCAGAAAGTGGTGTTGCGCCAGCCACTAAGGCTTTTACAGAATCAACCGCAGTGTCATAATAATGTTTTGTAAAGAAAGTCGATAACGAGTCTTTGTCGATGAGTGCTTGTGCTTCATTGTCAAAAACATCAGCAGCGGTTGAATCAGAACCGCCACAGGCGTATGCTATAGCACTTAAAATACAAAATGCAACAATATTTTTTAATTTATTCATTTATTCGTCTTAATTTGGTGTTGCAATTTAGCAATTTAATACCTTTGTAAAAAGGCAAAAGTACTTTTTTAACATTTTTTATGAGAATAGACAAATATCTATGGTGCATTCGGGTATACAAAACCCGTAATATTGCAACCATAGCCTGTAAAAAAGGCCATGTAAAGATGAACGACACCAATATTAAACCGTCTAAAGAAGTCTTTGGAAACGAGCTTCTTTTGGTGCGAAAAAATCAAATTAATTATCAATTTAAAGTTTTAGATTTACCAGAAAGTCGCGTTGGTGCGAAAATCGTGGACCTTTATCGAAAAAATGTCACTCCAAAAGAAGCTTTTGAGAAAAACGAAATGCTTAAATTTGCGAAAGACCATTACCGAAAACAAGGTACCGGGCGTCCTACCAAAAAAGACCGACGAGATATAGAAGATTATAGAGACATTGATGATATAGAAGATATAGAAAACCAAAATGACTGATACTAAAAACATTATTTTAAATACCTTAGAGGTAGCACAAAAAATACGGAGAATTGCTTTTCAAATTTTAGAGAGTAATTCTAACGAGAAAGAAGTTATTATTGTTGGTATTGTTGGAAATGGTTCTCTTTTTGCTGAAAAACTAATGGTGGATCTTAATAAGATATCGGACATTAAAACAACTCTTTGTGAAATTGCTATCAATAAAAAGAACCCCTTAGACACCATTACTACTTCTTTAAAAGAGGAAGAGTATAAAAACAAATCGATTGTTTTGGTGGATGATGTACTTGATTCAGGAGCTACTTTAATCTATGGAGTAAAACACTTTTTAAACGTTCCTTTAAAAAGATTTAAAACGGCGGTTTTAGTGAATCGGAATCACAAAAAATATCCTGTAAAAGCAGATTTTAAAGGGATTTCATTATCCACATCTATAAAAGAACATGTGGTGGTCGAGTTTAACAAAAAAGAAACCATTGCGTATTTAATGTAATTGATTTTTTATTGCTGTTACAATTTCTAGCGTTTCTTTTTGATCTATTGCAATTTTGTGATGGGCTTGTTCATAAAAGAAGCGTCTTTCAAATAGATGTTTCGCAACGTATTCTACTAACTTTTCATCTCCTATTTCTTTAACCAAAGGCCTGTTTTCTTTCCCTTTAATCAATCTTTCCACCAAAAGTGCAATACTCGCTTGTAGATAAAAAGAAATCGTGGTATATGCTTTTAAAATACATTCTATATTGTTGGCGTAGCAAGGTGTCCCTCCTCCTAAAGAAAGTACAAATTCCTCCTCAGAATTCAAAAGTTCAGTTAAATAGAGATGCTCTATTCTTCGAAAATAAATTTCTCCTTTCTCTTTAAAGATAGCGTTGATCGTATTTTTTTCTTTGGATTCGATATAGGCATCTAGATCTATAAAAGGCAACGAAAGTTGTTTGGAAAGAAGTGCGCCTATGGTAGATTTCCCTGAAGCCATATAGCCTAATAAAACGATTTTCATTATTTTGAAGTTTCTGCAAATATCGATAAAAAAAAGACAAATTTATAGCGTTAAGTTTTAAGAATGATATTATATTTGCACTCGATTTAATTAGGTCATGACCTGGTAGCTCAGTTGGTAGAGCATCTCCCTTTTAAGGAGAGGGTCCTGGGTTCGAGCCCCAGCCCGGTCACCATGAAAAAGTTAAGCGTCTTGCTTAACTTTTTCATTTTTTTTATAAAAGCGCACGTGGCGAAATTGGTAGACGCGCAGCCTTGAGGGGGCTGTGTTCGCAAGAACGTGGAAGTTCGAATCTTCTCGTGCGCACTTTTATAATAAACGGTTACTACTCATTTCTCCTTATTCTTTAGGACTCCTTTTTAATGCTGTCTTTTACCCTAGTTTTTTATAAACGCCATTTTAGGACACTACTCGGAGTAATCAACATAAATAAGGGTTTTATAAAAAAAAATAGCGTTGTTTTTTTCATTTTTCACAAATAATTAACCAATCTATAGGTGAATATTATTAAATTTGCTGCTATGAAAAAAATATTATTCGCTTTCCTTTTCCTTTTTACAATCAATAGTTTTTCTCAAACAGATTCGCTTAAAGTAACCACTTTAAAAGGTCAAATTGTTCACGGTCAGAGTAAACGTTCTTTAAGTGCCGCACATATTCTAAACTTAAATACTGTAGAAGGAACCATTACCAATGACAAAGGTTTTTTTGAACTTCCAACAAGAGCAAATGATACCATTCTGGTTTCCTATTTGGGCTTTGCTTCTATCAAGCTAAAAATTACAAACGATTTATTAAAAGGAAATGAATTGGTGATTGCCCTCTATGAAAAACCTGAAGAGGTTCGTGAAGTTATTATCAACTCCATGAAACTTATTGGGGTTTTAGAAATAGACATCAAACAAGTGCCGAAGGATAAATTTACACGGATACATATCAATGGACTACCGCAAACTTATGAGGTTGGGAAACCAAAAGAAAAAGATTTCTCTTCACCGTTAGCAGCCCTTTTTCAACCTGTAGATTTCTTATACAATCTTTTTGGGAAGAAACCGAAACAATTAAAGAAACTTCAAAAACTAAAGAAACAAGACGATTTACGTAAAATGTTGGCGGGTAAATTTGATCGTGAAGTAATGATGGAATATTTAGAAATGGACAGTCAAGAACTCTCTGAGTTACTTTCTGATTGTAATTATTCTGAATATTTTATTAAAAAAGCTTCTGACCTACAAATGATTGAAGCTGTATTGGATTGTTACGAGAGCTATAAGGCGCTTAAAAAAGGAAAGATTGAACGCAATAACATTCCAGAAAGAAAGCAAAATTAAGCACTAAAAAAAGGTTAGAAACAATGTTTCTGACCCAACCCTCTATTATTAATAACTAACCAATAAATATCGAGCTCTTTTTTAAAATACGGTTGTAATGTATTTGTAATTGTATTTTCTTCTAGCATTCCAAAACCCTCTTTTCGAATGGATGGTTTCTAATGATTGGTTTTTTTTACTTTCTTGTTGGTCTTTTTTTTCAGTTTTCATTTTTATAGCATTTAATTACACCAATAGGACGTCTCTGTATTAGATTCGTTACATCTTACCATGTATTTAACACAACTTTAAGAAATGACCGATAGTATTTCTTTGAAAACATAGGAAACAAAAAAAATCCAGCGATTAGCTGGATTTTTTTATGGTAAAGAAAGCGGTCTTTCTTATTGATTTCCTAAGATAATTGGCATTCCAGATTTCCCAGAACCAATAACAACTACTTTACTATTTGGAGATTTTGCTAACTCTAAAGTAGCTTCAATTCCTTTTTCTTGTAAAATTTTATCGGTCAATGAAGCACTTAAAATTTTATTTGCAATGGCTTTCCCTTCTGCATCAATTTTTTGTCTTTTTGCTTCTTTTTGAGCTTTCGAAATTCGAAACTCATATTCTAAAGATTCTTGCTCTTGTTTTAACTTTGTTTCAATAGCTGTTCTTATGGTTGCTGGTAATTTTACATCTTCTACCAGAACTCTCGTTACCAATAAAAATTGGTCTTTTAAAACTTTTTGAACTTCGTCTAAAATTTCTTGTTCAATTACATCTCTTTTACTAGAGTACAATTGTTCTGGAGTATAACGACCTACTACGCTTCTTGCTGCTGCATTGATTGCTGGATCTAGCAATTCACGCTCGTAATCTTCTCCTTTGGTCTTAATTAATTTTCCTAAGTTACTAAATTCAGGTTCATACCAGATGGTTCCATTTACTTTTACTTCTAATCCGTTCACAGAAAGCACATTCATTTCATCGGAAATGGATTGCTGACGTACTTTTCTTACAATCATTTTATTCCATGGCAACATAATATGAAACCCTTCGCCATAGGTTTTCTCAGTATCAATACCACTTCCTAAACTTTCGAAAATAACCCCCCCTTCTCCGGGACCGATAGTAATGGTTGATTTAGAAAATAAAAAAATTCCGATTACGGCAATAATTATTAAGACAACTCCACCTTTTGGGAAGTTAAGATCTACTTGATTCTTTGTCATTATATTTGTTTTTAAGATTACTCAAATTTACAAAATTAATCTTCATTCACGAAAAGAAAACGGTTTATATAGCATGAAACACATTTAAATCTGTTCTTCACTATTTTACGAATTCAACTTTTGCTTCCCATGGCTTTTAGATTTTCCTTGTTCATCCAAAGCAACCATTACAATGGAATCAATATCAATAATTGTTTTGTGTGTTATTGTATTTCTTACCTTACATTTAAGTGTTACCGAGGTAGTTCCAAACTGTTGCACTTCCATGCCAATTTCTATAATATCGCCCAAACTTACAGGACTAACAAAATCTATTGCTGCCATGTGCTTAACGGCTGTTCTTTTTGTTTCTAATTGGAGAATCGCATAAATACCTATTTCTTCATCGATCCATTCTAATATTCTACCTCCGAATAAAGTTCCATTCGGGTTTAAATCTTGTGGTTTTACCCATCGCCTTGTGTCAAATGTCATCTTTATTGTTCTAAATTTATTGCATTAAAAGCGGTTAACGTTCCTTGATCAAACTGGGTGTCCAGTTGTATCGGATTGCAACATGTTTCGCAGTCTTCTACATAATTTTGATGTGATACACTGACATCTAATAGCATCGAAATTTCTTCCCAACAGTACGGGCATTGAAAAAAGTGTTCTAACATCGTTTAAATTTTTCCATAATATTTTCTTGTAAACCATTCGATTGCTAATAATATAAGAATAAGAAATAGCATCCATTTCCAATCGATTAAAGCCTGATTTTTTAGTGTTGATTTCTGTAATGTTGTATAGTCGGCATTCCCAACAAAATCTTCAATCAATCCTGAAATTTCAATTGGATAATATAGCTTCCCTCCTGTGCTATTTGCCAATCGATTTAATTTAGTAGTATTTGCATTGGTAAATTGTTCTTCTATACGCGCTTCTGAAGTTAAAAAAACACCGCTGCGCACACTTTTATGTCCTGCTACCGAAACGGTATAGGTATAACTTCCTGGTGATAGCCCTTCTACAACCACCTGAAACGAATTAAGCGCTAAAGAAAACGGAAACTTCCGTTGCTCTTTAGTAATGGTGTTGGTAACGGAAAGTAGCAACGAAGCCCTAGGATCAAATTGATAATTTTTATCGGTATAAAAAGCGGAAATGCGTATCGGTGCATTTGATAAATATAAACCTTCTACGCCCACTTCCAGCTGTTTACGATTGCTATTTGAAACTAAATACTGAATTAAATTCCCCGTAAATTCATCGAAATCTTGAAATGAATTACTTTGTATAAAATTAGCAGCACGCCATTTCCAAATTCCTTCTCCCAAAATAACAGCTGATTTTTGGTCATTCTGCTCGAAAGTTGCCAATAGCGGTTGTTCAGATGCAATTCCAAAAACACGCTGTTGCAGTAAAACGTGATTTTCCTTGGATAGAAATACTTCACCAAATTGGTCTTTTAGTGGTGGAAAATTATTAAAACCAATATCTTTTTGTAAGAAAGGTTGAAAAGAAGATTGATAATTGGCACTGTAACTTTCTGTTTGATCAATCGCTTTTTTAGTGAAACCAAGTTGCTGTTTATTGAGAAAACCCCAATCTGTATTCGCTCCTGAAATTACTAAATAGTTGGACTTGACTGCTCGTACTTTTTTTAATAAATCATTAAACTTATTGTTTGGCTGATACATTATAAGTAATTGATAATCATTTAATTGTATATCTATGTTATTAATATAAAACACATCAACCTTACGTTGTTTGTTTCTTTCTATAGATCTCTTTAACGCCCCCAAATCGGGATGTAATACGGAAGAAACAAGTGCTATTTTTGTTTGCTCATCAATCACCTCAACGGAGAAATCTTTGGTATTATTCTTCGTGTTTTTTTCTACTCCGAAGGCCTCTATAGATGCTTTGTAAAAATTGATTCCTTCAGAGGTCGATGTTAGTTGAGTCCGAATTATTTTTGACTTTTCTGATGCTGAAAAACGAATCCGTTGTTTGAATATCGCTTTTCCTTTCTTCTCAATCCGAAATTCGGTACTAATCGGAACAGATCCTTCATAAAAGAGATGTACTTCTACTGGAAATTGATGGTTTAAGTAACTGTATTTATTGACATTTAATTGACGAATGCGAAGATCTCTATAATTTACCGTATCTCCCAGTACAATTGTAGCAATGGGCATTTTAGAAGAAACAAATTCATAGTCATTCCCAGTGGTTTGATTGCCATCTGAAAGCAAGACAATGGCACCTTTTTTATTCTTATAGAGCTTATTTATTGCTGTAATGCCTTTAGAGATCGCTGTTACTGGCGCATCGAAGGTTAAAGAATCTTTTACTTTCACCTCTTTACCGAATGTGAAATATGCCATCTCAAACTTGGCATTCAATTGAACGTCTGCCTCCAACTCCTGAAGAATTGATGCTACTTTTTCTTCTTCTTTAAAAAATGATGTTGAGGCTGAATCATCAATTAAAACAGCCATAACAGGTTTCGTATTTTCGATAACTGTTTTTCGAACTGCTGGGTTGATCAGTAGTAATAGCAACAGAAATACACTGAGTGTTCTTAATGAAGATAAAAATATTTTTCTGGAACCCGTGTCTTTTGATGCATAAAAGTATTGGTAATAGGCTATTGACAAACTCAATAAGAAAGCAAGCAATATAAAAAGTATAGTGGTTGTTTGCAATGTTTTTAATTTTTACGGAAAGATATAAAGAACTATCTATAAAAAGAAAACCTACAACGTTAAATTGTTGCAGGTTTTTATAAGTTTAATACGAAAGTTACTAGGTCATCATTCCTCCATCTACAGATAACGTTTGTCCTGTTATGTAAGCACTCATGTCTGATGCTAAAAATACACATGCATTTGCGATGTCTTGTGGCTTTCCTCCTCTTTTTAGTGGAATGGAGTCTCTCCAACCTTGCACAACTGCCTCGTCTAGCTTGTCTGTCATTTCAGTTTCTATAAAACCAGGGGCAATCACATTGCTTCTCACATTTCTTGAACCTAACTCTAATGCTACCGACTTTGATAAACCAATAATACCCGCTTTTGACGCTGCGTAGTTGGCTTGTCCTGCATTTCCTTTTAAACCAACTACAGAACTCATATTAATAATAGAACCTGCTCGTTGTTTCATCATTGGACGAATGACTGCTTTTGTAAGGTTAAAAACAGATTTTAAGTTGACTTCAATTACTTTGTCAAAATCATCTTCTGAAATACGCATTAACAAATTGTCTTTGGTAATTCCTGCATTGTTTACTAAAATATCAATCGCACCAAATTCTTTTAAAACTTCTTTGGCCAACTCTTGTGCTGCATCAAAATCTGCTGCATTCGATTGATACCCTTTTGCAGCTACACCAAACGCTTTCAATTCTGTTACTAAAGCTTCTGCAGCTTCTATAGACGAACTATATGTAAAAGCAATATTTGCACCTTGTTTTGCAAATTCAATTGCAATACCACGTCCAATACCTCTTGTGGCTCCAGTGATTATTGCTGACTTGTTTTCTAATAATTTCATATCAATAAAATTTAAGTAGTTGATAGTTAAATGAAAATTCCCGCTAACTAAGCGAGAATCTACTATTTATTTTAGAGTAGTTCTTGACGCTACTCTAACTTACATTGAATTTTTATTTTAAAACTTTTGCAACCATTTCTCCAATTTTTGCAGGAGAGCTAACTACATGTACTCCGTTTTCTGCCAAAATTTTCATTTTCGCTTGTGCGGTATCATCTGCACCTCCTACGATTGCACCAGCATGTCCCATTGTTCTACCAGCAGGGGCAGTTTGCCCAGCGATAAAACCAACAACAGGCTTTCTGTTTCCATCTGCTTTGATCCATTGTGCTGCTTCTGCTTCTAGGTTTCCACCAATTTCACCGATCATTACAATGGCTTCAGTTTCGTCATCATTCATCAACATTTCAACAGCTTCTTTGGTGGTAGTTCCAATAATTGGGTCTCCTCCAATACCAATTGCAGTCGTAATTCCAAAACCTTGTTTTACAACTTGGTCGGCAGCTTCATACGTTAATGTTCCCGATTTAGAAACAATACCTACTTTTCCTTTTTTGAAGATAAAACCTGGCATAATACCTACTTTTGCTTCTCCTGGAGTAATAACTCCCGGACAGTTAGGACCAATTAAAGTACAGTCTTTTGCATCAATGTATGCTTTTACTTTTACCATATCAGCAGTAGGAATTCCTTCTGTAATACAAATAATTACTTTGATTCCTGCATCAGCAGATTCCATAATAGCATCTGCAGCAAATGCTGGCGGTACAAATATAATTGACGTATCTGCTCCTACGTTTTCTACAGCTTCTACAACCGTATTAAAAACGGGTTTATCTAAATGTTTTTGACCTCCTTTACCTGGAGTTACACCACCAACAACGTTGGTTCCGTAGTCAATCATTTGACCGGCATGAAAAGTTCCTTCACTACCTGTAAAACCTTGAACAATAATTTTTGAATTCTTATTTACTAAAACACTCATTGGTTTGTTTTTTAATTTTTACTGCTGCAAAAATAGTTTATTGTACGTTTTAAAAAAAGAATTTTAAGAATTCTTTCGACCTTTTAAAAAACGTTTCATTTCTGCCATTTCTTTTAGTTTTTCTCTTGATTCGGCTACGGGAGTTCCAAAGTAAGATTTTCCTCCTTCTACAGATTTTGTAACACCTGTTTGCCCTTGTATTACTGCTCCTTTACCAATTGTAATTCCGCTATTTGTTCCTACTTGACCCCAGATTGTTACTTCATCTTCGA
Organism: Polaribacter sp. SA4-10; assembly: GCA_949519155.1. Taxonomy (GTDB): domain Bacteria; phylum Bacteroidota; class Bacteroidia; order Flavobacteriales; family Flavobacteriaceae; genus Polaribacter. Next base: position 163,963 of record CATIQU010000035.1, read on the forward strand.
TGATTACACAACCTGCAATTCCTGTTTGTGACGCTATCAGACACTTTTTACCAATAACAGTGTCATGGCCAATATGAACTTGGTTGTCTATTTTTGTTCCACGACCAATAGTCGTCGCTCCAGTAACTCCTTTATCAACGGTACAAGAGGCTCCTAAATCTACGTGATCTTCTAAAACAACACTTCCTCCAGAAAGTAACTTGTCAAATCCTTCAGGTCTATTTTTGTAATAAAAAGCATCTGCTCCTAAAACAGTATTTGCATGTATCGTTACATGATTTCCAATGATCGTATTGTCATATATAGAAACATTTGGATGAATGACACAATGGCTTCCAATGGAAACATTATTTCCAATAAAAACATTGGGCTGAATAACGGTTTCGATTCCAATACTTGCACTTTCTGCAATACTTACTTTTGATGCAATGAATGGATTGAAATGTTTGGTAAGCTTATTGAAATCTCTAAAAGGATCTTCGGAAATTAGTAGCGCCTTTCCTGGTGGACACGCTACTTTTTTATTTATTAAAATAGTTGTTGCAGCAGAATTTAGTGCTTTGTCATAATATTTTGGGTGATCTACAAAAACAAGATCTCCTTTTTTAACAACATGAATTTCGTTGACACCTATTATTGAAAAGTTTTCATCTCCAATAAAATCAATATTTAAAAGCGTGGCAATTTGTTTTAATGTTTGTGGATCCTTAAATTTCATTTTTTGTTAACAGTATTCAGTAAGCATTAGAACTGGATTCTAGAAACTTAAAATTATTCTTTTATTCTTTCTTGATAGGTTCCTTTTGTTGTTTCAACTTTAATTTTATCGCCTTCATTAATAAATAACGGTACATTTACTATTGCACCACTTTCTACTGTTGCAGGTTTTGTTGCATTGGTTGCTGTATTTCCTTTTACACCTGGTTCTGTGTGTGTTACTTCTAGAACAACACTTGCTGGTAGATCTACAGATAATGGCATATCGTCTTCAGCATTAATAATAATGGTTACAATTTGGCCTTCTTTCATTAAATCTGGAGAATCTAATACCGATTTTTCCAATTGAATTTGAGAATAATCTTTTTCATCCATAAAATGGTAGGTATCCCCTTCATTATATAAATATTGAAATTTATGAGTTTCTACTCGAATGTCTTCAATTTTTCTTCCTGCAGGAAATGTATTGTCGACAACTTTTCCATTGGTCACACTTTTTAACTTGGTTCTTACAAATGCAGGTCCTTTTCCAGGCTTTACGTGTAAAAATTCGATTACTTTATAAATATCATTATTGTATTTAATACACAATCCGTTTCTAATGTCTGATGTTGTTGCCATGTTGTTGTTTATTTTTTAAACCACGAGGGTTTATTGATTTAATTATAAGCTAGAGAATCTTTTTATTTTTTAACTTCCTGAATATCCTTTCATAATTCCTCGTTGAGAATTACGGATGAATAAGATGATTTCATCTCTTTCTGTAGTTGCTTCCATTTCTGCTTCAATTTTCTCTAAAGCCTGGGTATTATTGTAATTACTTTGATATAAAATTCTGTAAATATTCTGAATTTCTCTAATTTTTTCGGTACTAAAACCTCTTCTTCTTAATCCAATTGAATTAATTCCTACATATGACAGTGGTTCTTTTCCTGCTTTCGTAAATGGAGGTACATCTTTTCTAACTAAAGAACCTCCAGAAACCATTGCATGATCTCCAATGTGTATAAATTGATGTACTGCTGCCAATCCACCAATAATTGCATGTTTGCCAATAATAACATGACCCCCTAAAGCCACTCCGTTTACAACAATCGAATTATCACCTAACACACAATCATGTGCAATATGGGCGGTTGCCATAATCAAACAGTTTTTACCAATTTCTGTTTTACCAGACGCATTGGTTCCTCTGTTAATCGTTACACATTCTCTAATGGTTGTATTGTCGCCAATAACCGTTAAAGAGTCTTCTCCTTCAAATTTTAAATCTTGTGGAATAGCGGAAATAACAGCTCCTGGAAAAATTCTACAATCTTTTCCAATTCTTGCACCTTCCATAATAGTAACATTAGAGCCGATCCAAGTTCCAGAACCAATGATTACATTGTTATGAATTGTGGTAAAAGGTTCAATAACTACATTTCTGGCTATTTTTGCTTGCGGATGTACGTAGGCTAGTGGTTGATTCATGTATTATTTAATTTTAGAAATTTGCGCCATTAATTCTGCTTCAGCAACAACCTTCCCGTTTGCATATGCATAGGCTTGCATGTGACAGATCCCTCTTCTAATAGGCGTTATTAAGTCGCATTTAAAAATTAGTGTATCTCCTGGCAATACTTTCTGTTTAAACTTAACATTGTTCATTTTCATGAAAAAAGTTAAATAATTTTCTGGATCTGATACGGTACTCAACACTAAAATACCTCCACATTGCGCCATTGCTTCTACTTGTAATACACCAGGCATTACTGGTGATCCTGGAAAATGCCCAACAAAAAAATCCTCATTCATTGTTACATTTTTCATTCCAACAACATGGGTTGGTGAAAGTTCTAAAACACGATCCACCAATAAAAAGGGAGGCCTGTGTGGTAAAACTTCCATTATTTGATGAATGTCTAACAATGGTGGTAGACTTAAATCGTATTGTGGCACCTTATTTCTTTTCTCTAGTTTTATAATCTGAGCTAATTTTTTTGCAAACTGAGTGTTCACTTGATGCCCCGGTTTGTTTGCGATGATTTTCCCTCTAATTCTTGTACCAACTAGAGCCAAATCACCAATTACATCCAAAAGCTTATGTCTTGCCGCTTCATTTGCCCAATGCAATTCTAGGTTGTCTAGAATCCCGTTAGATTGGACTGAGATTTCTTCTTTATTAAATGCTTTTTTTAATTTCAGCATTGTGCTTTCTGACAATTCTTTATCAACATATACAATGGCATTGTTTAAATCGCCTCCTTTAATAAGGTCGTTTTCTAAAAGCATTTCTATTTCATGCAAAAAACTAAATGTTCTTGCTGCAGCAATTTCTTCTTTAAAATCTGAAAGTTTCTCTAATGTCGCATTTTGAGTTCCTAATATTTTAGTACCAAAATCTACCATCGTAGTTACTTGATACTCGTCTGATGGCATTAGCATAATCTCACTCCCAGTTACTTCATCTTTATAGGAGATAATTTCTTTTACAATATATTCTTCAATATCCTCTTCGAGTTCTATAATACCTGCTTCTTCTAGTGCTGCTACAAAAAACTTAGACGAACCATCCATAATTGGTGGCTCTGAAGCGTCTATTTCAATCAAAAGATTTTCGATGTCTAAACCAACTGCTGCTGCTAAGACATGTTCTGATGTTTGTATTTGAACACCATTCTTATCTAAATTTGTTCCTCGTTGGGTATTGACAACATATTCTGCTTTTGCTTCCACCGTGGGAGTGCCCTCTAGATCCATACGAACAAATGCAAACCCATGATTTGCAGGTGCTGGTTTAAATGTCATGTTCACATTAACTCCTGTGTGTAAGCCTACTCCTGAAAGAGAAATTTCTTTTTGAATTGTTTTTTGTTTTTTACCCATTTGTTTTTATTTTTTGAGCTTTAAACTCTTTTTCGATCGTATTTATTTGTGTTGCTAGTTGGGGTAAATTTTTGAAATAAACATAACTTTTATTATAATCCTTCGCATTAAAAGCGGGAATTCCGTTCACAATTTGATTCTCTTTTATACTTTTTGTAATACCTGCCTTTGCCAATATTTTTACATTGTTTCCAATAGACAAATGACCAGAAATACCTACCTGTCCACCAATCATACAATTCTCGCCAATTTTGGTAGAACCTGCAATCCCTGTTTGCGATGCAATTACCGTGTTTTTTCCAATTGTTACATTGTGTGCAACTTGAACTAGATTGTCTATCTTAACTCCTTTTCTAATAATTGTTGATCCAAGTGTTGCTCTGTCTATGGTTGCACCTGCACCGATATCTACTTGATCTTCGATAATTACATTTCCAATTTGAGGAACTGCTTGGTATTCGCCATTTTCATCTGGCGTAAAACCAAAACCATCAGCACCTATAATGGCTCCTGAGTGAATTTTACACTCTTTTCCAATGATGGTATCGGAGTATATTTTAACGCCTGCAAATAAGATACTATTATCACCTATAATTGTATTGTCGCCAATATAAACATTGGGATAAACCTTTACATTATCACCTAATTTTACGTGATTTCCTATATAAGAAAATGCTCCAATGTATTCATCAGATCCAATCGTTGCTGAATCTGAAATATAATGTGGCGTCTCTCTGCCTGTCTTATTATTTTTTACAGTGTTGTAAAACGTTAATAATTTTGAAAATGATTCATACGCATTTTCTACTTTTATCAAAGTAATACTTACTTTTTTTTCTGGAATGAAACTCTTATTAACAATAGCAATAGAGGCATTTGTCTCATATAAATAGGAGTTGTATTTTGGATTTGATAAAAAAGTCAATGACCCTTTTTCTCCTTCTTCTATTTTAGATAATTTTGAAACTTCTGCTGCCGGGTTCCCAACAACTTCTCCTTCTAATATCTCTGCTATTTGTTCGGCTGTAAATTTCATAAGGTGCAAAAATATAAAATTTCTTAGGATTGCACTAATTTCATTTGCTTTGGATAACAAACAAAATGTTTAATGACGGGTTTGGTTAGTGCTTGTAAATTTAATTGGTCAGAAGCTTTTGCAATATCTTTTAATTCTCCATTTTTATTTAAAATCTTAATTGGCATTGACGGGTTGTATGCCTGATTTTGAATTTGCTTTTGAAATACAAAATAACGGGCTTCAGTTTCTGATAAATGCATCGTCGATTTTAATTCAGAAATCTTATCGTCAATATCCGTCTCAGAAAAACGCTTTTGTTGGATTTCAACTTTCAATAAATTCCGATCAACAATCATTTTCGATAATAAAGACAGAACTCTATCTGAGCTATCAGTCCATTCTTTAATGGCAGACAGAATGTCGTAATCATCTAACTTCGAAAATATTTCTAAAGTTTCATCTGTGAAATTTTCTTCTGTAATCTTCGTCGTTAAAAAATAAGTCAATGCTTTGCTTGCAAACAATCGTTCGCCTATTTGAGATAATTCTTTTGCTCTTCTTAATACATTTACCAACATGTTCTCAGCTGATAAACCAGTTTTATGCAAATATACTTGCCAATACATTAACCTGCGTGCAATTAGAAATTTCTCTACAGAGTAAATTCCTTTTTGTTCGATAACCAACTCATCATTTACAACATGAATCATTGCAATTAACCTTTCTGAGGAAATGTTTCCTTCGGCAACACCTGTATAAAAACTGTCTCTTTTTAAATAGTCCAACCGATCAATATCTAATTGGCTTGAAATTAATTGATTTAAAAATTTTCGTGGATACTTCCCTTCGAAAACATTGATTGCCATTGTAAGCTGACCGTTGAATTCTGCATTCAATTTTTTCATAAATTTCAAAGATATTTCCTCATGAGAAATACCATCAACAATGCTATGCTCTAATGCATGAGAGAAAGCACCATGACCTATATCATGTAATAATATAGCAATATATAAAGCGTTTGCTTCGTCATTAGAAATTTTAACTTCTTTGAAACGCAATACCTGCAATGCTTTTTGCATTAAATGTAAGCAACCAATTGCATGATGAAAACGGGTGTGATTTGCTCCTGGATACACTAAGTTAGAAAAGCCCATTTGAGAAACTCTTCGCAATCTTTGAAAATAGGGATGCTCTATAATATCGAATAATAATGAATTCGGAATATTCGTGAATCCATAAATAGGATCGTTTAAAATTTTTAATTTATTTGATTTCAATTTTCTCTTTCTGTTGATTCTACGGCAAAATACAAACAATAGTTTAGAACTTAATTTTATTGGCAATATTTTATCATTTTAAAGCAGAGAAACCTATAACAATTGAATACTTTTATCGTTAGAGTTTAAAATTGATACAATATGACAACGATACAGATATTATGGGTAGATGATGAAATCGATTTATTGAAACCACATATTTTATTTTTAGAACGAAAAAATTACGAAGTTACCCGGTGCACAAACGGTGCAGATGCAATAGATTTAGTTGACGAAAAGAATTTTGATGTTGTTTTTTTGGATGAAAACATGCCTGGCCTTTCTGGTTTAGCAACACTTTCTGAAATTAAACAAAAACAGCCGAATTTACCGATTGTAATGATTACAAAAAGTGAAGAAGAATATATAATGGAAGAGGCAATTGGCTCTAAAATTGCAGACTATTTAATTAAACCAGTCAATCCCAACCAAATCTTACTTACCTTAAAGAAAAACCTAGACCATTCTCGGCTAGTTTCTGAAAAAACAACTTCCAACTATCAACAAGAGTTTCGAAAAATTGCAATGGATTTGGCAATGGTCAATTCGTATGAAGATTGGATTGAATTATATAAAAAACTAATTCACTGGGAATTAGAATTAGAAAACATCAGTGACTCTGGAATGTTGGGTATTTTAGAAAGTCAGAAACAAGAAGCCAATACGCAATTCTTTAAATTCATTAAAAAAAATTATGAAGATTTTCTTACTGCTCATGACAAACCAACTTTTTCACATACCTTATTTAAAGATTATGTAGCGCCCGAATTAATTAAAGAGCAAGGTGTCTTGTGGGTTATTGTTGACAATCTTCGCTATGATCAATATCGAATTTTAGAACCAATAATTAATAATCATTACAAAAAAGAAGAAGAACATTCCTATTTTTCCATCCTACCAACAGCAACTCAATATGCGAGAAATGCTATTTTCTCTGGATTGATGCCTTCAGAAATGGAAAAAAAACATCCCAATTTTTGGAAAAATGATACTGATGAAGGCGGAATGAACCTCTTTGAAAATGAATTTTTAACAGCACAAATAAAACGCTTAGGATTAGACATTAAACACGAATACTATAAGATTACCTCTTTAAAAAACGGAAAAGAATTGGCAGACAATTATAACGGCACCAAGCAAAACGACTTAACTGCTGTGGTTTATAATTTTGTTGACATGCTCTCTCATTCTAAAACAGAAATGGAAGTGATTAAAGAATTGGCTGGAGATGACAAAGCATACCGGTCTTTAACACTCAGTTGGTTTAAAAATTCTCCTTTGTTTGAAATCATACAAAAAGCACAATTATTAGGGCAGAAATTGATTATCACTACAGATCACGGAACCATTAATTGTAAAAACCCGACCAAAGTAATTGGTGATAAAAACATCAGTGCGAACCTACGTTACAAAACAGGAAGGAGTCTTTCTTATGAAGAAAAAGACGTGTATGCCGTTCGAAATCCAAAAGATATTTTCTTACCAACTATTGCAATGAACAGCCCCTTTATTTTTGCAAAAGAGGATTTGTTTTTTGCGTATCCAAACAACTTCAATCATTTTGTAAAATATTATAAAAACTCATATCAACATGGTGGAGTTTCTTTGGAAGAAGTTATTATTCCATGTGCTATTTATAGCCCAAAATAGGTTCTTATTTTCTTGATTTTATATCTACTAATGTTATCACGATAAACCCTATTGAAAAATCAAGGGCAGTTTGCAAAAAGAAATAACCAAGAAGTATAACTACAGATGCGCAAGCATAACTATTTTCAACAATGACATAGAATAATGTTAGTCAAAAAAGTAAACTATAGATAACAGTACTTTTTATAAGAAAGTAGGTTTTGGTGTATTTTTTAGAATGTAAAAAAAAATCAGTAACTTTAACAGGATGCATTCAATTCATTGAAAGCATGGTTTTTAAGAACTAATTTTTTAAACAATCTGACATGAAAAAAATTACTATATTCTTACTTCTTCTGTTTTTTGTAAATATCAATTTTTCACAAACGAGACAAGAAAAGCTATCAAAGGCTGCTTTAATGCTCACAAATGATAGTGTTGTCTACGATCCTAGTTATCTTCCTATTGATTATCCCAACGGAGATGTGCCAAAAGAAATAGGTGTTTGTACCGACGTTGTCATAAGGACTTTTAGAAAAATTGGGATTGATTTACAAAAAGAGGTTCATGAAGACATGAAACAACATTTTGAACTCTACCCTAAATTATGGGGCTTAAAGAGGCCCGACACAAATATTGACCATCGAAGAGTTCGCAATCTGATGACTTTTTTCTCAAGAAAAGGAATCGTAAAAGCCATTACTAAAAACCCAAAGGATTATGTACCTGGAGAAGTTATTTGCTGGAGCTTAGGAGGAGGCATTACACACACAGGTATGGTTGTCAATAAGAAATCGAAAGATGGCAAACGTTTTTTAATCGTTCATAATATCGGTTCTGGCCAAATTATACAAGACTGTTTGTTTGATTATAAGATCATCGGACACTATCAATTTTAAAAATAGTTACAAAAATTCAATTGTCAGGTATTAAAACCCTGTTAGGTTTCTTATTTTTGCGCTATGAACAAGAAGTATTCTTTAAACGATTTAGCTGCCATTGCAAAAGAAGTGATTGCAATAGCACAACATAAGACTCTATTATTTCGTGGAGAAATGGGGGTCGGAAAAACAACATTGATTAAAGAAATTTGCAATGTTTTAGGAATTCAAGATAGGGTTTCCTCCCCTACATTTTCTTTGGTAAACGAATATCATACATCGACAAACGAAGTTGTCTTTCATTTTGACTTTTATAGAATCACAAATGAAGAAGAAGCCCTAGATATGGGTATTGAAGAGTATTTGTATCAAAAAAATTGGTGTTTGATTGAATGGCCAGAAAACATTGAAAATTTACTACCTTTAGATGCTGTTCAAATTCATCTATCTGTTCTAGACGATGGGCAGCGTAACATTCAATTAAACTAAATTATATGAGTTCATTTTCTCCCTTCAGTAAAGAAGAATTGTTACCCCAGACAGAAATGCTTGAAATTAAAAAACGAAAAGGAACTTTGTTTATTGGATTACCAAAAGAATCTCACCTAGGCGAAAAAAGGGTTTGCCTAACACCTGATGCCGTTGGTGCGTTTACGATTCACGGGCATCGAATTGTTGTAGAAACTGGTGCTGGAGATGGCGCAAACTATACCGACAAAGAATATGCAGATGCGGGAGCAAAAATCTCTTACAATACAGAAGAAGCATTTAAATGTAACATTATTCTAAAAGTAGCACCACCAACAGAAGAAGAAATTGGATATATAAATCCACAAGCAATTTTAATTTCTTCTTTACAATTAAAGACACAAAACAAACAATATTTCGAAAGTTTAGTAAAAAAAAGGATTACTGCAATTGCTTTTGACTACATTAAAGATGAAGAAGGAGCCTATCCAATTGTAAAATCACTGAGTGAAATTGCAGGAACAGCTTCTGTTTTAATTGCTGGTGAGTTGATGAGTGGAGTGAATAAAGGAAATGGATTGCTTTTTGGGAATATTGGAGGCGTACCCCCAACGGGTGTTGTTATTTTAGGCGCCGGCACCGTCGGAGAATTTGCAGCCAGAACCGCTATTGGACTTGGCGCAAGAGTAAAAGTTTTTGACAATTCGATTACTAAATTACGAAGATTACAACAGTGTTTAAATACACCCATATATACATCTACTGTACAACCGAAATCACTCGCCAAAGCATTAATGCGATGCGATGTTGCCATTGGTGCAATTCGAGGAAAAAACAGATCCCCTATTATTGCTACAGAATCAATGATTGAAAACATGAAAGAAGGTGCTGTCATTGTTGATGTGAGTATTGACAGAGGTGGTTGTTTTGAAACATCAAACATTACAACACATAAAACGCCAACATTTATCAAACATGGCGTTGTGCATTATTGCGTACCAAATATTCCTGCACGCTATGCAAGAACCGCATCGGTGTCGATTAGTAATATTTTTACTCCTTATTTATTGAATATAGCAGATGAAGGTGGATTTGAAAATACTGCTCGGTTTGACAAAAGTTTAAGAAATGGCATGTACTTTTATCACGGTGTTCTTACCAATAGAACAGTCGCAGATTGGTTTGATCTTCCTTTTAGAGATATTAACTTATTGATATCATAAATAAAAATCAACCTTTTTTTTGGACGTCCTATTTTACTTTAATTTAAATAGCTGCTGTTTTACTATAAGCAAATACACTCGTAGTAACATTTTTTGACGAACTACTTTATACAAATTTTAATTCTCTTCTAAAAAAGAAACAACCCGTTCTATTTAAGACAAATTCAGTTTCTCTAAAATGAATTATATTTTTAATGAATAATAATATATATTAATAAATTACAGTCCCCTATTATTCGTTTAAATAATGCTTTAAAAGCATAAAGAAAAATTCTTATTTAAAAGTAGTAGTCAAATGATCAGTAAAAAAAACATGTGGAACCCAAGAATACTCATAAGTATTTTGTTTTTAATATTCCATATTCAATTGTTTAGTCAAACAATAACAGTGAATGACTCAGGGAATACGCCAGAAGAACTTGTTGATATATTAATTGGAAATAGCTGTATTTCAAAATCAAACTTTAATATATCTTCAAACAAATCTGTTGCGTATTTCAACAACAATTCGGGTAGTTTTCCTATTTCTGTAGGAGCAATAATACGAAATGGAATTGCTGAATATTCTGGTGGTCTCTACACAAATGAGAATATGAGTAGCCAAATTTCAATGAATGGAGATGTAGATCTACAAAATATCAGCGATTAATCTGGGCAGAGTTCAACGATAACAGATGTCGCTTTTTTGGAGTTTGACTTTATACCTTTAGCTAATACTATAAATTTTAATTATTTATTAGCTTCCAACGAATATGGAGAGTATCAATGTAGTTTTAGTGATGTTTTTGCCATTATTTTGACAAATATGAATACTGGTGAATCTGTAAATTTAGCTGTATTACCAAATACAGATACACCCATTTCTGTTAAAAATATTAGAGACAAAACCTATAATGGTAGTTGTACCTCAATTAACCCAAGTTTTTTTAGCACTTATAATGTAGACTCTCCATTGAATTCTTCTTTAAATATGCGAGGTCATACTAAAGTAATGAATGCAAGTGCCAGTGTTATTATTGAAACTCCTTATCGAATAAAGTTTGCCATTGGTGATCCTAATGATAGTAGTTTTGATTCCGCAGTTTTTATTGAAACAGGTAGTTTTGAAGCCAGTTTTAGTTTGGGTGAAGATCAAGAAATTTGTGAAGGCAATGAAGTTACTTTAACATCAAATTATACAAATACGACTGATTTTAATTATGTATGGTATAAAGATGGAGTGCTTATTCCTGGAGCATCAGACCCCTTTTTAAAAACATCATTAACAGGTACTTATAAATTAATTATAACTAACTCAACTGCTAGTTGTAGCCTAGAAGATCAAGTTATAGTAAAAAGACTAGAGGTAAATCAACCGAATTCTATAACTGAATGCGCAACAAACAATTCCGTTGCATTTAACTTGACAATTAATGACCACTCAGTTTTAGGTGTAGACAACAATTTCTATGATATAGTGTATTATAATACATTAAACAATGCTACTAATAATATTCCAATAAATATTAATGACATAGAAAACTACCTTAGTATAGGTAATGAAACAATTTATTTGAAGTTAAAAAATAAAATAACGGAGGATTTTTGTAATGAAATCCTGTCTTTTAATTTAATGACTGTTAGTGTAGCAGCAACGACACCAGAATCTATTTTAGTTTGTGCATCCTCTGACACAGTCAATATCCCTTTAGAAGCTGAATCACAAATTTTAACGAATTTAAATCCATTAAATTATGTAGTAAGTTATTTTACATCACAAAATGATGCCAATAATAATGAAAATGAGATTACAACTCCTACAGATTTTCAATTATCAACGGTAAACACAGACCCTGTTGATATATGGGCTAGAGTCGAAAATCTTTTCAATAGCAATTGTTTCAGTACCATAAATTTTACGATAAGTATTAGTCAGTTACCATTGGTTGACGCATTTCCAACCCAATACGCTTGTTTAGATTATATATTACCATCTTTAGTTAATGGAAATTACTATACAGAACCTGGAGGCAATGGAACACAATTGTTTCCAGGAGATATTATTACCGAGAATACATTACTATATATTTATAATATAAACAGTGATGGCTGTGAAAATGAAACTAGTTTTTATATAGATATCGCAGACGAATTCACCATCGAAACTGAGTATTGTGAACAGTTTGTAATTCCAGATTATCAAAATGCATTTTTTTATACTGCACCACTTGGTCCTAATGGTACTGGAGAAATAATACCCGTAGAAACTATTTTAACAGAGAGTCAATCTATTTATTTTTACGTAGAAAATGAGGATGGAAGTTTTTGCTTAGAAAAAGAGTTTCCGATTATTATAAATATACTTCCGCCTGTGGACACTCTTGATGAAGTGATTACTTGTAATTCATATGTTTTACCATCCATTACAAATGAAAACTATTATGCGGGTCCAAATGGGAGTGGAAACTCCTTTAATGCTGGTGATATAATTACAACAAGCAAATATTTCTAGATTTATAACCTTGACCCTGTTACAAACTGTGAGAGTCAAAGTTTGTTCAGAATAACGATTATAGATACAAATCAATTTGAAGATTTAAGTGTGTGTGCAAATTATACAATTCCAAACTCAATACTTGGAAATTACTATACACAACCCAATGGTGAAGGAAATATATTTCCTAGTGGATTAGCAATAACATCCTCTCAAACTATTTATTTCTATGCACCAGAAGTAACTACAACTCCAAATTGCACCTTTAATATACCTATAAACATAACAATTAATACACCACCTCTTGTAGATGAGTTGGAAGATATTTTGATTTGCGAAAATGATTTATTTATCTTGCCTTCATTAACAAATGGAAATTATTACACAGCGTCAAACAAAGAAGGTACACCACTATTTGAAGGTGATATTATAAATACAACACAAACAATATACATCTATAATGAGAATGCTTTATGTGAAGCCGAAACAAGCTTTTTAATTGAGATAAGAACAAAGCCTTTGGTAGATAATTTTACAGATATACTTAGCTGTGATCCATATATTTTACCCACACTTACCAATGGAACATATTTCACAGAATCCAATGGACAAGGAACACAATTAAACCCGGGAGATATTATAGAAAATACACAATTAATATACATTTACAATAGCCATGATGATCTTGTATCTTGTGCGAACGAAAATGTATTTCAAGTAAATATTCTTGGTATTGAAGTAGACAAACCTGATGATAAAATAGCTTGTGAAACATACGAACTACCCGTTTTGACTGTTGGGGAATACTTTACAAAACCAAATGGATTAGGGACGCAATTAAACCCAGGAACGATTATTAATGAAACACAAACAATATACATTTATGCTGAAAACGGAAACCGTTTTTTATGCAAAGATGAGCACCAATTCACAATTACAGTGTTTAACAAACCAATCCTAGAAAATTTTCCAGATATAGTCGCTTGTGAAAGCATTACATTGCCAACTCTAGCTATAGAAAACACAACCATAGAATAATATAATAGCCCCAATCGTGTTGGACTTATTGATCCTTCTGAATATACGATTTCGGAAATTGGAACAAAAGAAATATATGTCTATGCATACCCTACAGGAAATGCTAATTGTTTTGCTGAAGATCAGTTTCAAATAACAGTGAATCCATTGCTGAATTTAGTGATAAAGGGCGGTGTTATTTGTGTAGATCAAGATACTGGATTGACAACAAACCCTTTTTTATTAGAATCTAAATTAGAAGAAAGTAAATTTACTGTCCATTGGTATTTAAATAATGAACTCGTAGGAACAGGGCCAAATCACAATGCAACTAAAGCAGGTGACTATAGAGTAGAGACTGTAAAGTTAACAGTAGATAATGGTGTAGATTGTAATTATGCACCTACAATTGTTGTCGTAGAAGCTTCCATCCCAAAATTTGAAGTTCGGTTTCTAACAGAAGAATTTGTTGATGTATACGCTATAGAAGTACATACAATAGAACAAGGGCTCGGGGAATATCTATACGCGATAGATAGTGGCCCATTTCAATCTTCAAATCAATTTGAAAATGTGATTCCTGGTGAATACACGATCACCATAAGAGATGTTTCAGAAATTTGCAATGATTTTAGATTAAATTTTGTTGCGATAAAGTATCCTAAATTTTTCACTCCAAATAATGATGGAAAAAATGATACTTGGAACATTACAGATCTAAAGAATGATTCAAATGCAGTTATAAAAATATTTACTCGGTTTGGAAAATTAATCACAATCATAAAGCCAAACGGAATCGGCTGGGATGGAGTAAACAAGAATGGTCTTACAGGACACTCAAATGATTATTGGTTTTTGTTATCATACACTAAAAATGGTGACATAAAAACCTATAGAAATCATTTTTCATTACTAAGAAAATAATCTTTTTTTATGCATTCATAGTTTATCAATTTGCATAAATTTGCAATTCAATATTCAACAATGCTGGTAAAAAGGATTTTTTATTATTTAGTGGGATTATCTTTGGGTTCTGTTGCCGTTTATTTTTTTTGGCAAAAGAAAAATGCTTCATTTGACTATGGAATGGATGCAAGAACACTTAAAACGCTTCGTATTAGAGAGCGTTTGTTTTCTGAACAAGCAAAACTTTCTATGCGACAACATCGTATTGACACGACAATGATTTCTAATATTTTATATTTAGGAGATGTTGATTTTGGTAAAAGCGACCAACGAAAAAAACCTTGTGGAGAATACTATATTACTGGAACCGATGCATTAAAAAGCATTCACTTATTAGTAAAACGTTGCGATTCTACTGCTACTATAGAAGAAATAACGATACACTAACCATTCTTGTTCCGATAGTTTAACCCTTCACCAGAAAGAATTATCGGAGTAATTATCTCATGCCTTTTTACTTATGTTTCCGCTCTTTTTGCCTGAGAAGCATAAACTTCAATAAGAGTCAATTACCATTCGTTGCATTTTGATGATAATGGGCTTCAATTTTATCAACATTTTTAATCGTCGTTTTCAGCCAGTCGAAGTATAAAAATTCCTTTTCTTCGTCGGACAACTTCCAATCAACATTCGAATTTCTCAATTTTGAGGTTACCTCCTGCAAAATAATTGCAGCAGCTACAGAGATGTTTAAACTCTCTGTAAAACCTACCATTGGTATTTTTAAAAAACCATCTGCATTTTCCATTACTGTATCTGAAACACCCTCTGCTTCTACTCCAAAGACAAAAGCCGACTTTTTGGTAACATCAAAATCTTGCAATACACAAGAATCGTTGTGCGGTGTGGTCGCTATAATTTGATACCCTTTTTCCTTTAAAGAAGCTAAGCAACTTGCTGTATTATCTCCATCATTCCGATATCGATTGTAGCTAAGCCATTTTTGAGAACCCTTTGCAACATGTCTCGATATTTTATTATTGTATTTATTCTCAATTGCATGTACATCTTGAATCCCAAAAATATCGCAAGTTCTTACAACAGCACTTGCATTGTGAGGTTGAAAAATATCCTCCAAAACAACAGTAAAATGTCGGGTTCTATCCTCTAAAACTTTCTTAAATAACGATTTTCTCTTCTCTGTTAGATACCCTTCAAAATAAGCAAGTAGTTTTTGATCCATCATAAAACAAACTTAAATATAAATATGCGTACTTTCAATTAAAACACACCATTTTAACAATCGATATCTATAAATGTCATTATCCTTGAAATAAATAATCGAGTGAGTACCCTTATAAATCATGTCATGAAAATAAAAATGACCGCATCAAAAATTAAGCGGTCACTTATATGAAATCGACTGAAAAATAGATTATGTCAAAGTTACACGTACTTTCTTCTTTTTCAGGCGAGTATTGTTTAGTTTTTCAATCAAATCATTGGCAATTGTTAAAGGAACTGCGACAAATGCACAATCTTGTTTTAGCTCGATGTTTCCTAATTGAACTTTCGTAATATTTCCTTTTTTAAAAAAGAGTCCAGCAATATCTCCTTTCGATATTTTATCTTTCCTACCCCCTGAGATAAATAACGTTTCCCAATACTGAGGTTTGCGAGGCGCTCTTTTTGAAATATCTTCAATTTTAGATTTTTTAATAAAATCAGGTAAGTTTTCTTTTTCCCATTTCAACACGTAGGCGGTTCCTTTTGCATCAACTCTAGCGGTTCTACCATTTCTATGGGTAAATTCCTCTGCGGCTTTAGGAAGCTCGTAATGGATAATGAATTTTAATTCAGGAATGTCAATTCCTCTTGCCGCTAAATCGGTTGCAATTAAAATTTGACTGGTTCCATTTCTGAATTTAATCAAAGAACGTTCTCGATCTCTTTGTTCCATTCCACCAGAAAAACAACTGTGTGATATTTTGTTTTTATCTAAAAACTCACTTACTTTATTTATGCTATCTTTTAAATTACAAAAGATAATACCAGGCTGATTTCCTAAATGTAAAATTAAATCTACCAAGGTTTCAGATTTGTTTTTTGCAGAAGCCACTACTGTTTTAACTTCGAGTTTAGAAACTACTTTTTTCTTTAAATAGTTAATGGTTTTTGCTTGATCTAATCGAACAAAATCTGGAATCTCAACTCCCTGTGTTGCAGAGGTTAATATTCGCTTATTTAAAGTAGTAAGTTGATTTATGATTCCTCTCATTTCATATTCAAAACCAACTTCTAATGACTTGTCAAATTCATCTAAAACTAATGTTTTAATATGCGCTTTAGAGAAACGTTCATTTGCAAAATGATCTGCAATTCTACCAGGTGTACCAATTAAAATAGCAGGTACATGTTTCAACTCAATTTTATCTTTAGACATTGGTCGGCCACCATACACAGCATTTACCTTAAAGCCAGATCCCATATTACGAACAACTTGTTCAATCTGTATTGCCAACTCCCGTGAGGGTACTAAAATTAAAACCTGTACCTCGCTAGAATTCGGGTCTAATGTTTGAATCACTGGCAATAAAAAAGCCAATGTCTTTCCAGTTCCCGTTGGAGAAAGTAATATCGTATTGGTATTTGATTCTATTACAGAAATTGCTTCCTCTTGCATCGGATTCAATGCATGAATGTTTAATTTTGCTAAAATATCTTGTTGATCTTTTATTGTATTTGCCATATATGTTACTATTATCCTGTTGCTACTTTTTTCGACTCACTACTCACTGCAAATTTTCACTACCAATCTATCGGAAAGTAATCTTTTAAGAACTTGCCAGACCAGTGTTTACCTGTATTAATACCATCAATTAACGGATCCATTACCCTTGCTGCACCATCTACAATATCTAAAGGAGGCTGAAAATCATGAACTTCTACTTTCTTTTTGGACAGTTCTGCAGGATCTTCATCCGTTACCCATCCCGTATCAACAGCATTCATATAAATCCCTTTTTTTGCAAAGGTTGCTGATGACGTGTGCGTTAGCATATTTAAAGCCGCTTTTGCCATGTTTGTATGCGGATGACGGTCTACTTTTTTAAAGCGATGAAACTTGCCCTCCATAGCAGAAACATTGATAATGTGTTTCTTCCCTGTGTTTTCTTTCATCATCAAGTTTGACAAACGATTACACAACACAAAGGGAGCAACTGCATTGACCAATTGTACTTCCACCATTTCTGTAGTTTCAATTTCGCCTAACTTTAAACGCCAACTATTGGTTTTTCTTAAATCTACTTGCTGTAAATCAGCATCCAACTTTCCTTCCGGAAATACTTCTTCAGTCTGTAATGAATTGTCAAAACTATAAGGAATCTGAGACAATGCTGCAGAATTTCTCAAGCCGATACCAGGTTCAGGACCATGCCAGGTAACTGGCAAGACATTATTTTCATTTGTTTTTGAAGTACCAATACTCAAATCAGCAATTTCCTGCAAACATTCTGAATGATTGACAAGTAATGTTTGTGCTAATTTTGGTAATTCTGATATTGCTAATTTCTCATTTCCCATTAAATGGAAATAAAAACCAGAAGGTCTTCTTACTGTTTGAGCTGCGTTATTAATTAATATATCTAAACGATCATACTTCTGTTCTATGTAATTACAAAAAATCTCTACACTAGGAATATGACGTAAATCCAACCCATGAATGTGTAAACGATCACTCCAATCCTTATAGTCTTCTTCTTTCGAAAAACGAATGGCAGAATCTGCAGGAAAACGAGTAGTAGCAACAACAGTTGCCCCAGAACGCAACAACATTAATGTAATATGATACCCTATTTTTAATCGAGAGCCAGTAATCACGGCAACCTGATCTTGTAAATCGGTCGTTTGAAAACGTTTTGCATAATTTAAATCACCACATGAAGTGCACATGGTATCATAAAAATGGTGCAATTTGGTAAATACTGTTTTACAAACATAACAATTTCTTGGTGATTCTAATTCGGGAGTATCTTCTGAAAGACTTGCAGCTGCCAATAATTTTGGTGCCACAAATAAAGCTGCTTCTCGAGCAGATCGAATTCCTGTTGACTTTCTTGCATGAATATCCTTAGCAATCATTTTGCGTTTTGCCGCTTTCTTGGCATCTTTTCTACGACGCTGAAACTCATCACGATTTGGTCTTGACAATTCACCCGCTACTTTAAACAGCGCGACTCTTTGTGCTTCAGGCAATTCAAATAGCTGATTGGTATCCGCTAATAATTGCTGTATCGTATTGATACATTGTGTTATGTGCAGATTATTAATTTTATCACTCATATACAATAGAAACTAGTGCTTCTTTTTCTTTTTAGTGTCTACAGTTTTAGGTGCACTTATTGTTGTTTGTATTAGATAATTTGCCAATACTTTCTCAATCAACTCTTCTTTTGTTAAATGATGAAAGACCGTTCTCACTTTTTTTCTAAATTCTTCAGAGACGGTTTTGTTTGGTTTCGTCTTAAATATTTTTTTTGCCCATAACAATCCATTATTTTCTTCAATACTTTTTGCATCTGCTTTTTGAAATGAATTGAATACAATGCCTAATTCTTTTTCAAAATCGGCAATATCTGGAGTTTCTTCTTGCTGGATAATTGTTAAAGAAAGCCCCTTTGCTCCTGCTCTTGCAGTACGACCACTTCTGTGCACATAAGCGCCATATGTATCTGGCAAGTGATAATTAACTACATAAGCGATTTCTTTCACATCAATTCCACGAGCCGCCAAGTCAGTAGCCACAAGAATATCGATATGTCCCTCTCTAAATTGCCCCATGATACGATCACGAATTCCTTGCGTCAAACTCCCATGAATCGCTCCGGAAGAGAATTTATTAATTGCTAGATTTTTCGCCAACTTATTTACAGCAGCTTTTGTTTTACAAAAAATAATTCCTCTTTGTCCTTCTTTCGAATTTAGAAAATGTAATAAAACCTCTAATTTCTCAATAGGTTCCACCACTACATATTGATGATCGATACCTTGATGTCCAGCCGTATCAATGTCTGCCGAGATCTCAAGAACTTTATCGGACATGTAATTATTGATCAGCTGCTTAATAGCACCTGGCATTGTCGCTGTAAATAAAAGTGTTCTTCTTTTTTTTGGAATTTCCTTGATAATACTATCCAGTCCTTCCTTCAAAGCACTCACCATCTCATCTGCTTCATCTAAAATAAAATGAGAAATGTCTTTAATATTAATGGCGTCTCGTTTTACTAAATCGGCTAAACGACCGGGGGTTGCAACAACTATATGAGTGGTTTTTTTTAAACGATCTATTTGAGGTTTAATCGGGATTCCACCACAAATTACAGCAATAGAAATCTCTGGACTGTTTGCAGCAAAAGATTCTAAATTACTATGAATTTGCTGCCCTAGCTCTCTTGTTGGTGCCAAAACAATTGCTTGAATGGCATCTTTTGTTGTATCTATTAATTGTATTAATGGCAAACCAAAAGCAGCAGTTTTCCCAGTTCCTGTTTTTGCCAATGCAACAACGTCTTCTGTTTGAGATAAGATTACTGGAATTACTTTTTCTTGAATATCTGTAGGTACGGATATCTGAAGCGCTGATAGGCTTTGTTGAATTTCTGAGTTAATTCCTAAATCGGAAAAACGATTTGACATAAAAAGTGTTTTAAGCAAAGATAGTCACACTTTTAAAGAGAAAAGTGTGCGGAATGATATATTATTCTAAAATAGCGGAAATAAAAAAGACCCATCAATAATGATGGGTCTTCTTAAAAACTTTAAGTATATATTTAGATAACTTTTACGTTAACTGCATTTAATCCTTTGTTTCCTTCTTGTAAATCAAATTCTACTTGGTCTCCTTCATTAATCTCATCGATTAATCCAGAAATGTGTACGAAATGATCTTTTTCAACTCCTTCTTCAGTGATAAATCCAAATCCTTTAGATTCATTGAAAAACTTTACGGTTCCTTTATTCATTATATTATAATTAAGTTTATTAAGCGTCAAATGTAATATATATTTTTATACTAAAGCCTTGTTTATCTGTTTATTTTTATTTTTTTTATATAAAACTCTTTACGGGGTTTTGGAAATAAGATAAAACCACCAAATTTTGAAACAAAATAGAGACTCTCATAACTTAAAATCTGGTTGTATAAACTAAAATAATAAGGTCTTAGCTTTATAAACGTTTGCGTGAAGTTATAAAGTACACACCTGTCAATAGTACAACAGATGCGATAATTGATTGTGTTGACAACTTCTCATCTAAAACATACCAGCCTAAAACCATTGCTACAATTGGATTTACATATGCAGAAGTGGCTACTTTTTCTGGGGAAACATTTTTTAAAAGAAAATTAAAAGAAGTAAAAGCGACAATTCCTCCAAAAAGAATTAATCCAACAACAGATAACTGCGCATTAAAACTCCAATTCACTGAAGAAATCCACGTTTCTTGTAAGCAAAAACTGATTGCTAGTAAAAACACCCCCGCAGAAATCATTTGATATCCTGTACTCACAAAAAAATTTTTGGGTAAATCGGCTTTTGACACAAAAATACTCCCATAACTCCAACTAAGAACACAGGTAAAAGTAACTAGTATGGCTATAAGACTGCCTTCTTTTGCAGATACTCCTTGTTGACTGACCAATAAATACATTCCTATCATTCCTAAAACAACCCCAATAATTGACTTTACTTGCAATCTTTTACCATCTATCAAACGCATTAAAATTAAGACAAATAAGGGTTGCGTAGAAGCCAAAAGTGCCGCAAAACTACTGTCGATATAATTTAATGCCCATACGAAAACGCCATTTCCGTAAACTAAAAAAAGAAATCCAGCAATCACTGCATTTATAAATTGTTTTTTCGAAATTTGTAAAGGCTTTTTTAAAATTTTTGCAATTACCAAAATTAAAACTCCAGCTGTTAAAAAACGTAATGCTGCTAATGAAAAGGCAGGTATTTCAGTGACCGCTATTTTGTTTAGCAAATAAGTAGAACCCCAGATTGCATAAATTGAGAAAAACGAGAGGATTATTAAAATTTTATTTTTGTTGAGTTTCAAAAGTGTTATTTTTAAGCGGGCAAAATTAAACTTTTAATTTTACTTAACGTGAGGAGTCTTCCTATTTCAAGTAGGATGAAAAAAAGACACAAAAAAACTCTGCTAAAAGCAGAGTTTTATATCTTAATGTACCGAAAATTATATTTTAGCAACTTTAACAGCGTTCATTCCTCGCATTCCTCTTTCTAATTCGAAAGATACTTTGTCGTTTTCTACAATGGTATCTATTAAACCACTTACGTGTGTAAAATATTTCTCATTATTCATGGAATCAATGATAAAACCGAAACCTTTTGATGAATCAAAGAAAGAAACTTTTCCTTTTCTAACTGGATCTTCTTCGGGTAAGTCTTCTTTTTTAGGAACAGAAACAGCAATGTCTTCTAATTCTATTTCTACTTTTAAATCTGGATCTGGTGGTGTATCTGTTAAGTTACCATCATGATCTACATATGCAAACTGGATACCAGTAGTTCCATTTTCTTCTCTGTCCGCTTTTCTTGCGTCCATTTTCTTTTGCTTATCCTGACGTTTTTTTAAACGTTTCTTTTCTTTTTCACTTTTACTAAATGTCTGTTGCGATTTTGCCATTAACTAAATAAATATTTTTTAAAAATTATTATATAAGAGATAAAATACCTTACTTAAAATTAAATATCGAACAAATTTAATGGAGTTGTGTATTCTGTCTTAACTGCAAAGATAATATTTTTAACTGATTTATCGAACTACATCACAAAAAAACAATTGAGAACAACTTTTCTGATTTATAAAACTACCTGAAGCAATTGAACTTTCTTATCCGCAGTAGTTTCTGATAATTAAAATGAAAGTATTAATAGTTCTTCTTTGATTGTTCAGTTATTTTAATAGTTTTACAACAGATTTAAAAAAATGATTAAAAAGTACCTTTTTATATTTTTCTTCTTAATCATCGCGATTATTCCAACAACACTAAATGGCCAGCATTCTATTGCTAGGGAATGGAATGAACAATTATTAGAAGCAATAAGAAAAGATTTTGCCCGTCCTACAGTACATGCTAGAAACCTGTTTCATTCCTCTGCGTTAATGTATGATGCCTGGGCGATTTTTAACAATGCAGCACAACCTGTTTTTTTAGGGACTACTTTTGGTGATTATTTCACAGACTACGCTCCTATTGCAATTCCGATTAATAAAAAAGAAGCCAGCAAAGAAATAATGAGTTACGCTGTTTTTAGACTGTTAATTCATCGGTTTGAAAATTCTCCAAATGCGTTGGAAACATTGGCTTCCTTAGAAGAATTTTTCACCTCTTTGGGATATGATAAAAGTAATACCTCTTTGGATTATAGTAACGGTTCTTATGCAGCACTTGGAAATTATATGGCAAGTAAAATGATCGATTTTGGTTTGCAAGATGGCGCGAATGAAGATAATGCCTATGAAAATCAGTTTTACGAAACTATCAACAATCCCTTAGCGTTGGAACTGTATGAAAACAATGATGAAATTGACCCAAACAGATGGCAACCCTTGGCTTTTGACGTGTTTATCGATCAATCTGGAAACCCTTTTCCTTTAAATACACCCGCTTTTTTAAGTCCAGAATGGGGAGAAGTAACCCCTTTTTCGTTACAAAATACAGATTTAGAAATTCTAGACAATGGTTTTGATTCGTATGTATATAATAATCCCGAAGCCCCCGTATATATACAAAACTCTAATGAAAACGGCATTGAAGACCCTTATAAATGGCATTTTTCATTGGTAATTTCTTGGTCTGCACAATTAGACCCAACCGATGATGTACTCATTAACATCTCTCCAAATACGATTGGGAATGTTGCTTTGAGTGATTTTCCAGCAACCTTTAATGAATACAAGAACTTTTATAATTTTGAAAATGGAGGCGACATTGGCGAAGGACATCAAGAAAACCCTACTACCAGCGAAGCTTATGAGGACAATTTTGTAAAAAGAGCTGATTATGCGAGAGTTCTAGCAGAGTTTTGGGCAGATGGCCCCGACTCCGAGACCCCTCCAGGACACTGGTTTACGATTTTAAATTACGTAAGTGACCATCCACTTTCCAAAAAAACTTTTGGAAATTCTTCCAGAGAACTTCATACACTAGAATGGGATGTGAAAAGTTATTTAACCCTAAGTGGTGCTATGCATGATGTTGCTATTAATATCTGGGGTATTAAAGGTTATTACGACTATATACGCCCTATTTCTGCAATTAGATACATGGCATCTAAAGGACAAAGTACAAATATGAGCTTGCCAAATTACGATCCACATGGATTGCCTTTAATTGAAAATTTAATAGCAGTAATTGCCGAAGGAGATGCTTTAGCAGGCAGTAACAATCAACATCTTGGAAAAATAAAAATAAAATCATGGAAAGGGCCCGATTTTATAAACGACCCAGATATGGACGTTGCTGGAGTCGATTGGATTCGAGGCACCCATTGGTGGCCCTACCAACGTCCCTCTTTTGTCACACCTCCCTTTGCAGGATATCTTTCTGGCCATTCAGCATTTTCAAGGGCTGCTTCTGAAGTATTAACCTTAATTACAAATGATGCTTTTTTTCCAGGTGGGATGGGTGTTTTTGATGTTACTCAAAATGATTTCTTAGTGTTCGAACAAGGTCCTACGGAAAATTTTTCGTTGCAATGGGCTACCTATAGAGATGCATCAGATCAAACGAGCTTATCTCGAATATGGGGTGGAATTCACCCACCAATAGACGATATAAAAGGGCGAATTATAGGAGATAAAATTGGAAAAGAAGCCTTTGACTTTGCCAATACTTTTTTTAGTACCAGCTTAGATGTTCAAAATGAAATTAATACAGTTGACATAACAGTTTCTCCAAATCCTGTATTAGAAAATCTGACTATAACGACTACACTCGATAATTTAACACGCTTAGATATCTATAATGTATTGGGTGTTAAAGTATTCTCTGAAGAGATTGATAACACCCACTCTGTAGACCTTTCCAACTTAAAAGCAGGCGTTTATTTTGTCAAAATAAATTCGAGCAACGAGAACATCCATTTTATGAAAAAAATCATAAAATTAAACCAGTAACAAAAAAAACAATAGCAACATTTAAATCAGTGTTTTAATCGCTCTCTTCTAGAGAGAAAAAAGCACTTATTGGAATTTTAAATATTGCAGCTAATTTTAATGCTAAAACCGTAGACGGAACATACCGATTCTTTTCAATTGAATTAATTGTTTGACGTGAAACCCCAATTTTTTTTGCCAAATCTTCCTGTGTCAAATCTAAAATTGCACGTTGTACTTTTAAAGTATTTTTCATACGTTTAGTGCTGTTTTTTTTAGTTTCCAGAAGTATAACAACTGTACAATTAACATAAAAAATAAAACCTGAAAGTAACTAAAGCTTTTGATGACATCATCTTGATTCAATACATAGGCAACAACAAAATTTACAATCGGTTGCACCAACGCATACACAATTGACAAAATAAATGCCAATCGATAGGATTGTGATCGTAAACTATCAATATATTCATCTTCAATTTTTTCTTTAGACACAGAGATCAACAGGAGGCCTATTAATAATACTCCATGTAAAAATGATTTCAACCAAACTGGATTGTCAATGTATTTGATTGCAATCATGAAAACAAAACTTCCAAGAGCAACTATAAGACCTATCTTTTTATACTGACTTTGGAGTTGGAATTTATTCATTTTTTCGAGTTGAATTCTTTCTCTTTCACAAATTGTGGACTTTTCATAGATTTTTTTTTACAATTAGATTAATTAACTTTACATAATGACAAATATAATTTACATTTTATGGTTACACAACTTTTTTTACTACATTTATATCATCAATCTATAAAACTAAAATAGTATGTCAGAATTTAAAAAACCAAACGTTGGCTTTTGGGTCATCAGTATAATTGCATTTGTATGGAACCTTATGGGCGTCTTAAATTATATCGCTCAGGCATACATGACTGAGGATATGAAGGTACTATTACCACAAGGTCAAAGAGAATATATAGAAAATGTACCTGCTTGGGCAACGGCTGCCTTTGCCATTGCTGTGTTTGCAGGACTTATTGGTTGTTTATCTTTATTGTTTCGTAAGAAAACGGCAAAAATCGCACTACTCATTTCATTATTAGGTGTTATCGTACAAATGTCACATGGATTTATAAGTGGTATTGAAAACGCATATGGACCTGGTGGAATTGCAATGCCAATAATGATCATTGGACTTTCTATCTTTTTAGTTTGGTATTCTCGATTTGTAGACACCAAAGGGTGGCTATCTTAATATAAAGGAAATCAATAAAGTAAAAAAAGCTGCCATTGGTAGCTTTTTTTATTCAAATAATGCAGCAATAAACTCTGCCACACATGCTGGTTTTTCTTGCCCCTTGATTTCAATGGTACAACTAAAAGTTACTTTAACGCCGTTATCGCCTAGGTTATCTATTTCTTTAACAGAAGTCAACATTCTTAACTCACTATTTACAGGTACAGGGTTTGGAAAACGAACTTTGTTCATTCCATAGTTTAAACCCATTTTTATACTCTCAATTTTAAATGCACTTTCGAGCATCTTAGAAATCATAGCTACAGACATAAAACCATGCGCTACAGTGCTCTTAAATGGACTTTCCTTTGCCGCTCTTTCTACATCAATATGAATCCATTGTTTGTCTAAAGTTGCATTTGCAAAGTTATTGATCATTTGCTGGGTAATCGTATACCATTCGCCCGATGGCAGTGGTTTTCCTAAAGAGGTTCTAAAGGCATCAATATTTTTAAAAATTTGAGTTTCCATCATGTTATTTTTTACTGAATAAATCGTCTTTTATTTTTGGCAATTCTAAATGAAATTTTACAGCAATAAATCGTATAATAATCACAGAAAACAAAGTTAATAAAAATTGCGTAATTTCAGAAACATGAAAATAATTGTTAGTCCAAAAGACCAACCCCCCAACCAAACAAGCTGAAGCATATATCTCCTTTTGAAAAATAAGAGGCACTCTACCCGTTAAAAGATCTCTTAAAACACCGCCAAAAACAGCAGAAACCATTCCCATAATAATTGCCACAAAGGGGTGTAAATTATAGCTAAATCCTTTTTGAACCCCTAATAGCGTAAAAACACCAATTCCAATAGTATCAAATAAAAAAAGGGTTTTACTTAAGGGTGCAATTTTACTTTTAAACAAAATCGTAAAAACGACCGCGATTAAAATCGTCCAGAGGTAGTTTAAATCTCCAATCCAATTAATTGGGTGAGCGTTTATCAAAACATCTCGCAACATTCCACCGCCAACAGCAGTTACAAAAGCAATAATAAGCACTCCGAATAGATCAAACTTTTTATCAGAAGCAAACAAGGCACCACTTATGGCAAATGCAAAAGTTCCGATAATGTCTAAAATATAAATTAAGCTCATTACTATTTTTCTACTTCCTTAAATTTTATTTTGAGTTCTTTTTGAATTTCATGAATTCGTTCCAATTCACTTGGTAATATAAAAGCAATAGAATTCCCTGTTTTACCAGCTCTGGCAGTTCTTCCACTTCTGTGCGTATAATATTCTAATTGTTCTGGCAATTGGTGATGAATGATAAATTCTAAACCTCTTACATCAATACCTCTTGCAGAAACATCCGTGGAAACTAAATATTGTAAGCTCTCATTTTTAAAAGCTCTCATTGCTTTTTCACGATCTCTTTGCTGCATATCCCCCTCCAAAGCACCTACAGAAAAGCCTTCCTCTTTTAATTGATGGCATAAACTCTGAACACCTAATTTGGTTCTGCAAAAAATAATTCCTCTTTCAGTTCCTCGTTTCTCGATATAAGAAATAATATCGTTGGTTTTTTGTTTGATCGTAGTTTTAATAAACTGATGCTTGATGTTTTCATTGACCAAAGCATTTTTATTCACCTCTATTCTTGGAGCATTCGCATCCATATAGGTTTTAATAATACGTTGAATTTCGTCTGGCATAGTAGCAGAAAATAACCAAGTATTTCTTTCTCCTGTTGTAAACTTTAAAATTCGATTTAAATCCTGTTTAAAACCCATAGACAACATCTCATCAGCTTCATCCAATACCAAAGTATGAATATTGCTAATATCAATATCTCCACGCTCAATTAAATCAACCAATCGTCCAGGAGTTGCAACCACAACATGCGTTGTTCTTTTTAATTTTTTAATCTGAATATCAATTTTTTCTCCACCATAAACGGCTTCTAAAAAAATCTTATCATCACAATACTTCGTATACTTAAAAAGTTGTTTTTTTATTTGCTGCACTAACTCTCTTGTTGGAGATAATATTAATGCTTGAATTTCATCTTTATTTGCATCAACTTTCTGTAAAATAGGTAAGCCAAATGCTGCGGTCTTCCCAGTACCTGTCTGAGCCAAACCAACAAAATCTGTTTGTGATTTCAATAAAATTGGAATTGCCTTTTCTTGAATTTCTGACGGAACTTTAATTCCTAATTCATTCAGTCCTTGAATATAATCTTTACGAATTCCTAATGCGGTAAATGTTGACATAATTGCAGTTTCTAATATAGGTGGGCAAAGATACTTTTATTTAAAAGGTTCTAATACTTTTAATACGTTTTCTCTAATTCTGGTAGGCTTATAGGTTTTGGCGTCTAGCATTCCATAAATGGTTTTTGCTTTCAAAAGTACCTTATCATTTGTAGAAAATTCAAAATGCCGTTCGGACTTAAATCCTTTCGTTTCTCCGATCCATGTTTTAGAAGCGACCAAATCGTTTAAAACAGCTTGTCCTACATAGTCAATCTCATGTCTTAAAACTACCCAAATATAATCTGGCAATGGGTAGTTTAAGGTTAAAGCAACCCAATGCTGATGTGCAATATCATCCATCCATTTCACATAAACAGCATTATTTACATGGTTTAAATCGTCAATATCGGCTACTTTTACAATGCGTTTCAATTGAAAGGTTTCGCTCATCGGTCTATTTTCAACAAATTTATACAATTTTATTACGTACATAACAATTATTGATGTGCCAATTACAAAATCTAGTTTTTAAAGTAGCATCTTTGCCCTGAGGAAAATTATGACAAAACTAACAGGAGAACTAGGAACAGAAAAAATAAGTAAATTATTGATAAAACAAGCAGTTCCTGCATCTATAGGAATTCTAGTAATGTCTTTAAACATGATTGTTGACACCATTTTTGTGGGACAATGGATTGGGGTTTTGGCCATTGCAGCAATTACGGTAGTATTACCAATTGCATTTATGATATCTTCTATTGGGATGGGAATTGGGATTGGAGGAAGTTCCATTATTTCGAGAGCTTTAGGAAATGAAAATCCCAGAAAAGCACTGCTTACCTTTGGAAATCAATTGAGTCTTACAACCATTTTGGCACTTCTTTTTGTGGTATTGGGTAATATCTTCAGTACAGAAATCTTAACACTTTTTGGTGCAAAAGGAGCTATTTTGACTCCAGCTCAAGCCTATTTTGATGTCATTATATATGGAGTTCCTTTTTTAACTTTTGCCATGATGGGAAACCCCGTCATTAGAGCAGTAGGAAAACCAAAGTTCGCCATGTATGCTATGATGGTTCCTGCAGTTGTGAATATTGCATTAGACATCCTCTTTATAAAATACATGCACTTAGGAATGTATGGCGCAGGTTTGGCTACCGCAATTGCCTACGCAAGTTGTGGGTTGTTTATTCTGTATTTCTTTATTTCTAATAAAAGTGAATTGAAAATTATCCCTAAAAACTTTGGATTGGATTTCTCAATTGTAAATGAAATTATAAAATTAGGAGGAGTTTCTATTGCAAGGCAAGGCACCATCAGTATTTTAATGATTGTACTAAACTATTCATTGTATAAATATGGTGGTGAAATTTCGATTTCTATTTTTGGAATTATCAATCGAGTTATGATGTTTGCACTGTTTCCAATCATGGGAATTACCCAAGGTTTTTTGCCAATTGCTGGTTATAATTATGGCGCAAAAAAATACGGCCGTGTAAAAGAAACCATCCAAAAAGCAATTGTTTATGGGTGTGCCATTGCTGGCCTTATTTATGTAATGATTTTGCTCTTTGCGAAAGAAATTATCAGTGTTTTTTCAACCGACGCCACTTTGTTGGCTGAAACACCAAGAGCCATGCTTTTAGTTTTCTTAGCCTGCCCAATCATTGCCATTCAACTCATAGGTTCTGCCTATTTCCAAGCGGCAGGAAAGGCCTTGCCTGCATTATTTTTAACCTTATTAAAACAAGGAGTATTTTTAATTCCGTTGGCATATATATTACCTATTTATTGCGGCATCGATGGCGTTTGGTATTCCTTTGCCATTGGTGATGTTTTGGCAACGATCATTACCTATATCGTTGTTAGAAGAGAAATGAAAAAAAACTTACACTAATTTTCTAAAGAATAGATTCACCATTTAAATTGGTTGTTAAAAGATCACTAAACAAGTTAAAAAACGGGCGTAATGCCTTGTAACTCTTCGTAACTTCTTCGATGAAATTTTCAGACAGAACTTCTGCATCCGTAAAACTTCGTGACGCTATAAAACCTTTTTTACGCAACAAATCAATATCTTTATGTGCTTTATCAAAGCCTCTTGGTGCTGTTTTTAATTCACTAAAACTTTCGAATTTTCCACCAAAATACTTCGTGTAATTTTTATCTGTTAAAATTGCTCTAATTTCGGATGCATCCAATTCAATTTCTTTCCGAATCCTTAATAAATCGTCCTTACTTGGCTCCCAAAAACCACCGGCTAAAAAAGATTCTCCTGGCCGTATTCGTAAAAAATAGCCTCCGCGCAATTCCTTACCCAACCTTGAATATGAATTTGCAAAATGCGCTTTATATGGAGTCTTATCATGAGAAAAACGCACATCTCTATAAATACGCATCAATTTAGATTTCTCAATTTCATCGTGCAGCTGTAATTGCTCGTGAATTGCTGCAAAAACTTCTTTTGCATTTTTTTGCGCCATAAGGAACTTTGGTTTGGTTTCTGAAAACCAATCTCGATTGTTGTTTTTTTGTAGATCTTTTAGATATTGAAAGGTCGATTTTTCGAATTGCATCTTGAGAATTTTTAAAAGTTAAATTTACGAAAAGAAATTGAAAATCGTTTTGTAATTTCGAAGATCAATGCAACAAAAAACAAAAGACATCCAAAATCATTTTGAAGGGTTCCTCAAGACTCCTTGTTTGTGGATTGAAAGCGCTGTATATGGTTTAAAGCAATTTCAAACAGAACAAAAATCAATCTCCTTAAATAAAGAAATTGACGGCACACTAAGGCTTGGAAAGTATATCGAACGTTTTGTTTCTTTCCAACTAAGCCAGAACGAACAGATTGAAATTATTTCAGAAAACATTCAAATTCAGAAAGAAAAAATAACTTTAGGAGAATTAGACTGCATACTTTTAAAAGAGCAGAAAGCCATTCATTTAGAAATTATTTATAAGTTTTACCTCTTTGATACTTCTGTTGGAACCGATGAAATAGCGCATTTTATTGGCCCCAATAGAAAAGATTCCTTAGTGTCTAAATTAGATAAGCTCAAAAATAAACAGTTGCCACTTCTCTACTCCAAAGAATGCCAAGATTACTTAAAAACAATTGCTTTAAATTCCGATGACATAGAACAACAAGTCTATTTTAAAGCGCAATTGTTTGTACCATTCTCAAAGAAAAAAATTGAGTTAAATCAATTAAATTCTGACTGTATTGCTGGCTTTTATATTAACATGGAAGCATTACAGCAATTTAAAGATTGCACCTTCTATATTTCCAACAAAAAAGATTGGTTGATCGCCCCACATCCAAATGTAGCTTGGCAATCAATGCCTTCATTTAAAGAAGATTGTTCCGTAATTATTGAAAGAAAATTTTCACCAATGTGTTGGATGAAACATAAAAACGGCTGTATTGAAAAATTCTTCTTAGTATGGTGGTGAAAGAGCGATTCTATTTTTGCCTCTTTTTCAACTCGTTTTCGATATCCTTAAGTTTAAATCCTTTTGCTTGTAAAAGAATTAAATAGTGAAATAGTAAATCTGCCGATTCGTATAAAAACAATTCATCATTATTGTCCATCGCTTCAATCACCACTTCTACCGCTTCCTCACCTACTTTTTGTGCCACTTTGTTAATGCCTTTTGCAAACAAACTTGCAACATAGGATTTTTCAGTATCTTTATTCGCAACTCTTTCAGCAATGGTGGTTTCTAAAGAAGAAAAGAATCCATAATTTGGAATATTCTCTTCGTTCCAACAAGTAGCAGATCCTTTGTGACATGTAGGACCATTCGGAGTTACTTGAATCAATAAGGTGTCATTATCACAATCCAATTTCATAGCTACTAAATGCAACACATTGCCACTTTCCTCCCCTTTGGTCCACAAGCGTTTTTTTGTCCTGCTAAAAA
The DNA here is from genome assembly GCA_949519155.1 of Polaribacter sp. SA4-10. Classification (GTDB taxonomy): domain Bacteria; phylum Bacteroidota; class Bacteroidia; order Flavobacteriales; family Flavobacteriaceae; genus Polaribacter. Next base: position 196,087 of record CATIQU010000035.1, read on the forward strand.
AAGTGACCAACTTTGTTTCTTTTGTTTTAAGAAATGCCTCCTCATCCATATAACCCAACATCAGCACATTTTTTGTCGTTGCGTCCTGAATGATTGCGGGTACTAATCCATCGCTATTTTTATTGAAATCGATCTTCATAATTTTATTTTTTTGAATTTGTAACTCCTAATTATAACCGAATAGGAATTTTATTTTCTCTTAATTGGGTCTTTAAATCCATAATTGCAATTTCTCCAAAATGAAAAACACTGGCTGCCAAAGCAGCATCAGACTTCCCGATTGTAAATGTATCTATAAAGTGTTGAACTGTTCCAGCGCCTCCAGAAGCAATAATTGGGATGTTTAATGTGGTAGATAGTTTTGCTAATGCTTTATTTGCAAAACCAGCTTTTGTACCATCGTTATTCATCGAAGTAAATAGAATCTCTCCCGCACCCCGTTTTTCTACTTCTTTTGCCCACTCAAATAAATTGAGTTCTGTACAAAGGGTACCTCCTGCCAAATGCACGATCCATTCTCCATCAATTTGTTTTGCATCGATAGCAACAACCACACACTGACTTCCAAACTTGTCTGACAATTCATTGATCAATTCAGGTCTTTTAATTGCGGATGAATTAACAGAAACCTTATCTGCTCCACATTTTAACAAGGCGTCTACGTCAGCTACGGAAGAAATTCCGCCCCCAACAGTAAATGGAATATTTACTTGTTCCGCAACTTTCAATACCATTTCTAACATGGTTTTTCTACCTTCTAAGGTTGCCGAAATGTCTAAAAAAACCAATTCATCTGCACCTAATTCAGCATATTGTTTTGCCAAAATAACGGGGTCTCCTGCTTCTATTAGATTCACAAAATTGACTCCTTTTACGGTTCTACCGTCTTTAATATCCAAACAAGGAATGATTCTTTTTGTTAACATTTTATGAGTTGATTATAAAATTTTCTAATTGTTTTAAACTGATCTTGTGCTCATAAATCGCTTTTCCAATGATCACGCCTTCACACCCCATTTCAGCTAGTTTTGGAAGCTCTTCAAAAGTAGAAATTCCGCCGGAAGCGATCAACTTTATATTTTCTGATTTTGATAAAATCTCTTGATAAACATCAAAACTTGGTCCTTCTAGCATGCCGTCTTTAGAAATATCGGTACAAATAACATACTCAATTCCTTTTTCTTGATAGCCATTTATGAAAGGAATCAATGCCAAGTTACTTTCTTCTTGCCAACCATTTGTCGCAATTTTCCCTCCTGAAATATCTGGATAAAAATCGGCGCCTAAAATGATTTTCTGAGCTCCAAATTTCGAAATCCAACGTTCAAAAACCGAGCTATTTTTAACAGCAATACTCCCTCCTGTTATTTGATTGGCTCCAGAGTTAAACGCAATTTCTAAATCTTTATCTGATTTTAATCCACCACCAAAATCAATTTTCAATTGGGTCTTTGAAGCGATTTGTTCTAACACTTTATAATTGACAATCTGACTTGCTTTTGCGCCATCCAAATCAACAACATGTAAATATTCAATGCCTACTGCTTCGAATTCTTTTGCAACTTCTAAAGGGTGCTCGTTGTATATTTTCTTAGTAGCATAGTCTCCTTTGGTTAAACGAACGCACTTTCCGTCTATGATATCAATGGCTGGTATGATTCTCATTGCTTATAAATTTAAAAAATTTTGTAAAATTTTAGCGCCTTCTATCCCGCTTTTCTCTGGGTGAAACTGCACTCCATAAAAATTATTTTTTTGTAATGCGGCGGCATATTCAATTCCATAGTCAGAAGTTGCAATCCCTTCTGCACATATTTCAGCATAAAAACTATGCACCAAATACATAAACTCATTTTCTTTGACACCCGTAAATAAACTAGATTTTAAATTAGAAATAGTATTCCATCCCATTTGTGGAACTTTTAATGCATTGTTAAAACGTTTTACTGCTACATTGAAAATACCCAAACCTATCGTGTTTCCTTCTTCAGAAGTATTGCACATTAGTTGCATGCCTAAACAAATTCCTAAAACGGGTTGTTTTAATTTTGGGATTAACTTATCCAATCCACTTTCTTGCAACATTTTCATGGCAGTACTTGCTGCACCAACCCCTGGGAAAATAATTTTATCTGCTGTTCTTATTTCATCAATATCATTTGATAAAACAGCATCAACCCCCAAACACTTAAATGCAAATTGAATACTTTTAATATTTCCCGCTCCATAATCAATGATAATGACTCTCATAATTTGTTTTTTTGATATTGATAATAGATTAAAGCATTCCTTTGGTAGAAGGTAAAAACATGTTGTTTGCATCTCTTTTTACTGCCATTTTCATTGCTTTTGCAAAAGCTTTAAAAATGCCTTCAATCTTATGGTGCTCGTTGATACCTTCCGCTTTGATATTCAAATTACATTTTGCGCCATCTGTAAATGATTTGAATAAGTGAAAAAACATTTCTGTAGGCATATCTCCAATTTTTTCTCGCTTAAAATCCGCATCCCATTCCAACCAATTTCTTCCGCCAAAATCAACAGCAACCTGTGCCAAGCAGTCATCCATTGGCAAACAAAAACCATATCTTTCTATGCCTAATTTGTTCCCCAGTGCTTTGTTGAATAATTCTCCAAAGGCAATCATTGTATCCTCTATGGTGTGATGTTCATCTACTTCTAAATCACCTTTCACCTGAATCGTTAAATCCATTGCGCCATGACGTCCAATTTGGTCCAACATATGATCGAAAAAAGACAATCCAGTCTGAATGTCATTTTTACCAGAACCGTCCAAATTCAGTTTGATGTAAATCTGCGTTTCATTGGTATTTCTTGTAATTTCTGAAACCCTATCTTTTAGTTTTAGAAATTCATAAATTTTTGCCCAATCAGTAATTGTAGTTGCAATACAATCTAAAATTTCTTGTTGCGAAGTTTCAATTTCATCAATCCCTAATTCAGCATTTTCTGATAAATAGATGCCTTTTGCTCCTAAATTCTTTGCCAATTCCATATCTGTTATTCGGTCTCCCAATACGAATGAATTTTCTAAATCGTAGGCTTCTGAAAAATATTTTGTCAACAGTCCAGTTCTCGGTTTTCTTGTGTCTGCATTTTCATGAGGAAATGTTTTATCAATCAACACTTCAGAAAAAACAATCCCTTCTTTTTCAAAAGCAGTAATAATTTTGTTTTGAGCTGGCCAAAAGGTGTTTTCAGGAAATGAAGGAGTTCCCAGACCGTCTTGATTGGTGATCATGACCAATTCATAGTCCAATTCTAAAGCGATTTTAGCGAGGTATTGAAATACTTTTGGGTAGTACTCTAACTTCTCTAAACTATCTAATTGATAATCTACTGGTGGCTCTAAAACCAACGTTCCATCTCTATCTATAAATAATACTTTCTTCATTTAAATTTCTTTTAAAACTTGAATTAAACGGTTGTTTTCCAAACGAGTTCCAATCGTCAAACGCAAACAATTATCACACAAAGGCTGTGTCGTTCTATTGCGAATTACAATTCCTTTTACTATTAATTCGTCATAGCGTTTTGTGGCATTGTCTACCTTTACCAATACAAAATTACACTCTGAAGGGTAAATTTCTTGAATGTAGCTTATTGCCTTTAGATTTAAAATTAAGAGCGCTCTCTCTTCTTTAATTTTGACGATTTCTTGTGCCACTTCATCCACCTTCAACAAACGTTCAACAGCTTTTTGTTGCGACAATTCGTTGACATTATAGGGCGGTTTTATGCTGTTTAAAATTGCAATTATTTCTTGGGATGCATAACAAACTCCTAAACGGATTCCTGCCAAACCATAGGCTTTGGACAATGTTTGTGTGATGACCAAATTCGGAAATAACCTCAATTTCTCCAACCAACTTTTTTTATCAGAAAAATCAATATAAGCTTCATCTATAACCACCAATCCCTTAAAATTAAGCAACAACTTCTCTACTGTTTCCGTTGAAAAACTGTTTCCTGAAGGGTTGTTTGGTGAGCATAAAAACAAGATTTTACTCTGTGCATCTGCTGCTTTTAAAATTGGATCAACGCGGGGTTGAAAGTTGTCTGATAATAAAATGCATCTGTTTTCAATCGCATTAATATTTGCCAATACGCCATACATTCCGTAGGTTGGTGACAATGTGATAACATTATCAAAATTCGGTTCACAAAACGCTCTAAAGATTAAATCGAGTACTTCATCTGATCCATTTCCTAAAAGAATATTTTTAGGGTCAATATTTTTCATTTCAGACAGCAAGGATTTTACTGCATGCTGCTGAGGATCTGGATACCGGTTTACACCGTTTTCAAACGGATTCTCATTCGCATCTAAGAAAATCATCTCCTTTGAGGTCGCATCTGTGTATTCATCCCTTGCCGAAGAATAAGGTTGCAACTCCTTAATATTCGCTCTTACAAGGGTGTTTATGTTGAAATCTACAATCATTTTAAATCGTTTAATCGAACCGTAACCGCATTTTTATGTGCCTGTAATCCTTCAGCTGCTGCCATCACTTCAATGGTATTCCCGATGTTTAGAATTCCTTCTTTAGTGATTTTCTGAAAAGTAATACTTTTTAAAAAACTGTCTAAATTCACACCAGAATAGGCTTTTGAAAAACCATTTGTGGGTAGTGTGTGATTGGTTCCCGAAGCATAATCTCCAGCGCTTTCTGGGGTATAATTGCCAATAAAAACAGAGCCTGCATTTATAATATTTTCAAGATAAAAATCATTGTTATGAGTGCAAACAATTAAATGTTCTGGGCCATATTCATTGATGAGCGCCAACGCAGTCTCTTCTGTTGCAACAAAAATAGCTTTTGAATTGTCAATCGCTTTTTGAGCCAACTCTTTTCTTGGAAATGCTAAGAGCTGTTTGTCTACTTCTATCGAAACTTGATCAATCAATTTCTGGGAAGTAGCTACCAAAATCACTTGGCTATCTGCTCCATGTTCTGCTTGACTTAATAAATCTGCAGCAACATAACTGGCATTTGCAGAAGCATCTGCCACTACTAATAATTCACTAGGACCTGCTGGCATGTCTATGGCTACGCCAAACTTCGTTGCCAATTGTTTTGCTACAGTAACAAACTGGTTTCCGGGCCCAAATATTTTGGATACTTGCGGAATGGTTTCGGTTCCAAAAGTCATACCGGCTATAGCTTGGATACCTCCAACTTTAATTACTTTGGTAATTCCACAAAGTTGCGCTGCATATAAAATAGCCGCATGTATCTTTCCTTCTTTGTTGGGCGGCGAACACAATACAATCTCTTTACAACCTGCTATCTGTGCTGGAATGGCCAACATTAAAACCGTTGAAAAAAGCGGTGCAGTGCCTCCTGGAATGTATAATCCTACTTTTTGAATCGCTCTTTTTTCTTGCCAACAGGTAACTCCAGGGCTAGTTTCTACAACTATTTTATCGGTTTTCTGTGCGTTGTGAAATACCTCTATATTTGATTTTGCTTGTTGGATTGCTGTTTTTAATGCTGCTGATACTTCCGCAACGGCAGTATTTATTTCCTCCATAGAAACGATTGTGTCTTCTAAGGATACTCCATCAAATAACTGTGTATATTTTGAAATTGCGATGTCTTTATTTCTTTGGACGTCTTCAAAAATTTGCGTTACCGTATTTTCAATCTCATTTACGGTTTGGGTCGGTCTTTGTAAAAGAACGTTCCATTCTTTTTTTGGAGGGTTGTTTATGACTTTCATTATAGTACCATATTTTCAATTGGACATACCAAAATACCTTCTGCTCCTTTGGCCTTTAGCGCATCGATGATTTGCCAAAACTGACCTTTGTCAATAACGGAGTGCACAGAACTCCAACCTTCTTTTGCCAAAGGCAATACGGTAGGGCTTTTCATTCCTGGTAAAATAGAGATGATTTCTGTAAGTTTATCATTGGGAGCATTCAACAACACATATTTTGAATTCCTACCTTTTAAAACGGCTTTCATTCTAAATTGAATCTTTTCTAAAATCGCTTTTTTCTCCTCAGATATTGCAGGAGATACCGCCAAAACGGCTTCCGACTCAAATAAAACCTCAATCTCTTTTAAGCCATTTTTGAATAGGGTACTTCCACTGGATACAATGTCGCAAATACCATCTGCCAAACCAATATTGGGTGCAATTTCTACGGAACCATTAATGGTGTGCAATTGGGCTTTGATTTTGTTTTTTTCTAAATATTTGGTTACTGTGTTTGGGTAGGATGTTGCAATGCGTTTTCCGTCCAAATCTTTCAATGAATTTGATGTTGAATTTTTGGGAACTGCTATTGAAACCTTGCATTTAGAAAAACCTAAGCGCTCAACAAATTCAATATCATTTCCTTTTTCGATTAAAACGTTTTCTCCGATAATAGCCGCATCTACTACTCCGTCTGTTAAGTATTGTGGAATGTCTCCATTTCTTAAATAGAAAACTTCTAGCGGAAAATTTCGTGCTGCTGCTTTTAATTGGTCTTTACCGTTGTCTATTGCAATGCCAATTTCTTTTAAAATACGCATGGAATCTTCGTTTAATCTTCCCGACTTCTGAACTGCAATTCTAATTTTATTCATTTTTCTTTTGTTTGATGCTTGAGCAACCTACTGATTTTTTTACATAAAAAAACCCATTTGATTGTCTCAAACGGGTTTGTAAATATCTTGATTTTATTCAATACACTTTCACTTCGCTTGATTGCAAATTTGAAAATGATGATGATGATTTTGAATAAAGTACATTGTTTTTATAATAAGGAATAAAGATATTGCCTTTATTTTTCTTAAAACCTATTGGACAATTATTTTTTATTTTTTTTAGCAACTATTATCAATATCGAATTTTAATGCCACAATTTATTTGTTTTTAATAAATAGCACCCCTTATTTTTAGACTATTAATAATAATAATAGTAACGTTCTATTATTAATATTAAAATATATACCTCTGATTATTGAATTACTCAATAATTAAACCTAATTTATAAGTGATAAAAATTTAAGATGGATTACAAAAAAAATACGAAGAATTATTGGAGAAGAATGCCTTACTTCAAAAAAATACTTAAAAGATTTTAAAGTAAAAGATCATAAACTACCTTCATTATTTAGTTTGACTGATAGTACATTTCAATTGATAACCCCAATTTATGATGAAAATCATAAAGTGGTTGATTACTACTAGAAAAATGTAAACAATCTTTTTCTTTCCAAAATTGGTAAAACCCGAGAAGAAGTGATCAATAAAAAAGGGACTGATGTTATTGGTTTTCATGAAGATTACTGGTTTAAAACCCTTAGAAAAGTAGCCGAAACGGGGAATTCAATCATTTATGAAAACTACAGTCAAACCCGAGATATCTATTTTGAACTTTATGCCTGGAAGGTAAATGAGACAGATGTCGCAGCTTTATTAAATGATGTTACAGAACAAAAAAAGAATGCAATCCTAAAACAACTACATATAGAAGACCTTGAAGATAAAAATAGAAACCTGTTTACCCTATTGGAATTAAATGCGAACATGTTTCAATTATTAGAGGCTATTTATGATGGAAATGGGGAAGTTATAGATTTTTACTTTCGTAAGGTTGATGATAATTTTGTTAGAAATTCTGGAAAATCTAGAGAAGAAATTATCGGAAAAACAATGAAAAATGTTTTCGGTATCATTGAGGATTACTGGATAGAAAACCTTTCTAAGGTAGCAAAAACAGCTGAACCAACTGTTTTTAAAGCATATAGTGCAGCGCGTAATAAATATTTTGACACCTATTCATGAAAAGTAAATGATCGAGAAATAGGAAGTTTTTTAATTGATGTTTCTCTACAAAAAAAGAACGAACTACTTCTTCAACAATCTAAAGAAGAAATACAAAAATTGAATGCTTCAAAGAAACGACTTGTCTCTATTATTGCACACGATTTAAGAAGTCCTTTCAATGCCATTTTAGGGTTTTCCAATTTATTAATTGACAATGTAACTCATAAACAAGACCTAGAAGAGACGTTAAATTACAGTAAAATAATATATGGAAAAGCGAAAGAAACCCTTGTATTACTAGATAATTTACTGGATTATGGAAATTTAAACAGCAAATACGTGCATTTCAATCCTACAAAAGTATTACTTTCTTCAGTCATAAGTCTTGCGGTCAAATCTTACCTTCCAGATGCAGCGCTTAAAAATATTTCTTTGATCCTCAATGCAGGAGAGATTTTTAATGTACATGTTGATGAAACCATGCTCAAATCTGTCATCAAAAATTTAATTTAAAATGCTCTAAAATTCAGCCATTTAGATAGCATCGTTACCGTTTCTATTAAACAGATTGATGCTGATTGTATAGTAACCGTTTCAGACAATGGTGTTGGCATCCCCTTTGACAAACTGGCAGATTTATTCAGTTTCAAAACGAACAGAACTACGAGAGGAACCCTCGACGAAAAGGGTACAGGATTGGGTTTACTTATTTGTAAAGAATATCTTGAAAAGAACAATGGCGCTATACGTGTGGAAAGTGAACCCGAAAAAGGAAGTACGTTTACGTTTACACTGCCCTTGATTGCTTCCTAATAATATAAATCTCAAAAAATGCTTTTAGAATCTTCTCTTTTTTCCTCAACGAAAAAACTAGTGCGCATTGGATTGTAATGCAATCTCGGGCAAAAGGTTTCTAAAACTTGGTGCATTGTCTCGATAAGAAACCATTTTCTTTTTAGAAACAAGGATTAACAAGTCTTCACTTAACGTAAATAAGGTGCCTGCTCTAAAGGTTTCCATGAGTAATTTTTCAATTTCAACAAAAGCTTCAGCTAAAGAAAATTGCTTATACAACTCTTCTGTTTCATGTCGATATTTGAATTGAAAAATCTGTTTTCCATCAACTAAAAACAAACGCATATATACGTTTTTCAAGCCTTCACTTTTTCGAAGCGGTTTGCTGAACGTTAGTTTTACAAACTCATTGTTTGTGAGACTATTTTGTACTGTTTCAAAAAGGGTTTTAAATTCACTCATACTGCAAAGGTAGATAATGGGACGAATAAAGAGGATCTTAAATCATAAAAAAAGCCCAAGTTAACTTGAGCTTTTGTATTTGTTATCAATGCTTATTGATGCTTATCCTTTAAAAACGATCTTACGCATACGTAAGCTCTCTGGAGTTACCTCTAAATATTCATCTGCTTTAATGTATTCCATATTTTCCTCTAAAGAGAAATTTACTTTTGGTGCAATTTTCATCGCTTCATCGGTACCCGATTTACGCATGTTTGTCAATTGCTTTCCTTTGATCAAGTTTACAGCCATTTCATCAGATTTAGAGTTTTCTCCAATTACCTGACCAACATAGATTTCTTGATTGATATCGATAAAGAAACGTCCTCTGTCTTGTAAACGGTTCAATGCATAAGCAGTTGCTTTACCAGCAGCAGAAGAAACAATTGCTCCTTTTACTTCTTCTGTAAAGTCTCCTTTATAAGGTCCGTATTCAGAAAAACGGTGATTGATAATTGCTGTACCTGCTGTTGCTGTTAAAATTCTGTTTCTTAAACCAATCAATCCACGAGATGGAATGGTGAATTCTAAGTGTTGTAAATCTCCTTTAGGCTCCATAATCATTAAGTCTCCTTTACGCAAAGAAACTAAGTTTACCGCTTTAGAAGCTACATCTTCTGGTACGTCAATAGACAATGTTTCCATTGGTTCATGCTTCTTGCCATCTATCATTTTAATAATTACCTGTGGTCTTCCCACTTGCAATTCATATCCTTCTCTACGCATTGTTTCAATCAATACTGACAAGTGTAAAACACCACGACCGAAAACATTAAACTTGTCTTCAGAATCTGTTGTTTCGACCTTTAAGGCTAAATTCTTTTCTAATTCCTTGAACAGACGGTCACGAATGTGACGAGAAGTAACGTATTTTCCTTCTTTACCAAAGAATGGAGAATTGTTAATCGTAAACAACATACTCATTGTAGGTTGGTCAATTTCTGTTCTTGGCAATGCTTCTGGATTTTCTAAATCGGCAATCGTATCACCAATTTCAAAACCTTCAAGACCTGTAATTGCACAAATCTCTCCACAAGGAACAGATTCTACTTGAACTTTCCCCATTCCTTCGAATACGTGTAGTTCTTTAATTCTTACTTTTTTAGTAGAACCATCTGCTTTACAAAGCATGTAGTCTTTTCCTACTTCTAAATCTCCTCTAAATACACGTCCAATAGCGATTCTACCTGTAAAAGAAGAAAAGTCTAAAGAAGTAATTTGCATTTGTGGGGTTCCTTCGTTGTATTTCGTTGCAGGTATCGATTCTAGTACCGCATCTAATAAAGGAATGATATTGTCTGTTTCGTTTTTCCAATCAGTACTCATCCAGTTGTTCTTTGCAGAACCATAAATCGTAGCAAAGTCTAATTGCTCTTCTGTTGCTTCTAAGGCAAACATTAAGTCAAATACTTTTTCGTGAACGATATCTGGAGTACAGTTTTCTTTATCAACTTTATTAACAACTACAATCGGTGTTAGTCCTAATTCTAAAGCTTTTCCTAATACAAAACGTGTTTGTGGCATTGGGCCTTCAAATGCATCTACTAAAAGTAAAACACCATCTGCCATTTTTAATACGCGCTCTACTTCTCCACCAAAATCGGCGTGACCAGGAGTATCAATGACATTAATTTTTGTGTTCTTGTAGGTTACAGATACGTTTTTAGAAAGAATTGTAATTCCTCTTTCACGTTCTAAATCGTTATTGTCTAACAATAAATCTGTACGTTCTTTACGATCGTCCAAGATTTTAGCTTGATCAATAATCTTATCTACTAATGTTGTTTTTCCGTGATCGACGTGCGCAATAATTGCGATATTTCTGATTGGTTGCATTTGTAATTCTTAAATTTCGTGCAAAAGTAGTTGATTCCATACAAATTATACTAATTATAAGAAGTTATTTTGATTTAACAACCTATTTATATGCTAATTTGGTGGAATGAATTATAGATTGATGATGTGTACACTTCCAATTACTTGTGTGATGCTAATCATGAATAGAAGAAAGTAGCATTTTATATAATTGAAGAAAAATAGAAAAAAAATTTGAACACATTATAGGCAAACGCGACTTTAATTGCGATTTCAAGTAAAAACTACAAATCTTCCCGAAATGCAAATGGCAAAATGTCTGGGATTAATTTGATTAATAAAGGGAGCAGCAATGCACCGCCTGGTAGCATAAATATAGCAAACGAAGGGATTGCCTTGCAGATATCTAGTAATTGTTCTTTAACTTTTGTTTTCTCTACTTCGGTCAGCGTTGTTTTCCTTGATTTTTGAAGCAAATGAACCACTTCCCTGCTCTCCGCTAACTCTTTTAAGAGTCGTGCTTTGTTCTTGCTTAGGAGCTCTTTTATTTCGTCTAAGGTTGTCATTACAACTTTCTTCTTTTACGCTCTGTTTTTATAAGGTTTAACTCTCTACTGGTTTGTCCTGCAACAGAGGTGTTTTCTTCTGCTCTTCTTATTAAATAAGGCATCACATCTCTTACGGGACCAAATGGAAGGTATTTAGCTACATTGTAACCTTCTTTTGCAAGATTAAAACTAATATGATCACTCATCCCAAATAGTTGCCCAAACCATAAACGGCTGTCGTCTACTTGTATTTTGTGTTTTTTTGCTAATTCAACAACCAACATCGAGCTTTCCTCGTTGTGAGTTCCAGCAAAGATGGCCATGTTTTTGAGTTCCATCATATAATGCACTGCTGCATCATAATTCACATCTGTTGCTTGTTTGTCGGAACAAATTGGAGAAGCATACCCGAGGTCTTCTGCACGTTTTCGCTCTTTTTCCATATACGCACCTCTCACCACTTTAATTCCAATATGAAAGCCTTTTTGGTGTGCTCTTTCGTGCAATCCTTTCAAATACCCCATACGGTCGTGTCGATACATTTGTAGCGTATTAAAAACGATTGCTTTCTCTTTATTGTAGGTTTCCATCAACATTTCTAATAAATCGTCTGCTGCACCTTGCATCCAACTTTCTTCTGCATCTATTAGCAAAGGAACATTCTTTTCTAATGCAACTGTACATACTTTGTCGAAACGTTCCTTCACACGATTCCATTCGGTTATTTCAGCTGCTGATAATTCTTTTTTCTCTGTAATTTTTTGATATAAACCAAACCTACCAAAACCTGTTGGTTTAAAAACGGCATACGGAATGGCTTCTTTTTCATATCCAAATTTGATGATTTTGAGGATTTTCTCCATCGTATCGTCAAAAATAGCTTCGCCCTCTTTACCTTCAACAGAATAGTCTAAAACACTACAAACTCGTCCTTTTGTATACATCTTTTCAATAACTGGCAAACAATCTTCTTCATTGACACCACCACAAAAATGATCAAAAACCGTCGAACGAATTAATCCTTCTACCGGTAATTTTGCTTTCAATGCAAAATTGGTAACCGCAGTACCGATTCTCACCATTGGCTGATTTTGAATCATCTTAAAAAGAAAGTAAGCACGCTCTAACTCAGAATCCGATTTTAAAGAAAAGGCAACTTCCGTATTGTCAAAAAATTTCATTAAGTATCAATTTATGAAAACAAAGATAGGTATAGACTGCAAATAATTCAATATTTTCTTCTTAATTTGCACACACATTTTTATCGATATGAAATCCATACAAGCAGCCACGTATCTTGTTCATTTTCAAGAGCAAGCATACCTAGAATTGAATACTTTAATAGCTCAAAAGAACTACTCCACACTCTTTATTCTAGTAGACGAGAATACTTTCACGCATTGTTATTCTAAATTCATTCCTAATTTAGATACCGATAAGACCATTGAGGTCATTGAAATTGAATCTGGCGAAATCAACAAAAACATAGAAACCTGTGTTGGTGTTTGGAATGCAATAACAGAATTGGGCGGAGATCGTAAAAGTTTACTAATTACTTTAGGAGGTGGTGTCATCACAGATTTAGGTGGTTTTGTGGCTTCTACTTTTAAACGAGGAATCGATTTTGTAAATATTCCAACCACTTTATTGTCAATGGTAGATGCTTCTGTTGGCGGAAAAACAGGGGTTGACTTGGGCGTATTAAAAAACCAAATTGGCTTGTTTTCCAATCCAGAAATGGTGTTAATAGATGAGACCTATTTAACCACCGTTACCGACAGAGAAATGAAATCTGGCATGGCGGAAATCATTAAATATGGATTGACTTATGACCTTGAACTATTTAATCACATTAAGGAGTATAAAGAATTAAATATAAGTGATTTAATTTTTAGATCTATCGAAATAAAAAACGAAATTGTATTGCAAGATCCTACTGAAAAAAACCTGCGAAAAGTTTTAAATTTCGGACATACGATCGGACATGCTATTGAGTCGTTTTACTTGGAATCTGAAGACAAAGAAAACTTCACACATGGGGAAGCAATTGCGATTGGAATGGTTTGTGAAAGTTATATTTCCTCGAAATTATTAGGCTTTTCAAATCAGAAATTATCCGAAGTAAAAGAAACCATTTTAGCGATTTATGGAAAAACAATACTTCTAACGGAAGACTACCCTGCTATTATGGACTTGCTAAAGCACGATAAGAAAAATGTAATCGGACAGGTCAACTTTGTCTTATTAAATGATTTTGAAAATCATCAATTAGATTGTAAAGTAACTGAAGAATTGATTGTTGAAAGTTTGGAGTTTTATAAAAAATAATTATTAAGTTTACATATGTTTATGTGTTTATTTTTTTTAATATACATTTGTATATATTAACTTTATTTTATTATTTATGAAAAATTTAAAAAGGATACTTTATTTAATTTTACTTACATTTTTGGTAACTGGATGTTCAGAAGAAAACTCAAACCTCTTGGACAATACTAGGAATCAATCCAAGGTTGAGGAGGTTTTAACATTAGAAAATTTAAATGAGCAAAAATTAGCTTATTCTTTGTTAAGCCCAAAAGAAAAGCATCAATTATGGAATCTAAAAATTGACCACGTAATTGAATCTTGGTCTTTAAATAAAAAACAGATTGAATTATTAAAAGAACTTAAAGTTACATCAAAAGTAAATCAATTTGTAGCAGATAGCGATGACCAAGTTTACTTTCAAACCATATTTGTACCTACGTATCTTAGAAAGTTAAAAACTGAATTTTCAAATAAATAAATAAATAAATAAATAGGAAATATATTCTATATGGCTTCAAGAGATTATATCACACACGAAGAAGATAATGATGGTGGTGGTTCTTCTGCTAAAGACTGTGACTGTAATCGAAACTCTACAAGTTCATGCCTATGGTTAAATCCAGATTCATGCGGAGAAAGAGCTGAAGTAAATGGTTGTAGAATTGTACCTAAAGAATGTGGTTTTTTATGGATGTATGATTGTAATGGAAAGTGTAGCGCATAAAATATGAAACATAATTTTCTTTTAATTGGATTATCATTAATTTGTTTTTCTGCAAATTTAATTGTTGCTTATTTCTCTAATGGTGATAAATTATTAAGTTTTTTACCTCATGCTTTTTGTTATTTTTTTATCCCCTTAATCGTTTTTAAGCATTTTAAAACCAGTAGCAGAATGAAAATATTCCTCATCTTTTTAATTCCTGCGTTGTTTATATTTTCAGTATCAATACATGCTTATATACTACAAGGTTACTCTGCCGGTCTCCCGTTCACATCTGTTGGTTTAGTTTCTTTATTTGTAGCTTTTTATATTTCGAGGTTTAAAAACAATAGAAAACAATCTATTATTTATACCTTTTTGGTGCTTTTTGTTTTTTATGGGTATTCTAATTGGTTGCTTGGACAGGATGAAACTATTGTTAATTCTAAATTTTCGTATGAATTGCAAATAAAAAATTCCGACGACTCTTTATTTAATTTAGAGGATAAAAAAGGAACAGTTTTAGTTTTTGATTTATGGTCTTCTACGTGTGGTATTTGTTTTAAAAAATTCCCCGAATTTGAAGAACTCTTTGAAAAATATAAAGATGACCCTAAAGTGGAGTTATATTCATTAAACCTACCTTATAAGAGAGATTCCGTTGTGGATGTGAAACGTTTGATTAAAAAATATAGTTTTGACAAACTGTATGCTCATAATTTAGAAAGTTGGAATATTCTTGACAATCATTCAGTACCGAAAATCATTATGATTGATAAAAAAGGGAATGTAAGATTTAAAGGATCGATGAATACAAATAAATATCTATTCTATAATAATTTTCACTCTTTAATCGAAAAACTAAAAAATGAATAAATTAGCCTTATGTTTTTTTTTAGTTTTACTTTCTTGTAATGTTCAAAAAAACAAAACGATTCCTCTAAGTAAAATAGAAGCTCTTGAAAACGAGTTTGATTTTGGTAGTATTACTTCAAAAGACACAATTACGCATACATTTAAAATTAAAAACCTAGCTAAGACAAGTTTAATAGTAAATAACATCGCAACAAGTTGTGGATGCACTACAATAGGTAAAATTGACTCCATATATAGTAATAATGAAGTTGTTGACATTACCGTTCAATTTATTGCAAATAATGAACAATATGGAAAAGTTTCAAATTCTGTAGTTGTAGAAATGAATACTGAACCATCATTTATGATTTTTAGATTAAAAGGAATCGTCAGTGATGGGTTGAGTAATTAAATTTTCTCGTAACAAGAATTATAAATGGTTTCGTAGTGAGGCAAAATGTTTTTTAAAGCAAATTTACTAGTATGTTCTTTTGCATTTTGTTTGAACTTCAACAAAGTGGCATCCTCTTTTAAAATTGAAATTGCGTTTTTCGACATATCATCGATAGCGCCTAATTCACTTAAAAAACCTGTTTTTCCGTGAATGTTTACCTCTGGCAAACCTCCTGTATTTGTAGAGATTACTGAAGTACTTGCAGCCATTGCCTCCAATGCTGCCAAACCAAAACTTTCTGTTACTGATGGTAATAAAAACAAATCTGAATAGCATAAAATTTTAGCAACCTCATTGCTATTCCCAAGAAAGATTACTTTGTCTGAAATTCCTAATTCGCTTACTAATTGCTCCGTTTTTGCTCTTTCAGGACCATCACCCACCATTAATAATTTTGAAGGAATTTCTTGCTGCACTTGGTTAAAAATCCGAATGACATCTTCGGTTCTTTTTACAGGCCTAAAATTACTCACATGCGTTAAAATTCGTTCATCAGGATGCGCCAATGCAATTCTTTTACACTCTTCTTTATGGGCATGATCATACTTCTCCACATCAATAAAATTATAAATAACTTGAATCTCTTTTTTGATATTAAAAAGACGGTTTGTCGTATCTTTTAAATTGCTAGAAACTGCGGTTACTACATCTGAGTTATTAATACTAAACTCAACTGCAGTTTTATAGGTAGGGTGGCTCCCCACAAGGGTAATATCTGTACCATGTAGCGTGGTCACTACTTTTATGTTAATCCCTTTTTCCTTCAACATTTGCTTTGCCATATAAGCGGCATATGCATGCGGAATTGCATAATGTACATGCAAAACTTCCAATTGATGCTTTTCTACAACATCCACCATTTTAGTGGAAAGCGCTAATTCGTAGGGTTGGTACTGAAACAATGGATATTCTTCTAATAACACTTCATGAAAATGCAAATTGTGAGAAATGAAATCCAAACGAACAGGCTGGTTGTAGGTAATAAAATGAACTTCATGCCCTTTTTCGGCTAAAGCCATCCCCAATTCTGTTGCTACTACTCCACTACCTCCGAAGGTTGGATAACAAACGATTCCTATTTTCATACTGATTCTTGAAAAGTTAAAAATGATTGATAAATGACTGAATTATAGCATCATTTATCTGGTTGTAAAGATAGCGGTAATCTGACATTATTATTATAATTAATTGCCAAAAAAGAGTTTTTCATCGGATTGAAAAACTCTTTTTTAATATCTTAATTTTGACAGGTTACTTCTTAATAATCTCCTAGAGTTTCTGGATTTTGTGCCAATGCATTTTCTAATTGAGCATCATTTGGTGCTTTTCCGTGCCATGCATGCGTATACATCATAAAATCAACTCCATTCCCCATTTCAGTATGCAACAAAATACAAACAGGCTTTCCTTTACCCGTCATCGATTTTGCTTCTGCTAAAGCAGCTAAAATAGTTTCAATATCATTTCCTTTTTCAACATCGATTACGTCCCAATCAAAAGCTTCAAACTTCGCTTTTAAGCTTCCCATAGCCAAAACATCATCTGTAGTACCGTCTATTTGTTTTTCATTTAAATCAATTGTACAAATGATATTGTCTACTTTCTTTGCTGAAGCATACATAATTGCTTCCCAGTTTTGTCCTTCTTGCAACTCACCATCACCATGTAATGTATAGACTATTTTGTCATCTCCGTTTAATTTCTTTGTTTGCGCAGCCCCTAAAGCAACAGACATTCCCTGTCCTAGAGAACCTGATGCAACACGAATTCCTGGCAAACCCTCATGGGTTGTTGGATGCCCTTGCAAACGGGTATTTAACAATCTAAAAGTTGATAACTCTGCTACTGGAAAAAAACCACTATGTGCCAAAACACTATAAAAAACAGGTGAGATATGACCATTTGATAAAAAGAATAAATCTTCGTTTTTACCGTCCATTGTAAAGTCTGTAGAATACTCCATTACTTCTTGATAAAGACAGGTAATAAATTCTGCACATCCTAAAGAGCCTCCAGGGTGACCAGAATTAACATTGTGCACCATGCGTAAAATATCTCTACGAACTTGTTGTGTAAAATCTTGTAATTGTTGTGTTGTTGGCATTTTTAGTTATAATTTGTTGCGAACAAAAATACAAAAGGGTTTGGATTAGAAATCGTTTTCTAAAGTATTTATTCGATAATTATTAACAGAATGATGAACAGGTTGATTGGTTTCTCCCGAGGGTCAAAAATCAGGTTTTCTGTTTCTTCTTTTTGGCAGCAGGAAACAAGACATTATTCAATATTAAACGATATCCTGGTGAAGTAGGATGCAAATCCAATTCTGTTTTTGGATCTCCAACTCGATGCGTATAATCCTCTGGATCGTGACCGCCATAAAAAGTAAACATTCCTTTTCCTTTGGTTCCATGGATATAACGTGCTTCTCTATTGGTGTTGTTTTCACCCAGAACCAGCACATTTGATTTTATGGTATTCCGATCAAAAGATGTCGTTTGCCCCATAAAACCCTTTACCAAACTTGTATGATTTTGTGTGAGCATCGTGGGAACTCGATCCCATTTTGCAGAAAAGGCACCCAATGAAAAATAATCGGATGTTTTTGGAATTTTTCGCTTACTCGTCATGTCTATGGTAGAAAACTCATAGGTAGTGGGTCTTCTTACCAATTCAAAGTTCTTAAAAGCAAAGGTTTTTTTATCATTAATTTTAGATTGATAATTCGCTTCTGAAGCATCACCGTCAAACATGGCTTCGGCAATATCAACACCTTCAGCAGAAAGCGCAATGTCAAAACTATCCGTTGCAGAACACATGGCAAACATAAAACCACCACCAACAACATAGTCTCTAATTTTTTTAGCAACCGCCAGTTTTTGTTGCGAAACCTTTGTAAAACCCAATTCTCTGGCTTGCTTCTCTGCCCGCAACTTCCCTTCTACATACCAGGGCGCCGTTCTGTATGCGCCATAAAAACGACCGTGTTGGCCTGTGAAATCTTCATGATGTAGATGCACCCATTCGTATAAAAGTAATTGATCTTCCAAAACCTCTTTATCATAAATAACATCAAAAGGAATCTCGGCATAGGTCAATACCATGGTAACAGCATCATCCCAAGGCATTTTATCTTTGGGTGAATAAACTGCAATTTTTGGTGCTTTCTCTAACGTAACTGCATCTTGATTGGAAGAAGGTGCTGCGATTGCTTCTAAAGTAATTGCTGCTTTCGCATTGGAAATCACTTGATATGAAACCCCTCGAATTTTACATTCTCTCTCGATAATTTTATTATTTTCAATCAGAAATGCACCTCCGTCATAGTTCAACAACCATTTCGACTTCAACCCCAATTCCAAGCCGAAATACACGATTCCGTAGGCTTTTAAGTGATTTTTCTGCGCATCAGCGCTCATGGGTACATAAATAAATGATGACCAAATACTGTTTGTAATTAATAGAAATGTGAGAATTAAAAGCCTTTTTTTCATATTAAAAACTAAAATACACAATTACTTTAACGCAATTGTGTATTTCTATAATTTTATAAATTATTTTGCCTAATGCCCATTATGGGTTAAAAAGGTACGTCATCCCCTCCAAAAGCATCTTTTGGCTCAATTCTTTGGTCTGGAAAAACATCATCTGGGAAATCTGCATTCATAGATGATTGGAATTCAGAACTAAAGCCTTCTTCTAAATCTGAGAATTTTGCCAAGTGACCTGTAAATTTCAAACGAATGTTATCCAAACCACCATTTCTGTGTTTTGCAATGATAAACTCTCCTTGACCTTCACAAGGTGTGTGCTCGTCATCATCCCACTCTGTCATTCCATAATATTCTGGACGGAAAATAAACGATACAATATCGGCATCTTGCTCAATTGCACCCGATTCACGTAAATCAGAAAGTAGTGGTCTTTTAGATCCTCCACGCGTTTCAACAGCACGCGATAACTGAGACAGTGCAATTACTGGAACAGCCAATTCTTTTGCCAATGCTTTTAAGTTTCTCGAAATCATCGAAATTTCTTGTTCACGATTTCCTCCTGCTTTTCCTCCCGCAGTCATTAACTGTAAATAATCAATCACGATAATTTTTACACCATGTTGAGACACCAGTCTTCGTGCTTTGGCACGTAAATCGAAAATTGACAAAGAAGGGGTGTCATCAATAAATATAGGCGCATCGGAAAGCTTTTTTACTTTTACGTTTAATTGTTCCCATTCGTGTGGCTCCAAGTTTCCTTTTCTTAATTTTTCGGAAGTCAAACCTGTTTCCGAAGAAATCATACGGGTAATTAACTGCACAGAGGACATCTCTAAAGAGAATACTGCCACACCATGGTTAAAATCAATGGCCATGTTTTTTGCCATCGAGATTACAAAGGCAGTTTTCCCCATACCAGGACGGGCTGCAATAATTACTAAATCGGATGGTTGCCAACCAGAGGTTAATGCATCTAGTTTGGTAAAACCAGTTTCCAATCCGGACATTCCTTCTTGATTTCCAATTTCTTGTATTTTCTTTAAGGCTTGCTTTACCAGAGAACCTGCATCTTCGGAACTCTTTTTTAAGTTTCCTTGGGTTACTTCAAAAAGTTTTCCTTCGGCATCGTCTAACAAATCGAAAACATCTGTGCTTTCATCATAGGCATTTTCGATAATTTCACTTGAAATTGAAATCAAACGACGTTGAATGTACTTTTGAAGGATAATTCGTGCGTGAAATTCGATATGGGCAGAAGAAGCTACTTTTTGTGTCAAACGAATTAAAAAGAAGTCGCCTCCTACAAATTCTAGTTTTCCGTTCTTTTTCAGCAGGTTAGAAACGGTTAAAAGGTCAATAGGTTCAGAATTTTGAAACAATTCAAAGATGGCAGCATAAATTTCATGGTGCTTACTATCATAAAAAGCATCGGGGCTTAAGATGTCAATAACATCATCAATTCCTTTCTTATCAATCATCATTGCACCCAAGACTGCTTCTTCTAATTCTACTGCCTGTGGTGGTATTTTCCCTTTTTCAAGGCTAATAATTCTTGATTTGTCTACTTTTTTCCCTGCGACGTCCTTCGTTTTTTCCATGATTACAAATGTAATTTTTTACATTGGTTGGAAGTTCTAAAATGCAACTTTTATTTGTTGACAATTATTGTAAACTAAATTGTTGTTATCTTGTTAATAACCACACAACTTCGAGTTTGATTTGTTATTTTTACCCTAATGAAAATTAAAAAAAAACACCTTTTATTCACTTTTTTGTTGCCTGTACAAGTTGTACTGGTTCAGATTTCTGGACAGTACCCTGCTTTTATTGAGCATTATTATTCCAATGGAATCTACCCAATTATTTCTCGCCTTTTAAGATTTCTTTTTGGTTGGATTCCTTTTTCTGTGGGCGATCTGCTACTTGCTTTTATTGTGTTTGCGTTTCTTCGATTTTTATATCGGTTGTTCAAATCACGATTTAAAAATTTGATTCCAAAAACAGTTCATTTAACAGCGATCTTATCGGTGATTTATTTTTGTTTTTACTTTTTTTGGGGCTTGAATTATTACCGTGCTCCATTGGGCGAAACCTTAGCATACAATCAGAAGGAGTACTCTACAAATCAATTAATAAAAACCACCAACTATGTGGTGGAGCAATTGAATTTTTATCAACTAAATATCACTCACAATGATACCTTAACAGTTGAAAACCCCTATTCTAAAAATGAGATGTATTTAATGGCGGTTGCGGGATATCGGAATTTAGAGGCCGATTTCCCAATGTTAACATATAAATCTCCATCGGTTAAGAGTTCTTTAATGAGTTTGCTACAAACCTACAATGGAACTTCTGGCTATTTCAATCCGCTAACTGGGGAAGCGCAAGTAAATGACCGAATTCCTAAAACCGGTTACCCTACCACTACTTGTCATGAAATGGCACATCAAATTGGCTATGCTGCTGAAAACGAAGCGAATTTTGTAGGATTTTTAGCGGCAAATTATAATGACGATGTGTATTTTAAATATGCGAGTTATAGAATGGCTTTTGCCTATTTAATTGGAGAAGTGCGAAAAAGAGACCGTCAGGCCTATACTGAAATCTGGAAAAAGGCACACAAAGGCATTCTTAAGGATTTTAAAAATAGTGCTACTTTCTGGCAATCCTATAAAAACCCTTTTGAACCTTTGGTGAAAAAAGGCTACAATGCCTATTTAAAAGCCAACAAACAAGATAAAGGAACTGCTTCCTATAGTTATGTGGTAGATTTGTTGATTTCTTATTTTAAGGCTCAGGATAATTCTTTTTCTTAAAATTTTGTTAAAAAATTCGATTTTCACCTTTACTGACTGACTTCTGGTTAAATTTAGCAACTGAGATCAAAAATCAAATCAAACTTATGAGAAAACTACTCTTACTATGCTCCATACTGATGGTGATGTCTGCCAATGCGCAAGACTATTTTCCAACAAATACGGGCGTAAAGACTACCAAAAACACCGTCGTTGCTTTACAAAATGCAACGATCTATGTAACCCCACAAAAAATAATTAAAAAAGGAACCCTTCTTATTAAGGACGGAAAAGTAGTTGCTATTGGAAAAAATGTACAAATTCCTTCTGGAACCAAAATTGTCGATCTAAAGGGGAAAACAATATATCCTTCCTTTATAGATATGTATGCCGATTTTGGAATTTCAAAACCGAAACAAGAGCGCTCCAATAGCAGAAGACCTCAATACGATGCAGCTAGAGTTGG
The DNA here is from genome assembly GCA_949519155.1 of Polaribacter sp. SA4-10. Taxonomy (GTDB): domain Bacteria; phylum Bacteroidota; class Bacteroidia; order Flavobacteriales; family Flavobacteriaceae; genus Polaribacter. The sequence continues at coordinate 218,614 of CATIQU010000035.1, forward strand.
GTATTATTGGAACGATCATATTCGCCCAGAAACCAAAGCAACCCATTCTTTTAAATTTGATGCTAAAAAAGCAAAGGACTATTTAAAAGCAGGATTCGGTGTGGTAAATACGCACTTGCAAGACGGAATCATTCGTGGAAACGGAATGCTCGTCGCGTTAAACCCGAATGCTTCAGATGCCTATCGAATTTTAGAAAACACGTCAGCACAGTATTTATCCTTTACAAAAAGTTTGCAATCACGTCAGTCCTACCCTACTTCAAGAATGGGTGCAATGGCATTATTACGTCAGACCTATTTAGATGCGGATTGGTATGCCAATGGAAATGCTAAAAATAAAGATGCCTCTTTAGAAGCATTGAATAAAAACAAAAATTTAGTTCAAATATTTGAAGCCGGAAATCACTTAGATGCATTAAGAGCAGATAAAGTGGGAGATGAATTTGGAATCCAATACACCATTGTGGGTGGTGGTGATGAATTTGAACGAATTGCAGACATCAAAAAAACGAATGCAGATTTTATCATTCCCATCAACTATAGAAAACCTTATGATGTCAGCAACCCGACTATTTCTAAGAACATTCCGTTAAGCGATTTGCGTAAATGGAATCAGGAACCTTCAAACTTGGCGATTTTAGATAAGAATAATGTCAACTTTGCGCTTACAATGCACAGCTTAGAGTCGATGGATGCTTTTCACAAAAACTTACAAAAGGCCATTAAACTTGGTTTTGACAAAGAAAGCGCTTTGGCTGCTTTAACCACAAATCCAGCTAAAATGTTGGGAAGAACCAATATTGGAAACTTAAATCCTGGAAGTTATGCCAATTTTATCATTACCTCTGGAGATATTTTTGATGCCAAAACCGTCCTCTATGAAAACTGGGTACAAGGTGCTAAAAATATTGTAAACGACAGACATATTAAAGACCTTACAGGGAGTTATAACTTGGCCTTAAATGAGGTCAATTATACGCTTACTGTTTCAGGAAAAGGAGCAAAACAAACCGCTGCTGTAAAATTGGGCGATAAAAAGGTGAAATCTAAATTTTCATATAAAGACAACTGGATTCAGATTACATTGAACGAAACGGACGGATATGCTCGATTGGTTGGGCAAACGATAAACGCTTCAAATGTAATGCAAGGGACTGCCTATGACGATGCAGGAAACGAAACTCCTTGGTCTGCTGCAAAACAGGTTAAAAAAGAAGAAAAAACAAAAAAAGATAAGAAGAAGAAAAAGGAGGATGTAACACTCTTTCCAGTAAGTTATCCAAATGTTGGATATGGGAATTATGAAGTACCAAATCAAGAAACGATCTTAATCAAAAACGCCACGGTGTGGACTTCTGAAGATGCAGGTATTTTAGAAAATACAGATGTACTCTTAAAAAATGGTAAAATCGAGAAAATTGGAAAAAACTTATCCGCTAGAAGAGCGAAAGTCATTGACGGAACGGGTAAACATTTAACTGCCGGAATTATTGATGAACATTCGCACATTGCGACTTCTGCCGTAAACGAATCGGGACATAACTCGACAGCAGAAGTAACGATCGAAGATGTTGTAAATCCAAATGACATGAACATTTACAGAAACTTAGCTGGAGGTGTTACTACGATTCAAATTTTGCACGGTTCAGCAAATCCAATTGGAGGTCGTTCTGCCATTATTAAACTAAAATGGGGAGAAAATGCGGCAGGAATGTTGCTCGAAAATTCACCAAAATACATCAAGTTTGCATTGGGTGAAAACGTAAAACAATCCAACTGGGGAGCATCCAATACCATTCGTTTTCCGCAGACAAGAATGGGAACGGAACAAGTTTTTATCGACTATTTTCAAAGAGCGAAAGAATATGATGCGTTGAAGAAAACTGGAAATCCATATCGAAAGGATCTAGAATTGGAAACCTTGACCGAAATCATCAATAAAGAACGTTTTATTTCTTGTCACTCTTATGTACAATCAGAAATTAACATGTTAATGAAGGTGGCCGAGAAATTCGATTTTAACATCAACACCTTCACCCATATTTTAGAAGGTTACAAAGTAGCTGATAAAATGAAAACACATGGGGTTGGTGCCTCTACCTTTTCGGACTGGTGGGCTTACAAGTATGAAGTTTTAGATGCCATTCCTTACAATGCTGCAATTATGGCAAATCAGGGCATTACAGTAGCCATCAACTCCGATGACAGGGAAATGTCGAGAAGATTGAATCAAGAGGCTGCTAAAACCATTAAATATGGAGGCATGTCTGAACTAGAAGCATGGAAAATGGTAACGATTAACCCAGCAAAACTATTGCATTTAGACGCAAGAACAGGAAGTATAAAAATTGGAAAAGATGCCGATGTTGTCCTTTGGAATCACAATCCTTTGTCTATTTATGCGAAAGCAGAAAAGACCATTATTGATGGAACTATTTACTTTGACATGGAGGCTGATTTGGTGAAAAGAAACGCCATTCAAACAGAAAAAAGTAAATTGGTGAAAATGATGTTGGATGCAAAAATGGGCGGCGGAGAAACACAAATGCCGAAGAAAAAGAGAAATAGAAACTTCCACTGTGACTCTGAATAAGTACTTAAAAACAAACAAGATGAAAAATAATTTTATATACAGTTTGCTATGTTTCTTATGGATAGGGAATCTATGCGCACAACAAACACCAGCAGCAAAACAAACACAGGCATATACTATTGAAGGGGCAACTGCTCATTTAGGAAATGGCCAAATAATTGAAAATTCATTATTAATATTCAATGAAGGTAAAATTACTTTTGTAGGAAATGCCACAGCTAAGATAGCGCGACAAGGAACCGTGATTAATGCCAAAGGGAAACATGTGTATCCAGGGTTTATAGCTGCGAATGCTTCTTTAGGTTTGGTAGAAATAGATGCCGTTAGAGCAACGGATGATGAAGATGAAGTAGGTACGATGCTTCCACATATTCGCAGTTTAATTGCCTACAATGCAGAAAGCAAAGTGGTCGAATCAATGCGCCCTAACGGTGTATTTATGGGACAAATAACACCCAGAGGTGGTACTATTTCTGGAACTTCTTCTGTAATGCAATTTGATGCTTGGAACTGGGAAGACGCTGCGGTAAAAAAAGACGATGCCATTCATATTAATTGGCCTGGAAGTTTAACACGAGGGCGTTGGTGGTTAGGAGAAGACCCAGCCTTAAAATTAGATCCAAAGTATATCGGAAATATTCAGAAAATAGTCACTTATTTTTCTGATGCAAAAAGGTATTTGTCTAGTGATGAAACAACAGAGAACATTCCTTTTTCTGCGACTAGAGGGCTGTTTAACGGCTCTCAGAAACTTTTTATCCATGTAAATGGTGAAAAAGAAATTACAGATGCTGTTTTAAAAATGAAAGCACTTGGCATCAACAACCTGGTATTGGTGCATGCAAAAGGAGCTGAAAATGTTGCCGATTTATTACTTAAAAATCACATTCCAGTCATTATAGAACGTGCTCATAGAATTCCTGAAGGTGAAGATGACGATTTTGACCTGTCTTACCGAAATGCAAAGATTTTAATCGATAAAGGAATTACAGTAGGGCTTGGTATGGAAGGACAAATGGAACGTATGAATACGCGAAACTTACCTTTTTATGCTGGAACTTATGCGGCTTACGGTGTTGGAAAAGAAGAAGCCTTAAGAATGATTACATCCAACAATGCTAAAATATTAGGTATTGAAAGTTTTGTAGGTTCTTTAGAAGTAGGCAAAGATGCTACCTTATTTATTTCTGAAGGTGATGCCTTAGAAATGAAAGGGAATATTTTAACCGATGCATTTATTCAAGGAAGAAAAATTAGTTTAGAAACGCACCAAACAACACTTTGGAAGCGCTACTCCAACAAATATAAAACCGATTAAAACGTTCAAAGTAATTATAAAAGACTCGCATTTTCGGGTCTTTTTTTTTGGAATATAAATGAAACAGAAAAGAAGATTACAGCACAATACTTGGTAGAATCCGTTAGTTTCTAAAAATAGTTCACCTCAATACTAATTCTTAAAAAATAGTCTTTTCACACAACATTCAATTGGGTATCTTTGCGATAATGAAAGCCATTACAAGCACACAGAACACCTATATAAAGAACTTACTTAAACTGCAAGAGAAAGCGCGTGAACGTAAGAAACAAGGGCTCTTTCTAATTGAAGGGAAACGCGAAATTTCTTTAGCAATAAGAGGAAACTATTCTTTTGAAACCGTCTTATACAACCCAGATTTTGTTTCAGAAGAGGAAATTTTACATTTGTTTAATGAAAACATCAATCGGATTGAAGTTTCTAAAGAAGTCTATCAAAAATTGGCCTATAGAGACGCTACAGAAGGAATTATCGCCGTTGCTAAAACAAAAGATTTCTCCTTAAAAAACATTCAATTTAAAAATGATACGCCACTTATTTTAGTTGCAGAAGCTCCAGAAAAGCCAGGCAATATTGGTGCCTTATTAAGAACAGCAGATGCCGCAAACATAGACGCGGTTATAATTGCGAACCCCAAAACAGATTTGTACAACGCGAATATTATTAGATCGAGTGTTGGGTGTCTTTTTACAAATCAAATTGGAACGGGTACTTCAGAAGAAATTATTGATTTTCTGACATCACATAAAATACCTTTGTATGCCACTACTTTACAAAATTCAAACGAATACCACAAAGAAGACTACACCAAATCAACGGCCATCGTTGTAGGTACAGAAGCTACCGGTTTAACGGAGGTTTGGCGCGAAAAAGCCATACAAAACATCAACATACCCATGCAAGGACAAATAGATTCAATGAATGTATCTGTAGCTGCTGCCATTGTACTATTTGAAGCAAAAAGACAACGAAATTTTAGTTAATATGAACGTTTTAGGAATTGACATTGGAGGATCTGGAATAAAAGCAGCAATTGTTAACACAAAAACTGGGGAATTAATTACGGAGAGACACCGAATCAGAACACCAAAACCCGCCACTCCAGAATCAGTCGCGATTGTAGTAAAGGAAATGGTTGCGCATTTTAATTGGAAAGGAATTATTGGATGCTGTTTTCCAACTATTGTCGTTGAAGGGCAATGTAAACACAAAGGAAATTTAAGTAAAGAATGGCTGGACGTTGAAATTGATAAGCTCTTTAAAAAAACCTGTGATGGATTGCCTTTTTACGTAAGTAATGACGCAGATTTAGCAGGTTTGGCTGAAGTGAGTTTGGGTGCTGGAAAAGATGTGAAAGGTAAAATATTTGTAATTACGATTGGTACTGGTATTGGCTCTGGTTTATTTTACAATGGAAGATTAATTCCAAATGTAGAGTTGGGAAGGATCTATCATACAAATGGTGAAATCATTGAAAAACATGTTGCCGATTCTGCAAGAAAAAGAGAGGACTTGTCTTTAGAACAATGGGCAAAAAGATTTGATGTTTTTTTACACCATGTCAAAACATTGCATACTCCAGAAATGTATATTTTAGGAGGTGGAATTAGCAAAAAATTTGAAAAATTTAAGCGCTTTTTAACAGTCGATATCCCTTTAAAACCAGCACAGTTTAGAAACAATGCAGGTATTATTGGCGCAGCTTTATATGCGATAAAGAAAAATGAATAGTATGATGGTCAAGAAATTTATACTCTTTTTTTTATTCAACTTAATTCTTAGGGGTTCTTTATTCTCTCAAATTTCTACCGAGAATTTCAATGAAAGTAACTACCAAAAAGCAACTCTTTTCTTAAAAAACAAGGACACAATTTATGGTTTTGCTCGAATTATAGATTTCAATACCGTTCATTTTAAAAAAGAACGAAACGATAAAAAAGTGAAGTTCACTCATAAAAAACTAGTTGGTCTTCAATTAGTAAAAGACAATTACATTAAAAACTTTAAGTACAAATTACTTGTAGGTAAAGGCCTTGTGCTTTTAAAAAAAAATAATAAAGGGGTATTAAAATTATATACGCAAAGTAGCTTTGTATTAGATAATGGGGTTACCAATGTGTCTAATCATGGAGTCTTTTTTACGATGAATACCGGATCTGGTCAATTGTATGAATTTAAAAGATATTATCTTTCTAAAAAAGGAAGCAAACATAGTGTCATCAAAATTTGGAGCGACACTAACGGTAGATCTAATAAAACATTTAGAAAAAGAATTGTAAAATATTTTAAAGATTGTAAACTCTTAGTTACTGAAATAAAAAAAGGGGTGTTTCAAAATGGCGCATTAAGGAAATCGTAAAAGAATACAATCAAAACTGTCAAAAATAACATGAACGCAACCACACTTTTTTATGTCTTTATATCAATAATCGTCACCAGTTTTATCATTGATAAAATTTTAGGCACTTTAAATGCGAGACATTACAGCGATACCCCTCCTCTAGAAGTAGCAGATGTATATGATAAAAAGGAATACCAGAAATCACAAGCATACAAGAAAACAAATGCCAATTTTTCGAATATCACTTCATTATTCTCAATCACACTCACCTTATTTTTCTTCTTTATTGATGGTTTTAAATATGTAGATGATTTTGCAAGAAGTCATACTGTAAACACAATTCTAGTTGCCTTAATTTTCTTTGGTGTTATTCTTATTGGTTCTGATCTATTAACAACCCCTTTTTCCTATTACAAGACCTTTGTTATTGAAGAAAGCTTTGGTTTTAACAAATCGACAAAATCCTTGTTTTGGAAGGATAAAATAAAAGGATTGGTAATGTCTTCGTTTCTAGGAGGTGGAATTTTGGCTTTAACTATTTGGTTTTATCAAATTTTTAATGAAAATTTTTGGATGTACGCTTGGATTTTGATTGCAGTCTTCTCTTTGTTCATGAATCTTTTTTATGCGAAATTAATTGTACCACTATTCAACAAACAAACGCCTTTAGAAAGTGGGGAATTAAAAACTGCAATAGAAGCATACGCAAAGAAAGTTGGTTTCAAATTGGATGCAATATTTGTCATCGACGGATCGAGACGGTCTACGAAGGCAAATGCTTATTTTTCTGGCTTTGGTTCTCAAAAAAGAATTATGCTTTTTGACACTTTAATTAATGACTTGGAGATTCCAGAAATCGTGGCAGTTTTAGCGCATGAAGTTGGGCATTACAAGAAAAAACACATCCTCTTTAATTTATTTACCTCGCTCCTACTCACTGGTTTTATGCTCTTTCTTTTTTCATTATTTATCAATATGCCTCTCTTTTCTGAAGCTTTGGGGGTTGCAATACCAAGCTTTCATATTGGTCTTATTGCATTTGGTGTTTTGTATTCACCAATCTCAGAAATTACAGGAATGTTCATGAATTATATTTCACGTGTATTTGAATATCAAGCAGATAATTTTGCGAAGGAAACATTTGCTGCAAATCCTTTAATTAGTGCACTTAAAAAACTTAATAAAAATAGTTTAAGTAACTTAACGCCCCACCCTACATATGTTTTTATGCATTACTCCCACCCAACATTATTCGAAAGAATCCGAAATTTAAAAAAGGAATAGTTGTTTATGTAATTTCTTTACCCTAAATTCACTTTGGATTGAAATGCAGCCAAATATACATGAACTACACCATTTCTATAGAAGAAGAAAATAAGGAAATTACAAGTCGTTATAAGGACTTGTTAAAAGGAACTTATGAGGTTTTATCAAAGGAGGATAAAGAATTAATTCGGCATGCATTTGATGTTGCAGTTGAAGCACATTCTGAGCAGCGAAGAAAAACTGGTGAACCTTACATCTATCATCCAATCGCAGTTGCAAAAATTGTTGCTTATGAAATTGGTTTGGGAGCCACATCAATAGCAGCGGCGCTTTTACATGATGTGGTAGAAGATACCCATTACACAATTGAAGATATTGAACAATTATTTGGAGAAACTATTGCACGAATTGTAAATGGTTTAACAAAAATTTCTCGCTTAAATAAAGAAAAAGACGCCTCCATACAAGCAGAGAATTTCAGAAAAATGCTCCTTACATTGCATGACGATGTACGCGTTATTTTAATAAAAGTTGCAGACAGGTTGCACAATATGCAAACAATGGATGCAATGCCTGCTCACAAACAAATAAAAATTGCCTCTGAAACCTTATACATTTATGCACCGCTAGCACATCGGTTGGGACTGTATAATATTAAAACAGAATTAGAAGATTTAGGATTAAAATATACAGAACCAGAGGTTTTCAAAGACATTACTGCTAAAATAAAAGCCAGTAAAGAAGAACAACAAGCGTATATTGATACTTTTTCAGAAACCATTCAAAAAGGACTGAGTAATGAACACCTCAATTATGAAATAAAGGGACGTTTTAAATCCATTTTCTCTATTCGTAGAAAAATGAGAAAACAGAATGTGACTTTTGAAGAGGTATTTGATAAATTTGCCATTCGAATAATTTTTGAACCCAATTCAAAGGATGAAAAATTTGAAGCTTGGAAAATTTATTCCATTGTTACTGATTACTTTAAACCCAATCCATCACGTTTAAGAGATTGGATTTCTCAGCCAAAATCTACGGGTTATGAAGCGCTTCACATTACAGTTGTTGGACCTGATGCGCAATGGGTTGAAGTGCAAATTCGTTCCAAAAGAATGGATGAAATTGCAGAGAAAGGCTATGCTGCACATTTTAAATACAAGCAAGGAATTGTAAATGAAAACGGTCTTGAAGGTTGGCTCAATAAATTGAAAGAAACCCTTGAGAATCAAAGTTTGAATGCTGTTGATTTTGTGGAAGATTTTAAATTGAATTTATATGCAAAAGAAATTTATGTTTTTACACCAAAAGGAGATCTAAAATCACTTCCTAAAGGAGCATCGGCTTTAGATTTTGCCTTTTCTATTCATACCGATGTTGGTTTAAAATGTAGAGGAGCAAAAGTAAATGGAAAGTTAGTTCCACTAAGTTACGAACTCAATAGTGGAGATCAAATAGAAGTCATTACTACAGCACTCAACAAACCAAATTCTAGGTGGTTGGATTTTGTAATTACTGCGAGAGCAAGAACAAAGATTAAAGCAGCTTTAAAGGACGAAGAGAAACAAATTGCTGAGGAAGGAAAGGCGATATTAGCAAGAAAACTACGTCATTTAAAGATTTCATTTAATGAGAAAGTAGTGAATGAATTAGTAACCTATTTTAATTTGAGAACAAGTTTTGATTTGTTTTTCCGGATTGGAAGTGGTGCTATTGATAATACCCAATTAAAAAGTTTTGTATCTGGAAGAAATAGTGCCATTATTAGTTTTTTTAAAAACAAGCTAAGAAGATTACCTAGCAAAGAAATTTCGGAAGAAGAAGAAGTTACGCACAAATATGATGCTCTGGTTTTTGGAAGCGATGAAGAAAAGCTTGAATATAAATTATCTCCCTGTTGCAATCCGATACCTGGAGACAACGTTTTTGGGTTTATTACCATCAACGATGGAATAAAGGTGCACAAAAAGAATTGTCCTAACTCAATTTCTTTACAATCCAACTATGCATACCGAATTATAAAAACAAAATGGATCGATTCTACAAAACAAGATTTCAAAGTAATCTTGCAAATAAATGGTGTTGACAATGCAGGAATTGCAAATAATTTAACTCGAATTATATCGAACAATATGGGTGTTTTTATTCACAGTATCAATATTGCTGGAAATGAAGGTGTCTTTGATGGTAAATTATCGGTAAGTGTCAACAATAGAGCACAACTTAAAAAGCTTATTACCAGTATTCAAAAGATTGAAGGAGTCAAAAAAGTGGCACGTGTTAATACTTTGTAAATATCATTTATTTAAAACCATTAATTAATTCATAATTTAGAGTAAATTTGTTTTTGAAAAAAATAATAAATGGGTAATTCTGAAAATAATCAGGAAGTAGTAAAAAAAGTGTTTACCTCTTTTTTAGAAGATAATAAACATAGAAAAACTCCTGAACGTTTTGCAATTCTTCAAGAAATTTATGCAGTAGAAGATCATTTTGATATTGAGTCTTTATATATCAATATGAAAAACAAAAACTACCGCGTAAGTAGAGCCACCCTATACAATACAATTGACTTACTCTTAGATTGCGGCTTGGTAAGAAAACATCAATTTGATGGGCAATCCATGGCAAGATATGAAAAGAGTTATTTTGACAAGAACCATGACCACTTAATATTTACAGATTCTGGAGAAGTAAAAGAATTTTGCGACCCAAGAATACAAGTGATAAAGAAAACAATTGAAGAAGTTTTCAATGTAGACATACACAATCACTCTCTTTATTTCTACGGAACAAAGAAAAAATAACAAACAGCAACACAACAATCACACAAATTAAACAACAAATGGCAGTAGATTTATTACTCGGATTACAATGGGGAGATGAAGGAAAAGGTAAAATTGTAGATGTTTTAACCACCAACTATGATATTATCGCACGTTTTCAAGGAGGTCCTAATGCGGGTCATACATTAATTTTTGATGGAAGAAAACACGTTTTACACACAATACCTTCTGGTATTTTTCATAAAACGGCATTGAATGTGGTTGGTAATGGCGTTGTGATTGATCCCGTGATTTTCAAAAAAGAATTAGAAAATTTGGACAAGCACGATATCGATTATACTTCAAAATTATTGATTTCTAGAAAAGCACATTTAATCTTACCTACACATCGTTTATTAGATGCTGCTTCAGAAACTTCAAAAGGAAAAGCAAAAATTGGTTCTACACTAAAAGGTATTGGCCCTACTTACATGGACAAGACGGGTAGAAACGGAATGCGTGTTGGAGATTTAGAAATGGAGAACTGGAAAGAAAAATACCATGCGCTTACAGCCAAACATTTGGGTATGCTAGATTATTTCAATATCCAAATCGATTATGATTTAGATGAATTAGAAGCAGAATTTGACAAAGGAATTGAGAAATTAAAAACATTACAATTCATTGATAGTGAAGAGTTTTTAAACCAAGCAATAAAAGATAAAAAAACAATTTTAGCAGAAGGAGCTCAAGGTTCTTTATTGGATATTGATTTTGGAACCTATCCATTTGTAACATCTTCAAACACAACCGCAGCGGGTGCTTGTACTGGTTTAGGGGTTGCTCCTAATAGAATTGGTGAAGTCTTTGGGATTTTCAAGGCCTATACAACGAGAGTTGGTTCTGGACCATTTCCTACGGAGTTATTTGACGAGGATGGTGCAGAAATGGCGCGTATTGGCCATGAGTTTGGTGCAACAACAGGAAGAGCAAGACGTTGTGGATGGCTAGATTTAGTTGCATTAAAATATGCTGTAGATGTAAACGGTGTGACACAATTGATGATGATGAAAGGAGATGTACTTTCTGGTTTTAAAAGCCTAAAGGTATGTACTTCTTACAACTATAAAGGAAAAGAAATCTCTCACTTTCCTTACAATATCGAGCCAGAAAATGTTTCTGTAAACTATTCTGAATTTAAGGGTTGGGATGAAGATTTAACAAAAATGACTGCTGCAGATCAATTGCCACAAAATTTATTAGATTATGTTGCGTTTGTTGAAAAAGAAACAGGAGTTCCTGTTAAAATCGTTTCTGTAGGACCAGATAGAAAACAAACCATTGTAAGATAGTTTTATCTAAATATTAAGACCCTTGAGATATTCTTTTCATTATTTTCACGTAAAATCTAAAGTTTTGAAAAGAATATTTTTTTTATTACTACTCCTCAACGTTCTATTTGCAAATGCACAAGCAAAGAAAATTCTTTATAGTGCAAAACTACAAGATACGAACGAAGAAAAATACCCAGGTGCAACACGTCTAATTGGTGAAGTTCAAATGGTTCATGAAGGTGCCGCTTTAACCTGTCAGCAAGCACTATACTACAAAGAGAAAAACTTTTTCAAAGCCATTGGTAACGTATATCTAAAACAAGGAGATACCATCACTCAAACTAGTGATTACGCTGATTATGATGGGAATTCCAAACAAGTGTTGTCTTGGGGGAATGTTGTCCTAAAAGACCCTACAATGATTTTAACATCAGACACACTTCAGTTTGATCGTTTAAATCAAAAACTATATTATAGGAGTTACGCAACAATCAAAGATGCAACCAACACTTTAAAAAGTAAAAATGGAAACTACTATCTAACGGATAAAAAGTTTACGGCAACAACAAGTGTCAATGTTGTCAACCCAGAACATAATTTAGTATCAGCACATTTGGACTATTATACAAATTCTGGTCTCACCTATTTCTATGGGCCGACAACAATTACCAATTCAAAAAATAAAAACAAAATATATAGCGAAAAAGGTTTTTATAATACAAAGACAGATGTCTCTCACTTTGTAAAAAATGCGAAACTTTTTCTAAAAGAAAGAACCATTGAAGGTGATAGTTTGTACTATGACAAAAACCGAGGTTTTGCTTCCGCTACCAACAACATTATTGTAAAAGATACTGTTGAAAATTTTTTGACCAAAGGAAATTATGCAGAATTATTTGAACTCAAAGATTCTTTGTTTATTGTAGACAGAGCTGTTGCAATTACAATTATAGACAAGGATTCTATGTTTGTTCATGGAGATACATTACTCGTTACTGGCATACCAAAAGAACGAATTATTCGCACCTTTAACAATGTAAAAATATTTAAGTCAGACTTACAGGGCAAGTGCGATTCTATTCATACAAACCAAGCGACAGGTCTTACCAGAATGTTTAAAAACCCCGTTTTATGGGCAGATCAGAATCAAATTACCGGAGATACAATTCATTTAATTACAAATACTGAAACTGAAAAATTAGATTCATTAAAAGTATTGAACAATGCCTTCATCAATTCCAAAGATTCTTTATCTATCGCCGATTTTAATCAGATTAAAGGAAGAAATATTTTTGGAAAATTTAAAGACAACAGCATTCGAACTCTCTTGGTGAAAGGAAATGCAGAATCGGTATATTATAACAGAAGCGAATTAGGAGTTTTAGAATCCATCTCAAAAGAAATTTCGAGCAATATTGAATTCACACTATTAAAAGGTGAAATCGAAACCATCAAATATCTGAAGACAACAGAAGGAAAAACCTATCCACCATCGAAACTTCCAGATCATGTAAAAGAATTAAAAGGATTTATTTGGCGTGAAGATGAACAACCCAAAAAAATGGCAGACATTTTCATTAAAGAAGGTGAAAACAAAAAAACAACTAAAACAGCAAAGGTGTTGGGAGCTATAAAACCCATGATATCTTCCAAGTTGGATGCGAATAAAGTACCAAAAGGCCCCGTAAGTTTAGAGAAAAAATAATGAAAAATGATTTCTTTACATACCAAGCACAAACATCTCCTCACCCATTAGCGATAGAAATTTCGCATGCAAAAGGTTCATATATCTTTGATACAAAAGGCAAGAAACATTTAGACTTTGTCGCAGGGGTTTCTGCAAACAGTTTGGGACATAATCATCCCAAAGTATTACAAGCAATTAAAAATCAATTAGACAAGCACGCACATGTGATGGTGTATGGTGAATTTGTACAAGAAGCACCAGTTGCACTGTGTAAAATACTCGCTAAAACATTTCCAAAGAATGAAATGTCCGTTTATCTTACCAATTCTGGGACTGAAGCTACAGAAGGAGCACTAAAACTTGCCAAAAGAGTTACAGGAAGGTCAGAAATTATTGCCGCAAACAATTCCTATCATGGAAATACACAAGGAGCAATGAGTATTTCTGGTGCTGAAGAACAAAATCGAGCATTTCGACCGTTAGTTCCAGGTGCACGATTTATTGAGTTTAATAAAGAAGCAGATTTAGATAAAATTACGCATAAAACAGCCGCTGTTATTTTAGAAACTATACAAGGAGGTGCTGGATTTATTAGTCCAACAAATAATTTTCTAAAAAAAGTAAAAGAGAAATGTGATGCAGTATGTGCCTTACTAATTTTAGATGAAATACAAACTGGAATCGGTAGAACTGGAAAGTTTTGGGGTTTTGAAAACTATAATGTAATACCAGATATCGTTGTAGCCGGTAAAGGTCTTGGCGGTGGTATGCCCATTGGAGCATTTATTGCACCTTCTAAAATGATGCACTTATTACAAACTGCACCCAAATTAGGACACATTACTACATTTGGCGGGCATCCTGTGATTGCAGCAGCAGGCTTTGCAACGGTAACAGAAATATTGACGAGTACTTTAATCGGAGATACACTTAGGAAGGAAAATCTCATCAGATACCATCTAAAACACCCAGAAATTAAAGAAATTAGAGGAAAAGGATTGATGCTAGCTGCAATTGTAGCCACCCCAGAATTGGCGGCAAAAATTATATTGACTTGTTTGGAAAGAGGGTTGATTCTTTTCTTTTTGCTTTTTGAAACTAAAGCAATTCGAATTACGCCTCCCCTAACAATTTCTGATGCGGAAATTATTGAAGGCTGTACGCTTTTAAAGGAAGTTATTAAAGAAGTAATATCTAATTAATATACACTTAAAATCTTAATTTTAGTTAAAATAAGTTAAGATTATATTAAACTCTCATTATAAGGGATACATTTTTTATCCCTGGTAGTCTATTACCATATAAACAAATCTAAAAAACTTATTATGAAAAGCTTAAAAATTATCATTGCCGCAATTTCAATTTCTTTATTGAGTTCATTCTCTTTAAATGCTACAGATAAAAAACCATCTGAAGTAAATAAAGAATTAAGAACAATAATTGTTTCGATTATAGGAACCACAATACCGATTCATCTCAATCAAGAATGTACCGCTACTATATCATTTGTCTTGAACACTAAAAATAAATTGGTCATTTTAACGGTAGATTCTGAAAATGAAGAAGTTTCATCTTATATTAAAAGTAAGTTAAACTATCAAGAAATGAATATAAGTAATATTTTAAAAGTAGAACAGTACAAAGTATCTTTAAAAATTAAGGTACAAAAGTAACATCGAAATTTATTCAAAAATAAAGCTCCTAAATTCCTTCAGGAGCTTTTTAAGTAATCAAAAAAGCTTGAATCAAACAATTCAAGCTTTACATATCTTTAAATAATAATTTTATTTATTTTACGAGGAGCTTATGCGAAGGTTTAAATTTCGTTAAATTAATTCCTTTTACAGCAGCTACATATTCTTCTAAAGAAGGGGTTCTACCAAGTATAGTAGACAGCACAACTACTGGTGTAGAAGAAAGTAAAGATTCTCCTTTTTTCTCTCCAGAATCTTTTACAACTCTTCCTTGAAATAAACGCGTAGATGTTGCCATCACTGTATCTCCAGGTGCTGCTTTTTCTTGATTCCCCATACATAAGTTACAGCCAGGACGCTCTAAATACAACATGTTTTCATATCCAGTACGTGCTATTGCTTTTGGTGCATTGTCATCAAACTCAAAACCAGAATATTTTTTCAAAATATCCCAATCCCCCTCTGCTTTCAATTCATCTACAATATTATATGTTGGAGGCGCAACAACTAAAGGAGCCTTAAAGACTACTTCTCCATGCTGCTCATCAATGTTCTTAAGCATCTGTGCTAAAATTTTCATATCCCCTTTATGAACCATACAAGATCCTACAAAACCAAGATCTACCTTTTTTGTTCCTCCATAGAAAGAAAGTGGTCTAATGGTATCGTGGGTGTATCGCTTAGAAACATCATCATTATTTACATCAGGATCTGCGATCATTGGCTCTACAATGATATCTAAATCAATAACTACTTCAGCAGAATACTTTGCATTTGCGTCTGGAGTTAAGGCAGGTTTGTCTCCTGATTTAATTTCTGCGATTCGCTTATCTGCAATCGCAATTAATCCTTTCAAAACCTGAAGTTTATTGTCCATGCCTTTTTCGATCATGATCTGGATTCTCCCTTTTGCAATCTCTAAAGATTCTATTAAGGTGTCATCTTCAGAAATACAGATAGAAGCCTTCGCTTTCATTTCTGCTGTCCAATCGGTAAATGTAAAGGCTTGATCGGCAGTAAGTGTTCCAATATGTACCTCGATAATTTTACCTTGGAATACATTGTCTCCACCAAACTGAGTAAGCATTTGAGATTGTGTTGCATGCACTACATCACGAAAATCCATATAAAATTTCATTTCACCTTTAAAGGTTACTTTAACGGATTCTGGAATTGGCATAGAAGCCTCCCCTGTAGCAAGTGCTAAAGCAACGGTTCCTGAATCTGCTCCAAAGGCAACACCTTTAGACATTCTTGTATGTGAATCTCCACCAATAATAATGGCCCAATCATCTACGGTTAAATCATTTAATACTTTATGAATAACATCCGTCATTGGCTTATACTTGTGCCCAGGGTCACGTGCAGTTATCAATCCAAAGTCATTCATAAACTTCATCAACCTAGGAATATTTGCTTTAGATTTGTTGTCCCATACCGAAGCAGTATGACAACCTGATTGGTAAGCTCCATCTACAATTGGAGAAATTATTGTAGCTGCCATCATCTCTAATTCCTGAGAAGTCATCAGTCCCGTTGTATCTTGAGACCCAATGATATTTACTTCAACACGAACATCCGATCCAGCATGTAATACTTTTCCTGGTGTTGTTCCAACAGCATTTTTATTAAATATTTTTTCTACGGCTGTAAGTCCTTGCCCATCGTGAGAAATTTCTTTTGATGTTGCAAATACCGGCGTCACATCTACCCCTAATACTTTAGATGCAAATGTTTGTAGTTTTTTACCAAATACAATCGCATAAGAACCTCCTGCTTTGATAAACTCAACTTTTTGTGGTGTTAATGCTGCGGAAATATCAATTAATTCCTGAGCACCATTATATAATTTTTTTTCTTTCGTATTAATTGTGAGTACAGTCCCTGAAGCTACAGAGTAGGTTTCTTTTAAAATAGGGTCGCCTTCAGCATCACGAATCGTTTTTCCATTCTCATCTTTCTGCTTTACCCAGTTTTTAAGATCTACACCGATACCACCTGTTACACCTACAGTTGTAAGGAAAATTGGCGAAATACCATTGGTACCTGCTATAATTGGAGCAATGTTAATAAAGGGTACATAAGGACTTGCTTTAATACCCGTCCATAATGCCACGTTATTAACACCAGACATTCTAGAGGATCCTACTCCCATTGTTCCTTTTTCTGCGATTAGCATCACTCTTTTGTCTGGATGCTCTTTTTGTAATGAAAGCAACGCATTTTGTTGCTCCTTGTTATGTTCAAACATACATTGACCATGCAATTCACGATCTGATCGAGAGTGCGCATCGCCACCTGGTGATAGTAAATCTGTAGAAATATCTCCTACACCTACAATGAATGTTACTACTTCTATTTTTTCTTCTACTTCTGGTAGCTTCGTGAAAAATTCTGCTTTCGCATAACTTTCAATAAGTCCTTTCGCTATTTTATTTCCGCTATTGTAAGCGACTTCTAAACGCTCCATGTCTGCCTCGTAAAGGAACACTTGAGTTTTAAGCACCTCTGAAGCTTGCTTTGCGGTGTCGACATTATCTCCTAAAGCGATATCTAGTAATACATTGATTGAAGGGCCACCTTTCATATGCGACAATTGCTCAAAAGCAGCTGCAGGCGTAATCTCTCTTAAAACCGATTCACCAAGAATGATCTCCTTTAAAAACTTCGCTTTCACAACTGCGGCACTGGTTGTACCCGGCAAAACATTATAGATAAAGAAATTAAGAGAATCCTCTCTATGTTCGTTCTCTAAATCTTTAATCTGTGCAATGATTTCGCTAAGCAATTCTGCACCATCAATTGGCTGTGGACTAAGTCCTTGCCCTTTTCTATCTTCTATTTGCTGAAGGTAATCCTTATAAGTGTTCATGTAAGAAATTTTTATACTATAAACCGTTCAAATCCTAGGAATCTAAAAAGCTATATCTGTTTATTATTAAGAATTTTAGTAACGCAAATTTACTATTTTTATAGCTATTTTTAAAAATAATTAATAGATTGCTTTAATTAATGAATAAATAAAAGTTATTTTTAAATTTATTGAAAATAAATTAATAAAAACAACTTTTAAAGTATTTTTTTACGAATATCGTAAAAAAATAATAATAAAAATAGCAGATCAATAAGCCGAATCCTGTACCTTAAAAAGGCTCTTATCATTTATCTAGTTCTAAAATTACTCTTAGAATCCATCTGCCTACCCTTTAGAATCGAGCGAGTAGCTCTCAAGCTCTAATTTACATGGCATTGCATCGCATAGAGTTTACCTGGTTTCACTACAGCCGAACTGTACTTGCTTTCTGTTGCACTTGTCCTCAACTTACGCTGGACGGACGTTATCCGCTATGCTACTCTTTGATGTCCGGACTTTCCTCCACGCCTATGACGTGGCGATAAGATAGATCTGCTATTAATAGTGTAAATGTATACAAATTATTCATAAAAAAACCCACTCATAAATGAGTGGGAAAAATTGCTATGAAAAAGAAAAAGGTGTAACTAATTGCTTAGGTACATTGCAAATATATGTTAAATTGGTTAACCAAAAAAAAAAAAATATAAAAAAACATAAATTTCTAAATGAATGTTTATGAGAACATATCTTTTACCTTTTCAAAAAATGATTTGTCTGATGTATTTGGGTTGGGTGCAAAATTTTCATCGGTAGCCATTTTCTCAAAAAATTGTCTTTGCTCCTTATTCAACTCTTGCGGAGTCCAAACATTAATATGAATTAGGAAGTCTCCTGTTCCATATCTTTCAATACTTGGCAATCCTTTTCCTTTCAAACGTAAAATCTTACCGGATTGGGTACCTGCATCAATTTTAATCTTCACCTTACCCTTGACCGTCTCTACTTCTTTACTGATACCTAAGACTGCATCTGAATAATTAATATAGAGATCATAATGAATATTTGTTCCTTCTCTTTTTAATGTCGCATGTGGGATTTCTTCAATTAAAACTAATAAATCTCCTGATATTGAATTTTTCCCCGGCGCATCATTCCCTTTACCTCCAACTTTTAATTGAACTCCTTCAGTAACTCCTTCAGGAATATTAATAGATACGGTTTCTTCTTCAACAACCAAACCTTGGGCATCTGCACCATTGGGTTTACTGCTAATCATTTCACCAGCACCCGAACAACCTGAACAGGTTACTGCAGTTTGCATTCTACCCAATATGGTGTTGGTAATTCGCATTTGTTGACCAGAACCGTTACAAGTAGAACATGTCTTATAGGAAACACCTCCAGCTTGAACCTTTCTACGGACTTTTACTTTCTTCTCTACACCTTCAGCAATCTCTTCTAAAGTTAATTTTACACGAATTCGCAGGTTGCTACCTTTTACGCGGGCTTGACGTTGGCCTCCTCCACCAAAACCACCAAAACCGCCGCCACCACCGCCGAAAATATCTCCAAACTGACTAAATATGTCATCCATATTCATTCCGCCACCGCCAAAGCCGCCGCCTCCGCCGCCTTGTGGTCCATCAAAAGCTTGATGACCATACTGATCGTAACGTGCTTTTTTGTTGTCATCACTTAAAATCTCGTAAGCTTCTGCTGCTTTTTTAAAGCTTTCTTCGGCTGATTTATCATCTGGATTTTTATCTGGATGAAATTTGATTGCCATTTTTCTATATCCTTTCTTAATCTCTGCTTGTGATGCCGATTTAGAAATGCCTAATACGTCGTAAAAATCTTGTTTTGCCATGTTTTATCAATTATCAATTAACAGCAATCAATGATCATTGGTAATTGTGAAATGTTAATTGTAATTTATTTACTGTCCTATCACTACTTTTGGATAGCGTATAATCTTGTCTCCTAATTTATATCCTTTTTCTACGCAATCAATTACTTTTCCTTTCAAGTCTTTGCTTGGCGCTGGAATTTGTGTAATTGCTTCGTGAAACTCAGCATCAAAAACATCTCCTGCGTTTGTTTCAATTTTAGACAACCCTTTTTGCTCTAATGTATTGTAGAATTTTTGATATACTAACAATACTCCTTTACTTAATTCTTCGGATTCTTTGTCTTCTTCAATGTGTGACAAAGCACGTTCAAAATCATCTACAACTGGCAGTAAAGATGTCATTACTTCTTGTCCTGCTGTCTTAAAAAGCTCTACACGTTCTCTTGTTGTTCTCTTTTTATAATTTTCAAACTCTGCGAAAAGACGTAAAAACTTGTCTTTTTCAGCAAGAATCAACTCTTCGGCTGTTGGTATTTCTTTTACAGATTCCTCCACAACCTCTTGACTTTCTTCAACTTGCTGTGTTTCTTCTACTGTATTTATTACTTCTTCTTTTATATCTTCTTTCTTACTCATCTCTTTGTAATCATTAAATTGTACACCTAATATTTGCAAAAATGTTGCCAACAAAAAAATAGTGTCAAACTGACACTATTTTAATTACCTTTTGTGACCTAACCGAATATTAATTAATCGTGTTAGGAAATTTTAATCTTCAATACGTGTTATTTTTGCACCAATAGACTTCAATCGGGCTTCAATGTTTTCGTATCCTCTATCAATTTGTTCAATATTATTGATGATTGAAGTTCCTTTTGCTGAAAGTGCTGCAATTAATAATGAAATTCCTGCTCTAATGTCTGGCGAAGTCATTTTAGTAGCTTTTAGTTGACTTTGGAAATTATGCCCAATAACGGTAGCTCTGTGTGGATCACATAAAATAACTTTTGCTCCCATATCAATCAATTTATCCACAAAAAACAAACGGCTTTCAAACATCTTTTGATGAATTAATACGGTTCCTTTTGCTTGTGTTGCAATGACCAAAACAATGCTTAACAAATCGGGTGTAAAACCTGGCCATGGAGCGTCTGCAATCGTTAAAATAGAACCATCAATATAGTTTTGTATTTCGTAAGAAGCTTGTTCTGGAATATAAATATCATCACCTCTTTTTTCTAATTGGATTCCTAATTTCCGAAACACATCTGGAATCTGACCTAGGTTTTCCCAACTTACGTCTTTAATGGTTAATTCTGAGCGTGTCATTACGGCAACCCCAATCCAAGAGCCAATTTCTATCATGTCTGGTAAAACGGTGTGTTCGCAACCTCCTAGGAAAGTAACTCCTTCTATGATTAGGAGATTGGATCCTACTCCTGAGATTTTTGCTCCCATTGAATTCAACATTTTACTTAATTGCTGAATATAAGGTTCACAAGCGGCATTGTAAATTTTAGTTGTTCCTTTTGCTAAAACGGATGCCATTAAAATATTTGCGGTTCCAGTTACAGAGGCTTCATCTAAAAGCATATCGGTTCCTTGTAAACTTTTTGCTTCTACACCGTAAAAATATTCTTCTTTATTGTACCTAAATTTTGCGCCCAATTTGATAAATCCTTCAAAATGAGTATCAAGTCTTCTTCTTCCAATCTTATCTCCTCCTGGACGTGGAATATATCCTTTCCCAAAACGCGCTAACAATGGACCAACAAGCATAATAGAACCTCTTAAAGAGCTACCATCTCTTTTAAATTCTGCAGATTCTAAGTAAGGCAAATCAATATCATCTGCCTGAAAAGCATACGAGCTTCTGTTAAGCTTTTCAACTTTCACACCCAATTCACCGAGAATAAAAATTAGTTTATTTACATCAATAATATCGGGAACATTATTTACGACTACTCTTTCTGGTGTCAATAAAACAGCACAAAGTATTTGTAATACTTCATTTTTTGCTCCTTGGGGCGTAATAGTCCCTCCTAACTTGTGTCCTCCTTCTATTTTAAATGATGCCATTGCTACTTATCTTTTTCTATTTTTATTCTGATTGTTATGGTGTGGTTTCTTGTAGGCAGTTTTTGTATTATTCTGACCTTGAGTATTTCGTTTTCTTAGTAAATTTTTGCTTTCAGATAGCGCTTCTTCGGTTTCTCTTAGATCTAATTTACCATCAGACAAATCATATAAATGTTTAAAAATAACCGCATCATCTACCGTGTCTTTGTTCCAATTTAAATAACATTTCTTCATATGGTTGGCAATTGTGAAAACCAACGCTTCTTTTTTATCTCCTGCTTCCCAACTCAAAGCAATATCGATCATTGTTTGAATATTATTTCCATAATAACGATATCTTGAAGCAGATTTTGGATAGGCCAAAGCTTCTGGCTTTTCCTGTAGCTCTTCTTTTGATGGTTGTGGATAAGGAGATTCTGCATCCAATTGAAAATCGGACATGATGTACAACTGATCCCACAGTTTGTGCTTAAAGTCTGGGACATCTCTTAAATGAGGCTGTAAATTCCCCATAACATCAACAATTGATTTCGCCATTTTATCACGCGCTTCTTTTGTTTCTAAAGCAACACAATGATCTACTAGCTTCTGTATGTGTCTGCCGTATTCTGGTATAATCATTAACGGTCTTTCTGAATTGTATTCTAAATCGAATGTCATTTATTTATTTTTATGAAGCTCTTATTTATGATACTATAAGTAAGAAATTTATATTGTAAGTGCTCGTAAACTTGGTGAATTCCTTTCTATAAAAAGGCACTTTTAAGTTTCAATAATGTCTGATAAACAAAATTGTGTACAGTATTTATTTAACGTTGCAAAATAACATTTTATTTTTAGTTTTTTTAATGATTTTAAAAGAAATACACAAACTCTTTTAACCGATAATTTTCAATTTTACGAAACGTAATAAAAGGTTTTTTTTGCCTGCGGTACCAAACTGAATCATGGCTTTTTTATCGGGACCTTTTCCTTCTAAGGAAATTACTTCTCCACTTCCAAAACGTTCGTGTTCAATAATATTTCCAACAATAATATCATTGTCAAATAGGTTTCCTTTGGAAGCTGTTTGTGATACTTTTTTTAAGTTTTTTGGAACGACAATTTCTTTCTTTTTTGCCAAATCTCGTTCTGTTTTTTTAAGCTGAATTGGTTTTTGAAAACGAATGCCTTTTGGAGCATCATCAAACAAACTTTTATCTACAAATCGATTGATAGTAGGTTCAATTGTCTTTGGGGTGATGTAATGCAAGTATTGCGCGTCTATTTCTTCTAAAAACCGACTGGGTTCTGCATCGACTAACTTACCCCATCGATAACGCGTTTGTGCATAGCTTAAATAGGCTACTTTTTCGGCTCGGGTAATTGCTACGTAAAACAACCTACGTTCTTCTTCCAATTCACTTCGCGTATTCATGCTCATAGCAGATGGAAATAAGTTCTCCTCCAAACCAACAACATACACATGCGAATATTCCAATCCTTTAGATTGGTGAATGGTCATTAACGAAATGCTTGGCTTGTCATCGTCCTTTTTAGAATCAAAATCTGTTGCCAATGCAACATCTTCTAAAAAAGAAGTCAAAGAAGTATCTTCTCCTTGCTCTATTTTATCTGTAATAAAATCTTTAATTCCATTTAATAATTCTTGAACATTCTCTACTTTACTAACCGCTTCTGGAGTGCCGTCTTTTTCCAAATCTTTAATTAGCTGGGTTTCTTTTACAACAGTTTCGGCAATTTCAAAAGCATTTTTAGTTTGTGATTCTATTTGCAAACGCAACATCATATTCATGAAATTACTCAATTTATTCTTGGTTCCAGAATTGATTTTTAAATCGATTTTATCAATGTATTTTAACACATCAAAAATGGATTTTTTATAATGGTTTGCTGCAATTGTCAGTCGGTCTATAGTAGTTGCACCAATCCCTCTTGCTGGATAATTGATGATTCTTTTTAATGCTTCTTCATCATTTGGGTTGATCAATATTCGTAAATAAGACAGAATGTCTTTAATTTCTTTTCTTTGGTAAAAGGAAATTCCACCATAAATTTTATAGTCAATCCCTTTTTTACGCAAGGCATCTTCCATGGCTCTGGATTGAGAATTGGTTCTATACAAAATAGCAAATTGATCATTTTGCAATTGCAAATTCATCTTAGCATCCCAAATAGATTGTGCCACAAAACGCCCTTCTTCTCCATCGGAAATTGTACGCATTACTTGAATGAGCTCACCGGTATCATTGGTAGTCCAAACTTCTTTGTCTAATTTGGTTTTATTTTTTTCAATCACAGAGTTGGCAGCATTTACAATATTGCTGGTCGATCTATAATTTTGTTCTAATTTGAAAGTTTTAACTTCTGGATAATCCTTTTGAAAGTTTAAGATATTTTGAATATTTGCTCCTCGAAAACTATAAATACTTTGCGAATCATCTCCAACCACACAAATGTTTTGAAAACGATCTGCCAATGCTTTTATAATTAAATATTGAGAGTGATTCGTATCTTGGTACTCATCAACCATGATGTATTTAAAACGACTTTGGTATTTTGCCAAAGATTCTGGAAATCGCGCCAATAACTCGTTGGTTCTCAATAACAAATCATCAAAATCCATAGCGCCAGATTTAAAGCATCGATCTACATATTCTTTATAGATCTCCCCCACTTTGGGTCTGCTAGCATGTAAATCTGCTTCCTGTAAGTCGGCGTTGTTGTAATAGGCTCGTACAGTAACCAAACTATTTTTAAAAGAGGAAATTCTATTTAAAATCTGTTTGGATTTGTAGCGTTCTTTGTCCAAGCCCATTTCTTTAATAATAGACCCGATCAAACGCACAGAATCCTGAGAATCATAAATGGTAAAGTTGGAAGGAAATCCCAACTTGTCTGCTTCTGAACGTAAAATTCTTGCAAAAACAGAGTGAAAGGTTCCCATCCATAAATTCTTCGCTTCGGTAGTTCCTACCACCGATGCAATTCGCTCTTTCATCTCTCTGGCCGCTTTGTTTGTAAACGTCAGTGACAGAATATTGAAGGCATCAACTCCTTGTTTCATTAAATGTGCAATTCGGTAAGTCAACACACGTGTTTTACCGGAGCCCGCACCTGCGATGATAATCATGGGGCCATCTTTTTGTAAGACTGCTTGTTTTTGTGCTTCGTTTAAAAAATCTAAGTAACTATCCAATCGTTTTATTTTTGAAGAATTTAAAGCGTGAATTTAAGAATTCTTTGGGTCTAATTCGATGCGAATTGCTTTTTTTATTCACAATATTTACACTTAAAAAAAGTACATTTGTTTTCTGAAAGACGATAGAAATGGAAGATAAAATAATTGAAAGTATTGGGTATCTTTTACCTGCAGCAGTTACGGGCTATATTGCCTATTATATGTTCAACCGTTTTGTAAACAATACAGACGGCAACACAAGGGCTAACGTAATGGCTAAAAAAAACAAAGATGTTTTGGCGGTCAAACTTCAGGCTTATGAACGCATGTTTTTGTTCTCGGATAGAATTAACCCTGTAAAAATATTGGTGCGCATCTCTCCAATTTCAGAAAAAACTCAAGAATACCTGCAACTTTTAATGGCGAATATCGAACAGGAGTTTGAGCACAATTTGGTGCAACAAATGTATGTTTCTACAGATGCTTGGACTGCTGTGGTGGGCGCAAAGAATGCCGTTCTAAAGAAATTGAAGCAGGTTGCCGAAAGTGCGAACACTGCCAATGCATTGCGAGAAACTGTTTTAATTGATTATTCAAAAACAATATCGCCTACTGAAACTGCAATTGCCATTATAAAAAATGATGTAAAGAAGTTGTTGAAATAGAAAGCTGTTCTACTAATTGTTTGTTCGTTTTTTAGATCCCTCAAATTCAGGAGACTTTGCGGAGCGGAGTATTGGTATATGAAAAGTAGCAGAATAAAAATGCAATTACTTTCAGTTTGTTAATAAAGATAGTAGAAAAGCACAACCTCTTTACTTGAAATAAAGCAATTAAGAGTGTCGCGTTTTAGAACTGTAAACGTACCCCAATGTTATAATTTCTTCCGCGGGTAGTATATCCAGCAATTTCTTGAAAGTCTTCATTAAAGATGTTAGTAACACTTACATAGAAAGTAACAGTATCTGCTAACATGCTATGATTTACAAAAAAATCGACCAAATTATAAGAAGCCAATGCAACGTTTCCAAAATCTTTTGTTTCATCAACAAATCGATAACTTAAAGAAGTAAACGTGGATGGCAATACCTGGTAGTCTGCTTTTACAAAAAATTTGTTTTGAGGAATTTTAAGTAATAAACTTTCATCTCTATCGATAAAGGTATAATTGGCAGAGAGACGCATTTTATCAGTAGCCTTAAAAGTGATTTCAGTTTCAACTCCTTTCGCAGAAAAAGTCCCGAAATCGTTAATTGTCTGATAGCTTATTGGGTCGTATCCAATTTTATTGGTTTCTTCTCTATAGAAATAAGTAGCATTCAGTGCTATTTTTTTGGAGAAACGAACTTCAAAACCACCTTCAACAGTCACGTCCTCTTCCGGTAATAGTGAATCAATCGAAGGAAGTTTAGTAAAAATCTCTGATAATGTTGGGGTTACAAAAGCCGTGCTGTAAGAAGCAAAAACCTTTGCATCATTTTTTAAAAAACGAAAGTTATAAGATGGGTTGACATTGAAAACTAGGTTTTGGTCGTATTCACTATGAATGTTTAAACGAGTTCCAGCATTCAAGTGAAATCCAAAGTTACTGTTGTAATTAAATGACACGTACGGATCATAGAAATGTTGCTTTCCAGTTCCTTTTTCAATGGCGCTATACGCCGTTTGTTGCTTCATGTCTTGAAACTGCGCTGTAAACCCAACTAAAAATGAATATTCTTTATTTATCTTATAATTATTAAACACATCCAATCCATACACTTCACCATTAAAATAATCTTCAGAAGGCGTTTCATTTCTTTGAATCCCTGTGAAAAAAGTTCTCACTTTTAACATCCCCTTCTCGTATTTAAAATCTGAATTGACTCCAAATCTTTTTTGAAAACTTTCTAACGTGTTATTTCTATCCGCAGGAATGCTTGCATAGGTTACCGGATCATAATCAGCACCATCAAAATCAGTTGAAAACTCATTATAACTCGTAAAAACACCAATTTTAAGTTTATTGCTTAGATGAAAGTTCAAATTCAATAAAACGTTTTTTCGGGTAAATGCATCTTCTTCAAACTGAGCTCCTGTACTGCTTTCTGCAGCAGACAAACCGTTTGAACTAGTACCATTTAAGGCAAGTAAATAATCTACGCTCGCTATGGTTCCATTCATGTTAAAACTTGTCGCATAGGTATCCCCTGCAAAACGACTGTCTTCAGAAGATGCATTTGTACCAACAGAAGTATTTAAAGTTGCAGCAAATTCCTTTTTAGAAGTCTTTTTTAAGAGAATATTAATAACACCAGTCGCAGCACCCGTTCCATATAAAGTAGAAGAAGCTCCTTTTAAAACTTCAATACTTTCTATTTGACTAATGTCTATTTGACGCAAATCAAAATCGCCATTAAATGAGGATGGATCATTAACAGAAACACCATTAATTAAAATCGCTACCTGTCGGTTTCTACCACCTCGGATATAGTAGCCTAAATTCTGTCCTTTTGTACTAAAATTACCATTAATTTCTACACCTGGAACATCATTTAGTAAATCTAAAACAGTTTTTCCTGCGCTATTTTTAATCGTCTCTTGCGTAATTTTATACACAATTTTCCCAATATTTTTAGTATTGGTTTCAAACTTCGTAGCGGTAACTACTACCTCATCTAATTTTTCTACTTTTTCTTTTTGCTTTTCATTTTTTTGCGCGAAAAGGGTTGTGCTGGAAAAACTACATGCCAAAACACCTACAAATAAAATTTGTTTTTTCATTTTTTTTTGATTTAATTGAAACAATAAATCAGGTAAATTTCGTGTACGAACTCGTATTAGTACATAAACTTTTATCCCGAAAGTTTTTAACTCGTGATGATGGGCAGGTCTCCTGACTTGTTTTTATGTTACTTTGCCTTCCCAATTACACATCAGTGGCAAAAGTTGAAGTAACATCCTCTAAAGAGGTGCTGAATACTGAAATAAATTCAGCATAAGTTTCAGCATAAACTTACAGTTGCGGGAACAGTTCTGGATTTTAACCAGATTCCCTTTTAATTTGATACCAAACGACTGTGATATCAAAACCTAAAATCGATGCAAAAATAATATAAAAATTGTTAATACAAAAATTGTTTTGTAATCTTGTTGCATAATTTAACAGAAATGAAAATTGATTCCTTAAAAATTGTAATCGTTGCATTGCTTCTAGCTATTGTTTCCTGTAAAAAGGAAGTGCAGACAACAGCTTTAAAATTGGCTTCCTCAAAAATTACACATGCCAAAGGCTTTGATATTATTGAAGAAAAGGGCGTTAAAAAACTGGTTATAAAATCCGCATACCAAAATTCGACCGAAGTTACTACCTATCATATCTATAAAAAAATGCCCATTGCTGCACTAGCAAACGCTCAATTAAATACGATTCAAGTTCCAGTAAAAAATATTGTTGTTACCTCTACCACACACATTCCAATGGTTGAGTTGTTACAGTCAGAAAATGCTATTATTGGGTTTCCAAATGGAAAGTATGTTTCATCGGAACGCACAAGGAATTTATTGGATGCTGGAAAGATTGCTGAAATTGGAAAAGAAAACTCTTTAAACACCGAAATTTTATTGAATCTACAACCCGAGCTCGTGGTAGGATTCAGTGTTACCTCACCCGATAGAAGTTTGACAACCCTACAAAAAGCAGGAATAAACGTCATCTACAATGGCGATTGGCTAGAAGAAACTCCGTTAGGAAAAGCAGAATGGATTAAATTTTTTGGCGTTTTATTTGACAAAGAAAAAGAGGCAGACAGTATTTTTAAAGCGATTGAAACCAATTATCTAAATGCTAAAAAAAGTGCTTTAATGGGACTTAAAAAGCCCACTGTTTTATCCGGAGCAATTATGAGTAAAGACATCTGGAATTTACCGGCGGGCGAAAGTTTTGTAGCACAGTTTTTAAAAGATGCGAATCTTACTTATTTATGGAAAGACACCAAAGGAAAAGGAAGCTTGTCCTTAAGTTTTGAAAGCGTTTTTGACAAAGGTGTTAATGCTGATATTTGGATTGCTCCTGGCTATTTCGCCTCAAAAAAGCAGCTTCTAGAAAGTAATGCGTTGTATGCTAAATTCAAAGCATTTCAAGACAATAACATCTATACGCCAACTACAAAAAAAGGAAAGTCGGGCGGTGTTCTATACTATGAATTGGCAACAACAAGGCCTGATTTGGTATTAAAAGACATTATTAAAATTACAAATCCAGCATTGTTACCGGATTATAAATTGGTGTTTTTTGAAAAAATGAAGTAACCCTTATTTATAAATAAGAATTTTATTAAACCTTAATCATTCACTAATCTTAAAGCATTTTCTTAGCTTAAATCTTCTTTCAAGGCGGAAAGCGCCCCTATTTAAAAAAGAGATTGCTGTGTATCATCATCTGTATTTTCTTTTTTCTTTTGTATCGCTTTCTTTAAAAGGGCTTCTTTTTTATTCTCTTTACTGGGAAGCGCTAACTCAGAAGGATTTTGAACAGAAGCTACATCCATTGGTAACGTTTCTTCGATAACCTCTTTTTCTATCACTTCCATATTATCAGATGAAGGTTCTTCTGGTTCATCAAAGGGCAATGACTCCAATAAATTTACCTGCTTAATTTTATTGGTGGTCAATTGATTTCCTTGTGCTTTGATTCCTTTGATAGAAATAAAAGTTTCAAAATTGATGGTTTGATTTTCAATATTTCTTTTGGAATACACAATTTCTGCCATCGGCCTGTAATCTGTCGCCACAATTTCTAGTTGCGATTTCGGATGATCGCCAAAAAGAGTTTCTTCTTTGTCAGTGGTTTCCATTAAAAAACGTTTGATGTAATAACGCTCTTTCTCTCCATCAAAATAAATTGCAGAAATGGGTTTGTTTGGTTTCCATTTTTCCAACACAATCATATCATTTTCAAAATGCATGGCCAAATCTGGTTTTACCGCTTTTGCTTTTCCACTTTGTGAAATGATTAACAACTTGTCTTCTGCTTTAAATTCTCCTAAAAGATCTCCTCTATCGTCTACATTTAAACGTTGTACAGCTTCATCAAACCATATTTTACGTGGTTTTAAGGTAGAAACTCCTGCTGATTTAAAATCGATAGATTTGATAGTGTATTTGGTAATTGTGTTTCCTCTTACTGCCCTACCTTTTACACCAAGGTCTGCAAAATCAAGATCCCACTTCAGCTTCTTAACACTTCCAACAGCTCTTAAATTTACGGTAACTAGTTCCGCCTCTCCGTTTGGATTTGCTGTAAAATACAACACTTTAGAACCTTTATTTTCATTGGTTAAATCGTACTCTTTATCTCGCGTAACCGAAGTAACATTAAAACGCTTCATATAAGAAGGGCCTTTTGCACCATCTCGATACATAAAATTATAAACCGTTCGTTTGTCTTTCTTTTTAAAAATGGCGACATGAATAATGTCTTTTCCAACAAAGATTTTTGAATCTATTTTGGTCACCATCATTTTACCGTCTTTTCTAAAAACAATCACATCATCGATGTCCGAACAATCCGTTACAAATTCATCTCTTTTTAGTGAAGTACCAATAAAACCTTCTTCTCTATTTACATAAAGCTTGGCGTTGTTCATGGCTACCTTAGAGGCAACGATATCATCAAATATTCTAATGTCTGTTTTGCGTTCTTTTCCTTTTCCGTAGGTTTCTTTTAAACGCTTAAAGTAATCGATTGCAAATACAATTAAGTTGGCTAAATGCCCTTTTACAACAGCAATCTTATCTTCTAAACCTTGTATAAATTGTTTGGCTTTGTCGATATCAAATTTTGATATTTTCTTGATTCTAATTTCTGTCAAACGAACAATATCTTCCTCTGTGATTGCACGTTTTAAATGTTTTATATGTGGCTTTAATCCAGCATCAATTGCTTGGATAACGCCTTCCCAAGTTTCTTGGTCTTCAATATCTCGATAGATTCTGTTTTCAATAAAAATACGTTCCAAAGAAGAAAAATGCCATTGTTCTTCCAATTCGTTTAATTGAATCTCTAATTCCTTTTTCAACAAGTCCACCGTTAAATCTGTAGAATGTTTTAACATTTCGGTAACGCCTACAAAAACGGGTTTGTTATCTTCAATAGTACAACACAAGGGTGAAATAGAATTTTCACAATTTGTAAATGCATACAGCGCATCAATGGTTTTATCTGGCGAAACATTTGGAGGTAAATGCACTAATATTTCTACTTCTGCAGCAGTGTTATCTTCTATTTTTTTAATTTTTATTTTACCTTTTTCATTGGCTTTTATAATACTGTCAATAAGTGTTGTAGTCGTCGTTCCAAAAGGAATTTCATTGATAACCAATGTCTTTTTGTCCAATTGAGCAATTTTTGCTCGAACACGCACTTTTCCACCGCGTTTTCCGTCATTATAATTGGTGAAATCTGCAATTCCGCCCGTTAAAAAATCGGGTAAAATAGTAAAACTTCTTCCTTTTAAATACTTGATGGAAGCATCTATGAGTTCAATAAAGTTATGAGGAAGGATTTTGGTGGATAATCCGACTGCAATCCCCTCTGCTCCTTGTGCCAATAGTAATGGGAATTTTACCGGCAAATCTATCGGTTCTTTTCTTCTCCCATCATACGACATTTTCCAATCTGTAGTTTTCGGATTAAAAACAACATCCAAAGCAAATTTTGACAAACGAGCTTCAATATATCGAGAGGCTGCTGCACGATCTCCTGTAAGAATATTCCCCCAGTTACCTTGCATGTCAATCAGCAATTCTTTTTGACCAATTTGCACCATAGCATCTGCAATGGAAGCGTCTCCATGCGGGTGATATTGCATGGTATGCCCAACTATGTTCGCTACTTTGTTGTAACGGCCATCGTCCAAGTCTTTCATAGAATGCATAATTCTACGCTGCACTGGTTTTAATCCATCTTCTAAGGACGGAACCGCTCTTTCTAAAATTACATACGAAGCATAATCTAGAAACCACTCTTTGTACATCCCTGTGACTTTGGTGATGGTTTCAACGGGTTCAGCATGATGATCAAGCCCCCCTGTTTGATTCTTTAATTCTTCTTGGTGTTCGTTGTCGTTTATTTCTTCACTCATTTAAAAAAACGTTTATTCGTTTAATTGTATAATTATTTATTTTGGGCGTTCCCTAAAAAGGTCGGACTTTCCGTTCTATCTTTTTATGAAAATAAAAAGGATGCCACTTCAATCCCTAATGCAGGCGTACTTGCCAACTATTTTCTATATCCAATTTTTATTCTTTCGTTCTTAGTCTCTTTCTTTTCAATCAACTCATCCAAGTAAAAAACACCAATTCTATATTCCTACTTTGATTGGTTACTTTTTTTTTGATTTCCTCTATTTCTAATCGCAAACTTAAATTATCAGTTAATAATTCTCGCATTTTTGTAAAAACTCTAATGATTCTAATATTTACAGCAATTGCTCTATCGCTTCTTAACACACAAGAAAGCATTGCTAATCCTTGCTCTGTGAATACCATTGGCACGTAACGTAAACCCATATTTTCTGAATTGGAGGTGCCAAATTGACGCCTCCAATTTAGAAGCTCTTCTTTTGACAATTCAAACATGAAGTATTCAGGAAAACGTTCGATATTTCTACGAACCTGTCTTTTAATAATTTCGTTTCCACTTGATATAATTCCGCCAAGTCTCTATCTAACATTACTTTTTGATTCCGAATCAAATAGATTTTATTCGTGATAATTTCATCTGGAATTAATAAGCTTTCTTCTTCTTTCATTTTTTATAATCTTGAGGTCACAATTTGCATCCTCAAGTTGATTTTCCTTTTTCGAAATTACGCTTAATTATATTTCTTTTCTAACCTTCATCCTCAATAGTATCCAACTCTACTTTTAAATTCTCGATGATAAATTTCTGTCTATCTGGAGTGTTTTTACCCATGTAGAATTGCAACATTTCTTCGATTGACATTTCTTTGTCTAACATTACTGGATCTAATCGGATATCATCTCCAATAAAATGAACAAACTCATTCGGTGAAATCTCCCCCAAACCTTTAAATCGAGTTATTTCTGGCTTTCCTCTTAACTTTTCAATGGCAGTTCGTTTTTCTTCGTCAGAATAACAGTAAAATGTTTCTTTCTTATTTCGAACTCGAAACAAAGGCGTTTCTAAAATATACAAATGCCCTTCTTTGATTAGTTCTGGAAAAAATTGCAAGAAAAAAGTAATTAACAATAAGCGAATATGCATTCCATCAACATCAGCATCCGTAGCAATAACAATATTGTTATAACGTAAATCTTCTAATCCGTCCTCAATATTCAGTGCAGCTTGTAATAAATTAAATTCTTCGTTTTCATACACAATTTTCTTACTCAATCCGTAAGAATTTAAAGGCTTTCCTTTTAAACTAAAAACGGCTTGTGTGTTTACATTTCTCGATTTGGTAATGGAACCTGAGGCAGAGTCTCCCTCAGTAATAAATAAGGTAGATTCTAAGTAGTTTTCTTTTTTAATATCTCCTAAATGGACTCTACAATCACGTAATTTTTTATTATGCAAACTCGATTTCTTGGCTCTATCTCTTGCGAGTTTTCGAATTCCTGAAAGTTCTTTTCGTTCTTTTTCTGCTTGGATTATCTTCTTTTGAAGTTTCTCTGCTACATTTGCGTTTTTATGCAAATAATTGTCAAGCTGTGTTTTTACAAAATCGTTGATATAAGATCTTACTGTTGATAAGTCCCCTCCCATTTCTGTAGAACCCAACTTCGTTTTAGTCTGACTTTCAAAAATTGGTTCCATCACTTTGATAGCAATGGCAGAAATGATTGATTTTCGCACATCTGATGCTTCAAAGTTTTTCCCGTAAAACTCTCGAATTGTTTTTACAATGGCTTCTCTAAATGCAGATTGATGCGTTCCTCCCTGTGTGGTATATTGTCCGTTAACAAACGAATGGTATTCTTCTGAATATTGTGTTTTACTGTGTGTAATAGCAACTTCGATATCATTTCCTTTTAGATGAATTATTGGATACAACATATCACTTTGATTGTTGTTGTCTTCTAATAAATCTTTTAAGCCGTTTTCTGAAAAGAATTTTTCTCCGTTAAAAATAATGGTCAATCCTGGATTTAAATACACATAATACTTTAACATTTTTGCTACATACTCATTTCTGTATTTATAGTTTTTAAAAATAGCTTCATCTGGAATAAATGAAACTTTAGTTCCTTTTCTTCGAGAAGTTTCTTCTAAGAACTCTTGGTCTGTCAGATTTCCTTGACTGAACTCTGCCGAAGCAGATTTTCCATCCCTGGAAGATTCTACTCTAAAAAAAGAAGACAATGCATTTACCGCTTTGGTACCAACACCGTTTAAACCTACCGATTTTTTAAAGGCTTTCGAATCGTATTTTCCACCAGTATTCATTTTAGAAACCACATCAACAACCTTTCCTAAAGGAATTCCTCGACCATAATCACGCACAGTAACTTTACTTCCTTGAATAGAAATTTCAATAGTTTTTCCTGCTCCCATGACATATTCGTCAATGGAATTATCTAAGACTTCTTTTACCAAAATATAGATACCGTCATCTGCAGAAGAGCCATCGCCCAACTTACCGATGTACATTCCCGGACGCATTCTTATATGCTCTTTCCAATCTAATGACCGAATATTATCTTCTGTATATTTTGTTTCTTGACTCATAAAATAGCTTACTACAATTAAGTGTGAAGTGATAGCTAAAATAAGATTTAACCTAGAAAAACAAAATGCCTTTGTTAATTAGTTATCAACAGGATTTCAACGAAGATTTGAAAGTACTTTTAGTCTTCTTTTCACAGAATTCACACGGTTCTAAAAATAAAAAAAACAGCCTTTAAAAAAACGTATTTAACGTAAAAATCACAATAAAAAACAATTTGTTATATTTTTAAACAAATAATGCCATCTCTTGTAATTTGGCTAGTTTTACAGCAAAATAAAACTATACATTCGTGGAAAGAACACAACTTTTAGCATTGGCAAACAAATACGGGAGTCCGTTATATGTTTATGATACCGATAAAATTGAATCACAGTACAACAGATTGACAAATGCTTTTAGCAGCGTAAAAAGCTTAAAATTAAATTATGCAGTAAAAGCGCTTTCAAACATCAATATATTAAAATTCTTCAAGAATATTGGTGCTGGTTTAGATACAGTTTCAATACAGGAAGTACAATTAGGATTGACCACAGGAATAGACCCTAAAAAAATTATTTTCACCCCCAATGGTGTTTCTTTAAAAGAAATTGAAGAAGTTGCAAAATTAGGCGTTCAAATTAATATTGACAACCTATCCATTTTAGAATTATTTGGTCAAAAACATCCAGAAATCCCAGTTTGTATTCGCATCAACCCACACATTATGGCAGGGGGGAATTCTAAAATTTCTGTGGGACATATCGATTCTAAATTTGGGATATCTATTCATCAAGTACCACACATTAAACGTGTTGTAGAAAATACAGGTATGAATATCAATGGAATTCACATGCATACAGGGTCTGATATTTTAGACATCGATACTTTTTTGCGTGCAACAGAAATTTTATTTGATGTTGCTAAACAGTTTGACAACATCGATTTTATTGATTTCGGAAGTGGATTCAAAGTACCTTATAAAGAAGGAGATATTTCGACAGATATAGAACAATTAGGATTACAATTATCAGAACGATTTAATGCGTTTTGTTTAGAATATGGTAAAGAAATTACCCTCATGTTTGAACCAGGTAAATTTTTAGTTTCCGATGCAGGCGTATTTTTAGCAAAAGTAAATGTTGTCAAACAAACCACTTCCACTGTTTTTGCACATGTAGATTCTGGTTTCAACCATTTGGTAAGACCCATGATGTATGACTCCTATCACCACATTACCAACATTTCAAATCCAGCAGGAAGAGATCGTTATTACTCAGTTGTAGGCTACATTTGTGAGACCGACACTTTTGGTTCTAACAGAAGAATTCCAGAAATCTCTGAAGAAGATGTCTTGTGTTTTCATAATACTGGTGCTTATTGTTTCTCTATGGCATCCAACTACAATTCTCGGTATTTACCCGCAGAAGTAATGGTACATCAAGGAAAAGATTATCTAATTAGAAAAAGACAAACCATTGAAGACATTTTACACAATCAAGAAATTGTTTCCTTTGATTATATTGAAGAAAATAAAACGGTAGCCATTAAAGCTTAAAAAGAATTACTTAAATTGTACCACAAATTCACAACGCTTAATTTTGTGAATTTGTGGTTTTTTTATAACTTTTAACCCTTTTGTTCAATGAAAATTCAACTTTCTACAATTAATGAAATTCCAGAGATCATCGAAATTATTGAGGATGCGAAAGCTTATTTGGCTTCTTTAAAAATTGAGCAATGGCAAAATGGATATCCAAATGTAACACAAGTTGAACACGATATTTTAAAAGGAGAAAGTTACGTGATGCTTAATGTTGAAAATCAAGTGATCGCAACTTCAATGTTTACTACAAAAAAAGAACCAACCTATAAAATCATTGAAGGAAATTGGCAAATTAATGAGACCAAACCATACGGAGTTATCCATAGAATGGCTATTAAAAAGGAATTTCGAAAATTAGGTTTAGCAACGCTTTTATTCAATGAATTTCATCAACAACTAAAAATCAAAAACATACAAAGCTTAAAGATTGACACGCATGAAGAAAATCTTGGAATGCAAGCACTCATTAAAAAAATAGGCTATCAATATTGTGGTATTATCTACACCAGTTATGGTGCAAAAAGACTAGCTTTTGAGAAAGTAATTCAGTAATAATTCAATTTTAAAAATATGTTAGCAACCTCATAAGTTCAATTTTATGGGGTTTATTTTTTCCTTAATTTGAAAACAAAAAAATGCAAATTCTTTCCTATATAATTCAACAAACACAGCTAGCAGAACAGTCTATACAAAACACGCTTTCATTATTAAACGAAGACGCTACCATTCCATTTATCGCGAGATACAGAAAGGAAATGACTGGCAATTTAAACGAGGTCCAGATTGGGAAAATTGTAAAGTTAAAAGCCCTTTTTGAGGGTTTAGAAAAACGAAAAAAAGCCATTTTAAAAGCGCTAGAAGAACAAAACGTCTTAACTCCTGAATTAACACAAAAAGTAAATAACTCAAAAGAATTAACAGCTTTAGAAGATGTGTATTTACCCTTTAAAAAGAAAAGGAAAACCAAAGCCGAAACTGCACGTTTACAAGGTTTAGAACCTTTGGCAAAAATAATTATCAGTCAACGTATAAACGACTTAAAACCTACTGCTTCAAAATACACTTCCAGTGAAGTTAAAACAATTGAAGATGCTTTAGAAGGTGCTCGTTTTATAATTGCAGAATGGATCAACGAACGTTCAGACATTAGGAATACTATTCGACGAGAATTAGAACGCTACGCAACAATTTCATCGAAAGTAATTAAGAAAGGAATAAATGCTGAAAAAGCACAAAAATTCAAAGATTACTTTGATTGGAGTGAGTCGTTACCTCGAATTCCATCGCATCGATTGTTGGCTATTTTAAGAGCAGAAAGCGAAGGTTTTATTCGTGTTAAAATAGAAATTGATTCCGAAAAAGTGCTTCAAAAAATTGAGAGTCGAATGATTCGGTATCAAAACGAATGTGCAACACAAATACAATTTGCTATTCAAGATGCCTACAAGCGCTTATTATTTCCTTCCTTATCAAATGAAGCGTTGACAATTGCCAAAGAAAAAGCAGATGCTGCAGCCATTCTTGTTTTTGCAAAAAACTTAAAGCAACTCCTTTTAGGTGCTCCGTTGGGCGAGAAAAGAATTCTTGCCATAGATCCAGGTTTTAGATCGGGTTGTAAAATGGTTTGTTTGAATAAACAAGGCGAGTTATTGCATAATGAAAATATATATCCGCATGCCCCACAAAACAAATTGAAAGAAGCGGTTGATTGCATTAGCACATTAGTTGAAAAATATGAAATTGAAGCGATTGCTATTGGAAACGGAACTGCTTCAAGAGAAACGGAGCAATTTGTTAAAAAAATCCTCTTTAAAAATGAACTTGAAATATTTGTCATTAGTGAAGCAGGTGCGTCTACTTACTCCGCATCAAAGATTGCAAGGGATGAATTCCCTAACTATGACATTACCGTTCGTGGAGCCGTTTCTATTGGAAGAAGATTGGCAGATCCTTTGGCAGAATTGGTCAAGATTGATGCAAAATCGATTGGTGTTGGGCAATATCAACACGATGTAGATCAAAACCAACTGAACAATTCTTTAAAGAGTGTTGTAGAAAGTTGCGTAAATACGGTAGGAGTCAACATCAATACTGCAAGCAAATCTTTACTCAGTTATGTTTCTGGAATTGGATCAAAGATCGCCGAAAATATTGTGAATTATAGAAATGAAAACGGTTCTTTTACTTCAAGGTCTGCGATTAAAAAAGTACCCCGTTTAGGTGGAAAAGCATTTGAACAAGCAGCTGGTTTTTTACGCATTAAAAACAGTACAAATCCATTAGATGATTCTGGAGTTCATCCCGAAAGCTACGGACTGGTAAACACCATGGCAAAGGACTTAAAAACCAATGTCACCAATTTAATAAGAAATAAAGCACTCCTTCAAAAAATAGTACTTAAAAATTATATTTCTGATACCATCGGATTGCCAACACTACAAGACATTATTAAAGAATTGGAAAAACCTGGAGTAGACCCAAGAGAAAAAGCCAAAATGTTTTCGTTTGATCAAAATATTAAATCAATTTCAGATTTAAAAACTGGGCAACTTTTACCCGGAATTGTTAATAACGTCACAAACTTTGGGTGTTTTGTTGATCTTGGGATTAAAGAAAGTGGCTTAATTCATGTATCTAATTTATCGGATACTTTTGTAAAAGATGTTAATACAATTGTATCTTTAAATCAACAAATTCTTGTAAAAGTATTGGAAGTTGATGTGGTTCGAAAAAGAATTCAATTGGCTTTGGTGAAATGATAATTTACTTGACCACTTTATAAAGTAATTCCCAATTATTTCACTATTTTCGAATTCCTAAACCCCATCACCATTGAAAGTCTGTATTGCAGAAAAGCCAAGTGTCGCCAGAGAAATTGCTAATATACTAGGTGCCAACACAAAACGTGATGGCTACTATGAAGGCAATGGCTATGCAGTAACCTATACTTTCGGACATTTATGCACACTTTTAGAACCAAAAGATTACAAACCGCATTGGAAAAGTTGGGATTTGAACAACTTACCCATGTTGCCAGAACGTTTTGACACGAAAGTAACCAGCAATGATGGCATCAAAAAACAGTTCAATATTGTAAAGTCTTTGTTTGACAAAGCAGCTGTTGTTATTAATTGTGGGGATGCTGGCACCGAAGGAGAACTGATTCAGCGTTGGGTTATTAACCAAGCAGGTTATAAAGGAAAAGTACAACGTTTGTGGATTTCTTCTCTGACCGAAGAAGCCATTAAAGAAGGCTTTAAAAACTTAAAACCGGCAGAACAATACGACAATCTGTATTATGCAGGATTTTCGCGCGCTATTGGGGATTGGTTATTAGGCTTAAATGCAACACGGCTATACACCGTAAAATATGGCGGGTACAAACAAGTTTTATCTGTTGGAAGAGTACAAACACCTACGCTTGCTATGTTGGTCAATCGTTTTAAAGAAATTCAGCATTTTAAACCACAACCGTATTGGGAATTGCAAACTACGTATAGAAATACACTTTTCAATTACGAAGACGGTCGTTTTCTTAAACAAGAAGATGGGCAGTTTTTAGCCAATAAAGTAACAGCATCCGATTTTGAAATTGTTTCTGTGACCAAAAAGAAAGGAAAAGAATACGCGCCAAAATTATTTGATTTAACGGGTTTACAGGTCTATTGCAATAATAAATTTGGATTTTCAGCAGACGAAACCTTAAAAATGGTGCAAAAATTATACGAAATGAAAGTAGTTACCTACCCCAGAGTAGATACTACTTTTTTACCGAATGATGTGTATCCAAAAATTCATGGAATTTTATCCAAACTAACAAATTATAGCGCGTTAACACAACCTCTTTTAGAAACCAAAATACCAAAATCAAAACGCATTTTTGATGATAAAAAAGTAACCGATCACCACGCCATTATTCCAACAGGAATTCAAGGGAATCTACAATACAATCAGCAACAAGTTTATGATATCATTACCCGAAGATTTATTGGCGTTTTTTACCCAGATTCTGATGTTTCGAATACTTCAGTAATTGGTAAAGCTGCAGAAGTACCTTTTAAAACAACGGGAAAAGAAATTTTAACCAAAGGTTGGCGGGTTGCCTTTGAAACCGAAGAGAGTAAGATTAAAAAGGAATTAAGCGAACAATTGACACTACCTGCCTTTGTCAAAGGAGAAAAAGGAAGCCATGCCCCTTCGTTTTTAGAAAAGGAGACAAAACCTCCACGTAATTTTACCGAAGCAAGTTTATTGCGCGCCATGGAAACTGCCGGAAAGCAAGTAGATGATGATGAGATGCGCGAATTAATGAAAGAAAACGGGATAGGGAGACCTTCTACAAGAGCAAGTATTATTGAAACGTTGTTCCGAAGAAAATACATAGAACGTAAAAAGAAATTAGTTATCGCAACCCAAACTGGAATTGATTTAATTGATTTGATTGATAATGAACTTTTAAAATCTGCAGAGCTCACAGGTCGATGGGAAAAACGTTTGAAAGAGATTGAACGGGGTGAATTTAACGCTGGTACCTTCATTAATAATATGAAGAAAATGGTAGATGAACTGGTCTATGAAGTGCGGGCGAACAAGTCAGTAAAACGGATTTCTTCAGTCAGTACCCAAGAGCATCAAACAAACAATCCGCAACCAATTAAAACAAAACCAGTAAAATCAAAAAAAGAAGTTGTTGGAAAATCCTGCCCCAAATGTAAAAAAGGAATCTTGATCAAAGGATCTACTGCTTTTGGCTGTTCTGAATACAAAAACAATTGTGATATAAAAATTCCTTTTGATATCTATGGAAAGAAAGTTTCTGAAATTCAAATCACACGGTTGATTGACAAAGGGTATACAACCAATTTAAAAGGCTTTAAAACGGCAACTGGAACTGCGGAAGGACTCATTCGATTTGACGCCCATTTTAGCATACTATTAGAACCTAAAAAACAACCAATAAAAACAGCAACCTTATCAGACAAAATCAGTTGTCCAAAATGTAAAAAGGGAACTCTCTTAAAAGGAAAAACGGCCTATGGGTGTTCAGATTATAAAGTGGGTTGTAATTTTGTATTCACTTTTGATGCCATAAAAAAAATCGCCAATGGAAAGCCATTGACGAAAGAGTTGGTATTATATATTATCAGTAAATAAAATTACAATATATAATCTGTATTTATAAAATTGGATGCTTTCTTATCTAATAAATCTTGTAAAATAGCATTGTTGTATGGGCTATCTTTTGATGCTAAGAAGGTTCTAATTGAGAAGGAACGCAAAGCATCATGAACACTTAAAGTACCTGTTGCAGAATCTTTTCTTCCTGTAAAGGGATACACATCGGGACCTCTTTGGCAAGAACTGTTCAAATTTACACGACAAACTAAATTCACTAAAGTATCAATTAAAGGGGCTAGAGTATTCGCGTCACTCCCAAAAACACTAACTTGTTGTCCGTAATTTGAGGCAGCCATATCATCTAAAGGCTCATTAATATCAGAAAAGGA
The DNA here is from genome assembly GCA_949519155.1 of Polaribacter sp. SA4-10. Taxonomy (GTDB): domain Bacteria; phylum Bacteroidota; class Bacteroidia; order Flavobacteriales; family Flavobacteriaceae; genus Polaribacter. Next base: position 260,401 of record CATIQU010000035.1, read on the forward strand.
AACCACTGGAGTTACCGGTCCAAATTGCTCTTCGTGAAAAACACGCATTTCTTTATTTACTGGATATAGAACTGCTGGAAATATATAATTTTCAGAATGTTCACCTCCTTTTTTATTGATGACTTTTGCACCTTTCTGCAATGCATCATCAATTAATTCCTGAATATAACTTGGTTTATCTACTTCTGGTAACGGTGTTAACTTCACTCCTTCTTCCCAAGGGTTTCCAAATTTTAAGGCATCTACTTTCTCAGAAAAACGTTTATTAAATTCATCTACAATTTCTTCATGAACATATAAAATTTTTAAAGCAGTGCAACGCTGCCCATTAAAGGACATTGCTCCTGCAATACATTCATTTATTGCCAAGTCTAAATCTGCATCTTTTAAAACAATTGCTGGGTTTTTTGCTTCTAATCCTAAGATTTGACGCAATCTATTTTTTCTCGGATGGTATGCTTGTAACGCATTGGCAGATTTACTATTACCTATTAAAGCCAAAATATCTACCTTACCGGTTTTCATGATCGGTGTTGCCAAGGTTCTTCCTCTACCATAAATAATATTTACCACACCTTTTGGGAAACTACTTTTAAAAGCTTCCAATAAAGGGGCTATTAAGAGAACTCCATATTTTGCGGGTTTGAAAACAACGGTATTTCCCATAATTAATGCTGGGATTAGCAAAGAAAAAGTTTCGTTTAAGGGATAATTATAAGGCCCTAAGCACAAAACAACACCCAAGGGTCCCCGTCGAACATGTGCATGAACACCTGAATTTTTTTCAAATTTTGCAGAATTTCGATCCATCTGCTTGTAATCCTCAATGGTATCGTAAATATATTCTACAGTTCTATCAAATTCTTTTTCAGAATCGGGTAGGGTTTTCCCTATTTCCCACATCAATAGTTTTACAATTTCATCGCGCTTGGTTTTCATTTGTGAAACAAATTTTTCCATAGCAGTAATTCTACCTTCAACTTTCATTGTTGGCCAAAGCCCTTTTCCTTTATCAAAGGCATTGCAAGCGGCATCTAAAGCTTCTAGAGCTTGTGCTTCTCCTAATTGCGGGACACTTCCTAAAAGCGTTGGTTTGTAATCTTCTGTTGAAGAAATTGTAGAAAGGACATCGGCTGTTTCGCCTGTCCATTTTTTTAATTCTCCAGCTATTAAATAGTTTTTTTGATGTAATATTGAAGTGATTTTATATTTTTCAGGTACTCCCATAGCTTAAATATAATTTATAATTAGTCCTAAATTTACACTAAAAATTGAAACAAATCGGGTTTGTCATTTAAATAATCTCCGAAAAAATTCTTTTCTTTCATTTTTGCAACCAACGGCGCTAAGTCCTTTGAAGATTTTAATTGCAGGCCAACGACAGCAGCACCATTTTCTCTATTGGTTTTTTTTGTATATTCAAAATGAGTAATGTCATCATTTGGTCCTAAAATATCAACCAAAAATTCTTTTAAAGCTCCTGCTCTCTGTGGAAATTTAATGATAAAGTAATGTTTTAAATTGGCAAACAATAAGGCTCTTTCTTTGATCTCTGCCGTTCGAGTAATATCATTATTACTTCCGCTCACAATACAAACAACGTTTTTACCACGAATTTCTTTAGCATAGCTATCTAATGCAGCAATGCTTAAAGCTCCTGCTGGTTCTACAACAATAGCATCTTTATTGTACAAGTCTAAGATAGTCTGACATACTTTTCCTTCCGGAATTGTAATCATATCCGATAAGTTTTGCAAACAGATATCGAAATTTAAATCACCAACTCTTTTTACAGCAGCACCATCTACAAAAGCATCAATTGTATCTAAAGCAATTACTTTTTTATGAGCGATAGAAGTCTTCATTGAAGGAGCTCCTTCTGGCTCTATACCAATTATTTTTGTTTCTGGTGACAGGTTTTTGAAAACAGACGACAATCCAGAAGACAAACCTCCACCTCCTACTGCCACGAAAACGTAGTCAATTTTTTCTGAAGTTTGATTCAAAATTTCTAACCCAACGGTAGCTTGACCTTCAATCACTTTTTTGTCATTAAAAGGATGAATGAATGTTTTATCTTCCGATTCACAAGCAACTATAGCCGCATGATAGGCATCATCAAAAGTATCCCCTTCAATCACAACCTCAATAAAATCTTCTCCGAACATTTTTACCTGCTCAATCTTCTGATTTGGGGTTGGTGAAGGCATGTAAATAGTACCTTTTATCTGCAATAACTTACAGGATAATGCAACACCTTGTGCATGATTTCCTGCACTGGCACAAACAATTCCTTTTTCTCTTTGCACTGTTGACAAAGAAGACATTTTATTATAAGCACCTCTTATTTTATAAGATCGGACGACTTGTAAGTCTTCTCTTTTAAATAGTATGTTAGCTCCAAATTTCTTTGAATTTTGAACATTTTGGCTCAATGGCGTAATAGAAGCCACTCCTTTTAGATTTGAAGCGGCTGCTTTTACGTTTTCTAAACTTGGAAAATAGGTGTTTTTTGATTGCATTAATTATGCTTCTGATGTAATTACTTTCATTGCGGTCATTGAAGCTCGTAGTTGTGCACCAATGATTTCAACTGGATGATTTCTGATTGCACTATTCACAGCAATTAAATCTTGGTTGTCTACACCGTTTTCATTTGTAAAGGATTTCCCAATAATATTTGTTTTTACTGTTTTCATAAAATCTGTCAACAACGGCTTACAGGCATGATCAAATAAATAACAACCATATTCTGCAGTATCAGAAATCACACGATTCATTTCAAATAATTTTTTACGGGCAATAGTGTTTGCAATTAAAGGTGTTTCATGTAAAGATTCATAGTAAGCAGATTCCTCAATAATTCCCGCAGCGGTCATTGACTCAAAAGCCAACTCCACGCCTGCTCTTACAAAAGCAACTAATAAAGTGCCATGATCAAAATATTCTTGTTCAGAAATTTCTTGATCTGTAAGTACTTGTTTTTCAAAAGCAGTTTCTCCAGTAGCAGCTCTCCAAGACAATAAATTTTTGTCATTGTTAGCCCAATCTTCCATCATCGTTTTTGAAAAATGTCCTGAAATAATATCGTCCATATGCTTATTGAATAATGGACGCATAATGTCTTTTAGTTCTTCTGAAATTCGAAATGCTTCAATCTTAGCTGGGTTTGACAAACGGTCCATCATGTTGGTAATTCCACCATGTTTTAATGCTTCCGTTGTGGTTTCCCAACCGTATTGAATGAGTTTAGCAGCATACCCTGGTTCAATTCCTTCAGCAACCATTTTATCGAAAGATAAGATGGCGCCTGTTTGTAACAAACCACATAAAATGGTTTGTTCTCCCATTAAATCGGACTTTACTTCGGCTACGAAAGAGGATGCCAAAACACCTGCTCTGTCACCACCTGTTGCAACCGCATAGGCTTTCGCTTGTACCCAACCTTTATTTTCTGGATCATTTTCTGGATGTACTGCTATTAATGTAGGCACTCCAAATCCACGTTTGTATTCTTCACGAACTTCACTACCAGGAGATTTTGGCGCAACCATAATTACGGTCAAATCTTTACGGACTTGCATTCCTTCTTCTACAATATTAAAGCCATGAGAATAGCTTAATGTTGCATTTTTTTTCATCAAAGGCATGATGGTTTTCACCACATTTGTATGCTGCTTGTCCGGTGTTAAATTCAATACTACATCTGCTGAAGGAATCAATTCTTCATAGGTACCTACTGTAAAACCGTTTGAAGTTGCATTGAGATAGGAATCTCGTTTTTGATCAATTGCTGCTTGACGTAATGTATACAAAATATCCAAACCTGAATCTCTCATGTTGAGCCCTTGATTTAATCCTTGTGCACCGCAACCAACAATTACAATTTTCTTTCCTTTCAATGCTTGAACACCGTCTACAAATTCTGACGAATCCATAAATCTACATTTCCCTAATTGTTCTAATTGATTTCTTAATGATAATGTGTTAAAATAATTTGACATGTTTACGTTTTTTAGTTGAATGCTGTCAGCATTTGTGAGATTTCCATGGGTTGTTTTGACACTGATACTCTTCCAGAACGCGTAAATTGCAAAATTCCAAAAGGCTTTAATTCTTTATAAATTAAATCGACTTCTTCTTTTCTTCCTGATTTTTCAATCACAAAAAAGGATTTATTTACGGTAACAATTCTTGCGTTGCTTTCTTTAATAATATTCTGAATCTGTCTTTCTTCAAAGAGCAAATCAGACTGCATTTTAAAAATACACGATTCTTGATAAATGGTGTCTTCGTCTTTGTGATAATAGGCCTTAATAACCTCCACTTGCTTTTCAATTTGACCAATTATTTTCTTGATATTTTCATCTGTCATATTGACAACAATGGTGAATTTAGAGACCCCTTCTATTTCTGAAGGCGAGGTATTTAAGCTCTCTATATTGATATGTCTTCGCTGAAAAATTGCAGAGATTCGATTCAATAAACCAATATTGTTTTCAGTATAGACTGAAATGGTAAATAATTGTTTTTCTGTACTCATTTTTTATGGCTTTAGGCTCATAGCTATAGGCTTTCTTACGCTTTTTATTAAACTCTTAATTTTATCTTTCTAACTTTTTTACATTCGTCTTTTTGACGACAAACAACCTATTTCTAACACAGTCTTATATCTGAAACACTTGCTCCTGAAGGAACCATTGGAAATACATTTCCTTCCTTTTCTACACAAACTTCTAAAAAATAGGCTTCTTTACTCTCCATCATTTCTTTTACTGCTGCAGCCAAATCTTCTCGTTTTGTTACTTTTCTTGCTTTTAAATAGTACCCTTCTGCAATGGCAACAAAATTAGGATTGGTCATTTCTGTGGAAGCATAGCGTTTATCAAAAAATAGCTGCTGCCATTGACGAACCATTCCTAGAAATTCGTTGTTTAAAACCACCATCTTCACCGCTGTTTTCTGCTGAAAAATAGTTCCTAATTCTTGAATTGTCATTTGATAACCACCATCTCCTGAAATAGAAACGACTTCTCTTTCTGGAGCAGCCATTTTAGCACCAATTGCAGCAGGTAATCCAAACCCCATAGTTCCTAAACCACCCGAAGTAATATTACTTTTTGTTTTATTGAACTCGGCATATCGACAGGCAATCATTTGATGTTGTCCAACATCAGTAACAATCGCAGCATCTCCTTTACTTTCAACATTAATCTGGTGAATCACTTCCCCCATTGTCAATCCTTCTTTGGTTGGATAGAGGTCCTCTTTTATGACTTTTTCATATTCAATGGCATATAAATCTTTAAATTCTTGATGCCAGTCTGTATGTGTACTCTCATTTATAAGTGGCAAAATTGCAGTCAAACTTGCTTTTGCATCCCCTAAAACTGCAACATCCGTTTTTACATTTTTATCAACTTCTGAAGGGTCAATTTCAAAATGAATCACTTTTGCTTGAGTTGCATATTTACTAAGGTCTCCAGTAACACGATCATCAAAACGCATTCCAATAGCAATCAACACATCACACTCATTGGTTAATTTATTAGGTGCATAATTACCATGCATACCCAACATACCAACATTTAAACGATGCGAAGTTGGCAATGCAGAAGCACCTAAGATGGTCCATGCTGCAGGAATCCCAGCTTTTTCTACAAAAGCTTTAAATGCCACTTCTGCTTCACTTAAAATAATGCCTTGCCCCCAAACAATCATTGGTTTTTTAGCTTCATTGATCAGTTTTGCTGCCGCCTCTAGAGTTCCAGATATTGTTTTTGGAATCGGCACATAGCTTCTTACTTTGGTACATTTTTCGTAAGCAAAATCAAACTCTTCAAATTGTGCATCCTTGGTAATGTCTACTAAAACAGGACCCGGTCTTCCACTTTTTGCAATGTAAAATGCTTTTGCAATGGCTTCTGGAATTTGAGACGCTTTAGTTACTTGACAATTCCATTTTGTTACTGGCGTTGAGATACCTACAATGTCGGTTTCTTGAAAAGCATCACTTCCTAATAAATGGGAAGGTACTTGCCCAGTAATACAAACCATGGGTGTAGAATCTATCTGTGCATCTGCAATTCCAGTAATTAAATTGGTAGCACCCGGACCAGAGGTTGCAATGGCAACTCCTACCTGTCCAGAAATTCTTGCAAAACCTTGTGCTGAATGTGTAGCACCTTGTTCATGACGTGTTAACACGTGATGAATTTTGTCTTGGTATTTATACAACTCATCATAAACGGGCATAATTGCACCACCAGGATATCCATATAAAACCTTTACTCCTTCTGCTATTAAACAGCGAACAATAGCTTCACTACCTGAGATTTTTTCGGTAACTTTTGTTACTGTATCTTTATTTTTGATGGTTTGAGTTTCCATATATTTCTTTTTTTAACTTCTGCTTTCACAGAAATGACCGTCTATTTATTAAGCATCTGTAATACATCCTTTTGAAGCGGACGCAACTACTTTCGCATATTTATATAAGATTCCTTTTTTATGTTTTAATGCGGGTGCAGTCCATTTTGCTTTTCTTGTTGCTAATTCTTCTGCGGAAAGCATTACATTAATGGTATTGTCTTCGGCACTGATTCTAATGGTATCTCCTGTTTCTAAAAGTGCAATGATTCCTCCAGATTGTGCTTCTGGTGTAATGTGTCCTACAACAAAACCATGAGTACCTCCAGAAAAACGACCATCGGTAATTAATGCAACCGATTTTCCTAAACCAGCCCCCATAATTAATGAGGTAGGTTTCAACATTTCTGGCATCCCTGGCCCTCCTTTAGGGCCTACATAGCGAATGACAACCACATCACCTCTTTCAACATCACCGTTTGAAATTCCTGTATTGGCAGCTTGTTCGCCGTCATATACAACCGCTTTTCCTTCAAAAAGCAATCCTTCATTTCCAGAAATTTTTGCGACAGCACCTTCTTCTGCAAGATTTCCATATAAAATTTGAATATTTCCTGAGGATTTAAGCGCTTTGTCCTTTGGATAAATGACATCTTGAGAATCTTTATCAAAGGTCAATGCTTCCACATGTGCTAGGTTCTCTGCCAATGTTTTTCCGGTAACGGTTAAACATTCACCATGCAAATAGCCGTTGTCTAACAAATACTTCATGACAGCTGGCGTTCCACCTACCCCATGAACATCTTCCATCAAATATTTTCCCGATGGTTTTAAATCAGCAATTAATGGCGTTCTATCACTTACTTTTTGAAAATCTGCTAAGGTAAAATCGATATCTGCTGCATGCGCAATTGCTAAAAAGTGCAACACCGCGTTTGTAGACCCTCCCAATGCATTTACAATTGCAATGGCATTTTCGATGGATTTTTTAGAAATAATATCCAACGGTTTTAAATCCAATTCTAATAAATTCTTAATCGCCAATGCAGTTCTTTCTGCTTCCGATAATTTATTTGGATTTTCCGCAGGTATTGATGAGTTGTAAGGCAATGAAAACCCCATACACTCGATGGCAGAAGCCATGGTGTTTGCTGTATACATTCCACCACAAGCTCCTGCTCCTGGAATGGCTCGTTTTATAATTTCTCGGTATTCTTCTTCTTCTATTTCTCCTGCTACTTTTTGACCTAAAGCTTCAAAAGCAGAGACAATATTTAATTTTTTTCCTTTATAATTTCCAGAAGCAATGGTGCCTCCATACATCATAATGGAGGGTCTGTTTAAACGCAACAACGCAATTACAGCACCTGGCATGTTTTTATCACAACCAACCACAGAAATTAATCCATCATAACTTTGTGCATTCATCACGGTCTCAATAGAATCTGCAATTATATCTCTGGACGCCAGCGAATAATTCATTCCCGATGTTCCCATCGAAATACCATCTGAAACCCCAATCGTATTAAAACCTAAACCGACTAAACCAGCAATTTTAGTTTCGACTTTTACTTCTGCTGCCAAATTGTTTAAGTGCATGTTACATGGATTTCCATCATAACCTGTACTTGCAATACCAACTTGCGCTTTGTTCATGTCTTCATCAGTCAAACCTACGGCATACAACATGGCTTGTGATGCGGGCTGAGATTCATCTTGTGTTAATCTTTTGCTATGTTTATTCAATTCCATTTATTAAATGCTTCAATTTGTTGACTAAATTACTATGTTTCTGAGTTTTTGTTGAATATTCCACAATTATAAAAGCTAAATTCATGCCCCCTGAAAGGGATGTAAAATACTTACATACAGATACTTAAATACTTTTTTATATGACATCCAACTTTTGAATTATTTTCACAAAAAAACCTTCCGAATAATTGGAAGGTTTTTTTATAAAAATTATAAATAGCACCTCCGTATCATGTCGTAATAACTACGTTGACAATAAGAATAGAAATAATATTTATGAATTGTATATACATTTTTCAAATATTTGTAATTTTTTGTTAAATATCTAAATTTATTTTACTTTTTTAAATAATGGTACTTTTTCCCATGTGAATGTTCTGAAAATTATGATTACTATCATCGTGATTTTCAATATAATCTGCAATAAAATCACCTACCTCTGAAGTTGTAAACGATTTCTCAGAATTCAAATCTTCAGTAACTATTGATAATTCTAACGATTTTTCAACAGCATTTTCTATCGCTTCTGCTTCATCATGTAAACCTAAGTGCTCCAGTAACATTGCTGCTGATAGGATAGAAGCTAAAGGATTGGCAATATCTTTACCTGTTGCTTGCGGAAATGATCCATGTATAGGTTCAAAAAGTGCATTCTCGTTTCCAATAGATGAGGAGGCTAATAAACCTATAGAACCACCTATAACACTGGCTTCATCAGAAATAATATCTCCAAAAAGGTTTTCTGTAAGAATGACATCAAATTGTTTTGGATTTAAAATCATTTGCATGGCAGCATTGTCTACAAAAAGGAATTCAAGGGTAACATCTTTATATTCTTTGGCTATTTCTGTAACCGTTTTTCTCCACAAACGAGACGTTTCTAAAACATTCGCTTTGTCAACTAAGGTTACTTTTTTTCTTCTATTTTGTGCCGCTTTAAATGCGAAATGTGTAATTCTTGAAATTTCATTAACAGAATAAGAACATCCATCAAAAGCAACGGTACCGTCTTCACTTAATTCCTTTACTCCAAAATAAATACCTCCTGTTAGTTCTCTAAAAATAGAAATATCAGTACCTGAAATAATTTCTCTTTTTAAGGGAGAATTATCAATGAGTTGTTCGTAGGCTTTTACAGGTCTTATGTTGCAAAACAATCCCAATTCTTTACGTAACCTTAACAAACCTTGCTCTGGTCTTACTTTTGCTGTGGGATCGTTGTCGTACTTTGGGTCTCCAATAGCTCCGAATAAAATAGCATCCGATTTTTTACAAATCTTTAACGTTTTTTCTGGTAAAGGATTTCCTGTTGCATCAATTGCACAAGCCCCCATCTGCGCTTCTTTGTAAATAAACACATGATTGTAGGTATTTGCAACCGCGTTGAGTGCTTTTTTTGCTTGATTGATTACTTCTGGACCAATTCCGTCTCCAGGAATTACTGCAATATTAAATTTCATAACTTCTATAGTGTTGCCTCGAAGGCGTTAATTTTATCTTTTTTACTGATTAAAAAATCAATATCGTCATATCCGTTAATCAAACAGACTTTTTTATAGGCATCTATTTCAAACGCTTCTTCTCTATTGGAATAGGATATGCATTGGTTTTCTAGGTCTACATTAATTTCTAATGTAGGATCTTCTTTAATTTTACGCAATAAATCTTTCAAAAACACTTCAGATACCTGAATTGGCAATACACCATTGTTTAAAGCATTTCCTTTAAATATGTCTGCAAAAAAACTGCTAACAATCACTTTAAAACCGTAACCGGCCAATGCCCAAGCAGCATGCTCTCTACTGGACCCACAACCAAAATTGTTTCCAGCTACTAAAATACTTCCTCCATAGACTGACTGATTTAAAGGGAAACTTTCATTAACAGTCCCATCTTTATGGTAACGCCAATCTCTAAAAACATTGTCTCCAAAACCTAATTTATCGGTCGCTTTTAAGAAACGTGCTGGAATAATTTGATCTGTATCTACGTTTTCCGTTTCTAAAGGTACGGCTGTAGCTCTTAATTGTATAAATTTCTCCATTAATTTAAGTGTTTTGTAATATCTACAATTCTTCCTACTATTGCTGTTGCTGCTGCTACCAATGGGCTTGCCAAAATAGTTCTGGCTCCCTGCCCTTGTCTCCCTTCAAAATTTCTGTTTGAAGTAGATACACAATATTCTCCTTCTGGAATTTTGTCATCATTCATCGCCAAACAAGCAGAACATCCTGGTTGTCTTAATGTAAAACCAGCGGTTTCAAAAATGGTTTTTAATCCTTCCGCTTCAATTTGCTTTGCCACCTTCTGTGAACCTGGAACCAACCAAGCGTTTACATTATTGGCTTTCTTTTTTCCTTCTACAAATGCTGCTGCAATTCTAAAATCTTCGATTCTAGAGTTGGTACAACTTCCAATAAAGACATAATTAATCTTTTTATCAATAAGCGATTCTCCTTTTTTGAAATTCATATACGCCAATGATTTCTCAAATGAGGCATCTTTTAATTCTGGTATATTTTCCGTAATCTTAATTCCCATTCCTGGATTGGTTCCATAGGTAATCATGGGACCAATGTCTTCGGCATTTATTGAATATTCTTGATCGAAAACGGCATCGTCATCAGTAGGAAGTGTTTTCCACTCGGCAACTTTTCGATCAAAATCAGCTCCTTTTGGCGCAAATTCTCTTCCTTTTACATATTCAAAAGTCGTTTCGTCTGGAGCAATCATGCCTCCACGAGCGCCCATTTCGATACTCATATTACAAATAGTCATTCTGCCTTCCATAGACATTTCTTCAAAAACATTTCCTGCGTATTCACAAAAATATCCGGTACCAGAATTGGTTCCTAATTTAGAAATAATATAAAGAATAACATCCTTTGGCAGCACTCCTTTTGCTAATTTTCCGTTTACATTTACACGCAAACTTTTTGGTTTTTCTAACAATAAGCACTGACTTGCAAATACTTGTGCAACTTGACTTGTACCGATTCCGAAAGCAATGGTTCCAAAAGCGCCATGTGTAGACGTATGAGAATCTCCACAAACCATGGTCATTCCGGGTTGTGTAAACCCTAATTCTGGTGCAATAACGTGAACAATTCCGTTATTCTCATGCCCTAAACCATATAAGGTAATCTTGTTTTTGGCACAATTCTTTGTGAGTTGTTCTAATTGATTTCGAGACAACACATCTTTTACTGGCAAATGCTGATTTAATGTTGGGGTATTGTGGTCTGCTGTAGCTACTATTTTGTCGGGTCTAGCTATAGAAATTCCACGACTTTCTAATTCATTAAAAGCCTGAGGACTTGTTACTTCATGAATTAAATGTTTGTCGATATACAGTACCTGTGGTCCGTTTTCAATAACATCTACTACATGTGCATCCCAAACTTTATCAAATAATGTTTTTCCCATTATGCCATTGTTATTTTAGAAATTTTATTTACTTTTTTTAGAATCAAATGAAGATCGTCATTCATTACTTCTTTCTGTTTATCTGCATATTCAAGAAATGCATCATAGGCGAAATCCAATTGCACCTTTGTCAATTCGTATCCAATCTTTTTTGCTCTGTAGGCTAATGCGGCCCTACCACTTCTTGCAGTTAAAATAATGGCACTTTCTGTAACACCAACATCTTCTGGATTCATTATTTCGTAGGTTTCTCTGTTTTTAATAACACCGTCTTGGTGAATTCCAGAACTGTGTGCAAAGGCATTAGCACCCACAATTGCTTTGTTTGGTTGTACCGGCATCCCCATACTTTCACGAACTAATAAACTGGTGTCGTATAATAATTTTGTATTGATATCGGTTACCAAATTTAAATACGGATGTTGTTTTAATACCATCACGACTTCTTCTAAAGCAGTATTTCCTGCACGTTCACCAATTCCGTTAATCGTACATTCTATTTGACGTGCGCCACTCATAACCCCCGCAATGGAATTGGCGGTTGCCATTCCTAAATCATTATGACAATGACAGGAAAGTATTACATTTTCTATTCCTTTAACATTTTCTCTTAGGTATTTGATTTTTGCGCCATATTCTTCAGGTAGGCAATATCCAGTTGTGTCAGGAATGTTTAATACAGTAGCACCTGCTTTAATGACTGCTTCGCATACTCTTGCTAAATATTCATTCTCAGTTCTACCAGCATCTTCAGCATAAAACTCCACATCCTCTACAAAAGATTTTGAGTAAGAAACAGCTTTTATAGCACGTTCTATTACTTTTTCTCTGGTTGAATTGAATTTAAATTTTATATGTGAATCACTCGTACCAATTCCCGTATGAATTCTTGGCAATTTAGCGTATTTTAAAGCTTCTGCTGCGACTTTAATATCATTTTCTACAGCTCTAGTCAAACCACAAACAGTTGCGTTTTTTACTATTTTTGAAATCTCTGAAACGGAATTAAAATCACCAGGACTGGAAACAGGAAATCCAGCTTCGATGACGTTGACGCCTAGCAAATCTAAACGTTCTGCAATTACCAATTTTTGTTGAGTATCCAGTTTACATCCTGGTACTTGCTCCCCGTCTCTTAATGTAGTATCAAAAATTTGAACTTTATTATCCTGCATCTTTATATTTTGTATTTCATATATTTAAATCAAATGTATATCTTGGGCTTCATTAAAAGGATGTTTTAAGAGTACGAAATACGATTGCTACTTCTTTTTTTTACTATTTAAATAATTAATAGTCAGTATTTTATGAGCAAAAGCATTACATCACTCAACCAACAAAAGGATTCCTCGTTTATTTTGGTAAAATCGTTATCAAAATCAGAAAAGAGGCAATTCAACCTTTATGTGAGTAGATTAGGTGGAAATGTAGACGCAAAATTCTTTTCCTTGTTTAAGTTTTTAGACAAAATGAAGGCTTATAATGAAAAGGAAATCATTAAAAGTAACATTGTCACCAAACAACAATTATCAAACTTAAAAGCGCACTTATACAAGCAAATTTTAATAAGTTTACGACTCAATCCTTCGCATCAAAATATTCGTTTACAAATTAGAGAACAGCTAGATTTTGCGACCATTCTGTATCAAAAAGGGCTGTACAAGCAAAGTTTAAAATTACTAGAAAAAGCAAAGGGATTAGCGATTGACAATGAAGAAAAAAATGTCGCTTATGAAATCGTAGAGTTAGAAAAAATAATTGAAACACAATATATTACTCGTAGTATCAGTTCAAGAGCAAATTTCCTTTCTGTACAGGCAAAAAATTTAAGTCAGTTAAATGTAACAACAAGCAAACTTTCCAATTTATCTTTACAATTATATAGTCATTTACTGCAAAATGGATATGTGAAAAACAATGAAGAATTGCTTTTTATAACGACTTATTTTAATGAAAAATTACCAAAATATGATTTTTCAGACTTTGGTTTTCGAGAAAAATTGTGGCTCTACAAATCGCATTTATGGTTTAGTTTGTTAACACAAAATTTCCTGCAAAGCTATAAGTACGCAAGTAAATGGGTCGACTTGTTTAAGAGTCATAAAGAGCTCATTTCTTTGCACCCTGTCTTTTATTTAAAGGGTAAAAACTATTTTTTAGAAGCTTCTTTTCTGGTAAAAAATAACCAGAAATTCAAGGAAGAACTAGCTTATTTTGAAAAGGAAATTGAAGACAATAGCATTCCTTTCAATAGCAATACAGAAATTTTAATATTTCTATATTATTACACCAATAAATTGCACTTACACTTTTTAGAAGCAACGTTTAGCGAGGGTGAATATTTAGTAGAAATTATCAATACGAAAATAGAAACCTATAGAAGCAAGATAGACAACCATCATATTGTCACCTTGTATTATAAAATTGCATGTTTGTATTTTGGAATGAATAAAAACAAAGAATGTATCACTTATTTAAGTAAAATCATTAATACAAAAGATTTAAAAGTTGCAGAGGATCTTCAATGTTTTGCAAGGGTCTTAAATTTAATAGCACACTATGAATGTGGTCTGGACTATGATCTGGAAAGGCAATTTGTAGACACGTATAAGTTTTTATTAAAAATGGAAAACTTACAAGAGGTACAAAAGGAATTTATCACCTCTATACGAGATTTAAGTGATGTATATCCGCATGAAATAAAAAACGAATTTCAAAAAATACATGCAAGATTAAGTAAATATGAAAATCATCAATATGAAAAAAGGGCATTTTTATATTTAGATATTTTATCTTGGTTGGAAAGTAAAATTAAAAACAAACCCATTGCGGTTATCATTAAAGAAAAAGCAAATAAATCCTCTAAAAGATAATAATTTACTATTTTTTAGTAGCTATTTTTATTCATTTGACATTAATCAAATATAAAAACAAAATAGTCTTTAATAAAAGTGCCTCTATTAACTAATAACAATATTTTTGCCTTGTGAATAACATAAGTCTACATATAATTTTATCTACCAATTCAGCAATTTCTTTTGAGATGACTTCTATTGGTACGTTTCGCATTCCTTCGATTATTACCCTTTAGGGGTTCTTATTTTTCATATCAAATTAGGTCATCATATTTTTCGATAAAAATTCGAAAACAAATTCATAAAAATTATTTATCAACTATTTTATTATCAAAAATGAAAGTCTTAAAATTTGGAGGTTCCTCTGTAGCTAGTTCAGAGAACATAAAAAAAGTAATAAAAATTGTAGTTGATGCGGCTAAAAAACACAAAGTGTTAGTCATCGTTTCTGCGTTTGGTAAAACAACAAATGCATTAATTGAGGGGGCGCACTTCGCACAAAATAAAAATGAAGAATATAAAAATGTCATTCAGCAACTAGAAAAACATCATTTTAATGTCATTCAAGAATTAATTCCGCCACAGAAACAACCTACTATTGTTGCTCATGTCAAAGAGTTATTTAATCAATTAGAAACAATTTATAAAGGGTGTTATTTATTGGAAGAATTAAGCCCAAAGACACTGGCTACAATTTCAAGTTTTGGAGAATTATTATCATCTTCTATTATCGCAGAAATTTCTAATTTAGAACTCGACACCAACTACAAAGATAGCAGAGATTTAATTATTGCCTCTGATATGTATTTAGACGCTGTCGTAGATTTTTCAGCAACCAACAAAAAAATTACAGCTTACTTTAAGAATGATACCGCACAAGTTACTTTATTACCTGGTTTTGTTGCACTTACAAGCCAAGGACAAACAACAACATTGGGGCGTGGTGGTTCCGATTATTCGGCGGCGATCTATGCAGCAGCTTTAGATGCCGAAGAGTTACAGATATGGACAGATGTTAGCGGAATGTTTACCTCCAATCCGAGTATCGTAAAGCAAGCATTTGCAATCCCCCATATTTCCTATCACGAAGCAATGGAATTGTCACATTTTGGTGCAAAAGTAATTTACCCTCCGACAATTCAACCTGTTTTACAAAAAGAAATCCCGATTGTCATTAAAAACACTTTTCAACCCGAAGATAAAGGGACGCGAATTACTAAAGACACACACACTAATAACCAACCTGTAAAAGGAATTAGTTATATAGAAAACATTACGCTAATTACTTTAGGGGGTACTGGAATGGTTGGTATTCCTGGATTTTCAAAACGTTTATTCGAGGTTCTTTCTTTACATGAAATAAACATTACGTTAATTACACAAGCGTCTTCTGAATTGTCCATTTGTATTGGTGTTGAAAATAAAGATGCACATCGGGCACAAAAATTAATTGATACCATCTTTGAATATGAAATTCATCAACAAAAAGTAAGGCCTGTTATTTTAGAGCAAGATTTATGCATTATCGCTTTGGTTGGAGACAATATGAAAAATCACCAAGGTTTGAGTGGAAAAATGTTTAGCTCTTTAGGGAAAAACAATGTCAATATTCGCGCAATAGCCCAAGGAGCGTCAGAAAAAAACATTTCGGCAGTCATCAATAAAAAGGATGCTAAAAAAGCACTGAACACTTTACATGAGCAATTTTTTGAAGAAAAAACAAAACAGTTAAATTTATTTGTAACAGGAGTTGGAAATGTTGGAGAACGCTTTTTAGCACAAATTCATCAGCAAAAAGAATTCTTAAAAAAACATTTAAAATTAAGTATTAGAGTGGTGGCGATTTCTAACTCTCGAAAAATGTTTTTCGATGAAAATGGTATTAATTTGGAAAACTGGAAAGAACCACTAACCAACGGAACACCCACGAGTTTAACAGCCTTCTTTGAAAAAGTAAAAAACAGCAACTTAAGAAACAGTGTTTTTGTAGATAATACCGCAAATCAGCAAGTTTCAGAATTTTACAAAAACTACTTAAGTGAAAGTATTGGGGTGGTTACTTGTAATAAGATTGCCTGTGCCTCTTCTTTAGAAAATTATAAAAAACTTAAAGAAACTTCAAGAAAATATAATGTACCCTTCTTATTTGAAACAAATGTTGGTGCTGGTTTACCCATAATTGACACCTTAAAAAACTTAGTTGCTTCAGGAGATCGAGTTCATAAAATTCAAGCTGTTTTGTCAGGAAGTTTGAATTATGTCTTCAACAATTTTGATGCTAAATCGACATTTCACGATGTGGTTGCAGCAGCACAAAAAGAAGGGTATACAGAACCCGATCCAAAAATTGATTTAAGCGGTATAGATGTCGCACGAAAAATTCTAATTTTAGCCAGAGAAAGTGGCTACGATTTAGAGTTAGAAAATATAGAAAACAATTCTTTTTTACCTGAAAACAGCCTAGAAGCATCAAATAATGATGATTTTTATGAATCTTTAGCACAAAACGAAGCACATTTCCAAAACATTTTTAAGGAGGCGAATACTAAAAATTGCCGTTTAAAATATGTGGCAGCATTTGAAAACGGGAACGCAAATGTTGGTTTGCAACAGATTGCTCCAGAACATCCTTTTTATAATTTAGAAGGAAGTGATAATATCGTGTTGTTTTTCACAGACAGATACCCAATAAACCCACTTATAATAAAAGGAGCGGGCGCTGGTGCAGATGTAACAGCATCAGGTATTTTTGCAGATATTATAAGAATTGGAAATTTGTAAATTTGATTAAAAAAAAAGACTAAATAGGTCGAAAATAGTAGTACTTTAGATTTAAAAAGTGCTTTTAAATTTTCTCATTTTCAATCTTTATACACTATAAATCATGGATTATTTAAAAATATTTGCTCCAGCTACGGTAGCTAATGTTTCTTGCGGATTTGATTCTTTGGGTTTTGCAGTAGATGCAATTGGAGATGAAATGACCTTCACGAAAACTTTAGAAAAAGGAGTTAAAATAACCAATATTACTGGCGCTGAATTGCCTTACAACGTTGATGAAAATGCAGCAAGTGCCGTAATTAAAAAAATACTATTGGAAGCAAGCGCCGATTTCGGTATTGCATTAACCATTCATAAAGGTTTTTCTCCAGGTAGTGGATTAGGGAGTAGCGCAGCAAGTGCTGCTGGTGCTGCATTTGGAATAAATCAATTTTTAACACATCAATATTCCAATTTAGAACTGACAAAATTTGCCATGTTTGGAGAAGAAGTTGCTTGCGGGTTTGCAATTGCTGACAATGTTGCTGCTGCAATTTATGGCGGGTTTGTTTTAGTGAGAAGTTATGAACCGTTAGAAGTTATAAAACTACCCGTCCCAGAAGACTTGAGAGTCGTTGCAATTCATCCTCAAATAGCTATAAAAACAAAAGACGCAAGAGACGTCTTACCAAAAGAAATCGCATTGAAAGATGCTGTTACACAATGGGCAAACGTGGGAGGTTTAGTAAGTGGCCTATTTACAAACAATTATAAATTGATCAGCAACTCATTAGTAGATGTTATTGTAGAGCCTTTTCGAAAAGGTTTAATTCCTTTTTTTGACGATGTAAAAACAAGTGCAGTAGAAGCGGGTGCTTTAGGTGCAGGAATTAGTGGGTCTGGCCCAACAATTTTCGCCTTGTGCAAGGGAGACGATAGTGCAAAGAAAGTGTATAAATCGGTTGAAGCAACTTATAAAAAAACAGGAATTGATTTTGAAATGTTTATTTCAAAAGTGAATTCACAAGGAATGAAAATTATTAAATAGTTTTTAGAGATCAGTAGTGTGCCTTAGCAATACCTAAAACTAAAAACGACAAACTCATAACAATGAACTATTACAGTTTACACCGAAAGTCACCAAACACAACGTTTAAGAACGCAGTAATAGAGGGACTTGCAAAAGACAGAGGAATTTATTTTCCAGAAAACATTAGACCGCTTTCTAACGATTTTATCGAAAACATTGAACAGTATTCTCATGAAGAAATTGCATTTGAAGCCATCAAGCAATTTGTAGGGGATGAAATTCCAGAAACGGTATTGAAAGAAATTATTAAAGAGACTGTTTCATTTGATTTTCCTGTTGTGGAAGTTAAAGAAAACATTGGTACGCTTGAATTATTTCACGGACCCACAATGGCTTTTAAAGACGTTGGTGCCCGTTTTATGAGTTCTTGCTTAGCGTATTTCAATCGTGATAATGACAAAGAAATTACGGTTTTAGTAGCAACCTCGGGAGATACTGGGGGTGCCGTTGCAAATGGTTTTTTAAATAAGAAAGGAATTAAAGTGGTAATTTTATACCCAAGTGGTAAAGTGAGCGACATTCAAGAACGTCAATTAACTACATTAGGAAATAACATCACTGCATTAGAAGTTGATGGGGTTTTTGATGATTGCCAAGATATGGTGAAAACTGCCTTTTTAGA
The DNA here is from genome assembly GCA_949519155.1 of Polaribacter sp. SA4-10. GTDB lineage: Bacteria > Bacteroidota > Bacteroidia > Flavobacteriales > Flavobacteriaceae > Polaribacter. The sequence continues at coordinate 279,275 of CATIQU010000035.1, forward strand.
TGAAAGTATACAACGAACACTGACCTCTGCAAATTCCATAAATGTGGCACGTTGGTTGCCCCAAATGTTTTACTTTTTCTTTGCATACAAACAATTAAAAAAGCAAAACAAAGAATTAGTTTTCTCAGTACCAAGTGGGAATTTTGGAAATATTTGCGCAGGAATCATGGCAAATAAATTAGGTTTACCCATAAAACACTTTATTGCCGCGACCAATATAAATGATACTATTTCCGACTATTTAGAAAATGGAGTTTATACACCCAAACCTTCTAAAGCAACAATTTCAAATGCAATGGATGTTGGAAACCCTAGTAATTTTATTCGTATTCAAGAATTATTTAATAATGATTTGGGTGCCTTAAAAAGCAAATTCTCTTCATATAGTTTCACAGATGAGGCTACCAAAAAAGCGATGAAATCAATTTTTGAAGAAACTGGATATGTTGCTGATCCACATGGAGCAGTAGGGTATTTGGGCTTGCAGAAATATGATTTAAAAGAAAATGAATATGGCGTGTTCTTAGAAACTGCCCATCCTGTAAAGTTTTTAGATGTTGTAGAAACAACTCTTCCCGTTACCATTGAAATTCCAGAACAAATCAAAAAAGTAATTGGTAAAGAAAAGGTATCTCTGAAGATTCGTACTTATGAAGAACTAAAAAGTTATTTAAATGTTGAGTAAATATCTCAAAAGCTTTTCGATTTTGTAATCGGTAAGCTTTTATTTTAATATGGTTTTCTCGTAGAGTTTCTCTACTTTCTCTCTCGCCCAAGGAGTCGTTCTTAAGAACTTTAAACTCGATTTGTAAGTTGGATTGTTCTGAAATGCTTTCATATTTAAAATATCTCCTAATTCCTCCCACCCATATTCTTTGAAAAGTTCTTCTAATATGGTTGCTAATTTAATCCCATGCATTGGATTATTCGGTTGTTCGTTGCTCATTATTTATCTAAATCGGGTAAAACTAAAATCATTAAAATAGATTTTTATCCTGTTTTTTTTCAAAATTACCACAATTTCTTGAATCATGCCCCCCTAAACCAATATGATAAGAAAATCTATTTTAAAAAGAGATGCATACGACTAGAATTCCCCTAATTGGTAAACCATACAAACAAGTTCTTATTTAAATTTCTTCATTAGTGATCCTTTTGCGGAGACTCCTAAATATGAAGGGAATTAATTTATAGTTCAAAAAATTAACAAAAAATTAGTGATTGATTATTGTCTGTTTTTTAATAATTTAGCTAAAATTTTAGAAAACTACAATATGAAAAATATAGCATTGCACGAAATTCATGTTTCTTTAGGCGCAAAAATGGTTCCTTTTGCAGGATATAATATGCCCGTTCAGTATGAAGGCGTTACTGCAGAACACCTTACCGTAAGGGAATCTATTGGTGTTTTTGACGTAAGTCATATGGGTGAGTTTTTGGTAAGCGGAAATAGTGCATTGGCGCTCATCCAACGAGTAACATCAAACGATGCCTCTAAATTAGCCATTGGTGATGCTCAATACAGTTGTTTTCCAAATGAAAGTAACGGGATTGTAGATGATCTTATTTGCTATAAAATCAAAGAAAATCAATATTTGCTTGTTGTAAATGCTTCAAATATTGAAAAAGATTGGAATTGGATTTCGAAACACAATGAGCAATTTGATGCAGATTTGAAAGACCTTTCAGAAACATATTCACTATTGGCTATTCAAGGACCAAAAGCAGTGGACGCAATGCAATCCTTATCTTCTGTAGATTTGGCAGACATTCCTTTTTATACATTTAAAATTGGCGATTTTGCAGGAATCGAAAACGTAATTATTTCGGCAACAGGGTATACTGGTTCTGGTGGCTTCGAAATCTATTGTAAAAATGACGAAGTAGTCCAAATTTGGAAGCAAGTTTTTGAAGCAGGAGAACGCTTTGGAATTAAACCGATTGGTTTGGCTGCAAGAGATACTTTGCGTTTAGAAATGGGCTATTGCTTGTATGGTAATGATATTGACGACACAACATCTCCTATTGAAGCTGGTTTGGGTTGGATTACAAAATTTACAAAAGATTTTATAAATGCACCGGCTCTGGCCAAACAAAAAGAAGCGAAACCAATACGTAGATTAGTTGCTTTTGAATTGGACGAAAGAGGCATTCCAAGGCATGGCTATGATATTATTGATGCCGATGGAAACGTTATTGGAAAAGTAACTTCTGGAACAATGAGTCCTTGTTTACAAAAAGGAATTGGAATGGGCTACGTTCCAAGAGTATTCTCAAAATCTGGAACAAAAATTCAAATTCAAATTCGTAAAAAGGCAATTTCTGCGACTGTGGTGAAATTGCCTTTTTACAAAGGATAAAAATTAAAAATGCTTATTTTGTGAATTTATTTCGTGAAATAATCGCTTTTAATTTCTTTTTCAAATCACTTCCAGTATCATAGATCATTTGCTCGTTGGTTGGAAACACAACTGACTTCATCTTTAACAGACTCAAAAAAGAACGCCCTAAGGCTCTTTTATCTCCATCGTAATCTGCATATGAGTGTTCAAAAATAAATTCGCTTTTTATTGGAAACACTTTAATCGTTTGTTTTGCATGAAAATCTACATACGTCACTTGTCCAGATACATAGGCTGACTTAAACTGCGTAAATTGGTACAATTCACAACGAACATTTATAAGTTTATCAACTTTAATCTTGTTACCCAAACTATCTTTCACTTGGTTTCCGTCAGTATCCAACAAATATTGATATCCGTCTTTTATTTGTTTTTCTTTTATGATTTGCTTTTCTCTCACCTGCTCTGATGATACTTCTATCTTTCTTAAATTTAAGGACAATCCAAAATCATATTTAATTTCAGTATCTTTTCTACTATGATACACTGTCCAGAAATCATTCAATCCATAGGTATCGAAATTCAATAAATCTTTTTCTAATTTTTTAGGGACCACTTGTTCTGTTTCGTTTTTCATTGAAACAAAAACATAATCGATTCCTTTAGCATTGGCTTCTTGCATTAAAGCCCGTGTGTCTTTATAGTTCGGATTAATTTCTTCAATATACTTTAACTCTTCATACGCTTTTCTATAGTCGTATTTATAATTAGAGGCAAATAATGTTTTGACTTTTGAGTATAAATAATTTGAAAGTTCTTTTTTTGCATTGATAATTTCAGCGGCATAATTCACCATATTAAAACGTGCATTGGCATTGTTTTTTAATATCCGCAATGGTAATAAGGGTTTTATTTGCTGTTGTCTTTTATTTAAGCCCAAGTACAAATTATAAATACTTTCTAGATTTTCTGGATTTGCATCTTGTTTTAAAAAAGTGATTTTACCTTGATCTCGTTTTGAAGCTTTAGCAAATGCCTCTTCTAAGAGGAGAACATAGGGTTGGTTTTCCTTCTTGGTTTTGTTGATTTTAAGGTTTCGGATAGCGATGCTTATTGCTTTATCATAATTTCCTTTATTAATTGCTTTTTGTGTTTTTTTAACACTACTACAACCAATTAATAAGAGGCTGAAAAATAAAATAAATAATTTTTTTTTCATGAATTTTTTTAAATAAGTATAGCAATTAGAATGCCAAAGTAGATGTTACAGTTAGAAAATAAAAAAAAACTCTATAAGAGAGTTTTTTTTCATGTAATCGGTATAGTAATAAAAAGGACTTACACATTAAATCGAAAGTGCATTACATCACCATCTTTTACAACATATTCCTTCCCTTCTACTTTCATTTTCCCAGCCTCTTTTACTTTGGCTTCGCTTCCAAAAGTTACATAATCTTCATAGGCAATTGTTTCTGCACGGATAAATCCTTTTTCGAAGTCAGTATGAATGACACCCGCTGCTTGAGGTGCTGTTGATCCAATTGGAATGGTCCAAGCTCTCACTTCTTTTACACCAGCTGTAAAATAGGTCTGTAAATTTAATAATTTATATGCGGAACGCACTAAACGCGAAACACCGGCTTCTTCCAATCCAATATCTGCTAAAAACATTTGCCTTTCTTCGTAATCATCTAACTCTGTAATGTCTGCTTCTGTTCCTACTGCTAAAACAATTACCTCTGCGTTTTCATCTTTCACCGCTTCGCGGATTCTTTCAACATAATCGTTTCCAGTTACTGCAGATTTTTCATCAACATTACACACATACAATACAGGCTTTGCTGTTATGAATTGTAATGATTGTACAAATTCCATTTCTTTTTCAGAAAATTCCAATGCTCTAACAGAAATTCCTTTTAATAAGGTTTCTTCGATTTTTAATAAAACAACCAACTCAGCTTGTGCTTCTTTATTGCCCGTTTTTGCAGTTCTTTTTACACGTTCTAAACGTTTTTCAACAGTCTCTAAATCTTTTAATTGCAGTTCAATATCGATTGTTTCTTTATCTCGAACTGGATCTATAGAATTATCTACATGAATAATATTGTCGTTATCAAAACAACGTACTACATGTAAAATAGCATCTGTCTCTCTAATGTTTGCAAGGAACTGATTCCCTAAACCTTCTCCTTTACTTGCTCCTTTTACCAAACCAGCAATGTCTACAATTTCTACGGTTGCAGGCAATACTCTTTCTGGGTTTACCAATTCTTCTAATTTTTCTAAACGTGCATCTGGCACATTTACAACACCAATATTGGGTTCGATTGTGCAAAAAGGAAAGTTGGCACTTTGCGCTTTTGCATTCGATAAACAATTAAATAATGTTGATTTTCCTACGTTTGGTAATCCTACAATTCCGGCTTTCATTTCTTTAAATTTTGCGAGTACAAATATATAGGAAGTTTCATAAAATGAGGAATAAAATCAATAAAGAAAACAGAAACTCAAAATTTTATCTATATTGAACAATATTTTAAAATTTTAAATTCGTAGATGGAGAAACTGACTGATAAATATCTTTGGAAATCACTAAAAGAGGGCGATTTGAAAGCCTATGAAGTGCTTTTTGAAACTTATTATCCGTTGCTGCATAGTTATGGTTTAAAAATTTCTAAAAACGAAGCACTTACAGAAGACACCCTGCAAGACTTTTTTTTATACATCTATGAAAAAAGAGAAAACCTCAGTGATTTAGAGACCATTGCACCCTATTTATTTACTTCATACAAACGTTTTATCATAAAAGTAATCACAAAGAATAAGAAAGTTAAAACAACCGACTTTTCTGAGGAAATTATTACCGATATCCAATTCACTAAAGAAGAGTTAATCACAAACCAGGAAACAGAAAGTTTTAAAAACAAAAACATCGAAGTCCTTTTAAATAAATTGCCCAAAAGACAAAAAGAGGCTATTTATTTAAAATATTATAGTGAATTGAAAACAGCAGAAATTGCTGAAATCATGAACATCAATTACCAAAGTGTCGTAAATACTCTGCACAAGGCTATTAAAAACCTGAAAGAAGATATTTCTATTTTAAAACTTTTTAAATCACTTTAACATAAATTTAAGAGTATCAAAATAGAAAACGCGCCTTAGTCTAATTAGAATACGATTATAATAGAAAATGAAACACAAAGATTACAACAACATAAATGATTTTTTAGAGGACGCTTCGTTTAAAAACTGGGTGCATCAAGAAAACGCTACCGATATTAATTTCTGGAAACATTGGATCTATAACAATCCAGATCAAAAAGAGATTTTAAACCAAGCAAAAGATCTTGTATTAGGAATCTCTTTTAAGAAGGAATTTGTAAGCAAAGAAAAAGTTGCTTTTGAGTGGTCAAAATTAGAGGCTAAAATTCAAAAGAAACAAGCGGCACCAAAAAGAAAGCGAAGGTTTTTACAACCGTTTCGTATTGCAGCTTCCATTGCATTGCTTATTTCTGTAGGGTTTTACTTTTTAAGTGGAAGTCTTAAAATTACTCATAAGACTCATTTTGGTGAAATTTTAAAAATAAAGCTACAAGATGGTAGTGATGTTACTTTAAATTCAAACTCAAGTCTCTCCTACTACGAAAATGAAAGTAGAAAAGTGTGGCTTTCGGGGGAAGCTTTTTTTCAGGTAGATAAAAAAGTAACTACAAACGCAAAATTCTGGGTACTTACAAACGATTTATCTGTTGAAGTCTATGGAACTTCTTTTAATGTAAATACAAAAAAAGAAAAAACAGCGGTCTTTTTAGAGGAAGGAAATATTTGGTTAAAACTTAAAAATGCAGGAGACAAAAAGATGCTTCCTGGAAACTACCTCTCCTACTCTGCTGATAAAAAAGAAATATTAGAAGACATCAATATTTACAATCCTATCGTTAAAACTTCTTGGAAAGATGGTTCATTGCACTTCAAAAATATTTCTTTAGAAGATGTGATGGAGAAAATTGAAGAAACGTATGGATATGCAATTGTTTTTAAAGATAAGAACAGTAAAAATATTCTAATAACTGGAGCGGTTCCGAATACAAATATCGATATTTGTATAAATGCGATTGAAAAATCTGCCAATGTCACCATATTGAAAAAAGACAATACGCTTGAAATAAGTAAGAAGTAAGAAGTAAGCATAACGCTATCTCGATAAATGAAACAGAAACTAATAATCTTAAAATTAGTATGGATTCTATGTCTCATTTCAACTTGCCATTTAACGAAGGCTCAAACTAAAACAAATACTGAGATTGAGCTATCTCAATTACTAAATAAAATAAGTAATGAACACAAAGTATTCTTCACATACGACTCCAACCTTATTGGAAATAGACTCGTACAAGAAAGTGGATTCTTAAACTTATCTCTAAAAGAATCCATCTCTTTATTACAAAAGTTAACCCCTTTCAATTTTGATGATTTAGGGAACGACTACTATGTTGTTTATTCAAAATATGAGGCGCCAAAGAGAAGAAGCAAATTTAAAGGAGACGTTTCAAATTATACGACAATTAATATAGACAGTACGCTTCGTTATAAAACCGTCACCGTTAAAGGTATTGTTTTAAGTTCCGATAACATTCCTTTAAGCGGCGCTACTTTAAAAGACAACAAATCGTTGTTTGGGACAACTGCCAATTCTGATGGAACATTTCAATTTAACATTCAAAGAGACAACAATATCGTTGTTAGTTTTTTGGGTCATGAAACGAAAACTCTCCAATTGACCGCTAAAAAGTTTCATACCATTGTATTAGTCTCTGGACAAGAATTGGATGAAGTTAAAATTGTTGGCTCTCGAAATAAAAATAGAGTTGCAAACGACACACCTGTAGCTATCGACTTTATTGACATCGAAAATTCGGCATCAAAAAGTAGTCAATTAGAAATTAATCAATTATTACAATATGTCATTCCCTCTTTTAACGCTTCAAAACAATCAGGTGCAGATGGTGCAGATCATATCGATCCGGCCACATTAAGAGGGTTGGGACCAGATCAAACACTAGTATTAATCAACGGAAAAAGAAGACATCAAGCTTCCTTAGTAAATTTATATGGAACTCGTGGAAGAGGGAATTCTGGAACGGACTTAAATGCCATTCCAATTTCTGCTATTAAAAGAATTGAATTATTACGAGATGGTGCATCGGCGCAGTACGGTTCTGATGCCATTGCAGGAGTTCTCAACATTGTTTTAAGAGACGATGATGATGTTTTGAATGTATGTTCTACTGTTGGCTTTCATAATTCAAATAGTACGGGAACACTACCTTCTAAAATAGATGGGTTTACTTATAAATTAGCATTGAATTATGGTGCTAAAATTGCTAAGAAAGGATTTATAAACTTCTCTACAGAAGCATTGTCTTCAGATAACACGCTAAGACCTGGGACAATTAGTCGACAAAAATTTGGACAGGCTTCCGTAAAAAATGTGAGTTTCTTTTTAAATTCTGAAATCCCCATAGATGCTGCTACAAAGTTTTACTTAAATGGTGGTTTCAATTATAGAGATACAGAAGCATTTGCTTTTACAAGAGCTATCGATAGTGAACGCAATGTTTTAGACATCTATCCAGATGGATTTAACCCTTTAATTACTTCCAATATTACCGACAATTCTTTTTCATTCGGATTCGTTACTAATTTTAAAGATTGGAATGTAGATATCAATAATACTTTTGGCCGAAATAATTTCCATTATTTTATAAAAAACACACTTAATGCCACTTTAGAAGAGCACTCTCCAACAGAGTTTGATGCGGGTGGACATCAGTTAATTCAAAATACAACTAGTGTTGATTTTTCTAAATACTACAAAACCAAATCTCTTGGATACAATGTTGCTTTAGGACTCGAATATCGTTTGGATAAGTATAAAATATTTGCTGGCGAAGAAGCTTCTTATGCGTCCTATGATATTTATGATGAAATGGTTACCTCTCAAACCCCCATTGCAAATTACAAAACATATAATGGTGTGATTCGCCCAGGAGGCGCGCAAGGTTTTCCGGGATATGCTCCGGAAAATGAAGTAGATCGGAATCGTTCTAATTTTAGTATTTATGCAGACACAGAGATAGATTTTACCAAAAAGTTCATGATTGGCACTGCATTGCGCTATGAATATTACAGTGATTTTGGAAGTACACTTAATATAAAATTGGCTTCCAGATATCAAGTGAATCCAAAAGTAAACATTCGTGGTTCCTATAGCACAGGTTTTAGAGCACCATCATTAGCGCAAACCTATTACAATTTGACCTTTACCAACTTCATTGGAAACGTCCCTTCAGAGTCTTTATTAATTGCAAATAACAATCCGATTGCCCGCTCTTTTAATATTGATCAGTTAAAAGAAGAAAAGGCAAGAAACTTTAGTATTGGATTTACAACTAAAATTAGTCCTAATTTAAATGTTTCTATTGATGCTTATTTTGTAGCCATAAAAGATCGAATCATTTTAAGTGGAAATTTTGATGCGTCATCGCTTGGATTTGGTTTGGATAACGTTCAGTTTTTTGCAAATGGAGTTGATACCCAAACAAAAGGGCTCGATATGGTTCTTAATTGGAAGAAAGTGCTGGACAATAGTAAAATTTCGATACATCTTTCGGGAAACGTAAATTACATGAAAATCACCGAGATAAAAAACAACGAATTGGATGCAGCCACTTTTTTTGGTGTTAGAAATCAGCAGTTTTTATTAGGGTCTGCTCCGAAGAGCAAATTTAATTTGAGTTTTAGCTACGAATTTAAAAAATTAGAAACCTCCATCAACTTCACTCGTTTTAGTAGCATCAAACTAATCGATTGGCAAATACGGGAAGATATCGCAAATTTCAACAACTCAGCATCGGAACAACTAGATGCAGCAACGGACATTTACAAATCTAAAGTAACTACAGACCTGCATTTAAATTATCAATTAAACACGGCTACAAACCTACAGTTGGGCGCCAATAATATCTTCAACATATACCCTTCAAAACAAAATGGTTTTACCGATAGTGGCGGCTTGTGGGACGCTACACAAATGGGAACGAATGGCGCTTTTTATTACACAAAATTAACGCTCAACCTATAAATTATTCCTTTTTCTGTACCAAATTTGGTTTTTCTTTGAAAAAAAAAGAAAAAATAAAGAGTATAAAAAACTATTTACTTACTTATAACTACAAGTCACCCATCCAGGTTTATCTGGAAACAGGTGATATCACAAACTTTATTAACTAATAATTTATTTATGAAACAAAAGTATTTATTAAAATTATGTACAATTGCTTTTCTTTTGATGCTTCCTTTAGGGATGCTAGCACAAACTGTAAAAGGAAAAGTAACGGATTCAACTGGTGAAGGATTGCCATACATGAATATCGTAGAAAAAGGAACTGCTAACGGAGCGACTTCTGATGATTCAGGAGCATTTTCGATTACAGTAGGGAGCTTACCATCTACATTAGTAATCTCTTCTATGGGTTATGCTTCAAGAACAATTGAGATTACAAGTACTTCATTCGTAACAATTGTTATGAAAGAAGACAATGCTTTAGATGAAATTATTTTAGTAGGATCTAGAACAGCTCCAAGAAGTAATGCAGATACTGCATTGCCAGTGGATGTTGTTGGTGTGAAAGAATTAATGTCTACAGGTCAAACCACTTTTGACAAGGCGTTACAATTTAGAATTCCATCATTTAACACAGTACAAACTCCTGTGAATGACGCAACTTCTTTATTAGATCCGTACGAAATCAGAAACATGGGGCCAAGTAGAACTTTGGTATTAATTAATGGAAAGCGTAAAAACGTTAGTGCATTATTATATACACAAGATTCTCCTGGACGTGGTGAAACAGGTACAGATATTTCTGCAATTCCTGTAGATGCTATTAAAAGTATTCAAGTATTAAGAGATGGTGCTTCTGCACAATATGGTTCTGATGCAATTGCAGGTGTAATCAATATTATCTTAAAAGACGATGTAAACAGAGGATCTGCAACATTAAGATCAGGAGTAACTTCTGAAGGAGATGGTGAAATGTTTGGAATTAGCATTAACAATGGTTCTTCTATCGGTGACGACAAAGGATTTATCAACTATACAATCGATTTTTCTAAAGTTGGATTGGCAAACAGACCAGGAATGGTAAGTGCAAAAGGGGAAGCATTTGGTGGAACTGGATTTGGTGCTGACTTAGCGGTTGTTGAAGAATTTTTAACACGTAGACCAGACGCTGGAAACATTAACGGTTCTCCTGAAACAGTAGCAACAAAATTCTTAGTGAATGGTGCTTATGATTTATCTGAAGAGTCTAGATTGTACTTTAATGCAGCCTATGTATTTAAAAAAGTAAATTCGTATGCAAACTACAGAACTCCATATTGGAAAGTAGCAACTGGAGACTTAGCGTATTTACAAGATTTATTCCCTTCAAATCAAGCAGGTGGATTTGATGGTTATGTTCCTACTTTTGAAGGGGTATTAAATGACTTCAATGCAACTGTTGGAATTACTCGTAAAGTAAATGACTGGAATGTGGATGCTAGTGTTACCGTAGGTGGAAACGAGCAAACATACAAAGTAAACAACTCGCACAACGCAAGTGATAACTACCAGGCATTAAGCCCTACAAGTTTTGATCCAGGAGGAACAGCTTTCAACCATGTTGTTGGAAATTTAGATGTATCGCGTTTACTTTCTGATAAAGTAAGTATTGGTATGGGTGCAGAGTTTAGAAATGAAAATTTTGAAATCATTGCAGGAAAAGCTTCTTCTTATGTAGGAGGTGGTTCAGATTCTTTTTCAGGAAATGATCCTGTAAACTCTGGTATCTTTAACAGATATAACTTAGGTGGATATTTTAGTTTAGATTATGATGTATCTGACGCTTTTTTAATAAGTGGAACGGTACGTGGTGAAAACTATTCTGATTTTGGAAATACATTTGTATACAAATTAAGTTCTCGCTACAAATTGTCTGATAAATTGACTATGAGAGGTTCTGTTTCTTCTGGATTTAGAGCACCAAGTTTACACCAGATTTATACTGAAAAATCTCAATACTCTTTTGCCGATGGTGGAGGAATTGATGTTGTAGGATTGGTAAACAATGTATCTCCGAAAGCGAGAGAATTAGGAATTCCTGCATTAAACCCAGAAAAATCGACAAACTTTACCGTTGGTTTTGGTGGAAAATTAACAAATAATGTAAGCTTCACAGTAGATTATTATAAAATTGATGTTGAAGACAGAGTAATTTATACAAACCAAATTGGTAAAAATCAATTCTTTATCAATGGTTTTGATACTACTACTTCTGGTATAGATTTTGTTTCAGGAATTTCAAACATTGAAATTGGTGAAGGCAAGTTAGCTTTAAACCTTTCTGGGAATTATACAATCGACAACAAAAGAACACAAGAAGTTCCTACGATCAATGTAACCAATGATGATGGTTCTGTAGATGCTGTTCCTGTTCTTGATAGATCTAACTTAGCGTTAATGTTCTCTTCTAGACCAAAAACAAAATGGATCTTAGGAGCAAACTATGACATCAATAAATGGGGTCTTTCTTTAAACAACACGTATTTCGGAAAAACAACATTTAGACAGAAGTTCATGAGCGATGATTTAAGAACTGAGTTTACTCCAAAAGTGGTTACCGATTTAGCAATTAACTATCAAGCAACTGATAAATTATCGATTGCTTTAAATGTAAACAACTTGTTAAATGTATTGCCAGAATGGGCGTTCAAAGCAGAAAATGCTGCAGGACAAGCAATCATAGACGATACAAGTATCATTTCTATTGCAGATGGTGGTTCTGGATTAACGCAACTTGAGAATGAAGCGAACGCGATTACATTTAATGGTCGTTACTCTCAAATGACGTATGATGGGTCTCACTTTAGCCAATTAGGAACTATGTTTAACTTATCATTAAACTACCAATTTTAATCTTACATCCTACGATATAAGAATAAAATAAGTATTTTATAATGAAAACACCCAACACTTTTTTGTGTTGGGTGTTTTTTATTGGAAGAAGTTTCATTTAATTAGGAAAACAAAAAAATCCTGAATTTCTTCAGGATTTTTATAATGATATAAACAATTCGTTTTATTTCGAATGCATAAATTTTTGTTTTTCTAGCAATGCTTCTTTGGTTTCCACATGGTCATCATCTGGCACACAACAATCTACAGGACAAACAGCAGCACATTGTGGCTCTTCGTGAAAACCAACACATTCGGTACACTTATCTGCTACAATATAATAAATCTCGTCAGAAATAGGCTCCTGCGTCTCATCTGCATTCATTGCTTTTCCGTTTGGTAAAACAACATTTCCTGTTAAATCTGTACCGTCAGCATGTTTCCAATCATCAGCTCCTTCGTAAATTGCTGTATTCGGGCATTCTGGCTCACATGCTCCACAGTTAATACATTCATCAGTAATTATAATTGCCATCGTTTTTTTCTTTGAGTTTATGTAACTTTGCAGTTGCAAAAATAACGCCAATAAAACAGACAACCAAAATATAATGGATAGTATTGAAAATAGAATAAATGCTTTTGTAAAATTAGGCAATTTTTTAAGTCAGTTTTCCAACGAAGGCATTCAAAAAAAAGAAACTGTTCTTTTGAATGAGCTGTTTTTTGATGGTTTTAAACATCAAATAAAAATAGCCCAAGAACACAATTCTTGGTTTACAAAAGAAGCTATTTTAGAAGCCCTCTACAACTGGTCTAATGCACTTACAAAAAGCAACTTACATATATTTACCGACACTTATAAACCCACCACGGTATCCTCAAAAAAAGTAGCGATTGTAATGGCAGGGAATATTCCCATGGTCGGTTTTCATGATTTTTTGGCAGTATTGATTTCTGGACATTCTGTTTTGGTAAAGCAATCTTCAAACGACAAACATTTATTGCCCTTTTTAGCGAAATATTTAGAACATATTGATCCGTATTTTAAAGGAAAAATTACTTTTACAGAAGGTAAATTAGCAGACTTTGATGCCGTAATTGCTACCGGAAGCAACAATACTGCACGGTATTTTAAATATTATTTTAAAAACAAACCCAATATTATTCGAAAAAGCAGAAATTCTGTTGCTGTTTTAACAGGAAAGGAATCTGATCTTGAATTGGAAAAGCTCTCTAAAGATGTTTTTAACTATTTTGGCTTAGGTTGCAGAAGTGTTTCCAAATTGTATGTCCCAAAAGGATATAATTTCGATGCCTTTTTTAATGGTATGTACAACAAAAGAGACCTCATTAACAATGCCAAATATGCCAACAATTACGATTACAATAAGGCTGTATATTTAATGAGTGAATTTGATTTATTAGAAAATGGTTTCTTAATGATTAAAGAAGATGAAAGCTACTCCTCTCCTATTGCAACTGTATTTTATGAATATTATCAAGATGAAACGAGTTTAAAAAACAAATTAGAAGCGGACAACGATAAAATTCAATGTATTGTATCGAATGGTTTTACAGCAAACGAAATTGCTTTTGGTGAAACTCAGAATCCACAATTATGGGACTATGCAGATGGAATTAATACCTTAGATTTTTTAGCTGGAATTTAAAAAAAGTGACACATTAAAAATTCAAAAAATGAAAAAACATAATTTTAGTGCAGGACCTTGTATTCTGCCACAAGAAGTGTTACAGAAAGCATCAGAAGCAATCCTCAATTTTAATGATGATGATTTGTCATTGATTGAAATTTCTCACCGTAGCGGCTCATTTGTAGCGGTTATGGAAAAGGGAAGACAGCTAGCGCTGGAATTGCTAGGACTTGAAAACAAAGGGTACAAAGCCTTGTTTTTACAAGGGGGTGCCAGTTTAGAATTTTTAATGGTTGCCTATAATTTACTAGAGAAAAAAGCAGCCTATTTAAATACGGGTACTTGGGCAGACAAAGCCATAAAAGAAGCCAAGGCTTTTGGAGAAGTGGTTGAAGTAGGCTCTTCAAAAGACAAGGGGTTTTCCTACATTCCAAAAGGGTATCCTATTCCAGAAGATATCGATTATTTTCACTGTACAAGTAACAATACCGTTGCAGGTACTCAAATGAAAGCATTTCCAAATACCAATGCACCTTTGGTTTGTGATATGAGTTCAGATATTTTTTCACGTCAATTAGATTTCGAAAAATTCGATTTAATTTATGCTGGAGCACAGAAAAATATGGGACCCGCTGGAGCCACATTGGTTATTATTAAAGAAGAAATTTTAGGTAAAGTAACCAGACACATCCCGTCAATGTTAAATTACCAAACCCATATAGATAAAGACAGTATGTTTAACACACCGTCTGTTTTTGCCGTGTATGTTTCTACATTAACCATGCAATGGTTAAAAGACTTAGGAGGCATTCCGTTTATAGAAGCAGTAAATAATAAAAAAGCAGCACTGCTGTATGCAGAGATTGACAGAAACCCCTTGTTTGAAGGAGTGGTCGCAAAAGAAGACCGAAGTACTATGAATGCTACTTTTGTCTTATCAGACCCTTCTTTAAAAGATACTTTTGATACCCTTTGGAAAGAAGCCGGAATCAATGGTTTAACAGGGCATAGAAGTGTTGGTGGGTATAGAGCAAGCATGTACAATGCGCTGCCATTATACAGCGTACAAGTATTGGTAAACGCAATGCAAGCATTAGAAAAAAATAAATAATTAAGCAATTTAAAAAAATAATACACCCATTATTTACTTTTAAATTGTACACCTTAGAAAGAATTTTAGAATGAAAATATTAGCAAACGACGGAATTTCACAAAATGGAATTGACGCTTTAGAAGCAGCAGGTTTTGAAGTACTAAACATAAAAGTGGCACAAAATCAATTAGAAAGTTACATCAATGAAAATGGTATTGATGCCGTTTTGGTAAGAAGTGCAACCGAAATTCGTCAAGAATTATTAGAAGCCTGTCCAAGTATTAAATTAATTGGACGCGGTGGTGTTGGCATGGACAATATCGATGTGCAATTCGCAGAAGATCAAGGCATTCATGTAATCAACACCCCAGCAGCCTCTTCAGGTTCTGTCGCAGAATTGGTGTTTGCACACTTGTTTGGATTGGCTCGTTTTCTTCACCAATCAAACAGAGAAATGCCTTTAGAAGGAGATACCCGTTTTAATGATTTGAAAAAAATGTATGCCGAAGGCATTGAGTTAAGAGGGAAAACACTTGGATTAATTGGTTTTGGACGTATTGGTCAAGAAACGGCAAAAATTGCTTTAGGAATAGGTATGAATGTGATTGCCACCGATATTTTTATTCAGAAGGCAAACATTACATTAGATTTTTATAATGGACAGAAAGTGAATTTCAATATCAATACAGTTTCTAAAGAGGAAGTGCTAAAAGAAGCAGACTTTATCTCAATTCATACGCCAAGCACAGACGGGTATTTAATTGATGAAGCAGAAATTAAACAAATGAAGTCTGGTGTTGGAATCATAAATACTGCCAGAGGAGGTGTAATCAATGAAATTGCTTTGGTCAATGCTATCGAAGATGGAAAAGTGCTTTTTGCTGGGTTGGATGTTTTTGAAAAAGAACCAACCCCAGAAATGCAATTGTTGATGAATCCAGAACTTTCATTAACGCCACATATTGGAGCAGCTACAAAGGAAGCACAAGATCGAATTGGCTCTGAGTTAGCATCGCAAATTATTCCTCTATTGGGCTAAGCAACTAAAGGAAGATGATTAAAGATAATTTACAAAAAATAAAAGAATCCATTTCTGAAGAAGTATCCCTAGTGGCTGTTTCTAAAACAAAACCCATTGCAGACTTGCAGGAAGCTTATGACGCTGGGCAACGAATTTTTGGCGAGAATAAAATTCAAGAAATGGCAGAAAAGTTTGATGCCCTACCTAAAGACATTCAATGGCATATGATTGGTCATTTACAACGTAATAAAGTGAAATATATGGCGCACTTTGTCGATTTAATTCATGGGGTAGATTCTTTTAAAACATTAAAAGAAATTAACAATCAAGCTAAAAAGCACAAACGTGTAATCAACTGTTTGTTACAAGCAAAAATAGCCAAAGAGGATTCTAAATTTGGGTTGTCTTTTGATGCCATTGAAGAAATTATTACTTCAGAAGAATTGGCAACGCTAGAGAATATTTCAATTATTGGTTTTATGGGAATGGCAACATTTACAGACAATCAACAACAATTAGAAGAAGAATTTGAATCTCTAAAACAATTCTTTGACCAACAAAAAACAATAAAGGTTCGTGCTAATTGCGCATTGAATATACTCTCTATGGGAATGAGTGGAGACTACCCTTTAGCAATTAAAAACGGAAGCAATATGATACGCGTAGGAAGTGCCATATTTGGTAGTCGCAATTACATTGCTTAATTTTATCATTAAAGAAAAAGAAATTTGTACGCAATTTTAGATATTGAAACCACCGGAGGAAAATTTAACGAAGAAGGCATTACAGAAATCGCCATCTATAAATTTGACGGTCAAAATACAGTAGACCAATTTATTAGTTTGGTAAACCCTGAAAAAGAAATCCAAGAATTTGTTGTAAAACTAACCGGTATTAACAGTAAAATGTTGCGAAATGCTCCTAAATTTTATGAGGTCGCAAAACGGATTGTAGAAATTACTAAGGACTGTATTTTGGTTGCACATAATACCTCTTTTGATTATCGCATTTTACGTACTGAATTTTCCAGATTAGGCTTTGAGTTTGACAGAAACACATTGTGTACTGTTGAGTTAAGTAAAAAACTTATTTTAGATGAACCCTCATACAGTTTAGGGAAGTTAGTGAAATCGCTAGGAATCCCTATTACAGACAGACACAGAGCAAATGGAGATGCGTTGGCTACGGTACAGTTATTTAAGTTATTATTGCAGAAAGATGTTCATAAAGACATCCTCCAAAATACCATCAAATATTATGATAAAAGAACAGAAAAGCAAAAATTTCAATCCATTTTAGAAAGTCTACCTACTGCACAAGGTCTTTTTTATGTGCACAATATTGGGGGAACAATCATTTATATTGGGAAAGGAAAAAATATAAAATCAGCCGTAAATCAGTTATTTACAAAAGACACCACAAGAGCCTTAAAAATTCAAGAAAGAACCGCTACTATTACATTTGAAAAAACAGGAAATGACTTATTTACGAAGTTAAAGTATCAAATAGAACTAGCGGCATTGACACCAAAATTCAACTTCAAAAAAAATACAAAATACATTAATGATCATTTTAATAATAACGATTTCTTAATTATTGAAAAAGGAAGAGAATTGGGTGAAAACGCCATTATTTTGGTGGAAGGAAACACCGTTTTTGGCTACGGATACACCAACTTGGCGTACCAAGAAAATAAAATTGACATTTTAAAAAAGGTGCTAACTCCTTTTGAAAATAAAGAAATTTCTAAAACAATTATAAAAAACTACCTCAAAAAAAACAATGTTCAAAAAATAATACGCTTATAAAAACAATTCTATCAAAATAATTTTTGATAAAAATAACATAACTTCGTTACCCCAAACACACAAATAAAAACTTGAACTCAGCATCAAAAAAAACGACTTGGAAACAGCGTCTTCATGAAATTATTTATGAAGCAGATACCAAAGAAGGAAAGCTCTTTGATGTCATTCTTTTAATTGCCATTATTGCTAGTATTCTTCTTGTAATGCTGGAAAGTGTAGAGAGTTTTGATACAAAGTATCACACCTACCTTGACATCTCTGAGTGGGTGATTACATTCCTGTTTTCAGTGGAATACATCTTACGACTGATTTCAATAAAAAAACCTTTTAAATATATTTTTAGTTTCTATGGCATCATCGATTTGCTCTCGACCATACCTAAATACCTCTCTTTTATATTTGTAGGTTCCCATCACTTAGCAGCATTTAGAGCATTGCGCCTATTAAGGGTTTTTAGAATACTAAAGCTCACAAGATATGTAGGAGCTTCCAATACCTTAATTGTTGCCTTAAGAGCTAGCAGAGCCAAAATTGCAGTATTTTTATTTTTCGTGGTCATTGTCTGTATTCTTTTAGGAACGGTTATGTACATGATAGAAGGAGAAGAAAATGGATTTACAAGCATCCCCAGAAGTGTATATTGGGCAATTGTTACACTCACAACAGTAGGTTTTGGAGACATTGCACCGCAAACCCCTCTTGGGCAATTCATCGCAAGTATCATTATGATTTTAGGGTATGGTATTATTGCCATTCCGACAGGGATCGTCAGTTCCGAAATTTCTAAAAATACAAACAGTATTGACAGCAACACACAGTCCTGTCCAAATTGTTTAAAAGACACACATAAAGACAATGCAGCATTTTGCGATCATTGCGGAAGTATTTTAAACGAATGAAAAAAATAGAAAATTTTCTAATTACCATTGTCGGTCCAACTGGAATTGGTAAAACAGCCCTCAGTATTGTACTCGCAAATCATTTTAAAAGTGAAATTATCTCTTGTGATTCTCGTCAGTTTTTTAAAGAAATGAAAATCGGTACGGCTGTTCCAGAAAAAATTGAGCTTGCCGCTGCCAAACATCATTTCATTCAAAATAAAAGTATTTTTGAAGACTATAATGTGGGGCAATTTGAAAGAGAAGCCCTGAAAAAACTAGAAGAATTATTTAAAGAAAATTCCGTTCAGATTATGGTAGGCGGTAGTGGTTTGTATGTAGATTCTGTATTAATAGGTTTGGATGAATTCCCAAAAGTAGCACCAACCGTTCGAGAAAAATTGAATTTAGAATTGGAGACCAAAGGATTGGAATCACTTCAAAATCAATTAAAAGAATTGGATTTAGAAACCTATGAAAAGATTGCCATAGAAAACCCACAAAGAGTTATTAGAGCCCTAGAGATTTGTATTGGCAGTGGGCTTCCCTACTCCACTTTTAAGAACAAACCCAAAGCACCAAGAATATTCACTTCCATAAAAATTGGATTGGATGCAGAAAGACCGTTTATATACAAGCGCATAAACTTGCGCGTTGACCGTATGATGGAAAACGGTTTGTTGGAAGAAGCAAAGACACTCTATGCCCACAGACAACTCAATGCACTGCAAACGGTAGGATATCGGGAATTATTTTCTTTTTTTGATAATGAATTTTCCCAAGAATTTGCAGTATCAGAAATTAAAAAGAATACACGTCGTTTTGCAAAAAGGCAATTAACTTGGTTCAAAAGAGACAAAGAAACTCTATGGTTTGACACTAAAACTGATATTGAAAATATTATTTCTGTAATTTCAGAAAAAATGAACACTTTTAAAGAAAAGTAATCTTTTGTAAGTCAATCCCTTTTATATCTTTGCTAAACAAAATAAAGAACATGAAATCAAAAATTAGTATCTTATTTGCTATTTTAATAAGTAGCATTGCCATAGCACAATCTAAAGTTGGAACCGTTAACAGTGATTACTTACTAAGTGTTATGCCCGAAGGCAAAATAGTCGTTAAACTAACTAAAGAATACGCAGAAAGATTGGATTCCGTTTTTGCGCTAAAGGTTACAACATATCAAAATAGTTTGACTCAATTTAGAGACCTTGCCGATAGCATTTCACAAGAAGCAAAAACTGTAAAGTTAATTGAAATACAGAAGTTTGAAGCTGATGTAAATAAAGCAAAGGAAGCGGGAACGCAATTAATGCGTCAAAAAGAAAATGAGTTGATGAGACCTTTGTACAAAAAGTTGGGCGAAGCAATTAGAGCAGTCGCAAAAGAAAACAATTACACGCAGATTTTAACGCTTCAAGGAAATGAATTTGCATATATTGATAGTAACTTTGATATTACAGAATTAGTAATGGTGAAGTTGAATATTGAAAAGCCAAAAGCAACAGAAGAATAAATAAGAAACGAATATCGTTCTAAAAGAGAAGCCTTGGCTTCTCTTTTTTTTTAACCTTAAATAAGTCCTTTAGATTTAAATTCTAAATACTTATTAATTACATTTACAGACAACTGACTTGGTTTTGTTAAAATAGAATGTACTCCTGACTTCTCTAACTCTTTTACGATCAAGCGTTTTTCATACGAAAACTTTTCTGCTATGGTTTTGTGATAAATTGCCTGTACATCTTCTGCGGTTTCTTTGATCATTTCATCCAAAGCAGTATTCTCGAAAAATACGGTGACGAGTAAATGTTTTTTTGCAATCGCCTTTAAGTAGGGCAACTGTCTTTTTAATGCAGAAATGTGTTCGAAATTTGTATATAATATAAGTAAACTTCGCTGGTTTATCTTTCTCTTAATCGCCCCATATAAATACCCGAAATCAGGATCGTTAAACTCGGTATTTACATTGTATAAAACTTCATTTAAAATAGATAGGTTTGTTTTTTTATTACTGGCTGCAACTATATTCTCTACCTTTTTAGAAAAGGTCATCATGCCCACTTTATCGTTTTTCAACAAAGCAATATTAGAAAAGGCCAAGGTTGCATTGATGGCGTAATCTAATAATTTCAATTCGTCAAAAGGCATTTTCATGGCCCTACTGGTATCTAAAATTGAATAGATGGGCTGTGATTTTTCATCTTGATATTGATTGATCATTAAAGCGCCCCGCTTCGCAGTTGCTTTCCAGTTAATCGTTCGAACATCATCCCCAACAATATAGTTTTTAATTTTCTCAAATTCCATGGTATGCCCTATTCTCCGTATTTTTTTCAATCCAAACTCAGTCAAACGATTGCTCATGGCTAAGAACTCGTATTTTTTCATTTGAATGTAGGAAGGGTACACGGCTACTTTTTTCTCGTTATCAAATTGATACTTTCTGGTAAATATTTTCAACGAAGAAGAAGCATACACATTGATATTCCCAAAAAAATACTCCCCTCTTTCAAAAGGAATTATGGTATACTGAAACGTTTCACTTTCGGATGCTTTGAGCTCTGTATTATATTCAAAATCTCTTTTTTGAAATTGTATTGGCAATTCATCAACAACACTTATGAGAACGGGAATTGAATAGTTATTTTCTAAAAAGACAGCGACTTGGTTTTCATCAGAATTAGAGAATTTATCAGGTAAGATTCGGTTCGATTGGATTCCTTTTTTTACTTTGTAAAGTAGAAAGAGATCAAATGCTCCAAAAACTAGTAAAACTAAGGTAGAAACCCAGGCAAGATTGTAAAAAAATTCAACCCAATACGAAATTAGAAATAGCGCAGCAACTCCGCTTATATAAGCGAAAAAATGACTGTGGATATAGAGTGATTTATAAAATTTCAATTTATCTTGGTACTTCTACGGATTGAATAATCATATCGATGACCTTGTCGGTTGTCATACCTTCCATTTCTCTTTCTGGTGTTAACATTACACGATGTCTTAAGACAGGAAATAAGCTTTTCTTTACATCTTCTGGTGTTACAAAATCGCGTCCATTGATTGCTGCAAATGCTTTCGAGGCCATTAAAACAGCAATGCTTGCTCTTGGTGAACCTCCTAAAAATAAATGCGGATGATTTCTTGTATTTGAAATGATAGTTGCAATGTATTGTATAATATTTTCTTCGACTAAAATATCAAATATTTGATCTCTAAATTGGGCTAACTCTACTTCTGACAATACGGCTTTCACCAAAGTTTGTGGTGTGGCACCTCTTCGTTTATTGTGTGCAGCAATTATTTGAGTTTCTTCTTCTAAATTTGGATACCCAACATTAATTTTAAACAAAAAACGATCTAATTGGGCTTCTGGCAAAGCATACGTTCCTTCCTGTTCGATTGGATTTTGTGTTGCCAATACCATAAAGGGGGGCTTCATTTTATACTGAGTGCCGTCGATGGTAATTTGTTTTTCTTCCATTACTTCAAACAAAGCAGCTTGCGTTTTTGCAGGCGCTCTATTGATCTCATCAATAAGGACTAAATTGGAAAATATGGGTCCTTTTTTAAACTCAAAATCAGAGGTTTTCATGTTTAAGATGGAAGTTCCTAGTACATCTGAAGGCATTAAATCAGGTGTAAACTGGATTCGACTAAAGTCAGTTGCAATTGTTTTGGCCAATAATTTTGCGGTCACTGTTTTTGCAACACCAGGGACTCCTTCGATTAAAACATGTCCGTCTGCCAATAAAGAAACCAACAACAATTCGATAAAATCATCTTGCCCAACAATGACATTTCTTAACTGTGCTTTAATGGCTAAAATAGCTGTTTTTAATTGTGACAAATCAATTCTATTTGAAAACGAATTTTCTTCTGGTACTTGCTTTTCTGTGTTTTCCATACTATTAGTTTTAAGATCTTGATTGTTTCTCCATGAAAGATTCAATCTTATTGTTTAAGGTTACTAACTGTTCTTTTGTGATTTTTCTTAATGCATTAATGCCATCAATGGTCTCAAACAAAGAAGAAATAGCTTCTTTTTTGTTGCCACTTCTAACTGCTAAATGATTGTAAAAAGATTCATTTATAACACTTGTTGGCAGATGTAACTTTGTTCTAATATGTTCTAAGAAATATGTTATTTTATGTGTGGCAATGTTTTTATGTTCTGATTTCTCATAATACATATTCGCAATTGTTCTGGTAAATGCAACGGTTTGATTTTTTAATGGGACTACAATAGGAATCAATCTTTGTACTCTTTTTGATTTGAAAACGATAAAGAAAATAATCCCAATGAGTCCCATATAATAGGCCCATTTTAAGTTTTTAGACCCTAGAACGTATTGCATTGGTGAGGTTATTTTACTTTTCCCATTCTTATAGTACGCATCCCATAAAAAGGGTTGATCGGCATCTATATAGGAAAGTACATTTTCTATATAGATGTCATTTGTTGCTTTTAAAAGACTGTAATTGGTAAATAACAAAGGAGCTGTATGAAAATAAAAATTACCTTTTCCATGCTGATGTTTGATAAAGTTGACGCCTTCTGCTACCACTTCCTTCTCTTCGTTTGTAATCATTAATTTCCCTAAAGCAGTTGATTTCAAAGTATCTAGTTTAGAGAAAACCAAATTTGTTGAGGGTCTATCAAAACTAAAAGTAGCTTCGCTAAAGGCTGGATTTAATAATGCTATTTTAAAATTTTCTTCTAATTCTGCAGTTATAATTTGTTTGGTTTCTAAACCTAGTGTGTCAATATTAGCGCCATTGGTTGCTACAAAAACAGCATTTCCTCTTGCTACAAAAGCAAGTAGGCTTTTGAATTCTGCTTTGTCAAAATTCAGAGATCCATTCAAAAAGAAATAGGCACCTGATCTTGTGGTATCTGCTAAAAACTGAAATGGTGGTTGATGAATTTCTTTAATAGTAGTTTTGGGAAACAAACTTGGTAACTGCGCTTTTAAGACATAGGTACCAAAAGGCGTTTTATGCTTTGCTGCATAACTCGGAAACCAACTAATTGGTTTTGTCTTTGTAGGGTCTGCATACATTAACCCTCCAACAATGGTGATGAAAATAGCAATATATATTTTGAGTTTTTTATCCAAGAATTTTTTTTGTCAATGTGTTAAATAAGATTTCTGCTTTTAAAAATTCACCTTTATTAATCTCAAAATTTCCATACCAAACAAAATCATACAATCGTGTGATTTCTGTAAAGTATGGAGCAATTTTGAGGTGTCCTACTTCTCGTATAAAATCTTCATTTGTTTTCTCTTGCTGCCAAACAATCAATTCTTTGTCTGTTAACTTTTGCAAAATCAATAAATAATAAAAACGAACTGCCAGTCTGTAATCCTTTTCTTGAATCGCTTGCGCTATCAGTTCACTTAACTGTTGATTATTTATTAACTCTTCATCCTTGGTCAGTTGAATTGATGGAACTGTTTCGATAGCATCGGTTGCTTTTTTGGTGTTTAGTTTCAAGAAAAACTTGAGCATAAAAAAGAGTAAAAGACCTAAAACAATCCATGGAATTGCTTTCACTATTGCTGCTAAAATTCCTACTGCAGGACCAATATCATCAAATATCCATGAAAGTATTCTTTTTACCACTCTGCCCAACCATGCCAATGCTTTTTGAAATACATTGTCTTCTCGTAGCTTTTCGTTGTAATCAAAATCGTCTTGACTTTTATATACATCCAACGCTTTTTGATCAAACAATTTTTGTCCGACATTCGAGGAATCAATCTTAATATCTGTAATTTTTTCCTGTGAAAAAACACTGATTGAAAACAATAAAAATGATATATAAATGAGAGTTTTTTTCACTGGTTATCTTCCTAAATCATCTATTTGATCGATTGTACCTGAGGCATTTTTTTGTTCGTTGATATCAAAATAAATGAATGCAATTGAGACAGCAAAAACAGCACCAAAAAGTTGTTGTGCAATTGAAGAGATAAAAGCGAATAGTAAGAAAACTGGATTTGAAAACAACCCTGATATTTGTGTAACATCATTACTCTGCATAACAGAAAAAGCTTCGATCATTGTATAAATTACCGTTGGCAACGAAAAAACAAACCCCAAAACGGCTAATAAAAGTCCCACAACAAATAAAATTCCGAGGCTTTCCCAAAAATGACCTTTCACAAATGAAAAACAAGCACCGATCGAATCCATCGAAGTTTTGTTTTCAAAAATATAGATACATCCAACAAAAGAGAGGACAGTACCTGTATAAAATGCAGGAAAAAAACAGAGTACAGCACTCACAATAATAAGTATCCAAGAAACAAACCCCATCCCTAAAAATGGAAGCATGTTTGCTGTTTTGTAGGCGTTTATTTCTGAAATATCTACAGCTCCATTGTTTTCTATATAGCTTTTAATATAAGACAGTGCAGAAAGTGTGATTAAATAATAAATTACACATAATAATAAATAATTGAATAAATTTAAAACGATCGGAGCAATATTAAATGAAGGATTCATTACAAATGTGTTTGCATAGGCACTAATTCCAAAAGAAAGTAAAATGGGAATAATGGCTACTTTAAAAATAAATGTAAAGAAGGGTTTCCACTCGATGCGTATAAATTTAAACGTATCTGTAATAATAGCGCCTAAATCTCTTTCTCTCTTAAATTCCACATAACTATGTTCTTCCATCTTTTTCTATTTTATTGTTCAATTTAATTGGGTATACAATGTAATAATATATAATTATAAATAATGAGGTTGCTATAATAAAGATTGCCAACCAATCTGGCATTTCTGTGTGTCGGGTAACAAATCCTTCTAAAAAACCAGCAACTACAAAAAATGGTAGGGTGCTGACCATAATTTTTAAACCTGATTTTGCACTTCTTTTAAAAGATTCGGAACGACTGTATGTTTTCGGGAACAGCAATCCGTTTCCTAAAACCAGACCAGCACAACCGGCAATTATAATAACAGAAATCTCGATGGTTCCATGAATCCAAATGGTTCTAGAAGATTCCCAAAGTAAGTCTTGATCATAGAAAAAATATAAAAAAGAGCCCAGCATAATGCCGTTTTGCATCATAATATAGAGAGTTCCAACAGAAAATAGCATTCCAAAAATAAAGGCATACATGGCTACTCGAATATTGTTGATGGTAATTCCTAAAAACATTTCTATTTCATTGGCGTCTTTATAAACTGCCATCGAATCGCCTTTTCCAATATTTTCTAATGTCATGTTTACATAGCCATCTCCTAAAATGAGGCGCACAAAATCGATATCATTCGCAGCAGAAAAAGCGCCTATCAATGTGAAAAAAGCAAAAACTAAGAATGCAATTCCTAATTGTTTATGATGTTGATAAAATTCAATTGGAAATCCTATTTTAAAGAAATGAACAATGCTGTTTTTTCCTTCTTTCTTTGTATTGTAAATTTTTAAATGTGCTGTTGCTGCAACTGTATTTAAATAGCTCGTGGTACTGCTTCTTGGGTAAAATGTTTTGGAAAAACTTAAGTCGTCGGTAATTTCAATGTATAAATCGGAGAGTTTGTCTGGAGAAACCTGGGTTTTCTTAGATAAGACATCTTCAAAAAGCTGCCATTTCTCTTTATTTTTTCGAACAAAAGCGGCCTCTCTCATATGCTGAGAAATATTTTATCGTTAAAAAGTAAAAACTGAAATTCAGAAATCATAGAAACTTATTATCTTAGCACTTCTTTAAAAAAGTTGAGATAACAAATAAAAGGAAAAATGGATAACTTTCAAATAGAAACTGCGCAGAATATCACCATACATCAAAATGTTGCACATATTACTACACGCATTGGGTCCTTTTTCTTAGACGTACTCATTATCATTTCTTATGCGGTCTTATTGGTGTTCTTAACATCTTCTTGGTTAGACCTTAGATTTGGGATGCAACAATGGGCCATATCGCTCATTCTTAGCTTGCCGATCCTCTTTTATAGTTTGATTTTTGAAACCTTATGGAACGGACAGACTCCTGGTAAAAGAATCAATAAAACAAGAGTGGTAAAATTAGACGGTTCAAAACCAACCCTAGGTAGTTATTTGCTCAGATGGTTGATGCGCATTATTGATATTCAAATGGCAACAGGTTCCGTAGCTGTTTTAACCATTTTATTGAATGGAAAAGGACAACGCTTGGGAGACATTGCTGCTGGAACCACCATTATTAGTGAAAAGAAAAGAGTGACTTTACAGGAGGTTCTTTTGGCAGATGCCCCAGAGGAGTATACGCCTACTTTTCCGCAGGTAACGCTACTATCGGATAGCGACGCACAAACTATAAAAAAATTATACAACAGTGCGCTAAAAAAAAGAAAGCATGCCATTATTTTAAAACTCCATGAACGTGTTGTGGAAATTACAGGGGTTAAAACAGATCTAAAACCAGTAGATTTTCTAAAAATAGTACTCACCGATTACGATTACTACACGCAACAATAACGAAAAAAAAAACGGATTGCGACCAATAAATCCTAGCTAAGCAGAGTTTCCTGCAGCCCCAATATTGTTTCCCCCGCTGCCGCACGATTGTATCGTGTGGTTTTACATTTGGTCTAACGCTCTAAATATTGTAATAGTATCTAACAATCCATTTTCTCCTACATAATCTATTGCACTACTATACATGTAGTTTTCTGCTTTAAAAACGAGTCCTGCTTCTACTGAGTTTTGATGTATATAATTTATTTTTTCTTGAATAACTTTAGTACTCCGCTACCGCACGATTGTATCGTGTGGTTTTACCTTTGGTCTAACGCTCTAAATATTGTAATAGTATCCTAAACCCGGCTGCCGCAAGATTGTATCGTGTGGTTTTACCTTTGACCTAACGCTCTAAAAACTGTAATATTATCTAACAATCCATTTTCTCCTGCATAATCTATTGCACTACTATACATGTAGTTTTCTGCTTTAAAAACGAGTCCTGCTTCTACTGGATTTTGATGTATATAATTTATTTTTTCTTGAATAACTTTAGTACTCCAAAACTCTATTGGTTTATTATCATGCCTCCAAAATTGATATTCTTTTACATTGGAAGAATTTTTTGCAGCTTTTTTAAATTGATCTAATAAAAATTCTCTCCTGCTTTCTCTATTATTTTCTTTAATAGTTTTCACCAAAGTCTTACTGGTAAAACGTTTGAAATCGCCTAATACTAATTGAGGTTTACCATCATCTACGATTCTAAAAATTAAATGCACATGATTTGTCATAATACACCAAGTAACTATTTCCATGCCTTTTTTATTTTGACAAAAAGTAAAGCTCTCTAATAAGATCTCTTTGTACTCATTTCTTGTAAAGACATCTAACCATTCTACTACTGCAAAACTTACAAAATAGATGCCTTCTTGATTATGAAACTTATAATTACGCCTCACAGTTTTTAAAACTAAATTATGAAAATTTAATGAAATAGTGCGGGTTTTTACTTTTTACCACACGATACAATCGTGCGGCAGCGGGGTATTGGTTTGCGCAGCACATAAAAAACCCGTTAAAAAAAATATTCCTATTAAAATAGCTGTATGTAATTTCATGCCTTTTTTCTTTATTATTGATTTTCAAATTTTTTCATTTCCCATTTCATAAATAGTTCACTCGCTTTCGCATTTAATGCTCCTTTTTCAGCAGTCCATTTTTTACCTAAAGCTGAATTGTAAAATGTGAGTATCCGTTGCATTTCAGAAAAAGAAAATGAGGTCGTATAAACCGCTGCAATTTTTTTGAGAATTGTTTCTTTCTCAATAATTGATTTTTGAGATAACTTTTTTTTTTGGTCATCAGGTGTTATCTCACCAATAGACTTGGTAACTTGATCAATTTGAATCCCATAGAAAATATTGGCCAATTCATACGCTGGTTTTTGCGCTTGTGTTGAAAAGCTGGTTACCATAAAAATCCCGAAGAATAAGAGTGCTTTTTTCATTTTTTAAAAGTTTTAATTATTTAAACATTACTATTTTTGTCTGTCAAAAAAAACGTCGGTAAAAACAGCCCGATTTTTATAAAATAAAGAGGCCTTTTTTACTTTAAAAATTAAAATAAACGATTAAAGTTGTAGCTGTTTTTCTTTTACCGGACTAAAATATAAAAACAAATTAAATAAATCTATATTAATAAAAAATATTTATAATAAAAATAAAACACTGTAATACAATACTTTATATACATAGTATGACAAAAAAAAAGAATTCAGTTACAAAAATTTAAGTAAAGGGTTTTTAAAAGATATTTTTGGAAAGCCTCCTGTAGTAATTATAGAAAAAAGGAGTCTAAATAAGAAGAAAGATGATGCAAAAACACTGCCGCTATATTCATAAAGTAAAGGGGAAAAAGGACATAAAAAAACTACCCGAATTGCTTCGCGTAGTTAAATATTAATATATATAAGGATCATTTTGGAATCCATTTCAGAAAAGAAATGACAGTAGATCTAAGAAGGCAATTTACTCCTCGTATTGTCCAATTTCTTTATCATAAAATAGGCCCGCTTTATCCATTAAATCGGCTAATTCGGTGGCAATATCTTCTTCATTTTCACCCGTCAAATCTTCAAACCATTCAATTTGATCATCTTTTAAATTAATTAGAAAACGAGGATATTCTGTATGAAGAATAAAAATATCTTCTGGGTATTTACTATTATCTGCTAATAAAAATTTCGGAATTTCCATAATTTGTTTTTGAGGCCAGCTTGAACATCGTAGAAACTGGAGTTATATAAATATTGATTTAATACTACAAATGTAGCGTTAATTATTTTGCGTTCTAATTAGTTTTAACGTTAAATAATTAAAACGCAGGTACAACAAAACCGCGGCAGTAGACAAGCCTGCCAACAAGCCTAACCAAATACCAAAACTGCCATACATTTCTTCTTTTCCAAAAAAGTAGCTGACAGGAAACCCAATTATCCAATAAGAAATAAAAGTAATTATAGTGGGTATTTTTACATCTTGCAATCCACGCAAAGCACCTAAAAAAACCACTTGTATCGTATCCGAAATTTGAAAAATAGCAGCAGCAAACAATAGTTGGGAAGCAATGGCCACCACTTCTAAATTATCAGCATAATTGGTAACATCATTAAAATCTACATAAATTTTAGGCAAACTTTTATGGAACAAAAAGAAAATAGCTCCAAAGAAAATCGCCAATAGAATTCCTAATAAAAAAATAGAAAAAGCAATTCTTCTGAGTTCTTTAAAATTTTGCAGTCCTTTCTGGTTTCCAACACGTACCATCGAAGCAACACTTAAACCCATGGCGACCATAAAAGTCATGGAAGATAGGTTCAATGCAATCTGATTTGCCGCTTGGGCATTTTTTCCCAACAAACCACTCAACCAAATTGCGGAGGTAAAAATAGCCACTTCAAAAAACATTTGCATTGCACTAGGCGCCCCTAAATTGATTAATTTTCGGAGCATTAACTTTTCCAGTACAAAAAACTTAATATTCGTAACCAACGCGCTAGAACGTTCTTTATTTGCCAAGAGCCACCAGAGGTAAGCAAGCATTATAAAACGTGAAATTACTGTACCATAAGCAGCACCTACAATCTCTAATTCTGGAAATCCAAATTTTCCAAAAATTAATAAGTAGTTTAAAACGATATTGACAATATTGGCAATTAAGGTTGCATACATTGGGTATTTGGTCATCGACATTCCATCACTAAATTGCTTTAATGCTTGAAAAACGACCAAAGGAATTAAAGAAAAAGCCACCAAATCTAAATACGGGATCGCCAATTCGACTACCTCTTGTGGTTGCTTCATCAAATACATCAAAGGTTTTGCAAAAAAGACACCTAAAAACAAAAAAATTCCTAAGACAGTACATAAAAAGAGACCATGTTTAAATGTCGATTTTGCTTGGTCAAAATTATTGGCACTATCCGCTTCCGCAATTAAAGGAGTAATGACTGTAGAAAAACCAATTCCTATAGACATGGCAATGAACATAAAACTATTCCCTAAAGAAACTGCGGCCAATTCTGCAGTTCCAATTTGCCCTACCATAATATTATCGACAAAACTGACAAAAGTATGCCCTAACATACCGAGCATTACTGGAGCAGCGAGCTTCCAATTGTATTTAAATTCTGAAGTATATTGGGAAATGTTCACGTTTGATTGCTGATTTTCTGACGGCAAAGGTATTTATAATAACTGAGGAATATTAACAAAAAAGTAACAGTTTAAATTCGACAAAAAAATGTATTTTTGATGTTATAAAAATTCAATAAAATGGCAAACATTACTTTAGGAGGAAATCCGATAACAACAATAGGAAGCTTACCAAAAACGGGCGAAAAAGCACCCGATTTCAACTTAACGGCAGTCGATTTAAGTCACAAAAACTTAGGGGATTATGCTGGAAAAAACATTCTTTTAAACATCTTTCCAAGTATTGACACGGGAACCTGTGCAACTTCTGTAAGGGAATTTAACAAAAAAGCGGGGAGCTTAGAAAACACCGTAGTTATATGCGTTTCCAGAGATTTACCATTTGCACAAGCACGTTTTTGTGGCGCAGAAGGGATTGAAAACGTAGCAATGTTGTCAGACTTTGCAACGGGTAGCTTTGGAAAAGAGTACCAGCTAGAAATTACAAATGGTCCGTTGGCAAATTTGCACTCGAGAGCCATTGTAATTATAAATACTGAAGGAACCTTAGTATATACAGAACAAGTTTCGGAAATTGCTGCAGAGCCAAATTACGATGCGGCATTAAAGGCACTATAAATTCATGAAAAACCCGAACGATAGTTTTTTAAGAGGAAGACTTCGCAGTTTAAAATTTGCATTGAAAGGAATGTGGCTTTTAATAACCACTGAAGACAGTATTAAAGCACAATTATTTTTTGCCGCTGTTGCTGTTGGTTTTGGACTGTATTTTGATATTTCAAATACAGAATGGATGATTCAATCCTTAATTATTGGGATGGTTTTGGTTGCAGAAGCATTGAATACAGCAATTGAAAAATTAGCAGACTTTGTACATCCAGCCTACCATGATAAAATTGGTTTTATTAAAGACATTGCCGCTGGAGCACCAAGTTTTGCAGCATTCACTGCGCTCATTATCGCAGGTTTTATTTACGGTCAAAAAATAATCGAATTATTTTAAAAAAAGGTATCTTTACCTGTCATCTATGAACAATTTTAATGATTAAAAAAGCAACGAAAGACACAATCGCTAAGGCTCCAAAAACACCTATTTTTGCATTTCTAAAAACAAGGCAGTCGAAAACAATTATTGCGGCGTTTTTAATTTTGTTTGCATGCTTTTTAGCCATTGCTTTCTTCTCGTTCTTTTTTAATTGGCAAGAAGATCAAAGTACACTTACCCAACTCGCCAACAAAAAAGTATTGAGCAAGAACCTTCTTGGAAAAATCGGTGCAAATTTAAGTCATTTTTTCATTTATAAAGGTTTTGGAATTGGAGCTTTTATCATTGCTTTTCAAGTAGGAATTACAGGCTTATACTTGATATTTCAAAAGAAAATTGGTAAAATTATTATTTCATGGAACTGGGCATTGTTAATGATGCTTTGGATTTCTATTGCTTTTGGATTTATGGACGCTTCCTCTGCCCTTCTTTCGGGAACTATTGGATATGAAGTGAATGATTACCTGCAGCGCTTTTTAGGAAAAACAGGTTTGGCCATCGTTTTAATATTTTTTTTAATTACTTATTTGGCAATCCGTTACAAATTAACTTTAGATCGGTTTGTTGAGAAACTTAGAGAAAGAAATGCTAGAAGGGCGGCATTAAATGATGTAACAAATCAAACAGTATCAATTCCTACTGAAAACACGGTTTCTATAGCTAGTGATCTGGTAACTGAAGACCCTTTAAAATCTGAGTTTGAATTGTCTTTAGAAAACTTACAACCCACCATTTCAAAACATTCTGAACCGGTTACCAAAACAGGAGAAATTCCGCTAAAAGTTGAAGAGAAACAAACACCTACTTTGGAAGAAGAAATAACTTCTTTAGAAATAGAAGTCGAAGAAATAGAAGAAGAAAAGAGCGTTGCTGAAAATTTATCAGATAAAATTGTAAAAGATTTTGGTGAATTTGATCCTACATTGGAATTGTCTAATTTTAAATTTCCAACCTTCAATCTCTTAAAACAATACAACGAAACCATTTCTATTGATCCAGAAGAACTGGAAGCCAATAAAAATCGGATTGTAGATACCTTAAAGAATTATAAAATTGGAATTGCAGAAATCAAAGCAACAGTAGGCCCAACAATTACCTTATATGAAATTGTGCCCGATGCTGGAATTCGAATTTCTAAAATTAAAAATCTTGAAGATGATATTGCCTTGTCCTTATCTGCATTGGGAATCCGTATTATTGCGCCAATTCCTGGTAAGGGAACTATTGGTATTGAAGTACCCAATAAAAAGGCAACCATCGTTTCGATGCATTCTGTGATTGCTTCTAAGAAATTTCAAGAATCAACAATGGAATTGCCCATTGCACTGGGAAAAACAATTTCGAATGAAACCTTTGTGGTCGATTTGGCAAAAATGCCACACTTATTAATGGCTGGAGCTACT
Organism: Polaribacter sp. SA4-10; assembly: GCA_949519155.1. Taxonomy (GTDB): domain Bacteria; phylum Bacteroidota; class Bacteroidia; order Flavobacteriales; family Flavobacteriaceae; genus Polaribacter. Next base: position 312,697 of record CATIQU010000035.1, read on the forward strand.
GGACAAGGAAAATCGGTAGGATTAAATGCCGTTTTAACATCGCTGCTCTATAAAAAACACCCCGCAGAAGTAAAGTTTGTTTTGGTAGATCCAAAGAAAGTAGAACTCACTTTGTTTAATAAAATTGAACGCCACTATTTGGCAAAATTACCAGACGCAGAAGAAGCAATCATCACCGATACGACCAAGGTAGTACACACCTTAAATTCGTTGTGTACCGAAATGGACAATCGCTATGATTTGCTTAAAAATGCCATGGTTCGGAATATCAAAGAATACAATACTAAATTCAAAGCACGGAAACTAAACCCAAATGACGGGCATCAATTTTTACCATATATAGTTTTAGTCATAGATGAATTTGCAGATTTAATTATGACTGCGGGGAAAGAGGTAGAAACTCCTATTGCACGTCTCGCACAGTTGGCAAGAGCCATTGGAATTCATTTAATTGTAGCTACACAAAGACCGTCTGTAAATGTAATTACAGGTATTATTAAAGCCAATTTCCCTGCAAGAATTGCCTTTAGAGTAACTTCTAAAATAGATTCTCGAACCATTTTAGATGCCGGTGGTGCCGATCAATTGATAGGTCGTGGAGATTTATTGTATACCAATGGAAATGAAATCAACCGAATTCAATGTGCCTTCGTAGACACACCAGAAGTTGAAAAAATTACGGATTTTATTGGTTCGCAACGCGCCTATGCAGAAGCACATCTATTACCAGAATACATAGACGATGAAAGTGGCACTACTGTTGATATAGACATTGCAGACCGTGATAAACTCTTTAGAGAGGCTGCCGAGATTATTATAATTGCACAACAAGGTTCCGCCTCATTATTGCAAAGAAAATTAAAATTAGGATACAATCGGGCAGGTCGATTGATAGATCAGTTGGAAGCTGCAGGTATTGTTGGTGGATTTGAAGGAAGCAAAGCAAGACAGGTTTTAGTGACTGATTTAGTGGCACTAGATCAACTCTTAGAAAACGAGAATAATATATAATGCTCTCTAAATAGAGCTATTAATTTTTTAAAAATGAAGAATTTAGGAATCATAGTAATCAGTTTTTTCATAACCTTACAAGTCCTGGGACAAAACTCCGAAGAAGCAAAACTGCTTTTGGATACTGTAGCAACAAAAATGGAAGAATATGAAAATATGGAGATTAAATTTAGTCAAACCCTCGTCAATGATGATGCAGGAATTAATGAAGGTGACGAACCTCCAATTGTTGGAGAGATTACCCTTCAACAAGAAAAGTACAATTTGCAATACTTAGGAAATACATTTCTTTTTAACGGATTTACAATGTATGTAATTAACGAAGATGAAAAAGAAGTTACAGTTTCAAAGGGAGATATTGATGGAGAGGACGGTTTTATTTATCCTTCAAAGTTAGCAACTTTTTACAAAGAAGGATATACTTATGCAATGGGTAATATAAAACAGAAGAACGGTCGCAATCTTCAGTTTGTCAATTTATTCCCAATGAACAGCAAATCTAACATTATAAAGGTAGAGTTGGCGATTGAAATGAAAACAAAACATATTTATCAGCTAATTCAAACCGGTGAAAACGGCTCGAAAACGACGTTTACAATCACAACATTTAAGCCCAATCAAAAATTATCAAAAAGCCTATTTTCTTTTGATACTATAAAGTATTCTGAAAAAAATGGGTATTCAATAGATTAACCCTCAATTAACAGAAAATTAGTAGCATCTTATCTTTTAAGAAACTACTTTTGCATGGATGAAAATTCTTGATAGATACATACTCAAAAGTTTTTTAGTACCTTTTTTCGCAACCTTTCTAATTGTCTTATTTGTCTTGGTGATGCAAGCATTGTGGCAAACGTTTGAAAACATTGCTGGCAAGGGCATTAGCTTGGCTTTTATCTTTAAGTTTTTATATTATACTGCCCTTATGATCATTCCACAGGCATTGCCTATTGGAGTGCTACTCTCCTCAATTATGGCATTGGGAAGTTTGGGTGAAAACTACGAATTTGCCGCTGCAAAATCTGCAGGAATCTCTTTACAAAGACTCGTAAGACCGTTGGCCATTTTAGCGATATTTTTAAGTGGAATTAACTTCTTGTTTCTAAACAATGTATATCCATATGCTGTATTTAAGCAATTAAACTTAAAACAAAACATTAAAAAGAAACAGCCAGCAATGGCATTAATACCGGGAAGTTTTAATACCGAAATTCCTAATTATCAAATAAAATTTGAAGAAAAATACGGAGAAGAAGAAAACTTACTGAAGAAAGTTTTAATCTATGATCTAAAAAGCAGAAAAGGAAACCAGAAGGTAATTACCGCAGAAAGTGGCAAAATTGTTTCTGAAGAAGGAAGTAAATACATGACCTTTATTCTATATGATGGCAATTATTATGAAGAGCATATTAAATCGGGATCTTCTCTGGTAAAAAGAAAGCGAATGCCTTCATCAAATGCTACATTTAAAGAATATGAAATGAATATTGATATTTCTTCATTATCTCAAGGAGATTTAGAAGATGAAAAATACAAAGGGCGTTACAATATGTTAAGTATTCAACAAATTAATGATACGCTCCCCGATTTAAAAAGCAATTATGATGAGTATGTGGGCTTAAGAACCAAAAGCTTGAATTCAATTCTGAAAGCTACAAAGCTATACGCATATCAGGATTCATTAAAGACAAAAAAGATTTCATCAAATCTATTAGAAAACTTCAATTTAAACAATAAAATCAATATTCTAAACAATGCGATTGCTGTAACAAGTAGAGCGGAAAACAATATAAAATCAAATACCAATAATTTTAAGTTTAAAAGAAAGAATTTAAACATGTACGATACCGAATTTTACAATAGAATTGCTTTTTCATTCTCTTGTTTATTATTGTTTTTTATTGGCGCTCCTTTAGGATCAATTATTCGAAAGGGAGGATTTGGATTGCCAATGATTTTAGCAATCTCCATCTATGTTACCTATTTTTTCAGCAATACATTTGGTAAAAACTTAGCGGAGGAAAGCACTGTTAGCTCCATGTTAGGCGGATGGATTGCCATCTTAATAATGCTACCAGTAGCAATTTTATTGACACGAAGAGCTACCAGGGACAAAGGGCTCTTTAATATTGATGCCTTTACACAACCTATTATTCACTTTTTTAAGAGATTTACGTCCAAAAATACACATTAAACATGACCCCTATCAAAACGCAAAGTAACACGCAATTAAATTCAATAAAAGACGCTATTGAGGATATAAAAAACGGAAAAGTTATCATTGTTGTTGATGACGAAAATAGAGAAAATGAAGGTGATTTTTTAGCAGCAGCTGAAATGGCAACACCAGAAATGGTGAACTTTATGGCAACGCATGGTCGTGGATTGATCTGTACACCTCTTACAGAAAACCGATGTAAAGAATTAGGTTTAGGAATGATGGTTCAAAATAATACCGACCCAATGGAAACCGCTTTTACCGTATCGGTAGACCTTCGTGGAAAAGGGGTCACAACTGGAATTTCTGCAGCAGATAGAGCACTTACTATAAAAGCTTTGGTTGACAAAGAAACAAAACCAGCCGACCTAGCTAGACCTGGTCATATATTCCCATTAAAAGCAAAAGAAGGGGGTGTTTTAAGAAGAACAGGGCATACTGAAGCAGCAATTGACTTTGCACGTTTAGCAGGCTTAGAACCCGCTGGAGTGATTGTGGAAATCATGAATGAAGATGGCACGATGGCGCGCCTACCTCAACTGTTAAAAGTTGCAGAAAAATTTGACATTAAAATTGTATCCATTGAGGATTTAGTTGCCTACAGAATGGAACATGATTCTTTGATTGAAAAGAAAGAGGATTTTCAATTAGAAACTCGTTTTGGAGAATTTCGTGTAAGAGCCTATCAACAAACCAACAACAAACAAGTCCATTTAGCCCTAACAAAAGGAAATTGGTCTAAAGATGAGGCAATTTTAACGCGCGTAAATTCGACCCAAATAAATAATGATATTCTTGGAACGCTCACCAATAATGCCGATAAAAAATTGGATCAAATGTTTCAAGTGATCAATGAGGAAGGTCGAGGAGCTATCCTATTTATCAACCAGCAAAATCAATCACAAAACTTATTGGGAAGATTGGGTCTTTTAAAAGAAAATCAAGCAATTGGTCAATTAAAAGCACCTGCTATAGGAATGGATAATAGAGATTTTGGAATTGGCGCTCAAATCTTACACGACATTCATGTTAGCAAATTAAAACTTGTAACAAACACCAAACAAACAAAACGTGTAGGTATGATTGGATATGGCTTGGAAATTATAGACTATGTAGCATATTAATTCTTACTAGAATTAATCTAATTTCGGTTTCTTAAAATACTTAAAAGGGACAAATAACATTCCAAAACATTGGCTTTCTATTTTGCCCATATTTTTGTGATGAACTTTGTGTGCTTTACGCAAACCTTTTAGATAAGAGTTATCGGTATTCTTGAACCATTTAAACCGCTGGTGAATCAACACATCATGGATCAAAAAGTAAGCCAATCCGTAGCACAAAATACCCAAACCGATAAAGAATAAATAAGTATATATCGTATACGTTCCAAAATAGAACAGCGCAATACTTGGGATTGCAAATACAATGAAGAAAGCATCATTTTTCTCAAAACCATTGTATTTTGGTTGATGATGGTCTTCATGTAAGAACCAGCCAAAACCGTGCATTACATATTTGTGAGTACACCATGTGACTCCTTCCATTGTTAAAAAAACACCTAAAGTAATTAATGCGTATATCATTAGATAATATTCAATTTGTATTTTACGTAACTTCTTGCTAAAAGATTAATTTTCATTGGATCAGAAATACGAACCCTTGAATCCATAATTTTTTCTGATGGAATTTTATGCAATTTCTTCAACAGTCTTCTATAATATCGATAGGCCATATAAACTCCAAACTTTGCTTCAATAGGAAGGTTTAAAATTCCATTTGAAAAAGCAAATTGAAAATCAGCTTCGATTTCATCAATGATTAAATCTTTTGAGGCAGCATCTAACTTTCCTAAATCGATATTTGGAAAATAGGAACGATTCAAAACTTCATAGTCATCTTTTAAATCTCTTAAGAAATTCACCTTTTGAAAGGCAGAACCTAAGCGCATAGCGGCATCTTTAAGATCCTCATACATTTCATCGTTACCATTTACAAATACCTTTAAACACATTAAACCAACAACATCTGCCGAGCCATAAATGTATTCATCATACTCTTCTTTGGTAGTATATTCCGTTTTGTGCAAATCTGCCTTCATACTTTTCAAAAATGCTTGCACCATTTCATCTGGAATAGCATACTTGGATACCGTCTTTTGAAAAGAGTTTAAAATAGGGTTTAAACTAATTCCTTGAGTTTTGGCAGTATAATAATCTTTTTCAAAGTGAGCCATCAGGTCCGCTTTATTATAATCATGAAAAGTATCTACTATCTCATCTGCAAAACGAACAAAACCATAGATATTATAAATATCAGCTCTTATTTTTGGAGATAACATATTTACTGCCAAGGAGAACGAAGTGCTATACTTTTGTGTTACTAATTTACTACACTCGTTGGAAACATCATCAAATAAATCTTTCATATTACGACTGTTTTTTTATAATTAATTCTGAAGCTAATTTTCCTGATATTAATGCAGGCGGGACTCCCGGACCTGGGACCGTCAGTTGTCCAGTAAAAAATAAGTTCCCTACTTTACTACTCTTAATATTGGGTCTTAGAAATGCTGTTTGCAACAAGGTATTAGCCATACCATATGCATTTCCTTTATAAGAATTATATTCTTCCTTAAAATCATTTACACAAAATGATCTTTTAAAGAGTATACTATTTCTGATTTCTTGGTGAGTCAATTTTTCGAAACGGTCCATTATTTTCTCAAAATACTGTTCTCTTAAAGCTTCAGTATCTTCAATACCTGGAGCCAATGGGATTAAAAAGAAACCTGCTTCTTTTCCTTCTGGAGCCGAAGTAGTATCTGTCATCGATGTGAAATTTGCATAGAACAGAGGATCTGTTGGCCATGTTGGGTTGTCATATATTTCTTCGGCATGTGCATCAAAATCGGTATCAAAGAAAAGCGTATGATGGCTCGCGTTTTTTATTTTCTTATCAAAACCAACATAAAATAGTAATGAGGAAGGTGCAAACGTTTTTTTATCCCAGTATTTCTCTGAATACTGTCTTACATTTTCATCTAGCAAGGTTTCTGTGTGGTGATAATCAGCCCCACTTAAAACTAAATTTGCTTCAATTTTTTCACCATTAACCAACAAACCACTTACATTTTTTTGTGCATCAATTAAAATTTTAGAAACATTTGCACTGGTTCTAAATTGAACGCCCAAGGTTTCTGCTAATGCAACCATGCCTTCAACTACTTTGTACATTCCTCCTCTTGGATGCCATGTTCCTAGTCCAAAATCTGCATAGTTCATGAAATTATAAAATGCAGGAGTATTATCAGGCTTTGCACCTAAAAATAAAACAGGAAATTCTAAAATCTGAATTAGTTTTTGACTCTTTATATTTTTTCGAACTTGCTTTCTTATCGTTGAAAAAAACTGAGTAACTCTAGAAATTGTAGTGGTATTTACTAACTCTAAGGGGGAAATCCCAGGTTTGTAAACCAAATCTTTTATAGCCGTATCATAATTTGCTTTTGCAGAATCTAAAAATGTTTTTAGATGCTTGGCACTTCCTTTTTCTTCTTTTTCAAATAAATCATAAATTTCCTCTAATTTACTTGCTATTTTCACGGAAGAACGATCGCCGAAATACACTTCGTAACCTGGAGATAATTTGTCTAGCATATAATAGTCAGAAGGCTTTTTACCAAAATCTGCAAAAAAACGTTCAAATACATCTGGCATCCAATACCAAGAAGGACCTAAATCGAAGGTAAATCCTTCTTTTTTATATTGTCTCGCACGCCCACCTAAGGTATCGTTTTTTTCTAATACAGTGACGTTATAACCTGCTTTCGCTAAATAGCAAGATGCAGAAAGGGCAGAAAATCCTGAGCCAATAATATAAACTTGTTTTTTCATTGATTTATTTGTTTAACAAATATAAGGATATAATAAACACATCAAGTGATTGAAAGGGGATTTATAATACTTTTAATAAATCTTTTATAGAATCAAATAAAGTGATATTCGATTTAAAATTCAGTCCTTGAACTTCTATCGTTTTTTTACCCGTTGCAATTAAGTGGTGTTTAGATTCTTTTAAAATAGTATCAATCTCTTCAAAATAAGCTACAATCTTGTCATCGTAGGGCCTTATAGTTAGCGAAGTAACAAATGAGATTTCACGATCGCTTTCGAAGAAATAATTTAAGTTGTCTAACGGTAAACTCTGTCCTAAATAAATTGTATGGTTTCCTCGTAAAACGAGCTCATAGTTTAAATACAATAAGCCCAATTCATGAATTTCGTTTTCTGGTAAAAACAACACATAGGTCTTATTAGAATCTAAGGAAATTGATTGTAACTTTTCCGTATTTATTTGAATTTTTTGTGCAATTAAGTTAGAAATAAAATGCTCGTGTGCAGGAAGTAATGTTTCTGTCTGCCAAAGGAATCCTATTTGTTCTAAAAAAGGGATAAATACATCTTTAAAAACATCTCTAAAGGTTATTTTGTGAAGTAACTTGTTGTAGGTTTCATTAAATAAAGTTTTATCAAACTGAAACATTGATAATTTAAATGAATTAATAGCTTCATCATTTATGGCGATTTTAAATGCAAGATCTCTCGCATTTTTAATAATCTCCTCTTCGGACATTTCTGCGATTTTCGAAATTTTGAAGCTATTTTTATTCAGTAAAGAGATATTTAACAGCTTGGTTAAATTTTGATGTGAGTAAGAACGGATATTCGTGTCTGTCCTTTTGGGCTGCAATAGATTGTATCTCTTTTCCCAAATTCGTATTGTATGAGCCTTGATTCCAGAGATATTTTGTAAATCTCTTATCGTAAAGTCTTGCTTAATATTATTCAAACTTATCATATTAGTTGCGATCAAAGATACTTGAATTTAATAAAAAAGGGAATATTGTTTAAAAACTTGTAACATTATTACCATTTTTGTGACTCATACAAAAATCAAATACAAGAGTGCTGAAAGATTTAGAAGCTAAATTTTTATCCGACTTTGAGAAAAATCAGAATATCGTTCATAAAATTTGTAGAATGTATACTACAAATAACTATGCTCATAACGATTTGTTTCAAGAAGTTACTATTCAACTTTGGAGAAACTATGGAAAGTTTCGAGGCGAAGCAAAATTTAGTACTTGGATGTATCGAGTAGCACTAAATACTGCGATATCTTTGTACCGAAAATCGACTAGAAGAATAAAAACGCGTGATATTAGTGATTTTGAATATCGAATAAAGTCCGTTGCTTATGATGATACTGAGGAGCTTCAATTAAAAGCTTTATACGGTGCAATTCATCAATTAAGCGACATTGAAAAAGCGTTAATATTCTTGTATTTAGAAGATAAGCCTTACAAAGAAATATCGGAAACATTAGGGATTTCCAACGGAAATGCAAGAGTGAAAATGAACAGAGCAAAGGAAAAATTAAAAAATATTTTAAACCCATAACCCATGGATTTATTAGACGATTATAAAAAAGCTTGGGACAATCAACCCGAAGAAATTAAGAAAATTTCTGCACTAGAAATTTACAAAATGACACATGCAAAGTCATCATCAATTGTAAAATGGATTTTTATTATTGGGCTCTTAGAGTTTGCATTTATGATCCTATCTACTTTTGTTTTTGACGTTTCTAAAGACGAAAAAATCATGGTAGAAATGGGTGTTTATAAATTTGTACAAATATCGCAATATTTGACTATTCCTATCCTCTTTTATTTTCTCTTCCTTTTTTATAAAAATTATAAAAACATTTCTACAATAGAGAACACAAAAAAATTGATGATTAAAATTAAAAAAACTAGAAGAACAGTTAGAAATTATGTCATCTTCAATTTACTTTACATCGTCTATATTGCTGCAATAATGACTTTTGGAATGGTCATAGCACCACAAGGAAGTTTTCAAAATGCTCCCGGTTGGCTTATTGTTTTGGTCATGCTGCTAGTAACAGGAATTATGTTATTACTCTTCTGGGGTTTCTATCAGCTCCTGTACGGAATTTTACTAAACAAATTAAATAGAAACTACACCGAGTTGGCAAAGTTAGATCAAGAAGATTGATTTTCTTTTAACTCTTTAAGGAGTACTCCGTGCATTTCATCCGTATAATCTAAATGAGTAACGATTCTAATTCTTCCTTCTCCCATTGGTGTTAGAAGAATGTTTTTCGACTTCATTTTTTGAATAAAATGATCGGAACCAATATTCTCATCTACATAAAAAATGATGATATTTGTTTCTATTGGTTCCACTTTAGTAACATAAGAAGCTGACTCTAAAACACGACCTATTTCTTTTGCTTTTAGATGATCATCTGCCAACCTTTCAACATGATGGTCTAACGCATAGATTGCCGCAGCTGCTAAAAAACCAATTTGACGCATAGCACCTCCCAATAGTTTTCGAATTCTTAATGCTTTTGCAATATGTGCTTTAGAGCCCAATAAAATAGATCCAATAGGTGCCCCTAAACCTTTTGACAAACAGATAGAAATCGTATCAAACAAAGCACCGTATTGGGCTGGGGCTTCATTTTTTGCCACCATGGCATTGAATAGTCGTGCGCCATCTAAATGAAAAGCTAGATTATTTTCTTTCGCTATTTTTTGCACTTTTTCTAATTCAGAAAAATTCCAACAGGCTCCTCCCCCTTTATTTGTAGTATTCTCGATACAAACCAATCGTGAATATGGAACATGAATATCTGCTCTTCCTGCAATTGCTGTTGCTAGTTGATCTGGGGTAAACATTCCTCGGTCTCCATCGATTAACTTACAAGTTACTCCAGAATTAAACGCAGCTCCCCCCCCTTCATAATTATACACATGGGCATATTTATCACAAATTAATTGATCTCCAGGCTGCGTATGTAATTTTATTGCGGCTTGATTTGCCATGGTACCCGATGGAAAAAACAACGCATCCTCCATGCCAAATAATTTGGCAGCTTTCTCTTGGAGTGCATTTACCGTTGGATCCATTTTAAAAACGTCGTCACCAACTTTTGCATGCATCATTGCTTCCAACATTCCTTTAGTTGGCCTGGTTACTGTATCTGAGATTAAGTCTATTGTCATATTTTAATTTTTAAGACACAAATTACACAAAAAATACATGTATAAAGTTAGCGTAATCTATGCGTTTTGTTTCTAATAATCACTCCCAATCGGCGATCCATCTGGAATTTTTGGAGCTGCTGTTTTTTGAAACAAAGTTGGATTCTTACGAAAATCATCAATCCTTTGAAGCATTGCTTCATCGTATATTTGCTGAATTCCTTCAGATTTTTTTTGTACTAAGTAGTCCTTTATTTCATTCAATTTAAACTGAACAATGGCAGGTACTTGTTTGTACTGATTTTTCACCATTGAAAGCATAAATAATTGTTCCAATACGTTATTATTAATCGTGTTTTGCAATTCTTGGTAATAGCGATCATTATGAGATTTTTTAATCGTTTTAACGATTAATTCATCCAACAATTCTACCAACCCCAATTGTCTTTTATTCAAACTTTTGTGTGCAATTAAGCGCGAAACTCTTTGCGGGTGCAGTAATAAACTCAATGTCATTTCTGAAGCCGTTTCTACTGCCGAAAAGGGATCAAAAGCAACGCCTACCTTGCTAAAAAATGATTCTCTTGTTCTCCCATACCCCATTGCTCTTGGAGGAAACAATGCTAGTTTCTCTTTCGGAATCGCAATTTCTTCCACATGCAACGTTTGTAAAACAGCTTGCAAGGCAATTCGTTCCGAAGTTCCAGAAACACGCTTTACTACTTTTTGATTTCCACCTGTAATCGCATAATTGTAGCTAAGCCCACCAATTAGTTTTACGGTTGCTTCTGTTTGGTATCTATGGAAAAAATACAAGGGTACAAAAACATCTTCTAAAACAGAATATGGGGTATTTATTTTTACATTGTCGGTTGAAAAGTTTTCAATTGCTGTTTTTCTAATTTTTAAGACATTGTACAATTCATCATGTATGTTTCCTCCGTTATCCCATAAATGGGCAGAAGCACTTGCACTTCCTCCCGACCTTGCGTCTGCATCTGACAAATACTTTAATCCACTAGAAAATGCATTTTCTAAAATAGCATTCAATGCGCGTTCTTCATTTTCTTCAGCAGGAAAATCTTGATAAAAATAGGCAACGGTTACTTTATCCCATGCACCAATTTTAGTGTCATATGCGGTTGAAAAATCGATTTCTCCCACCTCATTTAATGTGAATTTTGGATGCGGATAATCCATCACAGAGGCTCTGTTATTGGTACTTGCTGCAAAATTATGTGCAAACCCTAAAGTATGTCCAATTTCATGTGCAGACAGTTGTCTAATTCTCGCTATTGCCATTTGGAATGCAAAAGAATCATCTATCGTATCGTTTTTGTAAGGCGCTTGCAATGCTTGTGCAATCAAAAAGTCTTGACGAATTCTCAAACTACCTAAGCTCACATGTCCTTTGATTATTTCTCCAGTTCTTGGATCGGAAATACTGGCTCCATAACTCCAACCACGAGTAGATCGATGCACCCATTGCACCATATTGTAACTAATATCCAACGGATCGGCTCCTTCTGGTAACATTTTCATCTGAAAGGCATTTTTGAAACCAATGGCTTCAAATGCTTGATTCCACCAACGTCCACCATCTAACAAAGCAGAACGCACCGGTTCTGGTGTTCCTCGATCTAAATAGTAGACAATGGGTTCTTTTGCTTCTGAAACAGCAGCATTCGGGTTTTTCTTTTCCAAACGGTGTCTATAAATAAAACGTTTGGTTATGGATTCATTTACAGGTGTTGCATAGTCCAAATACGACATTGCATATCCTCCAGATCGGGTATCAAACTTTCTTGGCTTATAGCCGTTGTCTGGCAATTCAATAAAAGAGTGATGTTGGTGCACCGTAACCAAGCTGGCATCGGGAGTAACACTTCTAAGCAATGTCCCTTTTGGCGAACCTTTAAAGGTAAGCATTGCATCAAATTCTACATTTTTAGGAAATGCCTTTGTTCTTTGAGTATTGAAAGCACTTTTACTTGCATCTAAATTATAACTTCCTTGCTTATTTCTTGCCAACGTTTTGGCGACTCCGTGTGCATCTCTTATAAAAAAAGAAGTCGCATCTACTAAAAACACCCCCTTTTTTTCCTCTTTAATTACAAAACCGTGTAAAACCGATTTTGCAAAGGCTTCTTTTACCGATTGTTTTTCCTCTTTATTCGCTGTAATTGCTCTATAATCTTGATTTGGCTGAATCAACATAATTTTATTCCCAAATCTTTTAAAAGAGACAACCACGCCGTCGCCTAACTGACCACGATCTAAACCAATATCATTGGAGCCAATTCCTTCGGAAAGTGAACGCACATAAAGAAAATCTTCATCAATATTTTCTATCTGTAAAAAGATCTTGTCTGAATTTTCATCATGATAAAAATCATAAAAACCTTCGTGTTTTGTAATTCCTTTTTGAAGTTTACTACTCGATTTTTCAATAAAAAACTGCGAAAACCCGTTAAAAGAAATTGAAATAAAAAAAAGAATGAACACTGCTTTTTTCATGGGAACTATATTTTTGTTAAATCTATAAAATAAGGAGCAATTTTAAAAGAAGATATCTTAAAAATTCATTTATTTTTGTGGAGCTTATGATTACACAAGACCAACTGAAAGATATTTCTACAAGAATAGAGAAATTAAAATCTTATTTAGAGATTGACAAAAAACGGATTGAAATTGCCAACGAAGAAGAAAAAACGGCAAATCCAGATTTTTGGAACGATCCTAAAAAAGCGGAAGTGATCATGAAAGAACTTCGTTTCAAGAAAAAATGGGTAGAAGATTATGAAAAAGCCATTTCTTTAAATGAAGACGTACAGGTATTGTATGAATTCTACAAAGAAGGCGAAGTGGATGAAACCGAGATTGAAGGACAATTTCAAATAGTCAGTACTTTTTTAGAAGACATTGAGTTCAAAAATATGCTTTCAGAAGAAGGAGATTCTTTGTCTGCTACCATACAAATTACTGCTGGAGCTGGTGGGACTGAAAGTTGTGACTGGGTAGAAATGCTCTCTCGAATGTATACTATGTGGGCAGAAAAACAAGGTTTTAAATTAAAAACACTGAATTATCAGGCTGGAGATGTTGTTGGAATTAAAACCATTACTATAGAAATTGAAGGGGATTATGCGTTTGGTTGGCTAAAAGGAGAAAATGGGGTACATCGATTGGTCCGTATTTCCCCTTTTGATAGCAATGGAAAACGACATACTACCTTTGGCTCTGTGTATGTATTTCCTGTTGCAGATGATTCTATTGAAATTGACATCAACCCCGCAGACATCGAAATTGTAACCGCAAGATCTAGTGGTGCTGGTGGGCAGAATGTAAACAAAGTAGAAACGAAAGTGCAACTGACACACAAACCAACAGGCATTCAAATTTCGTGTTCAAACTCTCGTTCTCAGCATGATAATAGGGCTACAGCAATGAAAATGCTAAAATCTCAATTGTATGAAATTGAGCTTCAAAAACAACAAGCAGCAAGAGCTGATATTGAAGCGAATAAAATGAAAAATGAATGGGGAAGTCAAATACGAAATTATGTAATGCATCCTTATAAATTAGTGAAAGATGTAAGAACTGGTCATGAAACAGGAAACGTAGATAATGTTATGGATGGACAGATCAATCCCTTTTTAAAATCGTATTTAATGTTGAATGGTCAGAAAAAGGATAATGATTTGTAATCTGTTAGCTGTAGCTTTTAGCTAAACTAAAAAAATGAACCAGAAATGCCCATAGGCATTATATAAGAAACCTTTGAAGCTTTTAAAATGATAAAAATATACCACAATCAACGTTGTTCGAAATCGAGACAAGGTGTTGAACTTTTAGAAACTTCTGGGAAAGAGTTTGAAATCGTCAAATATTTAGACTCAAAATTTTCTAAAGAATCATTGACTGAAGTGCTTCAATTACTAAAAATCTCTCCAATTGATTTGGTTCGAAAAAACGAAAAAATTTGGAAAGAAAATTTTAAAGGAACCACAATGTCAGATGCCGAAATAATCATAGCCATGGTTGAAAATCCAAAATTAATTGAACGCCCTATCATTATCAATAAAAACAAGGGAGTGATTGGAAGACCTACTTCTGATATTTTATCAATTATATAGATTGGTATTAAATAAATCCTTTAACTTTTCTTTAACAACAAACCATTAAACTTAATTAAAACTTTGTTGTCTAAAACAAAAACAAAACAAGCTTTGATCAAAAAATTATCCCTACTACTCTTTTTCCTTTTTTCTACCACCCTATTATTAGCTCAACAAGCAACAAATACAAAAAACATCTCTCTTAAAGGGAAAGTTGTAGAAGCAACAACCAGCGTACCTTTAGAATATGCAACCATTGTGTTAAAAAATATAGCAACCCAAAAAATTTCTGGTGGAATTACCAACGAAAAAGGATTTTTCGACATTAAAACTCCTACAGGAACCTATGAAATAAGTGTGGAGTATATTTCTTTTAAAAGCATACAATTGCCAACGCAATTATTAACAGCAAACAAAGATTTTGGAATTATCAAACTTTCTGAAGATGCAAATAGTTTGAACGAAGTTGTTATTATTGCCGAAAAATCTACGGTTGATATTCGCTTAGACAAGCGGATCTATAACGTAGGAAAAGACATGACTGTAAAAGGTGGAAATGCTTCTGATGTATTAGACAACGTACCTTCTGTAAGTGTGGATGTCGAAGGAAACGTAAGCTTGCGTGGAAATGAAAACGTACGTATCTTAATTGATGGTAAACCTTCTGCATTGGTAGGATTAAGTGGTGCAGATGCACTGAGACAGCTACCAGCAGACGCCATCGAGAAAGTGGAAGTTATAACATCACCTTCTGCAAGATATGACGCTGAAGGAACCGCAGGGATCTTAAACATCGTTCTACGAAAAGGAAAGGCATTGGGCTTTAATGGTTCTATAAATACGACTGTTGGAACGCCAGATCAATTTCAGTTGGCAACCAACTTAAATCAACGAGGAAAAAAAACCAATTTCTTTTCTAACTTTGGATATCGTTACAGCAAAGGCCCGGGGAATTCTTTTACCGATTTAAGAAACCTAACCGATGGCGTAATTTCGAGTTCAAGAGTTGAAGATCGAATATGGCAGAGAAGAAGAAACAGTTTTAATGCCAATGTTGGCTTGGAATATTTTCTAACGAAGAAAAGTAATATTACTGGAACGGTCTTTTATCGAAATACCAAAAGCGGTAATTATTCAGAAAACACCATTGAGGAGTTTGATGGGAATGGCAACAACACAGACAGCGCAGTTCGTATTCAAGATGAGGACGGAGAAGATGAAACGGTGCAATACTCTTTAAATTACACCAATAATTTTAATAAAGAGGGGCATAAACTAACGGTTGACTTTCAATATAGTGATAGCAAAGAAAACGAACAAGCGATTAATATAGAGCCTGGTTTTGCAGATGAAACTAATAGTACCAACGAAACTTCAAAAAATACTTTAGTACAAGCAGATTATGTATTGCCAATTGGGGAAAACACCCAGTTTGAAGCGGGATATCGTGGAAACTTTCAGAATTTAACTTCCGATTTTTTAGTAACGCCTGTTTCTGATCCCGATTTTGACCCTTCAAACTACTTAGAATTTGGGCAAGACATTCATGCTTTTTATACCCAATATGGTAATAAATTTAATCAGTTTTCATTCTTATTGGGATTGCGTTTGGAAACCACTGACGTAAAAGTAAGATTGTTGGACACCAATGAAAATAATGACTTTAGCTACACTGAATTGTTTCCAACGGTAAATATTGGTTTTGAAGCTACCGAGAAACAAAGTTATACTTTAGGATACAGCAGACGTTTGCGAAGACCTCGTTTCTGGTATTTAAATCCCTTTGAATCTCGAAACAGTCAAAACATTATCTTTAAAGGAAACCCTGCTTTGATCCCAACTTTTACAAATTCTTTCGATTTAGGGTATTTAAACAGAATTGGAAAATTAACCGTAAACGCCTCTATTTATTATCAACATTCTATTAATAACATCAGTAGAGTTACCCGTCAAGAAATTAGAGAAATTAATGGAAATGATGAGTCTGTACTCATCAGAGAGCCCATCAATTTGGCTACTGAAGATCGGTATGGTTTTGAATTTACATCGAATTACAATGTCTCAAAAAAGGTGCGTTTTGATGGAAGTTTCAATTTGTTCAATTCTAAAACGGAAGGTGTATATACCTACGATTTCTTAAATCCAGACACCAATGAAACCATTGTCATTACAGATAATTTAAGCAATAGCAATACCAGTTGGAGAGCCCGTTTTAATGCACGTGTAAGTCTGCCTTATGCTATAGAGTGGCAAACAAGATTATCTTACAGAGGTCCAAGTGAAAGTGCTCAAAGTATTTCTACAGGAATTTTCTCTGCCAATTTAGCCTTCAGTAAAGAGGTCTTAAAAGAAAAAGGAACCTTGGTGTTGAATGTGAGTGATGTATTCAATTCTAGAAAAAGAAACTCGATAAGCTACACTCCAAATAGAGACAATCCTACCAATATTTCCGATCAAACGTTTCAATGGAGACAGCGTCAAATTTCTTTAAACTTTAGCTACCGTTTCAATCAGAAAAAGAAGCAACCCGAAAGAGGCGGAAAAAACAATGGGGATGGCGGAGAAGGTTTTGAGGGGTAAGTTTCTTTAAAAAATTACAAACACAAATTATATAAAACCTCGTTCTAGCAATAGAACGAGGTTTTTTTTTGATTCTTAATCTATTTTTTAAAATATAAACATAGGTTGTTTTAATTTTGGCTTTTATGGATGAAATAATTAGATTGCAGGTGTAATTGGTAATACTGCAATTAGGCTAAACGATTATTGGAAAAAATTAAAGAAAATGGAAGAACCATGATTTAAAGCAGTTTCTAATCATAAAAGATGTTATGAGTAAGATAGAAAACGACATAACTCCTTGCTAAGCTTCATACACTATCCGTTAAGCATAATTTAAGGAAATTGACACAAAATAAAAAACCTCTCAAAATAAATTGAGAGGTTCTGTATATCTTTCACTAAATTACGTTTCTATAAAGAAAGAGGCTTTATTAAGCATTACTTTACAAAATAAGTGAATCTATTTGTAATAAACAAATAAAAACGGTAAATAATAGAATATCAAAAACTAGAGTACTACTTATCGCAACCAAGATTAGATCGATTTTTAGTAGCGACTGGTAATTCAAAATCTAAAGCCCAAAAATTATATAGGATTAATTTAAGAACAGCACAAGCCTTCTACCCTGTGTTAAACTTATTTGAAATATTCTTTAGAAATATGGTAAATTATCAAGTATCGTCATATTTTGCCAATCCAAACTGGATAATAACGGAAAAAAATGGATTTATGAATCATCCTTCATTAACTTCATCTAGATTCTTTTTGAAAACCTCAATTAGTAAGGCAGAAAGAACTATTCGTAGAAAAGGTGGAGTTGTAACAACAGGAAGCATAATAGCAGAACAGTCTTTTGGGTTTTGGACAAGTTTATTTGATACGCACCATTACAGATTGATTGGAGGAATTGTTATTCATTGTTTTCCAAATAAACCAAATCATGTGAACCGAAATATTTTAAATCAGAAACTCAATAATATTAGAGAGTTTAGAAATCGTGTGTATCATAACGAACCCATATGCTTTAATGGAAATGCCATTGATTTTACGGAAGCGACAAACATAAAAACCGAGATTTACGAATTATTGAAGTGGATAGATGCTAACTTAACTGATTATGTGGAGTATTTCAACGGAATAGACATGAAAATAAGTATGGCAAATAATCTATAAAAACCCGCTTCCGCAAAGTCTCCCGACTTAGCGGCACTTAAAAAAGAAATAAAAATACACAGAACTCCTTTCCCCTTACTTCCTCTTCCGAAACATCAACCAAAGCCCTAACAAAACCAAAGGAATGCTTAAAACTTGTCCGGTATTTAATGGGCTAAAGAACCATTCTTCGCCTCTTTTTTGTACTTGTGGTTCTTTTAAGAACTCGATTACAAAACGTAGCGACCATAAAACAGCAGTGAAGAGACCGAATAAGTACCCTAGTTTTTGTTTTTTATCGGTTTTCCAATATATATGCCGCATCACAAAAAACAAGGCCAAGTAACTAAATGCTTCATAGAGTTGCGTTGGATGTCTTGCAACCGTTTCTCCAGCAACTTCAAAGATGACACCAAAACTAGAACCGGTTTCTTTTCCGTAGATTTCTGAGTTGAAAAAATTCCCGAAACGGATGAAGAACCCTGCCAAAGCTACCATAATTCCAAGCCTGTCTAAAATAAACAACCAGGGTTTTTGTAAATGTTTCTTCGCATAAAAGTACAATGCAATGGGAATTCCTATGGCAGCACCATGGCTTGCAAATCCTGAAATCCCAGTAAACTTCCAGCCATCAATCAAACCAAAAATCATTGCAGCGCCTTCTTGCCTTCTAAAAGGCAATATGATTTGCCATAAATTTCCTTGGTAACTGTCCCAGCTATAAAAGAAAACTTCTCCCAAACGCATTCCTACTAACATAGAAACGAAAACGTACATAAACAAAGGGTCTAATTTTTCTAAGGAAATTTTATCTTGGATGTATATTTTTTTCATCAACCGAAGGCCCAACAAAAAAGCGGTGATAAACATGACACTGTACCAACGGATACTAATTCCTCCAATATTCACGATTTCGGGATTCCAATTCCAATTTATTGCTAAAAAACTCATAGGTTATCTATTTTATACTTCAATCTTTTAAGATTGTATTCTTCTTTTTTTCCGGTACTGGATCGTAGCCACTTCCACCCCAGGGATGGCAACTAAATATTCTTTTTAAGGCCAACCAACCTCCTGCAAACAATCCTTGTTTTTGCAAGGCTTCTATGGTATAGTGAGAACATGTAGGACTGTACCTGCATGTAGATGGCGTAAAAGGTGAGATGGCTGTTTGATAGAAACGAACCAACAAAATAAAAGGATATGCGATTCTTTTTTTCAAATTATTGTATTGAAAATGTGGTTCCTTCTCTCCCATCTTTTAACTGAATGCCCAAGGCAATCAATTCATCTCTAATTTGATCTGACAGTGCCCAGTCTTTATTTTCTCTTGCTTCTTTTCTCAATTTAATCAACAGTGCAACAACACCATTTATTTTTTCTGAATTGTCTTGATTGGCTTCATTCATCAATCCTAAAACATCGAAAACAAAAGCGTTCAACGTTGTTTTAAGCGTTGTTAAGTCAGCGGCAGTAAGTGTTGCATTTTGTTCTTTTATTTGATTAATTGCTTTTACAGCTTCAAATAAATGTGCAATTAAAACAGGCGTATTAAAATCGTCATTCATTGCAGCATAACAGTCCTTTTCCCATTTTTGAACGTCAAAAGTAGACGTTGCACTTGCTTCGATTTTATCTGTAAAACGAACGGCTTCCATCAACTTGGAATGTCCTTTTTCTGAAGCTTCTAAAGCTTCACCAGAAAAATCTAAAATGCTTCTATAATTGGCTTGTAAGTTAAAGAAACGCACTACACTTGCCGAAAATGGTTTTGGTAAAATGTCATTTTCTCCCGATAAAATTTCATTGGGTAGAATAAAATTTCCGGTAGATTTTGCCATTTTCTGACTGTTTAATAACAGCATGTTGGTGTGCATCCAATAATTTACGGGTTTTACACCGCTACAAGTTTGAGACTGTGCAATTTCACATTCGTGATGCGGGAATTTTAAATCCATTCCGCCACCGTGTATGTCAAATTGTTCTCCTAAATATTTTGTACTCATTACTGAACATTCTAGGTGCCAACCTGGAAACCCGTCTGACCATGGAGATGGCCAACGCATAATGTGTCTTTCGTCTGCTTTTTTCCAAAGGGCAAAATCTTGTGGGTTTTTCTTATCCGATTGTCCGTCTAATGTTCTGGTATTATGTATTAAATCTTCTACTTTTCTTCCTGATAAAATTCCGTAATGACTGTCTTCATTGTAAGCCAAAACATCAAAATAGACCGATCCATTTACTTCGTATGCAAAGCCTTTTTCGATGATTTCCTTAATCATTTCTATTTGCTCTACAATGTGTCCTGTTGCGGTGGGCTCTATACTTGGTGGTAAAAAATTGTAATTTTTTAAAACATCATGAAAGTCAACGGTATATTTCTGAACCACTTCCATCGGTTCAATTTTTTCTAACCGTGCTTTCTTGGAAATACGGTCTTCCCCTTCATCTGCATCATTTTCTAAATGACCTGCATCGGTAATATTCCGCACATAACGCACTTTATAGCCCAAATACAATAAATACCGATACACAACATCAAAGAACATAAACGTTCTTACATTGCCAAGATGCGCATTGCTATATACGGTGGGCCCACAAACGTACATACCTACGTATCCGTCTGTTATGGTTTTAAAATCCTCTTTCTTTTTAGAGAGTGAATTGTATACTTTCAATTGATTTTCTTTGTAACGTTCCATTAAAAAAGTGCCTATTTACAGTTGATAAATATAGTAACTTTATAAAGAATAGCGAAATAGAATTTAGGGGATGTAGAATGCTTTTTTTCGAGTAGATCTATCGTTTAGAATTCAGATAGTACTGCAAACAATCTAAAAGCTTTGTGAATCTTTCGAGCGAAACAAAACAGAAAGTTCTCATTTTTATACTTAAATTTACATATTAACTTTTGTAATGGATAAAAAAGTATCTGCGTTGAATGAAAATGAAGGGGTTTCTCCACCAGAAACCACGAGTAATAGAGCTGCTCAAAAAATAAAACTGAGCAGGGCTAAACAGCATTCTGTGGAGGAATTTGTGACGAACATTTTGGCAGGAGACATTCCTTTTTTAAGTCGTGCCATTACATTGGTAGAAAGTACAACGGTGAAGCATCAACAAAAAGCGAATGCTATTTTAGAGCGTTGTTTGCCCTTTGCGAATAATTCGGTAAGAATTGGAATTACAGGGGTTCCTGGGGTTGGAAAAAGTACTTTTATTGAAACTTTTGGAACGCATTTAACGGGTATGGGTAGAAAAGTTGCGGTGTTGGCAGTAGATCCAAGTAGCTCTGTAAACAAAGGAAGTATTTTAGGCGATAAAACTCGCATGGAGTTATTGGTTACTGATAAAAATGCATTTATAAGACCTTCTCCTTCTGGGACTTCTTTGGGAGGGGTTGCTCAAAAAACACGGGAAAGCATCATTCTATGTGAGGCTGCTGGATTTGATACCATTATTATTGAAACGGTAGGTGTTGGACAGTCTGAAACCGTGGTGCACTCTATGGTAGATTTCTTTTTATTATTGAAATTATCGGGTGCTGGTGATGAATTGCAGGGAATGAAGCGAGGCATAATTGAAATGGCGGATGCAATTGTAATTCACAAAGCGGATGGTGATAATGTGCAAAATGCGAAGATGGCAAAAGTAGCGTTTACAAATGCCTTGCATTTGTATCCGTTAAAGGAAAGCAAGTGGCAACCAAAGGTGGTTACAGCGAGTGCATTGGAAAATCATGGAATTACTGAAATTGAACTTTTAATTTCTGAGTACATCATACTAACAAAAGAGAATGCTTCTTTTGAAAACAAAAGAAACGAACAGAACAAATTTTGGCTTCTGTCTACAATAGAACAGCAACTAAAAACGAACTTTTATCAAAACCCATTAATCAAAGCGGCATTGTCTGAAGAAATTCTTGCTTTAGAAAATGGAAAAACGACGCCTTTTAATGCTGCTAAAAGACTTCTGAGTCTTTAAATTATTATTTTTTCTTCATAAAAAAAATCGCCTATATTGCTGTAGGCGATTATATCTTTTGTGAAAGGAATGTCTATTTATTCTTTAATAAACTTCATCGTTCCTACTGCATTGTTAATCGTGTATTTTAAAATATAGATACCCGTTTTTAAAGAAGAAACATCAAGTACGTCTTCTTTTTTATTGATGGTAGCGTTCACGACTCTTTTTCCTAAGACATTGTAAATGATTACATTTTCAATAAGATCTTGTGCGCTAATTCTTAATTCATTTGTCGCTGGAACAGGAGATAAGCTTACGTTTAACAAGTTGCTTGTGTCTACGCCTGCTGTTGCTGCTCTATAAATATAAATATTATCTACATAAACAATATTTAAATTACTTGTTATTAAAAACTGTGCCAAGTCATTTCTAGAAGCATTTCCAATTCCTGTCCAACTTGAAAAAGGCATGTCTAAAGAAATCCAAGTTCCTGGATTCGGATTCGGAATCGATGGACTACTTGCATTGTTTGCAGAAAACTCTATCGCATTTGCTTCAGCAGTTCCACCGTTCCAATTCGAAAATTTCAAATTAAAACTTTTATCTAAAGTTGCTTCCGTTACAAAAACATCAAGATGAAAATGTGTGAATTCTGTAGCATCTATTCGATTGCTGTCTTGAAATTCAACACCTATGAAATTTTCAAATGTGACTTTTTTAGTGTCATTTCCAACAATTTGTAAATCTTCAATTTCAGCGGT
This sequence comes from Polaribacter sp. SA4-10, assembly GCA_949519155.1. Lineage (GTDB taxonomy): Bacteria > Bacteroidota > Bacteroidia > Flavobacteriales > Flavobacteriaceae > Polaribacter. The sequence goes on from CATIQU010000035.1 coordinate 335,561, forward strand.
ATCCCAACTTGCAGACCAAGCATCTATCGTAATGTTATCGTATGCATTACTAAATAAGGAAACAACATCCCAAGAATTTCTTGCTGGAGGGGTTGGTGCAGCAACGGTTGGTGCTGCTGGATCTGCTGGAGGTGCAGCATTGGTACCTCCTGCGATGTCATCAATTAAATACGTATCCGTTGATGAACTTGCAGCATCTGTAAAGAGTACTAATTTAGAATAACTCCCTAAACCTGCTGGAAAGTTTAAACTGATGGTTTCCCAATCGGTTCCAGTGGTATTAAATGCTAATTCTGTATTTGGACCTGCACCTGCTTCTCCTTCAAATTTTAACAAATGATTTCCAGATCCAGTTCCATTCATCGGCTTGATTCTAAAAGTAATCGTATTGTTATCATCATCTGATAGGTTCACATTTAAATCTAAACTAGATATTATATTGTCCCAATCGCCAGCTCCACCTACTACCTGTAGCACTTTATTGGCTGCATCGGTTGGGTCTTCAATGACAGTTCCAACACTTGCATTTGCTACAAATGGATTTTCTCCATCTTCAAAATCAAAAGGCAATGCAACGCCAGTAAACGGTGCCGCTTTATAGAAGTACACATTATCTATATAAATTGTGGAAGGATTTGTTCCTCCAGCACCATCAAATTTCATTTGAAATAAAGAATCCCATGTCATCCCTGTAAAATCGGCAATCGCAATATCTACACTACTCCATCCACCTGTAACAACAGGCACATCTACTAAAATTTCACCAACACCTGTACCGTTGTTTATAGGGCTGAACTTTACATTGGTTGCATCTGCTGTCCAGATGTCAATATGTACAAACTCCATTGCTGAAGCGTCTGTAGCGTCAAATTCTGTTCCTTGGTAATTAAAGTTTGAATATTCTAATACGGTGTTTACACCATTTCCAGTTGGATCATAAGCTGCATCTACAGCGCCTGACTGTCCCCAACCTGGATTGAAGTTTGTTACGTTTATGTTTGTATACGCATCACTGTAGATAGAGATCACATCAGTATCTTCTCTTTCTGGTGGTGTTGGAGCATCTGTTGTTGGAACAGTTGCTGTTGGTATTTTGTACATATAAATATTATCGACAAATACTTCACCTAAGTTAGAAGTGATAATGAATTGCGCTAAGTCACTTCTCGAAATACCGTTTACGCCCCCCCAACTTGAAAATGGAATCTCTAAAGAAATCCAAGTTCCTGGGTTTGGGTTTGGTAAAGAAGGAGTACTTACATTGGTTGTTGAAAACTCAATTGCATTCGCTTCAGCAGTACCTCCTGCCCAATTAGAAAATTTCAGATTGAAACTTTTATCTTGGGTTGCAGTTTCAGTATAAATATCAATATGGAAGTGCGTAAATTCTGTAGCATCAATTCTTCCTGCATCTTGAAATTCTACACCTATAAAATTACCAAAATTTATTTTTTTAGTATCATTTCCTGCAATTTGAAGATCTTCAATTGTAGAATCATCCCATGATGCTGACCAAGTATCTATTGGCATGTCTGTATAAGCATTACTAAATAAAGAAACAACATCTTCTGCATTTCTTGCTGGTGGTGTTGGAGCTGCTACTGAAGGACCAACAACAACAAATGAAATCACATATTCATTCGTCGCTGATCCGTCTTGAGAAACAACCACTACGCTTGCATCTCCAGGAACTGAAGTCGCTTGTGTAATTGTAATGCTTGAAACACTGGCATCTGTTGCTGTTGCTGTAACTTGAGGAGCAGAAGCTCCAACGGCTACACCAACGGTGTAGGCTAAAGTTGTAGGGCTAAAACCAGAAACGATCGCTCCACTAACATTTAAATTACTTAAAGAAGCGTCTGTCCCTGCTGCTACAGGTTCTTTCCAAAAATAGATATTGTCTATATAAATATCTGTAGTAGAATCTCCACCGTCAAATTTTAATTCTTTGATATCAGCAACTGACATTCCTTGGTCTGTAAAATCAGATAATGGAATTTCTACACTAGACCAAGAACCTGCATTTGCAGCAACGTTCACCGATTTCTCTCCTGTCGTTGCACTTATTAAAAATACATTTGGAGAAAGTCCATTCGTCCAGATATCTACATGCATCGTGGTCATTCCTGAGATATTAATTTCAGAACCAATAACAATCCCTTGATAGTTAAAGGCTGGATATTTTAATACATTATCACTATTTAGAGTTTCTGTGGTAACATTTCCAGATGTAGAACCCCAATTTGGATTGAAGTCCGTAACGGTTATATCCTCATATACTGATGTTGTAGCATCAGTGGTTTGTGTAAACAAAGAAATTACATTCTCTGCATCTCTTGTTGTAGGGGCTGAAGCAGCAGAACTTGGTGCTTGGGCATACATCAAAGAAGATAATATGAATGTAAAAAATAAAGTAATTTTTTTCATGATAAGGGGTTTTATTGATTGTGAATGCAAATTAGAACTAAAATTTAATTATTATCACAACTTAGACCTATATATAAAACATACATTATAGATTAAATTTTATTTTAAATAGAATTACCGAAGAAACAAGCACCAATTGAGAAACTAAAATATATCGGATTTTAAAATTAAAATTTGAAGCTATGTGTATGGGTATTGTATTGATTACCTATTTAACTTTAAACTCTAAAGTTTTATTATTTCTGAAATATCTATTGAGAATAAAATATTTTGAAGTTGAATTGATTAAATTAATCCAATAAGTGTAAAATAAAAGGAACTTAAAACAAGGGAATGTTGCCAGTCTTTTAATCTTAAATCACTGAACAAGAAGAAATAATAAGTATTACTTTTATATTCAAAAACAAAAAAAAATGACCCCACTTTATTGGAGTCATTTTTTTTATTTATTCGAAGAACGCAATGTAAATGTTGCTATAAAATTCTCTTATAGGTTTTTTGCATCCAGTTGCTTTCTTATATCTCTCGCTTTTTCTTCAGTCAAATCGTAATCCCACATTATATGTATGGCGATTATAGTTCCAAGCATTGGTAATCCTGAGAAGAACAATCGTAAACCCAAAATTGCCTCGACAGTTTGAGTTTCTGCTCCTGAATCCCAACCAATAATGGAAAAAATCAATCCCGTTAAACCACCTGCTATTCCGAAACCGAATTTCACCATCCACCAATATATTGCACCAAAAATTCCTTCTCTTCGTTTCCCTGTATTTAATTCATCTAAGTCAATAACATCAGCTGTCATCGACATCATAATTGTAAACAGTCCTCCAATACCAAATGAAAAGAATGGCAATGCAAATAAAAACATATAGGGTTTTCCAGGAATAAACAAGAACCAAAGCATGATATATCCGACAATGGATATTGATTGAGAAACTAAAAAAGCTTTCTTTTTACCTATTTTTTTAGAAATTTGTGTGACGAATGGAATGACTAAAAATGTAGTAATTAAGGCACCTACACAACCAAAAAGAGTTGGCCACAATCCAGCTCCAGAGCCATTAAACAAATAGTGAAGAATTATAAAATAGGAAAATGCCGCCACAGTATTAAAGGCATTGAATACCAAAAAAGTAGCTATACATAATTTTCTAAAAGCTTTTATTCTGAATGCTTGTTTAAAATTAATTACAAAAATCGTGTGTAAACTTTTAAGAATATTTTTAAAAGTAATACTATCATAATTTTCATTTAAAGTAGATTTCCCTTTGATAAAAATTGCAGGAATCATAGCGATAATCATACATATTAGCCCCACCCAAATGGCTAATTCTCTTACGGCTGCTTCCCCTGATTCAAAGAAACCTTGACCTGGATCCATAATCACCCACAACCATGGAGCTATTACCCAAGCCCATTGACCAATAAATTGAGCAATCCCCATAATGTTTGTTCGCTCATGAAAACCGTCACTCATTTCATACCCCATTGCTACATAGGGAACACTAAAAATTGTTAAACCCAAGTAAAAAACTAAAGACCAAAAAAGAAAATATGCAAAATTATAATCAACCGAACTACTTCCATGTAATTGCCACATAATTATAAAAGAAATACCCATGATAACAGCTCCTATTAAAACATATTGTTTTCTTCTTCCCCACTTAGATTTTGTGTTGTCAGAAATAAAGCCCATTATTGGATCTGTAATTGCATCAAAAAGTCTTGGAACAAAAGCAACAAATCCCCACATCCAGCCTGGAAAGCCTAAATTTTGAACAAGTACAACCATAAATATACTTATTACAGCAGGAAACATTTGATTTGCTAACATTCCCAATCCAAAGGCAATTTTTTGACCCATTAGAACTTTGGTGGAAGTATTTGTATTCGACATATCGGTTTATCTTTTTATTTGGTTGTTGATATCACAATCGTTTGTAATGCTTGCGCATTAATCTGAATTGATGTTTCTTTTTTACCTAAGCGTACTTTAAAATTCTTTTCTTTTTTCCCTTCATTAAAAACAATTACAGCAATAGAACCGTCTGGATTTTTGGCTGCAGTTACTTGTAATTCTTTATCTGAGCTATCCAAACCAATTACTTGCGCATTGGGTCGGATGTATTTGCTAAAATGAGCCATGGTATAATACAATGGCGTAAAATAGACTTCATCTTTTTCTGGATCTACTAATATGGGTGCAACACACCAGTTTTTAAACCAGTTTGGCCCTCCTTGTTTATCTAGCACCATATTCCAATCAATCCAACCGTCTACCCAATTGTTTAGACAACCAATAATATCTCTAGCATATCGGTTTACAGGCGCATATTTTGGATGTAAATACTTGTCTTTTTCTGATGCCCAGTCCCAGCCCCAATCTGTTGATTCTTTAGACCAATACCAAGCATCATTTTTCCATTCAGGAATTTGAGAATCAATACAACCTTCTGTTTCTATTAAATATTTATTAGGTGCTTTGTTATGCGCATATTGCAATGCCTCTGGAAAAACTTCGTAGGTGCTTTCGTACCAATGAATTGCAGTTCCATCGTAATATTTTGAAGAGGCTTCAGTGGCATACATTACATCTACCCACTCTTTGATACCTGATCTGTTTTGATCATATCCTAAAATAATTTTATCTCCATGACCATCTGCTTCTAATTTTGGTCCCAAATGATGTTCCACAAAAGTGGTCATTTCTTGAGGTGAATAATGCATACTTTCCCAACTATTACCATTGCCGTGCGGCTCATTTTCTACTGTAAAACCCCAAAGATCAATTCCTTCTTCTTTGTAGGCATCTAAATATTTAGAAAAAAACAAGGCCCAAGTATCGAAGTATTTTGGCAATAACTTTCCGCCAACCCATTTTTTATTGTCTTTCATCCAAGGCGCTGCTGTCCAGGGAGAAGCGATTATTTTAAAGCCATCTTCAGATACTTTTAAGGCTTCTTTGATCATCGGAATTAAGTCGTCTTGATCCTCTTTAATTGTAAAATGTTCCAATTGTATATCTTCTGCAACTGGAGAGTAAGAATATTGAGACAGTGAGAAATCACATGAATTCATGTGGGTTCTTGTTAAAGAATAATTGGCACCTTCTTTTCCGAAATAAGCTTGTAGGATAGTATCTCTCTTTTTCTTACTTAACTTGTTAAGTAAATAAGCCGAAGACTCTGTGAACGCGCCCCCGAAACCCGTAATTGTTTGAAATTTTTCTGATGGATTTAAAACAATGGTTGCCGAATTTTCAACTGCTGTGAAACCAGAAACTTTTGTCAAATTATTACCATTAATAGACGTTTCATAAACTGCTACCACTAATTCACTTTCTTTTTGATTGCAACTTGTGAGAATCAATAGCAATGCTATTTGAAAAATATATTTTATTTGTTTCATATGAAATTTATATTATCGATTATAGGTTGTATTCGGAATTAAAACAGTTTTCATCAAGGCCTCTTTGTCTCCGTGTAATGTTTTTGTAATTGGGTTACCATTTCGGTTTAGTCCATTAAAGACTCCTTCATCCAACAGATTCCATAGCGCAAATTTTACGGCTCCATCTCGAGTGATCAAACCAAAATGATTTTCAGAACCACTCGCGTTATTAGGATCTTTCCACTGCTCATCAAATGCTTCAAAATAAAAACAGGAGATCTTCTCTTTATTCGTCCATTCACGAAGGGCATTATAATACAAAGCTTGTTTATATTCATCCGTTGCTCTAGATCCATCAATTCCGTAATATCCGTTTGAAATCGTAGCCCAACCGGTTTCTCCAATGTGAATTGGTTTCTGAATACCGAGACTTTTCATATAGTTTGAAACTCCTTGATATTGATTTTTCGCAAAATTTAGAGCGCGCGACATTGCAGCATCTACTTTTTCATTTTCTGAGAGATTCATTAAATGATCTGGTGTTTTCCAAAAAGAAGGATTGTAGTGAGAATTATGATATGGATAGGTATGCATTGAAACATAATCTACTGCAAGCATCAAAGCTTCTAAATCTTGAGTATGATACTTCGGATCTCCACCACCCCAAGAAGAAAAATCATCCGAACTTGTAATCCATAAGTCTTTTGGCAATGTCCCTTCTTTCTTTAATTTTTGAAGGTGATTCACCCATTTTAAAATTACATTGGGTTGTACAAAATAACTTGTGGCCCACTTCACCATTGCTTCATTCCCTAATGCAATTACTTTTACAATGTCTGGATATTGTTTTGCCAAAGCAACAGCTCTGTCGATCTCTCCGGAATTTTGCAAACTTTCTTTGTTATGATCTGGTACTAATGGAGACCATGCATGTAAGCAATCAATCCAAGCGCCCAACATGACATACATTTCAAAATTAGAATCTTCTTTTTTAAGTGCGCTGATTGCTTTTAAAACATTAGCTGCGTGAGGCAATTTAGGTTGCACATTGTAGGTTCGAATGATTTTAATTCCCATCGCAGAAAGAATTTTCAAATCTTCTTTTAATGCTCCTATTGTAGGCTGTATCTCTCTAGAGTTTTCTCTATATCCTCCATAAGACATTGCCAAATACTCTGGGTTTCCTAATATTTGTGCAGCTGATTTGGATGCCTTTTTGATTATTATATCTTTGGGAGCTACAGTGGTACATGAAGAACTAAAAACCAAGACCGCAAGAGCAATACTCATACAGAGTATTACTTTTCTACGATTTCGATTTATAATCATTATGTATTGAGTCATTATTTATTGATAAAAACAATTATTTTTTTAACCTCATCAGTTCTTTCAAATATTTTTTTACTCACTCCTGCATCTACAACTAAGCCTTCAAACTCTTTGTTTGGTGCATCTTTAAAAAATATTTTCATGCCGGTTTTCTCTGACAACTGATAAACTACAGGTACTTGACAATAGGTGAAGCAAAAAGTATTCGGTGCTAGCTCTAAAGTTTTCTTGTGACCGTTAAGATCGATGTAACTAAATTCTTTAGAAACACTTAAAAATTCTTCTTTTCTTAATAACTTCGGATTAAATTGTACTTGACCTTTCTTTACAAAAACACCGATTTCACCAAACCTCGATAAAATATCTTCTTTTACTTGACCAGTCATTCCGGGCTGTTGTGCACCTTTTCCTGCAGGTGTATGTGAATACGGATCTGTTGGAAATGCTCCATACAATTCTGGAGATTTATGCACTCCAATACCTTCGTTAATTTCGTAATAGTGCTCTAATAGTCTTCCAATTACCTCTTCACTTTCATTCTCATTAATTGCCAATAAGCAGTTCTCTTGTGCTGCGATTAACAACTTCGAGACCATATGCCAATAAATTGACCCTAAACCTTCGTAGCCAAAAAATGTTCCAGATCTTCCTGTAAAAGATTTATGATCAAACATTTCTTCATAAATCGCTAAAATCAGTTTTTCATCCTTTGCTAATAATGATTGGTAGCTTTCTGAAAGTGTATCTAAAGTTTCTTTTAATCGAGCGCCGTTGTTAAAATTCGCATTAAAATGGTAGGCTCCTGTGATGTCCTTTTCAATGATTTGTGTATTACCATCCGCTAAAAGCTGACGCAATAACGGTGACTTTTCAACGGATACAGCTGGAATAATATTCTTGTCTGTAAACCTTGGTAGATTTTTATTTGGATATAGAATATAGCTATACTGATCTTCTCTAAAAAGAGCACTTTCCTTTAAACCATCTAAAACAGATAAAGCTTCTTTTGCTGATAAATAGCCAGAACTTAAAACGGCTACTTGACCTTCTAACATTTCTGACAGGTAAGAAACAGATACCTCAGTATCGCTTTCTACTGTCATTAAATTATAGGCATGATACAAGTTATCTGAACGTTTGTTTGCAGCAATTGTATGGTCTAAATATTTTTTTAAAACATTGAAAAACAAAGTTAAATCACCTTTCGAAACCGCTTCTTTATCACTTGTAAAACCAGTTTCATAAATAGTAGTTCTATAAGTGCTTCCGGCTTTTCCTATGATATCTAAAAGTGTTTTTCGGTCTACATCTGAAATTTTTCCAGACAATATACTTACGTGATTATTTAACGCTGAGGCTACAGATTGGAAAAAATTGGTTAATTCTGTTGAAACCGCATAGGTTTCTTCTGAAGATTTTTCTACAATATCTTCAAAGAAATTAATAAATCTTCTGAGATAGTATAAGGTCACCATAGAAATACCATTCCCTACTAAGGCATTGTTGGCATCATTCCATTCTGGCCTTTGTGTGTTTAACCAAATACCTCCTTCTGGTATAAAATTAGAAACTTTTGCCAATACGGTTGCAAGTAATTTTTCGATTAAATTTACTTTATGAATAAAGAAATTTTCATCTCTTAATAAAGCGCCATCGGCACCAAGTCTTTCTTTCTCTTCTTGAATTTTTTGGTCTAATTTAGCATCAAAATCAATGGTATCTTTTGGGTCTTTTAGAGTGTCTTCATAGCTCTTAATTTTATAAGGGACATTGGCATATACAAATACATCTTCTGTGAAATTTTTTGCCAATTTGTTCGGATAATACTTTTCTATAAATTCTAGAAATTTAAGTAAATAAATAATTTGGTGATCTCCCCAATATCCAATGTAAGACCAAGGATCGTTTTCTTCTATAGTTTCCCAATCAAAACCATCTTTGGTTACTCTATAAGGATTGTACCCTTCGAAGGTTGTCGCATTTAAAAACTTATGAATCATTCCTTCAATAAACTCTGGATAAGAATGCGCTAAAGCTTCCCAGTTTTGAAAAATATCTCTCCAGTTTCCTTCGTAGTCTAATATTTTTGAACCGTCTATTTCACTACGTGTATTGATAGAAAACTTGTTCCAAGGCCTACTTGGATCTCCATGTCTTCTACTAAATTTTAACGGCAAATATTCATAACAGAGTCTCTTAAAATTTGCATCATAGTCTGAATCTGCAATACCCTTAATAAAATCAACATTAAAAACTGCTGGTAAAGCATTTAAAATTTCTTCTTTCTTTTTGGTAACTTTCTTATTCGCTTTTGAAATGTATTTTATAAAATCTTCTTTTTCAATTTGATAATTGTTATCAAAAATACCTCCTCGCATAATGTTGAAAAGGGTATTGGCAAAATGCCTTGTGTTTCTGGGTTGGTTTTCTCCCAATTGCAGACCATCAGAAGCAGCAACTAATTGCACTAATTTATCTGTACCCGTTTCTATATCTTGTTGAATTAGCGCAGTAACATCAGCTGTGTTTTTAATAATTTTTTTAATTTCCTGTATGGAATTTAGATTCTGATTTACATTTGCTACCAAGGTCCATGATGCTTTTTCATGCCCTTCTAAAGTAAGATCTTGTACCGTAAAATAAGCACCTTTTTCTGCCTTTATATCTTCTTCTTGATGCAGTTGCTCTCCTTTTCTAAAAGCATTTAATTGCAAAGAAGAAATTAGGTACGTCGGATTTTTAACACCAGTAGACCAAACGGTATTCGCTTTTAAAGCCTCACTTGGTTCCGCTTTATCTACAATAACAGCACTCAAAGCAAAAATACCTAAACCTGTATCTTTTTCTAATTCACATTTTTTGTAGGCGTCGATTAGGTTACTCGTGCTATTCTGAAAATCTGAAGCGATTCCGTAAGGCAATATGTTTTGAATACCATCTAAAATGGTGACTTCAATTTTAGTATCAGTAGTATTAAGTAAAGAAGATTTTTTAACAAAACCAAATTTTGTACTTGTATTCCATTGGTATTGAAAAGTGATTCCTAAATCTTCATTAATTTCTTCAAAAATAAGTTTGTTCCCATAATTATTTTTGTACAAATTTCTTTTGATTGCATACACGCCTTCATATTTATCTGAAAACGGTTCCCAAAGAAATATTTTATCCTCTTTATGAACATGAAGTATGGTTTTACTTCCTGTAATGTCTGAAGATTCTGTTATTTTATCATCGGTATAGTAAGGAAAGAAAGAATTTTCTGCATTTTTTCTACCTGCAGATAAACCTCCATTGCTTGAAATAAACATCCAGTGGTCCGAATTACTAACAAGACTAATAAAAAAAGGTCTCATTTTATTGCTATTCGAAATTTTATAATAAACCTCGTCTTCAATAATTACTTGTGCTCCACTAACTTCTAAAGAAGGGTTATAAGCTCTATTTTTACCTAAAAAAATGGTATTCTTCGTCATAAAATGCATCTTAAAACATATTCCAAATAATATGTTTTTTCTTATTTAAAATTACTATTTGTTTTATTTCCTTTAATTATAAAAATAAAGATTGTCAATAAAAATTTTAGAGCCATCTCCACCTTCTAATATTAACTGCGCCATATTAGATCTACTTCCCAAACCTGTTAAACTCGAAAAAGGCAAATCGATGGATATCCAATTTTGAGAAACCAAAATTGGTGCTCTAAAGGTTGTTGAATGTCTAGTGTCATCTCCACCTCCATAAGAACCATCTGCGCCAAAATCTACCAGGAGGACTCTAAATTCTCTACCTCCGACAATCGGACCTGGAATATATGCATCTAGATGAAAATGTGTCATCGAAGTGGCATCAATAGTTGGTGCACTATATTCCATACCCACAAAATTAAAGATGGTGTATTGCAAAATATTGTCTCCTTCTACGGTAAAATCATCTGACAATGTTGTTTGCCAAGGCGCCCAATAGCCGTTATAATAGTTTACTGGCACATTGGTATAAGCATCTGAAAATATAGAAATTACATTTGCAGGGTCTTGCGTTGGTATTGGAGCATGTGAAAATGCTCCCAAAGAATTGATGGTTAAACTACCTGAAACTTGAACCTGATTAAAGGTCGCTGTGATCACTGTAGAACCAGAATTTAATGTCGTTACTACCCCAAATTCATCAACTGTTGCAACGCTTGTATTCGAGGAACTAAAGGCTAAATAAGCAGGAGAGATCGAAATTGTTTGACTTATTTGATCCGTAAAGTTAAAAGTTGCAGAAACTCCTCCAATGGTTGTTTGCACGCCATTAAAAGAAGTAATTACTTTGTCTTCTCCTAATAAAATTAAAGCTTCAATCTCTGAAATAGTTCCCAATTTCTCAAACTTCACTTCATCCAACCAAAAACTATAACCTTCTCCATTTTCATGACCCTCTGCATACCAAAGCATTCCTTTTTCTTGGATTAATCTGGATGCATCTGGAATTGGAATTACATATTTTACCCAGTTTGTCGTTAATTGTAATTGTTGTCTACTCACTTGAAACTTATTGTCTCCAAAATCTTGTCCAAAACCAATATCATTAATTTTTGCAGATTGTGTTGCTTTTGCCCAAAAGGTTAAAACATCGTACTCTGTTAAGTTTCGTCCACCATTGTCATCTCTAAAAATAGCTCCTGCATAAGATCCAGCAGGATCTCCTTCTACAGGCACATCAAAACGCATCGAAGAACTCCCTTTGTATTTTACTTCTGTATCTACAGAAAAAGCTTCATACTTAGAGTTTAAATATGGATAATATTCTAAGCCAGTGCTAAAACCATCGATATAAACATCTGGAGATGGTGAATAGGTTGCTAAAACGACATCTTCGGAAAGTGCTCTTTCACACCCTATGGTTATCATTAAAAGCAGGCTTAAAAGAAAGGTGATTTTTGAATAAAATTGTTTTTTAGTTTTCATGATCATAACTGTTTATTGTTTTCCAACATTAATATGAATGTAGGTTCTAATTTCCCATTCAGAACCGTTTACCTGTCCTGCAAGGTTTAAAGAAGAAGCATCTGTACTGCTAAAAGTATATCTCGGAGAATATTGATCTAGAGACCTCCAAGTTCCTCGAATTCCCATTTTGGTGTTTGGTAAAACAAACCAACCTGGCTTTCCTAAGGTGGTAGAAAAATCTAACATCAATTGTGTTGGATAGGTTAAGTTAAAATCTCGGTGATAATCAAAAGGGCCCCAATCATTAAACTTAGCGGTAGCCGTTACTTTTAATTTATTATAAATCATTCGTATATCTCCACCTGCTCTTTTTATCAATCGTGTATCACTTCCGTTCGCTTGACCATTTCCATAATAGAGGTTTGCAATAAATCCAAAATCTGTATTTGTTTTAGAAACAATTCTTGAATTTACTTCCCATAAATCTTCAGCTGGTGCTGAATTTGCAAATGCAAAAATTGACCGATTGGAAAAGAAACCGATTGCAGCATCTTGCGTTGTTGGCAAGTGTCTGTAAACAAATCCTAAATTCATAGCAAAATTTGCGTCTTCCGCACGGTCATTATCCCATTCATACATCCAAGTGCCTGGTGTTGGATCGTAAGTAAATAAAATTTCTCCAGCAGTGGTTTCTCTATTGCCTCTTACAACAAATGGATCTGACTGTATGTTTCTTAATCTACCTGGCGCATCAATACCATTTGGCATAGCATCAACTAAAGGTTTTTGCCATAAAAAGTTAGGTGCAATTTGTAGGTTTCCTGAAGTAAATGTAAACCCTGTTAAAAAGTTTGCTTGATTTCCACTTCCTGTATCTTTCAATTTCCAGCCGGTAAAAGTGGTGACTGCATCTGCACCTCCGTTTGCAACAAGTCCCATTACGGCAGATTGTGCATACCAGTTAAAAGTTCCTTTTGTATAGGTTACTTTTAATTTACCTCCCCAATTATCTGCGCTTTTAATTTTATCGACAACTACATCACTTGTACCATCACTATTATATCTAATATCTTGATATGTTCTACCATTTAAAGGTTGACCTCCCCAAATACCGCCTAATTGAAAACCGAAGTTCTCATACTTTCTTTCTAAAGCTGCAGTTAATCTACGTGTTTTTGGCAATGGAATAAAGCCTGATGTTTGTGCTTCTTTATTTTCAGAGACATCTTCGTGATACACACTCGTAAAACTATAATTTCCTATTTTAGTACTGTACTTTAAGAGTAGTGCAGGATTTGCTCCCCACCATAACTGAGGTCCGAAGGCTGCTTTTAATCCTTCTAAAGCTCCTTTTCCGTCAACTTCTAGTCCTAAAATTTCTCCACCATAGATGTCTAAATTTGGACCGTAATTTGATTCTGGATATAAACCAAAAATATCACCTTCATATTGCCAATGATAATGACCCGTTCTATAAAATCCTCTCACATTAAAATCATCTGATTTCCAATCGAAAGAAGCATTGTATACTTGTACTCTGTTATTGTCAGTAAGTGTTACATTCCCATTGTCTGTATTGACAACTACCGGACGATTTCTATTTTCATAAAATATTTCATCAATAGGATTTGCTGCAACATTACCTAAAACATTAAAATTTACTTCGGCTCTCATGTTTGGAGAAGGTTGTGCTTGTACTCCAATAAAATAAGATTGCATGTGATCAAAACCTGTTCTGTTTGGATAGCCCGTATTTTCTGTGTCTGCAACATTTGGCGTGGTTAATAAACTTCCGCCAGTATTGAAGGTTGTAAACTCTGCTCTTAAATTACTCAGGCTTATTTTCTCGCTGCTTCCCATGGTAGCATTACCACCTCTTGCTCTTAGGACACCATCCATTAAGCTAATCTTAGAAAAATGTTTTGCTACTGAATTGGATGTAACTCCTTCTCCATATGGATTAATGCGATGTGCTTCTTGTAAAGAATAATAAGCTGCTCTTGGGTATAAAGTATACAATCCCGCAGCATTTGTAGGTCCTTTGGCGCAAATTCCAAACCATTCTTCGTTCATATTATTACTTCCTTTTTTGAAGTCTAAATAATAACCTCCATTAGACCAAGAAGCATTGTTATCATGCACATCCAAATCTTTTGTTTGACCAAATTTCCACCAGCCATCACTAAACTGAAAGGTAAAACCTCCTAATGAGTTTCCTGCTTTTCCTAATCCGGCTGCATTTTGATATATTTCTTTCCAATTTTCAACCATAAAAAGCGCTTGCATTTTTTGATCCTCTGCATTGGTTACTGCATTGAAAGCATCTGAACCAAATTCGGTAAACATGATGGGCATGTTCAATTCTTTTTTCACTCTTTTAAAGGCATCTCCAAAAGATTTCCCTCGGTACATATTTGTTCCGTAGATATCTACGTCTTTACATTCTTTTGCAACAAGGTCTAAAAAACCTAAATCGCCATTACACATGGCAACTGGATGCGAACTATCTATTTTCTTCATGGCAACTGCAGCCTTGTTAAACATTTGGTATAAATATTTAGCGGCAACAGAATAATCTCCTTCATTGATGGGTAGGTCTTCTGTTTCAGCACCTTTCCAAACCAATCCATAATTGTTTTCATTTCCTAATAGATACAAAAGTAAACCAGGCGTGTTTTTATATTCATTGACAACGTCTGTAACTTCCTTTAACAAAATTGCTTGTGTAGTAGGATCTGCATAATCTGTCTTAGCTATCCATGCGCCATTGATCGTGAGGCCGTACCGACCAAATGAATGATTTAACATCGTATGAATGCCATACGTTTCATAGATATAAGTAATCCATTTAGGTTGCATACCGGTATATACACGAATAGTGTTTACGCCCATATTTTTAAGCAAGCCCATTTCTGCATCTAAAGCTGCCTTAATTACATCTTCTGATTGTTTCCATAAACTATACGAGTAATTTGTACCAATTGGCACATAGTCCCAATTCATTCCATTAATCATAAAGTCGTTTCCGTTAACGACCAATTTCGTCCCTTGTTGATTGTTGATTACTTTAACCCTATTTGCTTGCGCAAAAAAGCTCAAAGAACCTAAAAGTAAAATAATTCTTAAAAAATCATTCTTCATAATTTATTTATTTTAGTTGATGGGTCTCTCTATTCATTTCCGGTAGCTTATTTGCTAAGATATATAGCAGCACAAAACCCTGTTTTTTGATAGTTTATAAATCTAAGTATTATTGACCGTCGGTTCGTTAAAAACACCTCAATAAAAAACATACAACTTTCAATAAACTAAAATCATAGCTATACAGCTAAAAAACAACCCTTATTGGATGAAAAAAAAAAGCCGCTCTCTAATTGTTGTGGTATTGTATTGCTTATTGCTGGTTTGTTGTAGATTTTGAAATTTACAAAACATATTTAGACAAGCAATATTGAATAAGAGGATCGGGTGGTAAAGCCATTTTAAGGGTCGTAATTCAATAAAGTGCGCTAAAAATGGAAACTGTATTATAAATGTCTTTTTTTATTTTTGTTTGGTAATTTTGTTGCTAAACGACAAACTAGAAACAAGCAGAATGCTGTACTTTTTATTTCGGAAACAAGCGAGTATTCAATCTCGAAAAGGCATAAAAAAAGGCAATAATCTTAAGATTATTACCTTTTTAATTTCGTAGACTTGGGTAACATCAAAAAAACGCTACCTATATACCACTGCTTATTTACCTTCCGCAGCTTTTTTTGCTTCTCGCTTTAATTTTAAGTTTTCCCAAATCGTTCCACCAATCCAATAAGGAACGACAAATGTTAACAAGAAGATCAACAACCAGAAACCGGTTGTAAAGACGAACATGAATAAAACTAATCCTGAAAATTGAGAAAAATCTAACATTTGTTTTTATTTGAAAAATTATTACAGCAAAAATAATACATATTTTCATATTCTACTATGTAAAATGAAAATTTTTCAATTGTTTTTAAAAGCAATTGATAATAGCTTTTATCTTAGTTTTCGTAAATTTGTGTTTTAATATTTCATTTCACACAAACATGAACTACAGAATAGAAAAGGATACAATGGGACAAGTAAAGGTTCCTGCAGATAAATATTGGGGAGCGCAAACAGAACGATCTCGCAACAACTTTAAAATTGGAGCTCCAGGATCAATGCCTCTTGAAATTGTTTATGGGTTTGCCTATCTTAAAAAAGCAGCTGCATTTACTAATTGTGAATTGGGCGTATTAACTTCCCAAAAAAGAGATTTAATCGCGCAAGTGTGTGATGAAATTTTAGCAGGAAAGCATGATGATCAATTTCCTTTAGTTATTTGGCAAACAGGTTCAGGCACACAATCAAATATGAATGTAAATGAAGTCATTGCCAATAGAGCCCATGAAATTGCAGGAAATGTGATTGGTGAAGGCGAAAAAACGATTCAACCCAACGATGATGTGAATAAATCACAATCTTCAAACGACACCTTTCCTACTGGGATGCATATTGCAGCCTACAAGAAAATTATAGAAACCACCCTTCCAGGCATTGAGCAGTTAAAAGCTACTTTAAAATTAAAATCAGAAGCATTTAAAGACGTTGTCAAAATAGGAAGAACGCATTTAATGGATGCTACTCCACTTACCTTAGGGCAAGAGTTTTCTGGCTATGTAGCACAATTAAACTTCGGTGTAAAAGCATTGAAAAACACCTTAGCGCATTTAAGTCAGTTAGCTTTAGGAGGTACTGCCGTTGGAACGGGATTAAACACCCCTCCTGGCTATGATTTCTTAGTTGCAAAGTACATTGCACAGTTTACTGGGTTGCCATTCATAACCGCCGAAAATAAATTTGAAGCCTTGGCTGCACATGATGCTTTTGTAGAAACACACGGATCTTTAAAGCAGATTGCCGTTTCTCTAAATAAAATTGCAAATGACATTCGTATGATGGCTTCTGGACCACGTTCTGGAATAGGAGAATTGATGATTCCAGCAAACGAACCAGGATCATCTATCATGCCAGGAAAAGTAAACCCAACACAAGCAGAAGCCATTACCATGGTGTGTGCGCAAGTAATGGGAAATGACGTTGCGGTTACTGTTGGAGGAACGCAAGGGCATTATGAATTAAATGTTTTCAAACCCATGATGGCTGCAAACGTATTACAGTCTGCACAATTAATAGGAGATGCTTGTAAGTCTTTTGATGAAAACTGTGCCGCGGGAATTGAACCCAACCACACAAGAATTACAGAATTAGTGAACAACTCTTTAATGTTAGTAACCGCTTTAAATACAAAAATCGGTTATTACAAGGCTGCAGAAATTGCAAATACGGCACATGAAAACGGAACTACTTTAAAAGTGGAAGCAGTTCGTTTAGGTTATGTAACTGCTGAAGAATATGATGCTTGGGTAAAGCCCGAAGAAATGATTGGTGGATTAAAGTAATTCAATCATCTCCCTGATATTATAAAAAAGCTGTAATTCATTTTACAGTTTTTTTTCGTTAAAGCAATACTTCACTACCAGAAACTAATTCCACAGGAATACTGTCCTTTTTAAAGAGTCTTGCTTGTAAAGCTCCTTTTAACGTGATTCTTTCATTATTCACTTCAAGCCAACTTCCTTCTCGCAACCCTAAAACGGGCGTGTCATTAAATATATGAAATTCTTGAATACGTGTTTCCCTAGTTTCTCCCATGTGTTTAGATCCAACTGCAGGATCTAAATAATGTGCATTGATATTAAAAGAGATAATTTCCAATGCTTTAAAACTTGGCGGATGTACTACAGGCATGTCATTGGTATTGCGAATAGAAACACCACAAATATTGCTTCCAGCACTCGTGCCTAAATATGGAGTTCCATTTTCTAACACTGTTTTTAGTTCTGTGAAAATCTCTTTTTGATAGAGTTGGTTTAACAATTCAAAAGTATTTCCTCCACCTGTAAATATGGCTTCTGCTTCTTGAAGTGCCTTTGCTGGATTCTCAAATTCGTGAATCCCCTGCACCTTTATGTTTATTGTTGCGAATGCTTTCGCTGCTATTTTAGTATAAGCATCATAAGAGATTCCTCCTGGTCTCGCGTATGGAATGAATAATAAGGTATTAACATTCCCAAAAAAGGAAGATAACGTAGGAAGTAAGTAATCTAAATAACTGCTACCAAAAACAGTAGAGGTGCTTGCAATGATTAATTTTTTCAAAATTGGGTTGTTTATCGTCAGCGAATTTAAAGAATTAAAAAGGTTATTTAATAAAAAATTACAAGAGCCTTAATACATTTTTAACAACGCCGTCTATTTTCTTTGCAATATGAAGAAAACCTTTATTAGACTCCTTTTTTGTATTATAACGATTTCTATAATGAGTCAGCATAGAAAAAATATATCAGGAATTGTTCTCTTTCAAAATCAACTTTTGTCCAACGTTCATATCATGAAAAAAAACACACAAATTGGAACGATTTCAAATGACAATGGTCTTTTTAAAATTCCAATAAAAGAAAATGATAGCCTGTTCATTTCGCACATCAATTATAAAAAAATTTTCATAATTGTTACCAATAAGCACACTTCTTCTCTGAATCTCAAAATTATATTGGATGAAAAAATAGAAATCTTAAATGAAATTACGATAGGCAATCAGAAAAGTATTTTTTATGTCGATAAAGATATTTTAACAAGTGGAGCAAAAATTTCTACAAAATCATTAAATTTACCCTTCGCAGGAACAAAAAAAGAAGAAAACAAATCAGTTGTTAAAATTAGGTCAGGAGCTGTAGTGAGTTTGGATAATTTAATAAATCTCTTAAACGGCAATAAAAAAAGAGAACGAATTCTAAAAAAAATAACAATTGAAGACAGAGAACTTGCAAAAATAAGGAATCACTTTACAGATGATTTTTTTTAAGCACGCTGAAAATTAAAAAAGAAAATATCAATTCGTTTTTAGAGTTTTGCAAAAACAAACACATAATTAGCGCCTATAATTCTAAAAATCAAATTGCATTTATGACTACAATTATACGGCATAGCAAGAGTTTTCTTTACACAATAGAAAATAAAAATTAATAATTTTTTTAAAAAACTCCTTATATGGGTAAAAAATTCTTCGTTTTATTCCTCCTATTTTTTGCTTCAAAAGTACTGATAGCACAAAGAAGCACTTTTATAAAAGGACATCTTAAAGATTCTATTGGAACGATTTCCAACGCTACTATTTTAAATTTAAGTACAAAAAGAGGAACTGTTTCCAATGATGACGGAATTTTTGAAATACGTGTACGTCTGGGGGATTCTTTGCGACTCTCCTCTGTACAGCACATTACAAAAATCATCTATATTTCTAAGGCTACTTTTATTCGTAAAGAAATAGCCGTTCGACTTCTCATTGAGACGACTGTCTTAAAAGCATTTGAGTTAAAAAAACATGATTTGTCAGGACGATTGGGAATCGATGTTAAAAAAGTAACGAAGGAGAATAAAATAAGTGCTGTAACTTTAGGGCTCCCGAATACAGGCAGAAAAAAAATGAAAAAAGTAGACCGAGAAATTTACACAGCGACCACCAGTAGTGGAGGTATTCCTTTAGATCATATATTAAATACCTTGTCTGGTAGAATAAAAATGTTGCGAAAAAAGAAGCAAATAGTTGAAGAGGACATCGATGTCCAAATACTCTTAAAGCAATACAATTACGATTTAGAAAAGAATTTCAATATTAAAAAAGACGCTACAACGCGGTTTTTATATTTTTGTAGAACAGACACGCTGTTTAACAAGGCGCTCTTCAATAATGAATTTTCGCTTATTAAATTCTTAGAAGAAAAAGCCATCGAATTTAATAAATTAAACAGTAATTTGGCTGACTAATTGACTTGACACTTCTTTATGAAATTACAAAAAACCTTTTTACTCTTGCTAATCATTCCAATGCTTTCTTTTTCGGCACACAAGTATTACTTGAGTCTAACACAAATAAACTTCATTCCTGAATCGAAATCGGTGCAAATAATTATCAATGTTTTTATGGACGACATTGAAACCGCACTGAACAAAGATTACAACATCGATTTACAATTGACTACCGAGAAAGAACTCACGGAAAACGATGTTTATTTTGAAAAGTATTTGAATGAAAAATTACATTTTAAAGTGAATGCCGTCGCCAAAAAATTCAATTATATAGGTAAAGAATATGATGGTGAATTGGTGTATTTCTATTTAGAAATTGAAGACATTAGTGATGTCAATCAAATAGAAATTTCCAATAAAATACTCATTAAACACTTTCCAAAACAAGAGAACTTAATTAAATCTAAAGTTGGCAAAATCAATAAAAGTGTATTGTTAAACGCAGAAAATTATTCAGAAATTTTAAAATATTAAGAAATTAACAACTCTATCTTAACGAATATTCATAGATTAGAAAAAAATTAAAAACAATTCACAAAATGAAAAAATTAAGCATCCTATTGTTTTCATTTGTTTTCATTGCTGGAGTCAGTTTTGCACAGCAACAAACAAAACAAGGACACACAAATCAAAATAAATTCAAACAGTTAAAAGATGAGTTGGCAACACCAAATAGCCAACATACTGCTTCTGGTGCCCCTGGTGTAGAATACACGCAACAGAAAGTAGATTACAACATGGACATTGTTTTGGATGATGACAACCAACGAATTTATGGAAATGAAACCATTACCTATCACAATAACTCTGTAGATGACCTCGCCTATTTATGGGTGCAGTTAGACCAGAACATGCGTGCTGCAGATTCTAAAACGCCAGACATTCAACCGAATAAAATGCCTACTAAACTGAGTAAAAGCAGGTTTGATAGAAGTTTTCCTTCAGAAGCTTTCGATGGAGGTTTTAAAATTGAAGGGGTCACCAATCTTGATGGTTCCGATGTATCGTACACCATTAATCAAACCATGATGCGTATCAATCTTACCACACCTTTGGCATCTGGTACTACTTTTGAATTCAAAATAAAATGGTGGTACAACATCAACAATCATAGAACCCAAGGCGGAAGATCTGGTTATGAGCATTTTCCTGATGGTAACAACAATTATGTAATTGCACAATTTTATCCAAGAATGTGTGTATATGATAATGTAGAAGGGTGGCAAAATGACCAGTTTTGGGGACGCAGTGAATTTGCTTTAGAATTTGGAGATTTTACAGTAAACATTACCACTCCTGAAGACCATATGTTGGGCGCAACGGGTGTTTTATTGAATGAGAAGGAAGTTTTGACAAGAAAGCAATTAAAAAAATTAGCGAAAGCTAAAAAATCTTTTTACAAAATTGTCATCATTCAATCTCAAAAAGAAGCTGAAGAAGTAGAACAAAAAAGAGCAACGAAAACTAAAACTTGGAAATTTAAAGCAACCAACGTAAGAGATTATGCGTTTGCAAGTTCAAGAAAATTTATTTGGGACGGAATGGCTGTAGATATTAATGGAAAGACCGTTATGGCTTATTCATACTACTCAAGAGAAGCAAACCCTTTATATGGTGATCACTCTACAAAAGCGGTGGCGCAAACTTTAAAAACCTATTCAGAGTATACTTTTGATTACCCATACCACAAAGCGATTTCTGTAGATGGACAAATGGGAATGGAATATCCACAAATTTGTTTCAATCCTGGAAGACCAGATGCTGACGGAACGTATTCTGACCGTGTAAAATACAGAATGATTAAAGTAACCATTCATGAAGTTGGACATAACTTTTTTCCAATGATTGTAAATTCGGATGAAAGACAATGGACTTGGATGGATGAGGGATTGAATTCGTATATGGAAATGTTAGCTGAATTGGCCTATGACAAAGATTTTCCAATTACTAGAGGATATCCAAAAAACATTGTTCGTTATATGAATGGGGATCAATCTAAAATTGCTCCTATTATGTCTAAAGGAGATCATGTGTATAGCTTTGGTAGCAATGCCTACGGGAAACCAGCTACTGCATTATGGATTCTTCGTGAAACCATTATGGGGAAAGAATTGTTTGATCATGCTTTTAAAACCTATTCGCAACGTTGGAAGTTTAAACACCCAACACCTGCCGATTTCTTTCGTTCTATGGAAGATGCTTCTGCAATGGATTTAGATTGGTTTTGGAGAGGATGGTTCTACACGACAGATGTTACCGATATTGGAATTCAGAGTGTAAGAAAGTTTCAGACGAAAACAGGTGAAGAGGATGCTGTGGAGTTTATTGAAGACACAACGGATGGTTTGGCTTTTGCTAAAAAAGACGCTAATTCAAAATTTCACTACGAAATTACCTACAATAAACCCGGTGGATTGGTAATGCCAATCATTGTAAAGTTTACGTATGAGGATGGTTCTACAGAGAGAAAAACCTATCCAGCACAAATTTGGAGATATAATGACAAAGAAATTACAAAAACCTTCTCTTCTGAAAAGGAAATTACAAAAATTGCATTGGATCCAGATTTAGAAACTGCAGATGTAGATACTTCAAACAACAGTTTTCCAAGAAAAGAACAAACGAAGTTTACAAAGTTTAAAAAGAAAATGAAAGGTTAAAAAAACACCTTTATCTCATAAAAAGCGAAATCATGTTGATTTCGCTTTTTTTATGCACGGTTTTAAAAATTTATTTAATAAATATTTGTTAATTTTTTAACATTTTTTAACTCATTTAAATAGGAATTCTTAATTTAGACGACATTTCAAAAAAAACAAAAAAAATGAGAAAATTATCTGTACTCGTATTTTCACTCTTCTTTGTGGCAACTGCATCTTTTGCACAAGCGCCCGAAAAAGAAAAGAAGGAAACACAACAAGGACACACCGATCAAAACAAATTCAGACAAATGAAGGATGTTTTGGCAACTCCAGACACGCAGCATGCTGCATCAGGAGCTCCAGGAAACCAATACACACAACAAAAAGTAGATTATGTAATGGACATTCGTTTGGATGAAAATGCTAATCGTATTTATGGTGATGAAAACATTACGTATCACAACAATTCTAAAGATGTTTTAGACTATTTATGGGTACAATTAGATCAGAACATGAGAGCGGATGATTCTAAAACACCTTTGGCAAAATCTGGTGGAACCTCTCTTTTTATTACTCCAGAGAAGTTTCAGAGTACCTATATGAATGAAAAGAAAGGATTTGGTTTTAACATTACTGCTGTAGAAAGTAATGGCACTCCCCTATCTCATTTCATCAACAGAACTATGATGCGTGTAAATTTACCAAAAGCGTTACAGCCTGGTGAAGCATTTAAATTTCGTATTGCTTGGAATTATAAAATTAACGACATTAATAAAGACGGAGGAAGATCTGGTTTAGAGGCTTTTCCTGACGGAAACAACAACTATACCATTGCACAATTTTTTCCAAGATTGGCAGTCTATAACAACGTTGAAGGATGGCAAAACATGCAATTCTGGGGACGCAGTGAATGGGCGTTAGAATTTGGAAGTTATGATGTAAAAATTACGGTTCCTGCAGATCATATTTTAGATGCAACAGGAGATTTACAAAATGAGAAAAAAGTATTGTCTAAAAAACAACGTCAACGTTTTGAAAAAGCAAGAAAAACTTTTGACAACCCTGTTTTAATTGTAACGCAAGCGGAAGCGGAGGCTGCAGAAAAAGGGCGTGCTACTGGAACAAAAACATGGCACTTTAAAGCAGATAAAGTGCGTGATTTTGCTTTTGCTACTTCAAGAAAATACATTTGGGATGCCATGGCAACCAATGTAAATGGAAAAACAGTAATGGCGGTTTCTATGTATCCGAAAGAAGGAAACCCATTATGGGAAGAGCACTCTACGAGAGCGGTTGCTACCACTCTTATTGAGTACTCTAAACTTACGTTTGACTACCCATACTCGAAAGCAATTTCTGTGCATTCTGAAAGACAAGGAATGGAATATCCAATGATTTGTTTCAACTTTGGAAGACCAAATCCTGATGGAACCTATTCTGACAGAACCAAAAAAGGAATGTTAGGGGTTATTATTCATGAAGTTGGACACAACTTCTTTCCAATGATTGTGAACTCTGATGAGAGACAATGGACTTGGATGGATGAAGGTTTGAATTCTTTCGTAGAAATTTTAGCTGAAGATGTGTATGATGCAGAATTGTTTGCATCCAACCCAACCAAAGAAATTACGCGTTATATGGGCGGAGATCAATCGAACATCTCTCCAATTATGTCGCAAGGAGATTATGTAAAGCAATTTGGACCGAATGCCTATTCGAAACCAGCTGCTGGATTGTACATGCTAAGAAAGACCATTATGGGGCCTGAATTGTTTGACCACGCATTTAGAACCTATTCTAAAAGATGGATGTTTAAACACCCAACACCAGCCGATTTCTTCCGTTCTATGGAAGATGCTTCTGGAATGGATTTAGATTGGTTCTGGAGAGGATGGTTCTATACTACGGATGTAACGGATATCGGAATTAAAGCTGTGAAACCATTATATTTAACTGACAAGCCAAACGAAAGAATGACCAAAATAAAAGAACAATACAAGGAGTATTTTGACAGCCTTGGAGACTTGGTATATATTACAGATAAAAAGGAAGATGCCAATGCGAAAGCGATGGATACCTATGTGGACGGTAAAGAGGTGCCTTCTTTTATCTATTCTGTTGAGTTTGAAAAGCCAGGTGGATTGGTGATGCCAATCATCGTAGAATTAACCTATGCGGATGGAACTACGGAAAGACAAACCTTCCCTGCTCAGATTTGGATGCAGAACGATACTTCTGTAAAAAGAGTGTTCTCTTCTACTCAAGAAATTATGAGTTTTAAATTAGATCCAGATGAAGAAACTGCTGATGTAGATACTTCGAACAACAGCTGGCCTAAAAAGGAAGCGACAAAATTTGAAAACTTCAAAAACAAAGTAAAAGGATAATCCTTCTTTTTACTGAATCTTACAACTCCAACGAATTTCGTTGGAGTTTTTTTTGCTTTCTATTGTGCTTTTAATAGTGTTGTTATCGTTGAATGCTTTTATTAAATTCAGAAAAAAAGCAATGAAAATATAAATATACATTTATTTTTTGTATGTTTGAATCACCATGAGTTTTAACTTACACTTAGATATCACTATTGTAACAAAAAAAGTAATTCTTAACAATACAGTTGTATTATTACTCGTCTTCACTTATAATGATTTTATTATTTCTACCGTAAAATCTTTAAATGGTTATTATTGGAGTAAAACTTTACGGGGCTGGGTTACTGAATTTTCTAACAAAAAGCTTTCTCAATTAAAATCGAATACTATTCTTAAACCGCTTTTAATACTCGATAATTCATTAGCGCTTACATTAAAAAATAAAAAACCAGCAGTTAGACTTTTAATGAATGAATCAAATACATTACTTATTAAAGAGTACACTAAATATTTGGAAGGAAAGAGATATAGTACAAGTACGATAAACGTCTATTCTAAATTTCTTAAAGATTTCATTTTATATACACTACCCAAAGCGACAAATGAGTTAAATAACAGAGACGTAGAATTGTTTTTAGAAGATGTTTTTATTCCGAAAGAATATAGCATAAATACTCAGCGACAATTTATAAGTGCATTAAAGGTTTTCACTGCTTTTTATTCAAAATGTAGTATCAATTCTTTTAAACTTTAAAGACCACGAAAATCTAGGACGCTTCCAGTTGTATTATCTCAAGAAGAAATTATTAGATTATTGAAAGTAACTAAAAATTTAAAACACAGGGCTTCTTTGGCCTTGATTTACTCCTCTGGGTTTCGTGTTGATGAGCTTATTGATCTCGAATTAAAAGATATTGATTTAGACAGAAATCAAATTTTAATTAAGAATGCAAAAGGCAGATTCGAAATATAGTAGTGCAAAAAATCATCAAGAAGATCAAACAGTTTTAGAAATTGATATCTGATAACGAGTAATCGTTTCAGTTTCTTTAACGGCACAAGCGAGAAGCTTGCAGGGCAATGATGGATTGTGCTAAAATACATTTCGTATTAAGATCTATAAAAATGATACAAACTCAAATAAGGAAGCTTTGCGGAGCTGAATTTTCTATTTGGTTTTTATTTACTAGTTTTGTAACTAAATACGCCACTAGTAAAACACAAAGAGATTATTGGTAAAAGACCAAAATTAACAAACTCTAAAAAGGTTTAAAAATACAAAAAATGAAAACAAAGAATTTCCTAATGACAGTAGTTGCAATCTTAGGCTTAGCATCAGTAATAATGGCAAAAAACAGCACATCTTACATAGTTGTAAATGGATCAGATGCTTGTTATTCATTTACTGGCGATGCTACAGATGAAAGTGCTGGCACGAACAATGGGGTAGTAAACGGTGCTACTTTAACTGCTGGTAAGGATGGAGTCGAGAATACAGCATATTCGTTTAATGGAATAAATAATACTATTAATTTTTCGACTCCTTTTTTAGGAGGAACTCAAGCGAGTGAATTTTCATGTCATGTGCGCCTTAATGTGAGTGACATTTCTAATGCTCCTAATATATGGGGAAAACCTTGTCTTGGGGTGAAGTAAACTTTTCACTCACTACTAATGGTGCCATTTTGTTTAAATGGGCTAATAATGTTACGGGAAACAAATATTCTTCAATACAAAGTGACAATGATATAATAAGTGAAAACACTTGGTATGATATTGTTGTTGTTTATCAAAACTCTGGTGCTGAAATTTATGTGAATGGACAATCGGTAACAACAAATTTAGAATGGCTAGCTCAAGGTGGCAGTGTTCTTTCTACTTCTCAAATAGAGGCTTCTTGTAATTTTGTACAAGATGATAACTCATCTATGATTGGGGCTCGGATTACTGGGGGTAATCTCGGTAACTATTTTAATGGGATTATTGATCAATTTTGTATTTGGAATCGTATTTTAACTCAACAAGAAATAAATGAAATTTATAATAACACTACACTTACAACTAACTAATCCTTTGAAAGTGAATTATTTATAGCATATCCAAATCCAGTTAAAAACTATTTGAATTTAAAAATTAGCAGTAATCATATAGGTTCAAAATATATAATATATAATAGCCTTGGAAATGTTATTATCTCTGGGGAAATTAATTCGGAATTCAGTTTAATTGATATGAATAACATTTACAAAGGTCTTTATTTTTTAAAAATCGGCAATAACTTAAATACAGCTTATAAAAAAATTAAAGTTATGACTTACTAGGAAATACTAAAAGCAGATAATAATAGAAATTTAAACAAACCTATTTAGGGGAAACTCACAAAATCGAGAAGTCTACATATAACACCTCTTTACATTACTCAATTAATATTCAGAAACAGAATGCGCACAAAAAAACTCAAGACACATCGTCTTGAGTTTTTTTTTATATGGAGCAACCGCACAAAGAAGGTTGCTTATTATTTAGAAAATAACCTTATTCTAAGGTGATGATAAACCACCAATCAAAAGTAGCATCTGCATCCGTTGTTTTCAAAATCATTTCGTTAGGAGTTTCTCTATCAAAAATTTGATATTGATGATTTCCACCCGTATAATACCCCATAAAGGCAGTTCCCGAAAGACTAATCGTTTCTGTCCCTCCTGGAGCTGTTAATGTCCAAGTAGCAGCATAATCGTCAAAAGCATAGTTTTCGATATCTGCTCCGTTTACATTTCCAGAAGCATTGGGTCCTAAATCATTTACAGTAAAAGGATCTCTTCCAAAAATAGTTCCGTTGGTAACGTGTGTAAACGTACCATCAGAAGTAAACGTAAAACGATCGTCATACATTCCAAGTCCCACTTTTTCTTCTGGACCAGCACCGTACCATTCTGTTAAAATATCTCCACCTACGGGGCCTAAACCAAAATGTTGATTTTTTGCCGAGTGAATTTTCCAAGTTCTAGAAGTTACAGCTGTAGGGTCTGCTGCATCGTATCCATACAACTTTGCAATTAGATCTACAGGAGGTGCATAGGTAGACAATACTTCTACTTCTATGGATTTACTTGAAGTAACTCCAGCCGTTCCATAAGCAACAACAGTTACCGTGTAAGTATTTAGTCCTAAAGAACTAAAGCTAATGCTATTGTTTCCAGATAAAGAAACGGTTTCTGAACCGTTAAATACATATTTGTAAGAAACGGCATTGTCTGCTGTTGATGTAAAATGAACAACACCACTACCATCTCCATTCGGATTTGCAGCATCTGCACCTACAATTTCACTTGTAATTACAATGTTTGAAGGCGTTACAATGTCTCCAAAAGAATACTCGTCTTCTTGACAGCCTAAAAAGGTGAAAACAACTGCAAACAATACTGTTTTTATATAATTAATATTTTTCATTGTATTCGTTTTAGTTTGTTAATTTTAATTCATCATAGTAGTATACCGTATCATCTCCCCCATTTCCAAAGTCAAAAAACACGACAACTCTTACATAATCTGCAGCAGGTGCTCCACTGAAATCATACGTAAGTTCTTCCCAAGAATTTGCACCCGTTGTATTTACATCAATTTCGTGGGTAATACTTGCATCTGAGTTTTCAAGTTTTACCTTAACAACAGCACCTACTTTAGGTGACCATGATTTTAGGCTAATATTTGAATACGTTGTAAAGTCTAAAGGAGTTACAACTTCAAAAAATGTACCTGCCCATGTTTCTGCACCCGTTGGTTTTGTAAATTCAACAACATTCGCTGTCGTATTCATTCCGCTAGCATCTGGGTTTGCAATAACTTGCGCAGCAGCATTTCCAAAACTTGTGAATGTTGGTGCTGTTGCTTCAAAATCTTGAAAAGTTAAAGGAGCAACTACTCCAGAATCATCTACAAGATTGATTTCATCATAGTAATATACAGTATCATCTCCTCCAGTTCCAAAGTCAAAAAACATAACAATTCTAACGTAATCTCCTACAGGAGCAGCACTAAAATCGTAGACAAGTTCTTCCCAAGAATTTGCAACGGTGGTTGCTAAATCTAATTCAGTTGTAATACTTGCATCCGCATTTTCTAATTTTAATTTCACGGTTGCTCCTAATTTTGGAGACCATGTTTTAACGCTTATCTTACTAAAGTTTGTCAAATCTAAAGGTGAAGTAGTTTCAAAGAAAGTTCCAGCCCATGTTTCTGCTCCAGTTGGTTTTGTTAATTGTGCTACATTCGCTGTTGTGTTTTCTCCAGATTGATCTGGATTCGCAACTACTTCTGCTGCTGCATTCCCAAAACTTGTAAATGTTGGTGCAACTCCTTCAAAATCTTGAACCGAACTTGTTACAACACTTGAGGGTGCTTTGTGGAAATAAATATTATCTATGAACGTAGTACCTGCAGCCCATGCATCACCAACAAATTTTAACTGATGAATGTCGGCTACTGTTAAGCCTTGATCTGTAAATGCAGATACCGGAATATCAATACTGTTCCAAACATTTGGAGTTAAATCTGTCCATACTGGTTTCTCCCCATTTGATACACTAATTAAAGAAGTTTCAATACGAGTAACATCTATAGTCCAAACATCTAAGTGCAAATACTCCATAGATGAAACATCCTGTGGAGCTCCAAATTGAATTCCTTGGTAACTTAAATTCGTATATTGTAAAATTTCGTCTCCACTTATATCGAAAGTACCCCAAGCACTTCCTTGTCCACCTTGTCCCCAATCTGGAAAAGTATCTGTATTAACAACATCTGTATAAGCTGAACTATAAATAGAAATTACATCCGAATCATTTCTTGCAGGAGGAGTATCAGCAGAAACAACAGGTGCTAAAATTGCAGTAACTTCAAAATCAACCGTGTATTCTGTTGTTTCGATGGCACCACCTTTTGCAATTACTTTTACAGAGTATACCCCAGCATCTGTATATTGATATGATAAACCTTCACCAATGTTTGCAGTTGCAACGGGTTGTGTTACGCCTGCTTCTCCTGAGTGAAACTCATACATCATGGCAAAGTCTGCCGAAACAGTTACATTTACTTTTTTTGAAACAGCAGCATCATTTTCGATGGTCGTCATCAAGTTTTCTGGTGCTCTAAAAGAAACTACGATTGGTTTTGTCAATTCTGTAGCATCACCTTTTGTATTGTAGGCAACTAATTTTACGTCATAAGTACCTTCTGCATACACATGTTGTGCATTCTCACCATTTGGTATTCTTAATGGATCTGGTGTTGCATCTCCAAAATGAACATCAAAAGTAGAAGCTCCATCTGCATTGGGTGTGATGGTTGCCGCTCCAGTATTATCTTGCGTAATGTTAAACAACATCTCTAAGTTGGATGGAGCAGACATGCTGTCTAAGAAAGACAACTCTCTTACATCGTTATCTGTACAAGCTGCTATCAATAGCAACACTGCAATTGTTTTGTATATATTTTTTATTTTTTTCATGGTGCTATATTTTAGTATCCTGGGTTTTGTGACCAACGGTTTCCTGTTAATTGAATTTCTATAACTGGTATTGGAAACACTTCATGTTTTCCTGCAACAAAACCATCAATTTCTTGAGCTGCTTTTCCTGTTCTTACCAAATCGAAAAATCGGTGTCCTTCTCCAGCCAACTCTACTCTTCTTTCTTGGTAGATGTTTTCTGTAAGTGTAGAACCTGATGCAGAAATATTGTGCATCATATCTCCGAAAGCACGTTGTCGTACTCTGTTTAAGTACCCTTGTGCTTTTGCATCGTTTGCAGCAGAACTTCTGTTGAATGCTTCTGCAGCCATTAATAACACATCTGCAAAACGAATCGCTCTGTAATTGTTTGGATTGGTCAAGTTTCTGTCTCCTTGCGCCGCATCACTTCTTTTTCTTGGAATGTATTTTCTGTTGAAAAAACCAGTGTGCTCATTTCCAGTACCAAATGTGATTCCGGTTTGTGCAGCCCAAGCGTCGATGTCTAAAATAGCAACGTCTTTTCTAAGATCTCCTGCTTCAAATGCATCTACAACTTCTTGCACTGGTACATTGAAACTAAATCCAGATGAGAAAATATCTCCTTCAGTTCCTTGAGTTGCTGAGTAATTACGGATCCCGCTAAAACCAACGGCCACATTTCCTTCACTACACTGAAGACAAGCAAAACTCGCACCTTCTAGCTCTGAGTACTGTACTTCAAAAATAGATTCGATATTGTTTTCACCTTCCGTTTCAAACATGGAATTATAATCGGTTACCAAATCGTAAGGACCGTTTAAAATTAAATTATCTAACACTGCTGCTGCTTCGTCAAATTTATCTTGATATAAATACGCTTTTCCTAACAAAGCTTGAGCCGCTCCTTTAGTAATTCTTCCTTTTTCAGCTTGCGTATACGGTAAGTTCTCCGCCGCAGATATTAAATCCATTTCGATCTGAGCGTACACTTGAGCTTTTGGAGTTCTGTCTACATTAAATTGATCTCCAAATAACATTCTTTGGTCAACTACCAGCGGAACATCTCCAAACCACTTTACCAATTCAAAATAATAGTAGGCTCTTAAAAATCGTGCTTGTGCAAGAACTTCTTCTTTACCTTCAAAATCGGTCTTGTCTTTAAACTCTAAAATATAGTTCGATCTGTTAACTCCTGAAAACATCCATCCCCAAATATCTTTTAGTTGGGCATTTACAGGCGTATGTGTCATGTCATCTACTTCTTGGATACCAATAACGTCGGTAGCACTTTCTCCACCCGCTAAAGTATTGTCTGAAGCAATTTCTCCTAACATCACATTGATGTAACTCGATTGTAATAAATCGTAAGCTCCTGTTAAAGCTTTTAGATAATCTTCTTCTGTATTGAAGTAATCTTCTGAATTCTCTGCTTGAGATTTTACATCCACAAAATCATCACTACACGAAAAACCAAGTGTAAGAAGAACGATTGCTGATAAAATCTTTATATTTATTTTTTTCATTTTTCTTTATTTTAAAAATTAAGGTTTACTCCGAATAAAAAGGTCTTTGGGTTTGGATAGAATCCTTGATCGATTCCTCCTCCAATTGGACTACCGTTAGAAGTTGTTGGATCGTATCCTTTGTATTTTGTAAGCGTGAATAAATTGCTTGCTGACACATAAAAACGTACCGTATCAAATTGCAATCTCTTTAATTTGTCCGCATCAAATGTGTATCCCAATTGTACGTTTTGTAATCTTAGGAAAGAACCATCTTCGACATAAAAGTCAGAGAACAAAGTATTCCCCGTTGCCCCCGTAGTAACTCTTGGAGACGTATTGCTTGTCCCTGGACCTGTCCATCTGTCTAAAACATAACTTAATCGGTTTGTCAGTGGCAAGTTTCTTTCATAGCTTCTTACAATTTCGTTTCCTAAAGAAGCAAAAGCATAGGCATTAAAATCAAAGGCTTTGTAATTGAACGAAAAGTTCATTCCCATGGTAATGTCTGCAATCGGATCTCCAATATACGTTCTGTCTTCATTGGTAATAGCACCATCACCGTTGGTATCTACAAATCTTAAATCTCCAGGCGCTGCATTGTTTTGTGACGCATGTGCATCTACATCCGCTTGCGTCTGAAAGATTCCATTGGTTTGGTATCCGTAGAAATAACCTATTGGAAAACCAGCTTCCATTCTTGAAGGTGCTTGTTGCCCTACTCCAAAAGAACCACCTTCAATCACACCAGTAGCATTTCCAACATACGTTACATTGTTGTCTAATGTTGTGAAATTATAGTTGGCACTGAATTTAAAATCTTCAGAAACTGTTTTGTTGTATCCGATAGAAAATTCAAATCCTTTATTTACCACAGAACCTGCATTTACAATAGGTGCAGAGGCTCCAGGAGCAGAAACTCCTAAGATTCCTGACACTTGCGGTCTTAATAATAAATCTTCTGTAGTCTTTTTGAAATAATCGGCAGTGATATCCACTGTATTGTTGAACAAACTAATATCAATACCAACATCTAAAGGAATTTGTTTTTCCCATTTGATTTCTGGATTGGAAATAGCTCCTAAAGCCGTCCCATAGTTTAATTGATTATTAAATACATAGGTCCCTTGCCCTGTTAATAAAGAAACAAAACCGAAAGATCCGATTCGGTCATTACCAATCACACCATAACTTGCTCTTAGTTTTAAGCTGTTGATAATTTCTGAATCTTCTAGAAAAGCTTCATCAGATAGTAACCAACCAACAGAAGCTGATGGGAAAAAACCGAATTTATTTTTAGGCCCAAAATTAGACGAACCATCTCTTCTTATTACGGCAGACATTAAATACTTCCCTTTGTAGTTGTATTGCAAACGAGAGAAGTAAGACAACAATCTGCTGTCAAAAAATTGTCTTGGATTATTACTCAACGCTAAATTATCTTGTGCACCTGGTGTAATACTCACACTGTTTAGGTCAGTCCCAATCACGCCATTCAAGGTGAGATTAGAATCATTAAATCCTTGAGATCTAAACACTGAAGTTCCTAACAATACTTTTACATTGTGATCTTCATCAAAGGTGTTTTCGTAGCTTACAAAAGCATCAAAAGTATAATCTTTATAGGTTTGTCCATATTCGTTAACTCCAGAAACATCTGTATTGAAAACAGAACCATTACCAAAAAAGGCTATAGGAGAAAATGATTTACCATTTACTTTCGCATGGTTGAACTGGTATCGTGCTTCTGCTGAAAAACCGTCTAAAAATTGATAGTTCAATCCATAAGAACCAGAGATTTTATTCACCCAAGTTCTGTTGTAACTATTGTCTATTTGCGCTAATGGATTGGCAACTTCAATACCCGTTCCAATTGGAGGTGGAGTTGAAAAATCACCATTTGCATCATAAACAGGCGTAGTTGCTGGCATGTTTAAAGCATTGAACAAAACGGATCCTAAAACGTTTTCTGTTAAATTTTTCTTATTGGTGTTCGTATAGATGGTAGAGGTTGATAACTTCAACTTATCTGTCAAATCTGTATTGAAATTGAACTTTACATTTCTTCTGTTAAAATTAGCTTTGTCTCCTCCTACAATACCGTCTTGGTCTAAAACAGAGATTCCTAATGAATAGGTCGATTTCTCAGTTCCTTTGTTTAAGGTATAATCCAAACTATAAATCGGTGCTGTTTCAAAAACAGCTTTTTGCCAATTCGTACCCTGTCCTAAACCATTTACATTTGGAAATGGCAACCCTTCACCGTTTGCAGCATAAGCTTCATTGGCGAGTAAGGCATATTCCGTTGCATTTAACAAAGGAATTTCTCTTGTAGTTTGTTGGAAACCTACGTAATAGTTCAACGTTGATTTGTAAGCCGTATTTTTCTTACCTGTTTTTGTGGTAATCAAAATAACTCCATTAGCTCCTCTTACACCATAAATACCGGCAGTTGCATCCTTTAAAACATTGATGGATTCGATATCGGATGGATTCACAACACTCAAATCTTCAATGATGTTACCATCTACTAATATTAAAGGTCTGTTGTCTCCATTAGTAGAAATTCCTCTAATTCGAATGTTTGAAGCGGCACCAGGTGAACCTGATGATGCGGTAACATTTACACCGGCAACTTGCCCTTGTAATGCCTGTTCAATACGAGTAGGTTTTAATTGTTCTATAGATGCACTAGAAACTACAGATACAGCACCTGTAACTTCTTTCTTACGTTGTGTACCATACCCAATAACGATGATCTCGTCTAAGGACTCAGCCGAAGATTCTAAAGATACATTAATGGTTTGGTTGTTTACAACAACTTCATTTGGTTTGTACCCTAAGTATCTAAAAACAAGTGTTGCGCCTTTAGTTACATTGTTCAAACTGTAAAGGCCATCGAAATCTGTTTCAGTTCCCGTATTGCTACCTTTAACAACTATGCTAACCCCTAGGAGAATGTCTCCAGTTGCTGCATCTTTAACAGTTCCTTTTACATTCATCTTTTGTGCGGTTGCACACAATGTTGAAAATGCAAAAAGTAGTAATGTGATTTTTCTAAGCATAAAATATTTTTGAATTATTGATTCCATAAATATACCCCACTAAAATTGCTATATCAAAAAAATAACCGCTACTAAAAACATACATCATGAAAAAACACCATAACTCAATAATAGCTTTAAAAAAAAAAAAAAAAAAACCTTGAAATAATCAATTGTTGTGGTTTTGTATAGTTTGATGGCACTATATAAAAGAGATTATATTTCTAATATATAGTTTGTTAAGTTCGCGTCATGAGGTAAAGACATCTTTTTTCGTAATCTATATCGTTTCACTTCTACACTTCTTGGTGAAATATTCAACAATGGTGCTATTTCCTTAGAAGATAAGTTCAAACGTAAATAAGCACACATTCGAAGATCATTGGGTGTTAAGTTTGAGTGCATACTTTTCATTTTCTTTAGAAAATCTTTATCTGCATTATTAAAAGCTTCTTGAAACATTTTCCAATCATCTGTATTGTTTAGATTTTTATCAATAATCTTCACTACACTGGAGTTTTTACTCACATCAGACTTAATCAATTCTGTTTTGATAGAGCTTAAGAATTCATTTTTTTTAATAATATTCATGGTTGAAATGGCCAGCTCTCTATTTTTATTTTCAATATCATTGCGCAACTTTTCATTGTTAATTTTAATGATTGCCTGCGAACTTTCCAATTCTTTTAATACTAATTCTTTTTGAGCTTTATCTAACAAACGCTCTCTTTGACGTTTATAATATCTTTTAGAAGTAATGTGTAACACGTATATAAAGAATAAAAACAAACTAACATAAGCAGAAATAAAGAGGTTGGAATAGTACCAGGGTCTTTTTATTTCAAACTGATACTTGGCTACATTATCACTCAACTTACCAGCTATAATACCCCGAACCTTAAACGTATAGCTACCATAAGAGATATTCTCAAACAACACAGAAGAAGACTTGGAAGGCGTGCTCCAACCTTTGTTTTGACCTAATAATTGGTATTGATATTTCGTTACTGAAATATTGTTGAAATTGGGTGTACTAAATAATAATTCGATATTATTTTCTGTGTTATCGAACTCATTTACAACTGTTAAATCAACACTATTCTTTATCTCGTCTAATTTAAAACTATTTACTTTATTAATGTGAACCTTAAAATTAGTTGGATTCTTTAATGACTTTAGATCCATTTGGATGAAACCATCTGAGGTTCCAATTAAGTATTTTTGATGCTCTAAATACGTAATGTTCTCATATCCAGAAACTGCTTTCGGTATGTGTTCTGAAATTGAAATGGAGGTTACTTTTGGTTTGTTACTTAATTTTCCGGGTGTTAAGTATTTAATTTGTTCTTTTGAAAAAGACCACAACCTATTTTTTACAGGGTCATGAATTAGATTTGCAGAAATAAAATTATACGAATCAATTAAACTACTGTAAACAAGGTCTTTTTTAAACAAATCTTTTCCTTCATCATACACAAAGACCCCTTTTTTACTTGCATACAGTATCTTATTTTGATATACAATAATACTAGAATTAATCCCTTTTTCCAAAGATGTATCTTTCACAATTTTAGTTGCTTCATTATAATTTTTATCAACATATATTTTAAAAACCCCTTTGTATTCATGGTTTACAAAAATTTTGTTTTTTGCTAACACTACATGCTTACTGGAGTTTTCGAAACCGTTGATTTTGTTTTTCAGCACCCAAGTTTGATTCTTTTTTTCTAAAATATACAAACCATCATAACATCCTTGTAACATGGTTGTTTCGTTTATTTTTTTTACATTCCAAGTTCCTTGTTTGTCAAAAATCTGTTTTGCCTGGTTCTTTTCTATCAAGAAGGTTCCAGAGTCATGTCCACAAAACAACGCTCCATCAATCTGAGTTAAACTCCAAACTTGACCTTGTGTGTTTTTTATTAATTGAAACGAATCTTTTGACTTTATGTTTCTATAAAACAATCCTTGATTAGTGCCTAAATAAAGGTTTTTACTATAAACAATAGAGGTGTAAATGGTTCCTAAATAATCACTTTTCTCATTCCCTTTT
This sequence comes from Polaribacter sp. SA4-10, assembly GCA_949519155.1. Taxonomy (GTDB): domain Bacteria; phylum Bacteroidota; class Bacteroidia; order Flavobacteriales; family Flavobacteriaceae; genus Polaribacter. The sequence continues at coordinate 372,677 of CATIQU010000035.1, forward strand.
TTAAATACTGAGGCATTATTGATACAATTAATTCCATTATCTAAACCTAACCAAATATTATTATTTTTATCCTCATAGGCAGAAAGAATCGTGTTATTACTCAACCCTGAGCTTTTGTTCACTTGATATTTGACAGATCCATTTTGGTTTAAATTAATAACACCATTAGAAATGCTCCCCAATAAAAAAGTGTTATTTTTTAACTTTATAGCACTATAGATTGTTTTGTTTTCTAAAATACTAGAAGGCAACTTCCATTTTGTTACTTTTTTATCATTAAGAAGGTAAAAACCTTTTTTTTGAGTTAACACTAAAAGGGCATTCTCTTTTTCAAAAAAATCTACAATTATATTTTCTTTAAAAACGGGAGCATCGGAGATTAATGTAGGAGTGCCATTTTCAATTTTAAAAACCCCTTTTTTATCCTCTTGAAAATAGATCACATCATTTACTTTTGAAAGTGTATGAATTCTGTTTTCACCGTTAATGATTTTGATTTCTTTGGATGCTATATTGTACAAGTAGATTCTTTGTAGCGACTTAAACAAAAGCCATCCTTCTATTTCAATGATCTTCCAGATTTGCTCATCTTCAATCATTTTAACATTATTATCCTTAACGACAGAAAAATATTCTAAAATACCCTGTTTGTTTTTCTTCCAAAAACCAAAGTCCATATAAAAGCCAGTGAAAATTTTGCCTTCATGTGCTCTCACAGACCTCATGATCGTTTTGTTAGGAGTTTGATACAATTGCCAACTAGCTCCGTTAAACTCTAACAGCCCTAAATTATTAGCAACATATAAGAACCCATTTTCCGATTGTGAAATTGCCCAATTCTGATTTTCCGCTCCATAATCATCTGTCGTAAATATATTGATCGGGGGAAGTTCTTGTGAAAAAGAAACAACGCAGCAAAAAAAGAAGAATAAAACCGTTATTTTTTTTTGAGAAAAATCGCACATAATTTCGAATTGTTTGGTTACTAAATTAGTAAAAAAAACCAATACAAAAAGCTATTATGAAAGTATGTAATATAAATAAATTGTTTTGTATGGTTCTAGAACCTATTAAAAAAATCCTATACACTTTGCTATTATTGACTTTATAGCTAAAAAAAACAAACCTTTAAAAACATTAATATACTTACAAAAAAACCAATATAAAGAACAAAAAAAAATCAATTTCACTCTGATATTAGCTCATCACATAATAATAAATAAACAAAAAGACTTCTTTTTTTTTAAAAGACCGGTTCTAAACTATTTTAAAGCATGTGTTTTTTCAAGTAATACAATATTTACAGGAGAGTTAAGCGTTACTTTCCCATCTTTGACGAAAAGTACTTGCTGGGTATATGCATCTCTAAGGATTTCATTATTTTTAAAAAAGGGAGCAACTGTAATTACTTTTTTCCCTTTCGGTAACTCCAAACCAATGACTACTTTATCTTCATATAGAACTCTCGAGAAAATAAGTCCATACTCAGCAGGAATGACTTGTTGTTTTCCTGCTCCAACTGCTGGGTGATTTGCTCGAAACTGTCCAATTTTTTGCCAGTGTGCTAGAATCAATTTGGTAGTTACATCTTCCTTAATTCTACTCCAATTCATCAAAGAGCGAAGGTTTGCATCCCCCGAGGCTCCTTCAACCATCAATTCTCTTGCAGATTCATCTCCATAATACACCTGAGAAGTTCCCGGAGTTAACAATAACATTTCGGCAGTTTTAAATGGTTTTTTTCGTGTCATGTCAAAGGGTTGACCATCGTCATGTGAGGACAAATAATTTAAAATACCATAACCTTTTAAATCACTATTTAAAATAGCATCGTATTTATTAAAAACAGTTGTCACGTCAGAATTCTTTGCATCCCATTTAATTTCAAAGTTTAGAAGACTATTAAACGCACTGTCGTAATAATTTACTTTCTTATCTCCAAAATCAAATGCCTTTCCAGATGAAACGCCATAATTATATACTTCTCCAACCAAATAAAAACCATTTTGATCCAATACTTTTTCTGGATTGTTTTTTTTAAACTCCTCAAAAGCATAATCACATTCGACTCTAAATTCTTGCCAAACAAATTCTTCTGTATGTTTTACGGTATCTGCGCGATATCCATCAATTCCATATTCAGTAATATAATCTGTGAGCCATTTCATGATATAAAAGCGTGGTGCTCTCGGATGCCCTGTTCGTGCAAAAAAAACATCTAACTCTTTTACTTCTTGTTCATACCTACCCTCAGCTTTCCATTTTGAAACTAACTGCGGTGGCAATGCTACATTTTCATTACTTTCGGTTTTAATATCGGGTAAGTTTTTCACTAAGGTACAAGAAACAGTATGCTCATAATTTGAATAGGTACATTGTGGCGCTGTTCTTACCCAACTTTTTGGCCAAATCGGATCTTCATCTGTCACAGGACCTGTATGATTTATAACAGCATCTAATAGAATTCTAATACCCTTTTCATGTGCTGTTTCTACCAATTCTTTCAAATCTTCTTTGGTTCCAAAATTTGGATCTATGGCTGTCCAATCTTTTGTCCAATACCCATGATACCCATAACTTTTACCGGTTCCTTCGTCTGTTCCTGCATGAATTTGCTCGACAACGGGCGTTATCCAGAGAGCATTAATTCCTAATTTAGTAAAATATCCTTCCTTAATTTTTTGTGTAATTCCTTTAAAATCTCCTCCATTAAAACCCCTTAGTATTGCAGCATCGTCTTTTCTATTAAATTGAATATCGTTTGATGGATCTGCATTCTTAAATCGGTCAGTTAGCAAAAAATAAATATTTGCGCCTTGCCACACAAACTCCTTCGATGCTTTAGGGAATACGATTCCTTTTTCTGTGGTGGTTTTGCAACTAATAAAAGTTACTACACTCATCATTAAAAAAAAACTTCTCATTTCTAATTGATTATTATTTTGAATGTTAAAGGTGCAACTTGTAAAGCTTCACCATTTAAATTTATTTTTTCTTCTGAGAACAAATCTCTAAAAACTCCATTTTCAGTTACTTTTACTTGAGTAGTGGCGTCCGAAAAATTAGCCAAATATAAGAGCGTTTTATCCCCTTTCGTCCTTTTTAAAACAAACACATCTTTAGCGCTCTTTAAAACTTCAAAAATTGCTTTTTCTTTCCCCCCATTTAAGGCTGAATTTGTATTTTTAAGAGCGCCTAACTTAGTTAAAAAAGCAAATTTTTTCCCTTTTGTTTTGGGAATTGAATCTTTTTCAAAAAACTTTAATCGATGATTTAAATCGTATTCTTGCCCCGAATATATCAATGGCATTCCCGGGAGAACATAACTTAAGGCTGTTAAAATTTCTGCCTTTATACCCATACGTTCCTGAATGGTTCCGTTCCAAGAATTCTCATCATGATTGGTCACAAAGTTCATTAATATATCGTCTTTTTCGTAGCGCTCATTATAGGTGGTTTGCATGTATGTTTTCAAATCGTTAACGGTTTTCTCGCCATTTGCCAAATTGTTTAACAAATGATGTCCATCCCATGCATAAGCCATATCAAAAAGCGTATCTCTTAGCAATGCTGGTTCCCAAGCTTCTGCCAACATAAAAATATCTTTTTCTGCTCTTAATTTAGGAATTGCATCTTGCCAAAAATCTAAAGGTACAGATCCCGCAACATCACATCGAAAACCGTCAATATTTTCATTTTTTAACCAATACTTCATATCTGCGATCATTTGAGTTCTCATCGCAAGATTGTCATAATTTAAATCTGCTGTATCCGTCCAATCGGTATCTTTTGGATGAACAACCTCCCCTTTTTCATTTTGAGTATAGAATTCTGGATTGGTTTGTAACCAAGTATGATCCCAACCTGTATGGTTTGGCACCCAATCTAAAACCACATAAATTCCATGTTCATGTGCAGTGCTCACCAATGCTCTAAAATCTTCTATGTCTCCAAATTCAGGATTGATCTTCGTAAAATCTGATACCGCGTAATAACTCCCTAAATATCTACTTTGTTCTTCTTTTGGAAATTCGGAAGCAAACTTACTATCTGCACCACCAGTGGCTTTTCTTTTGGTCTCTGATATAGGGAAAATTGGCATCAACCAAATCACTTTTACACCTAGTTTTTTAATTTCAGGGATGTCCTTTGTAAACTCATCAAAAGTGCCTTCTGGTGAATACTGACGAATATTTGCTTCGTAAATAACAGCAGACTCTAAAGTTGCATTTGAAATTGGAGGAATTGAATTTACAAGTTCTTTTTGTTCTTTATTACAAGAAAATAGAACAAGAGCAATTAGGAATAGGGTTCGTGTTTTTTTCATCATCAATTAGTTATATGTTATTTTTACTTTTAATTTTCGAGCTACTTTCCAGGTTAAAGGAATTGTGAGTATCTTTTGTTTTGGTGAGACTCGTACTCTTTTTCTTCCAACTTTAATTTTCTTTGGAATCCAATCTACATTATGAATAACCAATTGAATGTCTTTGTTTTTTGGATTCCAATTTTCACCAAATTCCGCTTCAAAATCTATTTCTAAACAACGTTTGGTAAATGATGCTCCAAAGTGAAGCAACTCATAATTCCCTTTCTCAAAAGCGTTAGAAAGCAATCCGTTATCGATATACAATTGTCTTTCGCTTTTTGAAACAGCTGCATCATGATAATAATGCAGTTCAATAAAATTTGCATCATAATCTTCTGTGTTTTGCATAGCACTTGCCATCGGGATAAAAGCACCAGCCCTTACAAAAGTTGGAATAGTACTTTCTAATACTTTTATGTTTTTTGTTTGTCCACCAGCAATTTTTTCACCAGAATAAAAATTGAACCAATTGGCAGTTTTTGGGAAATAAACATCTTGGGTTTGTATGCCTGGTTTTAAAATTGGTGAGATTAAAAAATCATTCCCCCATAAATACGCCTTCGAATTTGAGTTTAAGCTTTTGTTTTCAGATTCTTCAAAAAATAATGGACGCATAAATGGAGTTCCTAACTGATTATTTTGGAACGCCAAATTGTAATTATATGGTAATAATTTATAACGCAACTCAATTGATTTTTTTGCAAATCCTTTTGCTTTATCACTTCTAAAAACGGGTTCACTCGCTACACCTTCTTGAGCATGAGGTCTGAAAACTGGCTGAAAAACCCCATATTGTAACCAACGCGTATACAATTCATCATCTAAATTATCACCTGCAAAACCACCTAAATCAGAGTGCATATATCCCAAACCTTGCATTCCCATTTGAAGGGCAATTTCGGGCTGACTTTGTAAGCCTCCCCAGGATCTATTTACGTCTCCAGACCAAGGAATCATACCAAAACGCTGAGAACCTGCAGCACCTGCTCTCATTAGAATAAAAGGTCTTTCGGTTGGAAAATCTTTTTGGTAGCCTTCAAAAATTAAACGTGCCCAATCATGTCCGTAAATATTATGCACCTCATCTGCAGTTCCTGTTTCATGCAATAATTTACTTGGATGTACTTCTGGCTCTCCTAAATCGCCCCAGACTCCTTGTACTCCAATATTTCTTAGTTCTCTATAAATATTCCAGAACCATTTTTTTCCTTCAGGATTATAAATATCGATCAACCCAGTGTTTCCAAAATAGAAATCAAATTTATAGGGGTTGCCGATAGAATCCTTTCCTAATATTTTCTTTTCTACTGCTTCCTCCCATTTTTTGGAAGTTGTTAAAACAAAAGGCTCTGTTATTAAAACCGTTTTAACGCCTTTTTTCTTAAATTTAGAAATCATTCCTTTCATATCTGGAAAAGAGTCTTTATACACTTCTAAATTGCCCATAGTGCCTTGTATATCTTTTCCAAACCAATACAGATCTAAGATTACAGCATCTACAGGAATTTTTTCTTCTATAAACTTGTTAATAGTTGTTTCGGTTTCTTTTTGTGAATGATACCCAAATCTGCTTGAGAAATTACCTAAAGTCCATCTTGGTGGCAAAGGCTGTTTTCCTGTTAAATCTGTATAACTATCAATTAAATCTACCCAAGAATCACCTACAATAACTTGGTAGGTTTTACGACCAGAAATAGTTTCGTAAGTAATAGAATTATCTTTTTTACTATCTAAATCTAAATAACCAATTGGCGCATTATCAAAATGTATCATATACATTTTTGATGATAAAACAATTGGCAATGTAAAGTTCATTAACTCAGAGCGTGTTTCATAACCATAATGTGCTCTGTTGAATAATGCCAAACGATTTCCACGTCTATTCATTCCTAAAACTCTTGCTCCTGCTCCGTATAAAACTTCGTTGTCCGTTAAATTGAATTCTATTTTCTCGGTTTCTTCAGCAGTAATATTACCTTTTACTGTTTCTAAAGGAATGTGTTTCGACTTAAAATACCCTTGTTTTTCTGAAGTAATTTCTTCTCCTTTATATTTATAAATAATTTGAAAAGGATTATGTTGAATATGTACAGATATACCATCTGAATAGAATTCACTTTTACTACCAATGACAGGTATAATTTCTATTTTTTTTGGTTTTAAAATAACTGCATGAGAATTCTCTATTAATTTTTCTCCTTGAGGTATAAATGTTGTTTCTACAATCTTTTCATTAATAAAAGTTAAAATATACTTCCCATCATTTACATTTATTTCTAAACCTAAATCGGTTTGTTTTATATTTTTAAAAACTCTATTTGAATTTTGAGCAATAGAAATTTGTGTTATAAAAAAAAAGGAAATTACTATTTTAAAATATTTCATATTGTGTTTTATTCTGTATCTATTTAGGTTTTGAAACCTATAATTTATCTTTTATCGTTTTCACCCAAACTTCGTATCCTAATTCATTTAAATGCGTTCCGTCTGACGTCAATTCTGGCTTTATCAATCCATTTTTATTAACAAATTCGCTATGCAAATCTATCAACTTGTAATTCACATCAATATTAGTATTTCTAATGATATTATTCACTTGATTTATGTAATCTGCCATGTACACATCTGATGTAGGCAAAATTGTTTGCAAATAAATTGTTGTTTCTGGCGATTTCTGATAAATTGAATCCGTTATTTTAATGATATTTTTTGCCACATATTCTGTAGACGGAATTTGCTTATGATAATGTAAACTGAACAAATCGTTAATACAAATTAATAAAAAAACGGTTTTAGGCTTAAAGTGAGTTATTTCATCAAGTCTGTTTAAAACCCTATAAGTAACATCAACTGAAATACCAAGGTTTTTTACATTTTTAATGCCAACTTTTTCAGCCCAATTTCCACCTTGTTCTGTTATACTATTTCCGACAAAAACGATATCACCAAAGTTTAAAGGATCCTTTTTAAACAATTCTATTCTTTGTTTATAATGTACTTTTGTCCAATCTCCGTGAAATTTTATGTCTTTTGATGCATCAGGATACAAACTATCAATAGTATTTATTTGCACAAATAAGCTTTTAAAATGAATAGATAAAGTTTGATTTGGTTTTAATTCTATAAATTTTTCAGCTTTATTTTTAATCCAAACTGAAGTGTTTTTTGAAGGATTAAAAACAGAATTATTTTTATATTCTAATGCTTTAATTGCATTTAAATAATCTACCATTTCCATGGTTTTTGCATACCAAATATCATTTTTGTTGCCTAATAAATTGCAAATGGAATCTGCTAATTTCCAATTATTATGAAACTCATAACTATGTCCCCAAACATTCAATAACTGCATTTTAGTTGCCTTTAAATTGGTGAAATAAGTTCCATAATTTATAGCATCAATTATATGACAAGTTGGGTTTAATTCTAAAAAATTATTTGCAGGTAATTCAAAGTTTTTTGTTGCTGATGTTGTTCTTGCATATTTAACATCTAAAGCTTTTAAAGATTGTAAAACTTGCTCATCAAAAGCACCAAAAGGATAAGCCAAACCTTTAACTTCGTTATGATTTGTATTTTTGATTAACTTATTTAGATTTTTAATATCATTAAAAACTTCAGACTTAATTATCGAATCTTTTTGGTTATTTAAACCCAAATGATTTACAGTATGACTAGAAATTTCGTGACCTTTATATATACTATTTACTTCTGATTCTGTGACAAAAAATACGTCATAATCCAATTCAGAACTTAACCAATTTGCTCTTTTACCAAGTCTGCCAGAATTTAGATGAAAAGTACCAAAGATTTTCGCTTTGTTTAATTTTTCAAGTAATATTCTATCGTATTCTGGTCCATCATCAAAGCTCATAACTAAACTTTTTAATTTACCTTCAGGAAAAGCAAAATTATTAGCATAAATCTCTTTATTGGTAGGTAGAGTTGAATCTATAATCTTTTGTTGATTTGTAGCAGAATTACAAGAAATCAGCAATAAAATAGACACAAAACTACATAAGTAGAAATACGAATCTATTATTTTATTGGTTTTGATTCCTTTCATCTTTTGGAAATTAAATTTTAAAAAATCGTTTAAATTATAATTATTTTTTCAATAAAAAAGTTAACGGAATATCTACTCTATTTTGCCAAGAAATTTCTGAATGGTCTGTTCCTTTGAAAAATAAATTTTTGAAATTTGCTTCTGTAAATCCATTATTTAGAAAAATAGAATCAACTTTAGGTGCATAAACAGGATAAAACTGATCTAAAGTTTTATTACCATAATCAAAATACATTTTATGTGTTTTCGCATCTGGAATATTCTTTTCTAAATAAGTAAGAATTGCATTTGGTAATGGATTATTCTTTATAGGTTGTGCACCAACCCAATGTGTTGAAATACAAGCTGCACCTTCAAAAATATCTGGATATTGAGAAATTGCGTACATAGACATTAAGCCACCCATTGAAGAACCAGCCACAAATGTGTTTTCTTTATTTGTGTAAACCGAATATGTTTTGTCTATATATGGTTTTAAATCTTCGACTAAAAATTTTAAATACTCGTCACCATTTAAATCTTCTAAAGTAACATCATTATTCGATAAACTTTTAACCCTTTCTAACTCTTCTTTTGTAAGAAAATTCATGACTTTTTCTGGGTACAAATCCAACCATCTTATTGCTGTAATATTATGAATACCAACAACTATAAAATCTTTAGTAACTCCTTCTTTCATTAATTTTGAAGCAACCTCATCTATTTTCCATTCTTGTTTGTTCCAAGAGATGGTTTCATCGAACAACATTTGACCATCGTGCATGTATAAAACTGCGTATTTTTTTTCATCAGAATAATTTTCTGGTAACCAAACATCTACAGGTCTTGGGGTAATGTGTTTTGTGGGAAAAGAATCTACCCTCATTAATTTTCCTTCCGCTAAAACCGCGATTTCTAATACTTTAGCAGTAATATTATCAACTTTTTTCTCTTCCTTATTATTCTCTTTATTTTGTGTTTTACAAGAAATAATAAATAATATTAAACAAAGAATAATTAGATTTTTCATGTTTTTTTTTAAATTAAATAGTTCTCGATACAATTCTGATAAAAAATCAGAATCACTCGAACTGACAGATTCTGATTTGAAAATTTTACTTTTTTGTGGTTAAAATGATACTTCCTTTTTTAGATAATTTCATAGCCCCCCCCCATGTAAATTCTTTTCCAGTAATTATATTTTTCAATGTTTTTCCTTGTAAACCAATTTCTGAATAACGTTTTAAATCAATAGTTATTGGTTTTTCATTTTTATTGATAATGTTTACAACAACTTCATCATTTAAAATTCTAAACAAGAAATAAGCTCCCATAAATGGAGCAAAATGAACAGTTTTTCCTTCATGAATTGCTTTTGATTCTTTTCTATAATTCAGTAATTTCTTTAAGAAAGATTGCATTTTTTTTTGATCAGTTTTTAAGCCCTCTCCTGTAAAAGCATTTACGGCATCATCTTTCCATCCACCAGGGAAATCTGTACGAATTAAACCATGGTCTCCTGGCTTCTCAAAGTCATCCATTAGAATCTCTGTTCCATAATAGATTTGAGGAATTCTAGGCATCATTAAATAGAAAGAAAGCGCCATTTTTGTATTTTCTAAGTCTCCATTTAATTGCGTATAAATTCGGCTCATATCATGATTGTCTGGAAAAACCATGATATCTTTTGGTGTTGCATAATGAAAATCATTGGCCAAGCCTTCATACATTTTAACCAACCCCGTATCCCAAGATTCTTTTTCATTAATGCCATCAACTACATTTCTTTGCATGGCAAAATCCATCGTAGAAGTTAAATTAGATGCATAACCATCTCTATTATTTGCGCCTTTTTGCCAGTAACCTATTAACAACGGATTATAGCTCCATTCTTCACCAACAATAGAAAATTTTGGATACTCTGCCATAATAGCTCTAGCCCAATTACTCATAAAATCTTTGTCTGGGTAAGGGTATGTATCTTGTCTAATACCGCTTAAACCAATGGTTTCGATCCACCAAATACTATTTTGAATGATGTATTTTGCCATGAACGGATTTTTCTGGTTTAAATCTGGCATTGTAGCAACAAACCAACCATCTGAGTTTCCTTTTTTATCACTTTTAGAAGCGTACAAATCTTGATTTGAAGTTCTTCGATGATTTGAGGTAATTAAAGCTCCTTTTTTCTCGAAGTTTTCTTGATAATTAACCCAATCTTTAAATGGCAAATCTTTCATCCACCAATGTTCGCTCCCACAATGGTTTGCGACTTGATCCATAATTAATTTAATCCCTTTTTCTCTCGATTTGTCTGCCAATTCTCTATAATCTGCCAATGTCCCATAACGTGGATCTACTTCGTATAAATCTGTAATTGCATAGCCGTGATATGACTGACTGGGCATATTATTGGTTAATAATGGACTAGACCAAATAGCAGTAAAGCCCATAGTATCAATGTACTCTAAATGACTTGTAATTCCTTTTATATCACCGCCATGACGTGCATAATCATCATTTCTATTAATACTATTTTCTTTTAAAAAATGAACAGATTCTCCATTTTCACTTGCATCTGAAACTTTAGAACCTAAATCGTTTGATGCATCTGCATTTGCAAACCTGTCTGGGGTTATTAAATACAAAACATCTGAACTGTTAAAACCAATGTAGTTTTCGCTAGGTTTTTCTCTTGCTTTTAATTGATATGTATGTGCTTTTATATCTCCGTTTTCTGAAGTAAAAAGAATATCAAATTTACCTGGCTTGGTTGTTTTGTCAATCTTTAAATCGATAAATAAGTAGTTTTTACTTCTTGCAGTGTGCACTTTTTCGATAACAACCCCATTATATGAAATAGAAGGTTTAAAACTACCTATACCCTTCTCTTTTACTAATAATTGTAATGAAACATCTTTAAAACCAATAAACCAGTTTTGGGGCTCAACGCGTTCCAAAGAGCTATTGGACAGAGGTTTTATAGCTTCTAAAACTTGTTTTTTGTTGTCACAAGAATACATCAATGCGAAAAAGGAGATACATAAGAGTGCTTTAAAAAGTTTCATACCGTTATTTTTAAACTGTTTTTAGAATATTTGGGGTAACATTTACAAGAGCATCATTGACAACTATTTTGAGGTCATTCAATCCATCTAATTCAAAAGTTGTTTCAGAATGACTGATGTTTACTTTTAAAATCTGATTTCTGAAATTCACTTTAAACGAATAGAACGTCCATTCTTTTGGGATTTTAGGCGCAAATGTTAACCTATTATTGTGGATTCTCATACCTCCAAAACCTTCAACAATACTCATCCAAGTTCCTGCCATTGACGTAATATGCAAACCTTCTTCTACCTCCTGATTATAATCGTCTAAGTCTAAACGAGACGTTCTTAAGTAAAAAGTATAGGCTTGCTCCATGCTACCTAATTTTGCAGCCTGAATACTATGAACACAGGGTGAAAGTGAACTTTCATGAACTGTATATGGTTCATAAAAATTAAAATGACGTGCCAATTCTTCTGTTGTAAAATGGTCTTCAAATAAGTAAAAACCTTGTAAAACGTCTGCTTGTTTAATGTATGGAGAGCGTAATATACGATCCCAACTCCATTTTTGATTAATGGGTCTTTGGCTTTTATCGAGCCCTGAAACAGGAATTAATTCTTTGTCTAAAAAACCATCTTGTTGTAAATAAACATCTTGTTTTTCTGAATATGGAAAATACATATTATCTGCAACAGCTCGCCATTTTGTTAACTCTTCATTGGTAATATCTACTTTTCCGATAATCCTTGAATATGCTGAAGCATAGTCATTTTTAACAATTTCTAAATTTTCTAAAGCATAATTAATACACCATTTTGCAATGTAATTTGTATACCAATTATTATTGATATTATTCTCGTATTCATTGGGTCCGGTAACACCCAAAATCATATACTGTTCTTTATCGGATGAAAAAGTGGCTCTTTGCTGCCAAAAACGAGCAATACCAATTAAAACTTCCAATCCTTTTTCTGGAATATACGAGTAATCATTTGTGTAACGATGGTAATTATAAATTGCAAATGCAATTGCACCATTTCTATGAATTTCTTCGAAGGTAATTTCCCATTCGTTATGGCATTCTTCGCCATTCATAGTTACCATTGGGTACAAGGCTGCACCGTTTGAAAACCCTAATTTTGTGGCATTCTCTATTGCTTTTTCTAAATGTGCATGTCTATATTCTAATAAACGTCTTGCCACTTTTTGATCTTTGGTTGCCATATAGAAAGGGATGCAATATGCCTCGGTATCCCAATACGTACTTCCACCATATTTTTCTCCTGTAAAACCTTTAGGACCAATATTTAATAATGGGTCTTTTCCTAAATAGGTTTGATTTAAATGAAAAATATTAAAACGGATTCCTTGTTGCGCTTTTACATCTCCTTCTATAGTAATGTCTGATGTACTCCATATTTTTGCCCAAGCTTCTTTTTGCATTTCTAACAACCCGTCAAAACCTAAGTCTGTTGCTAATTTTAAGGCTTGTTTCGCTGAAGAGGTCAATTCATTTTTATCATGATTTCTATCAACGGTGTAGCCACCAAATTTATGAATGATAAATGAATCTCCTTGCTTTATGTTTTTTTCATATTTGTAGGATGCATACGTGGAAGACTTGAATTCGACAGGTTCTACGACTATTTCTTCATCATTTAAAAACAACTTAGACTCCATAAATGTACATGTATGAAAATCTGTTTTCATTGTTTTTGCTTGTACAAAAGATTGTTTCCCTTCTTGAACGATGTTTACAACATCCCAAAATTGGTCATCCCAATTGGTATCTTCATTTGTAATTGCTGCATCTAAATAAGGTGTAAATGAGATTTTTGCGCCATTATTAATGGGTGTAACCACATATTTTATTGCGCCCACCTCATCAATGTCTAAACTTAAGAAACGCATGCTCTCTACTTTAATTTGAACGCCATTTTGAAGTGTTGCGAAAAAAGATCTTGAGAGCCAACCTTCTTTCATGTTCAACTCACGTCTAAAATTTCCGATGGTTTTACAGGTAAATAAATCTAACTGCTCGTCATTTACAAACACGTTAATACCGATCCAATTTGGGGCATTTAAAACTTTTGCAAAATACTCTGGGTATCCATTTTTCCACCAACCTACTCTGGTTTTATCTGGATAATAAACCCCTGCAATATAACTTCCTTGAAATGTGGGTCCAGAATAAAATTCTTCAAAATTAGCACGTTGTCCCATAGCGCCATTTGCAATACTGAAAAGGCTTTCTGAAGATTTTACGCTTTCTGGATTAAACCCTTCTTCTATAATTGACCAATTATTTGGTACTATATAATCTTGATTCATTCTCTTAATAATTTAAATAAACTTCCGCTTATTTTATTTTTTCTTAATCTCTTTTAAAAAATCTGTAGAAATTTCTGTAAAATCTCTAAAAACATAATCTGCTTCGTGTAGTATTTTTGCATCTCCAATTCCAATAGAAATCATATTTGCTGAATTTGCTGCCTGAACTCCTGCAACAGAATCTTCAAATACAATACAGTCTTCTGGTATCATTTCTAACTGCTTTGCAGCGATTAAAAACACTTCAGGATCTGGTTTTGCTTTGCTTACGTTTGTACCATCTACAATGGCTTCAAACTTATCAATTAAATTCACTTTGTTTAAAATTAGCCTTGCATTTTTACTTGCAGAGCCTAATGCTACAGGTTGACTTTCGTCACTTAGAAAGTTTAATATTTTTATGACATCGGGTAAAATTTCACTTTCACTCATTTCATGTACATGAAGTAAATAATCATCATTCTTAGAAGTCATTAAACGTGTAAAATGAGCTGCTGAAATTGTTTTATTTCCCCAAGCTAAAATTTTCTCTAAAGACCTTACTCTACTTACTCCTTTGAGTTGTTCGTTTTGTTCTTGAGAAAAATCGATACCAATAGAATTGGCTAATTTTTTCCATGCCAAAAAATGGTATTTAGCGGTGTCTACAATAACACCATCTAGATCAAATATATATCCTCTTTTTTTCATTTATATGGTATCCTCTTGAAATGTAATTGCATTTTTTTCGGTAATAAGTAGATTGCAAAAACCTGCAATTATTAAACTTAAACCTGCTACAATCATCGCGTTAATTGTTTGTTCGCCTAAAAGACCTGTAATGAAATTAATTCCTCCAAGCGCAGCAATAATTTGCGGTATTACAATAAACATATTGAAAACGCCCATGATTACACCCATCTTCTTTGGATCTACGGAACTTGATAACATCGCATACGGCATAGATAAAACACTCCCCCAAGCAAAACCAACTAACGTAAATGATAAGGCTAAATATTCTGGTGATGGAATTAAATACATTGATATAAAACCGAGTCCACCTAAGATTAAAGATCCCATATGAACATGTTTTCTATTGATGCGTCTTGTTCTTGTATATAAAACCAGCACTAATGCAAATACCATAGAAGACAATCCATAGATACCCATATAAGAACCAACTTCATTAGAAGATTTTTGAAATGCAGTATTTTTAACATCAAATGCAGCTTTTTGGATCGCATCTGTCATTACATACTCTTTTTCTATGGGAGCGGGAGTTTTAAAAACGTGTTCTGTTAAAGCAGGGTTTGCCATACTCCACATTGTAAAAAAAGCAAACCAGCTAAAAAACTGAACTAAACCCAACTTTTTCATAACGGTTGGCATGTTTTTAATGTTTTCTAAAATATCTGAAACAAAACGGTTTTTTTCTGCTTTTTCTTTTTCGAAAGCTTCCATATCTTCTGGCGGATATTCTTTTGTCGTAAATACAGTATAAAAAATACTTACTAAAAAGACAACTGCACCAATTGCAAATGCAACTTTTACTGACATAGGAACGATTCCTGATTCAGCAGAATCGCTAACTCCAAACTGTGAAACCATCCAAGGTAAACTACTGGCAACCCAAGTACCAACACCAATAATAAGTGTTTGAATTACAAAACCGTAAGATCTTTGAGAATTTGGTAATTTATCGGCAACTAAAGCTCTAAACGGCTCCATCGATATATTGATAGAAGCATCTAAAATCCATAGAAAACCTGCAGCAATCCATAGCGTTGGTGAATGGGGCATTGCAATTAATGCCAACGAACTAAGGATAGCGCCTATTAAAAAATAAGGGCGTCTTCTCCCCCACCTTGTACTCCAGGTTCGGTCACTCATGTAGCCAATAATTGGCTGAACTATGAGACCAGTTAATGGAGCTGCTATCCAAAGAATTGGAATGTCATCAATTTCTGCACCTAGTGTTTGGAAAATTCGAGACATAAAACCGCCAGTTAAGGCCATCCCAAATTGTATTCCTAAAAACCCGAAACTCATGTTCCAGATTTGCAAGAAACTTAATTTCTGCTTATTCATTATCGTAAAATATTAAATTAATATTACGATAAGCTTTTAGACTTATCAACTAATAAATTTTGTGGAATGTAATTTATTGATAAATCGATTATTAAAGTTGTAAAGTTATAAATTTTTGTGAAAAACCATAAAGAAACTTTTTTTTTCTACGACGACGGTTTCGTAGACTCTCTTAATTTAAGATTGCTAGATATTACAATTTTCTTTGGCTCGTATACCTCAGCTTCTTTTTCTATCCGCTCAATTAAAACTTCTACAGCTTGTTTTCCCATTTCAAGACCATGCTGTGCAATTGTGGTAATTGATGGTGATGAATATTCTGAGATTAAACCGTCTGTAAAACCAATTACAGAGAATTCTTGCGGAATTTTATACCCTTTCTCTTTTGCGATTCGCATAGCAGTTGCTGCATAAATTTCATTTACAGCAAAAACAGCATCAATATCTTGATCAAATACACGTTCTATTTGTGCTTTGATATTTTCTTTTTCTTCAATTTCAATGATCAATTTTTTATTGACTGATATTCCTTTTTCAGAAAGTGCTTTTTCATAACCTTGTCTTCTTAAAGCACCAACATTTACATGTTCTGGCGTAGTAATTAAAGCGATTTTAAGACTGTTTTGATTCAGTAAATATTTCGTTGCCTTGTAGCCTGCACCCACATCATCTACCACTACTTTATCACATAAAATTTCGTCTACAACACGATCAAAAAGAACTAATGGAATTTCTTCATTGACCAAATCTTTAAAATGCGTAAAGTCTTTTGTTTCTAACGTTTCTTTTGCAATGGAAACGATAAGTCCATCAACACTTCCATTAGAAAGTACTTTCAAATTTTCTACTTCTTTCTTGTAGGATTCATTCGAAAAACAAACCATAATATGATAGCCTTTCTCACTAGCTCCTTGTTCTATTCCTTTAATTACCGTTGAGAAAAAATGATGAACGATCCTTGGAAGGATTACACCAATAAGTTTGGTCTTTTGATTCCTTAGCTGTAGCGCTAAACTATTTGGTTTATAATTAAACATTGCCGCATAAGCTTTTATCTTGTCTTTCGTGTCTATACTAATTTCATGACTGTCTCTTAGCGCTTTTGAAACTGTAGATGTTGAGACCCCTAGTTCCTTTGCAATTGTTTTAATTGTAATTTTCTGCTTCATATTTTATAAAAATGAGAATTTATTTTGCGTTTTATGTGAATATATAAAAATAAACACGAAAGTTGTCAACACGAAATCGGTTTCGTAAAATGAATAATGATTGGTATTTTATAGAAACAGACTACATTCACCTTGTGGAATGTAAATTTATTGTTATCACAACTCAAATTTACAGTTATTATTTAATAAAACAAATATGAATAAAATTAAACTATTAGTGATTGGTCTTCTTTTGAGCACTACTTTTACAATGTTTGCACAGCAAACAGTAAAGGGTGTTGTAAAGGAAAAAACTACGGGCGATACTTTGCCTGGAGTTAGTGTCAACGTAAAAGGCACTACGAATGGTTCTGAAACAGATTTTGATGGAAAGTTTCAAATTCCGAATGTAAAATCTGGAGATGTTTTAGTCTTTAGGTCTTTAGGATATTCAGAAAAAGAAGTTACTATTGGTGAAACCTTAGACCTTCTTGTAGAATTAATCCAATCTTCTGAACAACTAGATGAAATTATTGTCGTTGGATATGGTACTACTACTGTTAAAGATGCTACAGGTTCTGTAGAATCTATTACAGCAAAAGATTTTACAAAAGGAAATATTGTAACTCCTGAGAATCTTTTAAGTGGTCGTGTTGCTGGTGTAAACATCATAACAAGTGGTGCTCCAGGTTCAGGATCTCAAATTAGAATTAGAGGAGGATCTTCTCTTAACGCATCAAATGATCCACTAATTGTTATTGACGGACTACCAATGTCTGGAACTGCAGGAGGATCTAGAGGGGTGCTAGCGAGTATAAATCCAAATGATATTGAATCTTTTTCTGTTTTAAAAGATGCGTCTGCAACGGCCATTTATGGTTCTAGAGGTGCAAACGGTGTTATTATTATTTCAACCAAAAAAGGAAGAAGCGAATTTTCTTTGGACTATGATTATCAAATGGGTTTTGGTGAAATTACAGATAGAGTAAGTATGTACAACGCAGAAAGCTTTCGAAGTTTGGTGAATTCTCAGCCAATTACGGGCTCTATGATTCCTACAAGTTTGTTGGGTAGTGCCAATACAAACTGGCAAGATGAGATTTATCAAAAATCTGTTTCAACACAGCATAACATCACTATAAGAGGTCAGGTTTTCAAAAAAATACCAACACGATTATCAATTGGTTTTGCCGCTATTGAAGGAAATATTCTTACTTCAAAATATGATAGAGCTACAGTAGCCTTATCTATGAATCCAAGTTTTTTTGATGATCACTTAAAAGTGAACTTAAATTACAACAGAGCCTTTGAAGACAATCGTTTTGCTGATGCTGGACAAGTAGGAGCGGCACTTCGTTACGATCCAACACAGCCTGTTTATGATGCTTCTTCTCCTTTTGGAGGTTTTTACCAACACTATACAAGAGATGCTCAAGGAAACGTAATTCTGTCTAATGGAGGAACCAACCCAGTTGCAGCATTATTGCAAAATAATAACAATTCAGATGTTTTTAGACAATATGGAAATTTAAAAGTAGATTATAAATTTCATTTCTTACCAGAATTGACGGCTACTGTAAATGTTGGTTTTGACAAATCTACAGGAAAAGGAACTAGCATGAGTTCAATAGAAGGACCCGCAAGTTTTAATAGCTTGTATGTTGGAAATGATTCAGGATTTACAAGTGAGGTGCTTAATGAATCTTTAGATGGGTACCTTAATTATGTAAATACTTTTGGAAAAGTAAAAACAGACATTACAGCAGGGTATTCTTACCAAACTTTTAATGGTTCTGGAAACTCTACAGGAAATACACGAAATCCATCCGATCAAGGAGTTACTTCTTATAATGCAACACCTGTTGTCTTAATTGGGTTTTTAGCAAGAGCAAATTTTACTTTTAATAAAAAGTATTTACTTACACTTAATTTTAGAAGAGACGGAACTTCTCGTTTTGGACCTGAAAATAGATGGGGTAACTTTGGAGGTGCTGCAGTTGCTTGGAATATAAGTGATGAAGAATTTCTAAAAAACAGTGATTTAATTTCTAATTTAAAATTAAGAGCAAGTTATGGTGTGAATGGACAACAAGACGGAATTGCTGGAGATTTATATTTAGACAGGTATCGTTTTGGAAATCAAAATTCTCAATATATTTTTGATGGAACACCAATTCAATCTACCATTCCTTCAGAAAGAAGTAATTTAAAATGGGAGAATACAGCGACTGTCGAATTTGGGATCGATTATGGTTTGTTTAATGACAAAATCACGGGATCTATCAATGCATTTCAAAAAAATTCTACAGACTTATTATCCAATGCTCCAGTAGCAGATGGTAGTAATTTTACAAATAGAGTTTTGCAAAACATTGGAGACCTACAAGTAAATGGATTAGAGTTTACTGTAAATGCAGATGTTATTAAAACAGAAGACCTAGAATGGAACCTTAATTTTAATGCAACCTACTTAGATAAAGAAATTAAAGAATTAGCCCTAAACCAAGACATTACAACAGGAGGTATTTCTGGAGGAACTGGGAATTTCATTCAACTTTATAGTGAAGGTTTTGCTCCAAACTCATTTTATGTGTACAAGCAATTGTATGACACTGCGGGAATGCCAATTGAAGGTGCTTATGCAGATATAAATGGAGACGGTATTTTAAATTCTCAAGACAGGTACTTAAAAGAAAATCCACAAGCAGATGTTTCTTTAGGGTTTCAATCGAGTTTAAATTATAAGAATTTTGATTTCGCATTTAACTTAAGAGCAAACATTGGAAACTATGTTTACAATAATGTGAATTCTTCTTTAGCACAATATAGTTTAATTTTAGATCAATCGGTTTTAGGAAACATTCCTACTTCTATAAGCAATACCAACTTTTTAAGAACAGCTGATGTTATTTTATCAGATATTTATTTAGAAAATGCTTCGTTCTTAAAAATGGACAACATTACATTAGGATATACTTTTGATAAGATCAACCCCATAAATAAATTTGATTTTAAGAGTATTCGAGTATGGGCCGGAATGCAAAATGTATTTACACTTACAAACTATACAGGACTAGACCCTGAAGTTTTTAACGGTATTGATAATACAATTTATCCAAGACCAAGAACATTTTTGGTAGGAGCAAACATTAAATTTTAATTTATTATGAAAAAAATATTAAAAATAGAAAGAATATCTGCCATCCTTTTTGTGTTCTTTATCACATTTTCTTCTTGTACAAACGAGTTAGACATTACACCAAAGGATGATCAAGATTTGTTAGGTGATGAATTTTTCGCAAACGAAAGTTCGTACAAGCAATTATTAGCAGGTGTCTATGGAAACCTATCTTTAACTGGTGTCGATGGACCAGGATCTTCAAATATTGAAGGTTTAGATGCAGGTACAAGTCAATTTGGCCGTGTCCTCTTATACTTACAAACATTATCAGCAGATCAAATGATTTGGTCTTATGAGAATGATCCTGGTACAAGAGAAATTCAACGTAACCTTTGGAGTGCAGATGACCCTATTATTTTAGGGATGTTTGGAAGAAGTCATGTAACAATAGCTTTTGCAAATAATTTCTTAAGAGAAACTACAGATGCAAAATTAACGGAAAGAAATGTTTCAGATGTTGTAAGAACAGAGATTGTAGCCTATAGAGCAGAAGCACGTTTGCTTAGAGCTTTATCTTACTACTATATGATGGATTTATTTGGTCAAGCAAATTTTGCCACAGAATTAGATGCAATAAACGCACAACCATTAGCTTATAATAGAGCGCAATTATTTGAATTTATAGAATCTGAATTGAATGCAATAGCGTCTGATTTATCAGATCCAATGACCAATGAACACGGTAGAGCAGACAAAGCAGTTGCAGCGATGATTTTGGCCAAAATGTATTTAAATGCAGAGGTTTACATTGGACAAAGTAAATATGATGAATGTGTTACAGAATTAAATAAAATAATAAATGGTGGTTATTCATTAGCGCCAGATTACTTATTAAATTTCATGGCAGATAACAATACAAATGCTGCAAGAAATGAGATTATATTTCCTTTAATTTCCGATGGTATTAATACTCAAAACTACGGACCTACTACTATTATTATTAATGGTTCTGTTGGTAGTATAGAAGCAAACGGTGCCGAAGTTGGTGTTGGTGCAGGTGGCTGGGGTGGAGCCCTTAGAGTTCGAAAGCAGTTTGTGAATTTGTTTGAAAACAGTGTTTTTGATACCGATTCAAGGAATACAATTATTTCAGAAGGTAGATCTAAAGAAATAACAGATATTTCTGATAAAGATCAAGGATATATTATTCAAAAATATTCAAATGCTTTATCTATTGGAGGGTATGGTCCAGATCAAACTTTTGTAGATACCGATTTCCCATTATTTAGATTAGGAGATGTGTATTTAATGTATGCAGAAGCTCAATTAAGAGGCGCTTCAAATGCGACACAAGTGAATGCGCTAGGGTATGTAAATCAATTACGATCAAGAGCAAACAATCCACAAGCAATTCAAAGTGGTGATTTAACACTCGATTTTATTTTAGATGAAAGATCTCGTGAATTGCACTGGGAAGCACACCGAAGACAAGATTTAATTCGTTTTGGAAAGTTTACAGGGGGTTCTTATAATTGGGCATGGAAAGGAAATGGTAGCAATGGTATTTCTTTACCAGATCACATGAAATTATATCCGATACCAGCTGCAAGTTTATCAACAAACCCAAATTTAACTCAAAACTCTGGTTACTAAATCAATATAAATTATAAAAGATGAAAAAAATTAAACATATTTCAATAGCCAGCATTATTGGTTTGGTCTTATTAATCTTCGCTTCGTGTGATGATTCATCTGAACTCTTTAATGTATCTGCAAATCCAAATGCAGCAGTTTTAGCAGAGTTAAACTTTACAATGATAGAGTTAGATGCAGTGAATACAAGTAATTCAGCGGTAACGTTAAATTGGCAATCTGCAAACTACGAGCAGCAAACAGCTATTAATTATTCTATTGAATTTTCAAGTGACGTTGATTTTACGGCACCCGTTGTAGCTTCATCAATCACAGGGCAAACATCAATTACATTGTCTGTTAATGAGATTAATGCAGCTGCAGGAAATTCAGGTTTAAATCCATTTGAATGGGGAACGCTTCATGTTAGAGTTGTATCGTCAATAGGATCTCAGAACGGATTACCAGTTCCTTCAAATACAATTCAGTTTGAAGTATATCCATTCTATAATTATGTATTTTCTGATTATTACTTAGTTGGAGACGCAACTGCACCAGGCTGGAATAATAACAATAACAATCCTGCTCTTTTTAGAGATCCAACCGATAGTAATGTATTTTATTACACTGGGTTTTGGGCAGAGAATGGACATTTTAAAGTACTCGAAACAAAAGGACTTTGGCAACCACAATTTGGAACAGATGATGGCGCAACTGTAGGGAACAACCCAGGTGGCGGAACAGATCCTGAAAGATTTCCATATGGTGGTGGTAATGGAATTCCTGCTGGATTTCATACTTTTAAAATAAACTTTGCAAGCAATACATTTACTTTTGAATCTTTTGATGCTTCTGGCGCTGTAAGTCCAGCATCATTAACATTACAAGGATCTAGCTCGGCAAATATCTCGATGAATCCGTTAAGTTTTGACGGTCATATCTGGTATGCAACCGCGGTTAGATTAACACCAGGAGAACTTTCTTTTGTAACCGACAGCAATACGTCTTGGGGTAGTTCTACTTCATTCTCGGGTGTAGCTACCGATGGTGGTGGTGCGGTTCCAATAATTGTGGAAGATGATTATGATGTATGGTTTAATGATTTAACAGGTCGTTACATCTTTATCCCTTTAAATTTATAATAAACGAACTAAAAAGATAAAAAAATGAAATCATACTTTAAAAAAATAAGTTACTTATTTCTTTCACTAACCCTTTTATTAGGAGCCTGTGACGCAGAAGAGAGCTTAAATATTGTAACACCAGAAGCAAAATTTGTTTTAAATTCTCCAGGGATAAGCAACGTGTTTTTAAACTTTGCACTCCCAAACAATCCTGCTTTTACAATTTCTTGGATCGATGAAATTACAGGTAGTACAAACTATACTGTAGAAATGTCTACGGATAAAGAATTCACTACTCCAATTGCAATTGGCACAACAGATAAAGATAATTTTTCTATGAGTGTTGTTGATTTTAATCAGGCAATTACAGATTCAGGTGTCACTTCATTTAGAGACATTGCAATTTACATGAGAATCAACGCAGGCGGAGTTGTTAGTAATGACATCCTATTTTTAGTCACTACCTACCCAGTAAATGCACCAGTAATTATAAGTGTTGCCGATGGAGATGCTTTTCCATTATCAATTACAAATAACGATCTAGATGCAATTACAATTACATGGGATGATCCAATCGCAAATTCTACATTGAACATCGATATTGATTATTACTTGGAATTTGCAGTGCCAAACACCAGTTTTGCAATGCCAATTGAAGGAGGTAACGTTCATAATATGAGCTCGATGGTTCTTACAAATGCACAGTTAAATAATGTTGCCATTCAGTCTGGAATTCCTGTAGACACTTCAGGAGATTTAGAGCTAAGAGTACGCGCTGTCATTTTAGATGCTGCAACAAGTAGTGTTTTAGAGAGAACAACTCTTACGACAACCATAAATGTAACCACATATTTAACTGTATTAGATTTATCTTCTACTTGGGGAATTGTTGGTTCTGCTGCAAATGATTGGGGAGCAACTCCAGATTTACCAATGTTTACAACAGATACAGACGGTGTTTTTGTAGCCTATGTAAATTTAACAGACGGAGAATGGAAGTTTAGAGAAAATAATGATTGGGCTAACAATTTAGGTTCTGGAAGTGCTGCAGATGATGTTTCATCAGGTGGAGGAAACTTTGCAACAACAGCTGGATCCTTCAAAATCACCTTAGATCTAAACAATAACAAATATACCAAGGAAAGTTTTTCATTAGGAATTGTTGGTGGCGCTTATAATAACTGGGGTGCAACTCCAGATTTTAAGTTAGAGTACGATCAATATTCAGATGTATTTAGAGGTATTGTTACACTAATTGATGGTGAAATGAAGTTTAGAATGAATAATGATTGGGGAAACAATTATGGAGATGATGGCGCCGATGGTACCCTAGAATCTGGAAGTTCTAATATTATTGTATCAGCAGGAATTTATATTGCGACAGTAGATTTA
Source organism: Polaribacter sp. SA4-10 (assembly GCA_949519155.1). GTDB lineage: Bacteria > Bacteroidota > Bacteroidia > Flavobacteriales > Flavobacteriaceae > Polaribacter. Next base: position 396,960 of record CATIQU010000035.1, read on the forward strand.
AACAATTTAGAATATACTTTAGAACCAATAACAAATGTTTGGGGAATCGTTGGTGGAGCTTACAACAACTGGGGAGCAACTCCAGATGCACAATTCTCAAGAGATTGGTCTAGACCATTTGATGATATTTGGATTTTAGATGACGTTACCCTTATAGATGGTGAATATAAATTTAGAGCAAATAATGACTGGGGAACGAATTATGGCGATGATGGAAACGATGGAACATTAGATAATGGTGGAGCAAATATTCTTGCTATCGCAGGAACCTATTCTTTCATGCTCGATTTTTCTGATCCAGCAAATCCAACTTATACTATAAATTAATTTCTTTAATATTTTACAAAGGCTATCCTAAAACGATAGCCTTTTTTCTTTTTTTATAATAGCTTTCGAATGAAAAAACTAACATCCCTCCTTTTATTTATAGCCTCCATAACGTATAGCCAAGTAACCATTACACCCGCTATTTTTGAAGTTACCGAGTCCATTACAATTCGTCTAGATGCAAATAGTTCAGCTACGGATTGTAATGGATTTAGTACTCCTTCAAAAGTATATTTACATGCTGGGGTTGGTACCGAAACGGACGCTTTTGGAACAAGTGTAGTTGGTAACTGGGGTCAGGATGACGGTGTCGGTGAAATGAACTTTAATACCGCAAACAGTAGATGGGAAATTACCTTTGTACCAAAAACCTATTTTGGATTAACAGATACACAAGCAGACAGTATTACTCGGTTAGGTTTCGTTTTCAGAAATGAAACAGGTGCGCAAGAATTGAAAGACAATGGATGTGAAGATTTTATTTTTGCCGTCGGATCGTTTCAATTAACCCTAACTACACCAGCAAATACAATTACTGTTTTAAATTCTGGAGAAACACTACCAATAACGGCATCCACCTCTTTAATTGCAAATTATACACTAAAAGCAAATGGAACAAGTGTCAACCAACAGAACGATATAATCGACTATACCTATACGCCAACCATTACAGAAAACACCAATTTTATATTGGAAGCTACTAATAATGGAGAAACACAAACACAAACACAAACATTTCAGGCAATCGTTCGACCTACGGTCACAGAAGCTTCACTTCCTGTAGGATTGAAAGACGGAATCAACTTCAATACAACAGATGCTACAAAAGCAACCTTAGTTTTATATGCTCCTGGTAAAGATTTTATACATGTGATTGGCGATTTCAATAACTGGGAAATTGACAATGCCTATTTACTGAATAAAGACACTACAACAGATCGTTTCTGGATTGAATTAACAGGATTAACTTCCCAACAAAACCATACCTATCAATATTTAGTTGAGGGTGTATTAAGGGTTGCAGACCCCTATTCTACAATCGTTTTAACGGAATCGAATGACCAATACATAAACAACACTACTTACCCCGATTTACCGGCATACCCAACTGGAGAAACCAACCATTCTGTTACCTTATTAAAAACCGGAGAAACGCAATACGATTGGCAAACAACCGATTTTACAAAACCAAAGAAAACAGATTTAGTCATCTACGAATTATTAATTCGAGATTTTGATGCACTACATAGTTTTGATGCTGTAAAGGAACGGTTGGATTATTTACAAGATTTAGGAATTAATGCCATTGAATTTATGCCATTAATGGAATTTGACGGAAATGAATCTTGGGGATACAACCCTTCCTTCCATATGGCATTGGACAAATACTACGGTACAAAAGAGGCTTTTAAGGGCTTAATTGATGAATGCCATGCAAGAGGTATTGCCATTATTGTTGATATTGCATTCAACCACGCAAGTGGGCAAAACCCCTATTATAGAATGTGGAATACAGACAATGGCGACTATGGAGGTCAAGCAAGTGCCGACAATCCCTTTTTTAATGAAACAGCCACCCATTCATATAGCGTTTTTAACGATTTCAACCATAGCCAACAAGCAACAAAAGACTATGTGAAAAGTGTTACTGAATACTGGATACAAGAATATAAAATTGATGGATTTCGATGGGATTTAACCAAAGGATTTACACAAAATTGTACGTCTAATGATGACAGTTGTACAAATAATTTCCAACAAGATCGGGTAGATGTTTTAAAAGAATATGCAGATATCCAGTGGGATTTAGATCCTGATTTTTATATCATTTTTGAACATTTAGGCACCAATAACGAAGAAACACAGTGGGTCAACTACCGTCTTACAGAAGGAAAAGGAATCATGGTTTGGGGAAATCACAACACAAACTACAACCAAGCAACCATGGGCTTTAGTAGTAACAGCGATTTTTCTTGGATTTCCTATAAAAACAGAGGATGGTCTGTACCCGCAAACGTAAGCTATATGGAAAGTCATGACGAAGAGCGCTTGATGTATAAAAACCTACAATATGGGAATTCAAATGGGAGTTATGACATCCAGAATTTACCAACCGCTTTAGATCGAATTGAATTGGCAAGTGCTTTTTATATTACGGTGCCCGGACCAAAAATGATTTGGCAATTTGGCGAATTGGGCTATGATTATAGCATTGATTACAATGGCCGTGTTGGAAACAAACCCATTCTTTGGAATTATTTTGAAGAACAAGACCGAAAAGAGGTGTACGATACGTATGCAAAATTGATTCAATTAAAATTAAACTACGAAATTTTTGAAACGCCTGACTTTACCTTAGATGTTGCCAATACAAATGGCTTGAAAAAGATCCACTTAACAGATGTATCTGCTTCAGAAATACAGGCGGTTTTAATCTTAGGAAACTTTGGAGTAACCACCCAGAATATTGTCCCTAATTTTCAAGAATCTGGAAACTGGTACAACGTATTAGCGGACAATGAAGTCTTAAATGTCACAAACGTTGCTCAAGAAATCACCCTGCAAGCTGGTGAGTTTAAAGTATATGCTAATATGCCTGCAACGCTTTCTATTGAAGGTTTAAATACAGATAAAAACAACTTCATAACACTTTTTCCAAACCCAACAACAACCTCTTTTTCTCTTTCTGAAAAAGCGTTTGCAGTAAGTGTATTTGATATTCAAGGGAAAAGAGTTAAAAAATATACCTCAGAAAGTATTGCAAACAATACCTATTTAATAGCAGATTTAAACCAAGGAATTTATTTTGTTCGTATTGAAAACGCAATGAAACAGTTCCTTATAAAAAAATTAATTATCAAATAAGCGATTTAAAACAGTATGTAAGCGCACTCTAAAATCTACAAAAGCCCTTTCAACTTTAAAAGCGTAGTGTCAATATCTTGTTGTGTCGTATCTTTTGAAAAAGAAAAACGAATAGAGGTATTATTAGATGCTGAATCCTTTAAAATTTCTTGCAATACATGAGAACCCGAATTACTTCCACTCTGACAAGCAGAACCGCCAGAAACGGCAATTCCTGCTAAATCTAGACTAAAAAGCAACATATCATTATCAAAAGGAAAACGAACGTTTAAAATGGTGTAGGTTCCTTTGTCTACATCAGCAGAGTGACCATTGAACTGGATGTTTGGGTATAGCTTTAGAAGTTCGGAAATAAAATAGTCTTTCAGTTTAAGAAGCTTTATTTTATCATTCTCCATTCCACGAACGGCAATGTCCAATGCGGTTTCCATTCCTAAAATGGCATGTACATTTTCGGTGCTCGACCTCGCTCCTCTTTCTTGATCTCCTCCATGGAACATTGGCATGATTCCAAAACCTTTTCTAAAAAAAGCAAACCCCACTCCTTTTGGTCCGTGAAACTTATGGGCACTAGCAACCATAAAATCAATTGATGTTTTTTGTAAATCTAACGGATAATGCCCAACAACCTGAACAGTATCTGAATGAAATAAAGCATTGTGTTTTTTACACAAAAAGCAAACAGCATCTGCCGGTAAAATGTTTCCTATTTCATTATTTATGAACATTAAACTCACTAAGGTTTTCTTGGTAGTACTGCTTAACAAAGCTTCTAAATGTACTAAATCAACAGTACCAAACTCATCAACATTCACGTGAACAACCGCAATACTATATTTATTTTTTAAATGTGCAATGGTGTGTGACACTGCGTGGTGTTCAATTTTTGTAGAAATTATTCTTTGTACGCCTAGATGGGCAACGGCATTATATAATATTAAATTATCTGCTTCTGTCCCTCCTGCAGTAAAGACAATCTCACTTGCAGTGACATTAAAATGATGGGCAATATTTTTGCGTGCAGTTTCTACAACAGCTTTGGCTTTTCTTCCAAATTGATGTGTCGAAGAAGGATTCCCAAAATTATGCTCCATAGAGGCTTGCATTACTTTAATCACTTCTGGATCGATGGAAGTTGTGGCCGCATTGTCTAAATAAATTAAATTCATGTTGCAAAAATACGCATTAATTCGGGTTTTGATAGATGTACACTTCTGTAGCACCTGAACCATACTTCTTATAAGAAGCATCGTAATATTTCACCGGGTATTTGTTCAATAAATAATTCAATTCTGTTTTTAGAACACCAGCTCCAACTCCATGAATAAAAACAAGTTTAGAAATTCTTTTTTGAATGGCATATTCCACTTTGATCCTGGCGGTGTTTAACTGCAGTGTTAACATATCAAAATTATCCATTCCACGGGTTGATTTTGTAAGTTGATTAATATGTAAATCAACCTCTAAAATCACTTCTTTTTTTTCGGTGATGAATGCCGATTTTTTCTTTTTTACATCGATCATCTTTTGTTTTAGTAAGGGATCATTAATGTCTGAAAACTTAGAAAGTTCTGATTGACGCGCTTCAATAACAACCAGTTCATTGGCTTCAAAACTAAAAAGCATTCCTTGTGCATCTCTAATTGCAACGACGCTTCCATTCACAGAAACAACTTCTCCTTTTAGGATATCATCTAAAACTGCTACTTTTTGACCAATTTGGAAACGCATATTTAACGATTAATTAATTTGAGATTTAATTTTATAACTTATTTTTGTGCAAAAATAACAAGATGTTAAAGACTTCTACTACTTCTACCAAGAATTTCTTCGAAAATGCAGGGAATACAGTGTCCATTTCTAAAGAGAGAACACAATTATTAGGCACCATTGCAGAAAACATTTCAAAAGAGTACCAGAAGAATGGAACTGTGAACTTAAATTTTATTTGCACACACAATTCGAGAAGAAGTCAATTTGGACAAGTTTGGTCGTTTTTTGCTGCGGAATATTTCAATTTAAATATTCATGCATTTTCTGGTGGAACAGAAGTCACAGCTTTTTTTAAAAATACGGTAAAAACTTTGGCGTCGGAAGGTTTTAATTTTGAGATTATCGATTTTTCGCATCAAAACCCGAAGTATGCTATTTCTTTTGAAGGAACTGATAAAACGATTTTCGGCTTTTCGAAGTTGTTTAATGATGCTCAGAACTTAAATCCATTTATTGCAATTACGACCTGTAATAATGCTGATGAGAATTGTCCTTTTATTCCAACAGCAACCCATCGTTTTCATTTGCCTTTTGTGGATCCTAAGTTTTCTGATGAAACAGAAGCAGCTCACAAAACCTATGAAAAAACAAGTCAACAAATTGCTGGTGAGCTTTTTTTCATGTTTACCAAAGTAAGTGATCTTTTGGGTTAAACTTCAATGCTCTTATCGTAGGGAATACTTTTTAGAATATGGTTGATCACATTGGCTCTTGCCTCTGTTTTCCGGTTTGCTTGAATAATTTTCCAAGGTGATGTAGCCGTATTTGTTTTGGTAAACATGGCTTTCTTGTAGATCGTATAATCATCCCAAAGTTCTTGAGCTCTTTCGTCTACAGGAGTCATTTTCCATTGTTTTAATGGATCACTTTTAATATCTTCAAAACGTTTTGCCTGTTCTTTTTTTGAAATCGACATGTAAATCTTAACCAAATGAATCCCTGACTCTAAAATCATCTGCTCAAAATTATTCACTTGATTCATAAAAACATCGTATTGTTTTTTTGTACAGAAGCCGTTCACAGGTTCAACTACTGCTCTATTGTACCAACTTCTATCAAATAAAACAATTTCTCCTGCTTTCGGAAATTGTTCTACATATCTTTGAAAATACCATTGTGTTTGCTCGTCTATTGTTGGTTTTTGCAACGCAACAATTCGCATGTGTCTTGGATTTATTCTTTCTGTAACCCTTCGAATTGCGCCCCCTTTACCAGCTGCATCTCTACCTTGAAATAAAATAATAATTCGTTCATTTTTTTCAATTGCCCAGGTTTGTAGTCGAATTAACTCAGTTTGTAATTTGACTAGTTTTTTCTCATAATCTACATAACGTAAAGCTCTATCTGTGCTTATTGGCCCTTTAGATAATAATGCTAAAAGTCCCTTGTTTGAGTTTAGTTTTTTTAAATCCGCATCTGTTAGTATCTTTTTCATCATTAATCAATTTGGTCATTAGAACGAAAGTAACGCATTACAACATTTGGATCTGGCGCTAATGTAGTAGCCACTGTTCCTTTATCATCATAATCGAATTTAGAAAGTACATGTCGAATTGCTTCTAATCTTGCAATCTTTTTATCATTCGTTTTGATAATAACCCAAGGGCTATAAGAAGTGTGGGTTTTACTAAACATTTCATCTTTGTAATCTGTGTAGGAGCCCCAAAGTTCCTGCCCTTTTTGATCCACAGGACTAAACTTCCATCGCTTCAAAGGGTTTGTTTTACGCGCCTCAAATCGTTTTAATTGTTCTTCTTTTGAGATCGAAAGCCAAAATTTAATAATAATAAGTCCGTCTTCATACATCATGTGTTCGTATTCTGGAACTTGTACCAAGAAATCTTTGTACTGTGCTTTGGTACAAAACCCCATGACTGGCTCTACAACAGCTCTATTATACCAACTTCTATCAAAATAAACAATCTCTCCTGGATTGGGTAATTCTTTAATGTATCTTTGAAAATACCATTGGCCTTTTTCTACTTCTGTAGGCTTATTTAGAGCGACCAATCGGGACGACCTTGGATTCATATGCTCCATAAAACGTCGGATACTCCCTCCTTTTCCAGCAGCATCTCTCCCTTCAAAAACAATGGCCACTCGTTTTTTATTTTTAGAAACCCATTGCTGAAGTTTCACCAATTCTATTTGTAGCAATCTCAACTCTTCATTGTACAAAATTCTTTTTTGTACTTTTTGAAAAGGTATTTTTTTATGTTCTAATACGTTTAATAAGTCTTTATTTGTTTCAAGATCCTCAAAATCAGCTAAAGACAGTTTATTTTTTTGTGCAGACATATATGCGAATTAAAAGTCTAAAGTAATTCCTTTTTTTGATAAAATTGTTAAATAATACTCAATTTAAACAACAATCTTTATATTTGAGTTCGCTATGAAAACCGTTGTCACCTTTTTACTTCTCTTTTCGTTTCCGATTCTTTTTTCACAAGAAAGGTTGAGTAAAGAATTTTGCTTTAAAACAGATAACGATTTATATGTTTCCCCAAGTAAAGACCGCTATTACACAAATGGCATGTTTCTTACATTCAGATACTTATCTAAAAACACAAAAAATAGACTAGAAAAAACTATTTTCGAATGGGAAGTTGGACATAAAATGTATTCCCCTTTTAAGTCCACAGTTTCCGATATCTCTATGCATGACAGACCTTTTGCGGCATACTTATATGGAAGTTTTGGCGGGCAACGTGTCTATAAAAAAAATAAAATATTAAGCCTAAAATTACAGTTAGGAATCATTGGACCCGCTGCTTTTGGAGAAGAATTACAAGGTTTTATACATACCTTTTTTAATTTTAAAAAGGCGGTTGGCTGGAAACATCAAATAAAAAGTGCTGTTGGAATAAATTTAAATGCTTCTTACAGTCAACTTTTAATAAAAGATGCCACAAATCACTTTGATCTTACGTGGACGAATCACGCAAAGGCAGGAACAGTACTTACCAATTTTTCTACTGGTTTTTATACTAGAATCGGTATCCTTCCTTTACAAGGAATGATGAACTCTATTGCTTTTAATACAAGTATTAATAATAACAAAACGCAATACAAGAGAGAAAAAGAAGCTTTTTTTTATGTAAAAACAGCTGTCCTTTATACGGTATACGATGCAACTTTAGAAGGTAGTTTCCTCAACAAAGGAAGTGAAGTTACCAATAAAATAATTCGGCATCATATAGGCTTAGAATTAGGAATAAGCGCTGCTTTTCATCGATTTAATCTTGGATACGCATACTTATATACTGGGAGAAAATCTGAAGGATTGCGTTTTATAAATGGTAATTATTATGAGAGTATACAACTAAGTTACTTATTCAACTGAGTCAAAACTCTCCTCCTTAAACCCAATCAAATAGAGTTTTTCTTGAGCTCTAGTTATTGCAGTATAGAGCCATCTATAATAAATTACAGAAGGTCCTTCAGGCAAATAGGGTTGTTCTATAAAAACAGTTTTCCATTGTCCACCTTGCGATTTGTGGCAGGTAATCGCATAAGAAAATTTAATTTGTAGCGCATTGAAGTACTTATTACTTTTTATGGCTAAAAATTGCTTGTATTTCGATTTCTCATCGGCATAGTCTTCTTTTACAGCTTCATATAACTTATTAGATTCTTCATACGATAGGGATGGCGTTTCACTTGACAGCGTATCTAGCATCACCACGGTATCAAAAGGTTTCATGTTCGGATAATCAATCATCCTTATTTCTACTTCAGCAAATTTAAAACCATACAATTCTTTGATTTTTTTAATTCGAACAACCTCACAGATGTCTCCATTGGCAATAAATCCAGCATCGGAAGTTTCGTCTAACCAGTAATAATTATTCTTTACAATCATCACGTAATCACCTGTAGAAATCTCATTTTCTTGACCTCTTATCTGGTAACGAATCTGCTCATTGTATTGATTGGCTCTTTTATTGGATCTTACAATGAATGCAGTGTCTTCTACTCCATAATCATAGGCGGTTACTAAAGCGTCCTCAATATCATACCCATCTGATAAACGAACTATATCTGGAAATTTTAAATCAAATTTAAAGTCAATGGTGTTTTGTTGAATGTGTAACCTTAAAGATGTGGCATTTGCTAAAACTCCAGAGTTTTCGTGTTGCCGTGTGACTTCATCCAACTCAATTTCAACCACATTTTTTTGATAATCCAATTCTAAAGTATCTGCAACTAGAGCTGGACTAATGTCTAGCTTTACAGGAGGAAGCTGTGCGGTATCGCCCACAAAAATTAGTTTACAGTTTTTACCCGCATAAACATAGGAGATTAAATCATCTAATAATGAGGTGGCATCAAAGAGTTGACCATTTTGAGCTTTGTCTGGAATCATCGATGCTTCATCAACAATAAAAATAGTATCTGTATGCTTGTTGGGTTGCATTACAAAACGGACACCACCATTACTTTGCTTTTTTGGAAAATAAATTTTTTTATGAATGGTAAAGGCCGGTTTTTTAGAATAGACGGCAATCACTTTGGCAGCTCTACCAGTTGGCGCCAATAAAACCGCTTTTTTTTCAGCTTTCCACAAACTATTAACAAGCGTACTTATTGTGGTAGTCTTACCAGTTCCTGCATATCCTTTTAATATAAAAATAGCACTTTTATCTTCCTCAAAAATAAAATGTGCCAACAAACGAAATAAGGCACTCTGTTTGATAGTTAAAATAAAAGGAAATTTATTTACGATTTCTTTATAAAAATCGGCAGGTAAATTGATCATAAATCTATTAAATGACCAAAGATACATTGAATTTCGAATAAAAATTTTTATCAATGAAAAAAAATTGTAGATTTGCCGTAAGACTATAAAAAAACAAAATATCAGATGGGATTAATATTACAGATTTTAGCAGCGGTTTTAGTTGCAATTGTGCTAGCTATTGTGGTGGTTAAATTTTTACCTTTAAAATTCAGATGGATAGCTTCCTTGCTACTATTACTTTGTACTGTTTTATTAGTATCAAAAATTTATAGTGGTATTATGGAGCCAATCAACTTTAACAAAGAAAAAATAGTTCGTTATGCGAAAGTAGTTGAGAAGTTAAAAATCATCAGAAATGCTGAAGTAAGATTTCACGAAGTAAATGGTGTTTATACTAAAAACCAAGATGCTCTAATTCAATTTATCGATTCTGCGCAACTTGCATTGACAGAAGTAAGAGATACAGTAGTAAGAGTTAATAAAGGAAGTAACAATACCTGGGATAAAATCATGGTAGACGTAGAAATGAGAATCAAAGATACGATCGGCTATGAACCTGTTTCAAAGTACTTTAAAGATGTGGATTACAAATCCATGTTTATGGTTCCTGGTGTAGAAGGTAAAACATTTGAATTACAAACTGGAGTTATCGAAAAATTCCAAGGTTTAATTGTACCAACCTTCGAAGCAAAAACTGAAAAGAAAGAAATTTTAAAGGGCTTAAATGCTTCTTTAGTGAAACTAGAGCTAGAAGCAAATGCAACAGATGAAATTAAGGGAAATTACGTTTCAGTAGGTTCATTAAACAAAGTAACTACTGGTGGAAACTGGCCTCCATTATACGATAAAAAAAGTGCAAAAAAAGACAATTAAGACAACATTAGATAAATCTAATAACCATAAATTATCCATCCAATTTACATTGGATGGATTTTCTTTTTGCATTACTAATTTAGATTCACAGGAAATAGTTCATTTTTGTGCTTATACATTCCCCAAAACATTAGAAACCCCAGAAAATTTAATTAATCATTTTGAGACTATTTTTCAAGAAGACAATCATCTTCAAGAAGATTTTAAAGAAATTTTGGTCATTCACCAGAATAGCTTGTCAACACTAGTTCCGAACACACTTTTTCTTGAAGAACATCTTAAAGAGTATTTAGATTTTAATATTAAGACTTTAGAGACTGACTTCTTTGCTTATGACAGTATTGATCAACTTGCTGCGAAAAACGTATATGTGCCCTTTGTGAATGTAAACAATTATTTATTTCAAAATTTTGGAGAGTTCGAGTATCAACATTCAATAACCGCTTTCATCAAAAAATTACTTCAAACAACTACCAATAGCGAAAAAACGATGTTTGTTGACGTTTGGGAACGTCAGATTTCTGTTGTTGTTTTGGAAAACAAAAAAGTATTATTTTCGAATTCTTTTACCTTCACATCAAAGGAAGATTTCATTTATTATCTTCTTTTTACAGCAGAACAACTGGGATTAAACACCAATGAATTTCCTTTATTCTTTACAGGAGATATTCTGGAAGAAACCGAAATTTATAAAATTGCTTATCAATACATTCGAAATGTAGATTTTTTACGAAGTAAGAATCCTATTTTCATGAATTCCAATTTTTCTAACCACACTCATTTTATACTACTAGGCTAAATTTATGCGCATTATATCAGGAAAACACAAAGGAAGGCGCTTAAAAGCACCTAAAAAATTACCGGTACGACCAACCACCGATATGGCAAAAGAGTCTTTGTTTAATATTTTAAACAACACTTATTACTTTGATGCCATTCGTGTAATTGATTTATTTGCAGGCACAGGGAATATTAGTTTTGAATTTGCCTCTAGAGGTACAAAAGAAATTTACGCAGTTGATACTTTTTTTGGTTGCATTAAATACATAAATGAAACTGCAAAAGAATTGGATTTAGACATTAACGCATACAAGAATGATGTGTATACATTTCTAGAAAAAACAGCGCTTAAAGCCGATGTAATTTTCGCAGACCCTCCTTATGATTTTGAAGAGGAGCAATTTTTAAAAATTGCCGATTTGGTTTTTGAAAAAGAAATTTTACAAGATGAAGGCGTCTTAATAATAGAACATTCTAAGCATACCGATTTAACAAAACACGAAAAGCACTCTTATGACAAACGCTATGGAGGGAATGTCTTTAGCTTTTTTGAATACTAAGAAAAGTAGGAATTAAAAAAACAGCTTTTGCTGTTTTTTTAATGCTTATAAATGAACGAACTTCATTGATTAGAACAAAGAAGTAATAATCTCTGAGAGAGAAACTCCTTCTGCTTCTGCTTTGTAATTTTTCACAATTCGATGTGATAAAATCGGAAGGGTAACGGCTTTTACATCTTCAATATCTGGAGAATACTTTCCATGCACTGCTGCGTGTGCTTTTGCCGCTAAAATTAAATTCTGAGAAGCTCTTGGCCCTGCACCCCAATCTAAATATTTTTTTACCAACGGTGTTGCTTCAACAGAGTTCGGTCTTGTTTTGCCAACTAATTTTACCGCATATTCGATGACATTGTCTGCAACTGGTATTTTTCTAATTAATTGCTGGATCGCAACAATTTCTTGTGCTGAAAACAATGAATTTACACGCTGAGTAATAGAAGATGTTGTGTTTTTCACAACAGCTACCTCCTCATCAAAAGTTGGGTATTCTAAGTTGATAGAAAACATAAATCGATCTAATTGTGCTTCTGGCAAAGGATACGTTCCTTCTTGCTCAATAGGGTTCTGAGTTGCAAGAACATAGAATGGTAAATCTAATTGATATTGATTTCCTGCAATAGTAACAGAACGCTCTTGCATAGCTTCTAGTAAAGCTGCTTGTGTTTTTGGTGGGGTTCTATTGATTTCATCAGCAAGAATAATGTTTGAAAAAATAGGACCTTTTAAAAATTTAAATTTACGATTCTCATCTAAAATCTCACTTCCTAAAATATCTGAAGGCATTAAATCTGGTGTAAATTGAATTCTTTTAAAATTCAATCCTAAAGCATCTGAAACAGTATTTACTAAAAGTGTTTTTGCCAAACCCGGCACACCAATTAATAGCGAATGGCCTCCACAAAAAACAGACAGTAAAGTGAAATTAACAGCTTCACGCTGTCCAATAATTACTTTTCCAATTTCTTGTTTTAATTGATGGTATTTTTCTACTAAGTTATTTACTGCTGCAACTTCTGACATTATTTACTAATTTTCTTTTTCCAATTTCTCTCAAAAATACATTTCCCGTGCTTATTGTTCAATTTAATATAGGTTTCAAAAATCTTCTCTTTAGACCATTTGGCAATCGTTTCTTCCTTCTTTTTTCTAAGCGCTAGGTTTTGAATTTTCTCATAATCCTTTACCAAGTTTGCAGTATGTGTATCGGTTCTTTCTCTCATATAAAAGAACTTGTACATTTTCTCTCCACCTCTAGTTTCATCATAAAACGGAGGAGTCATACTTCCTTGTTTTAAATCACTTACTCTTGCATATAAAGCAGGATCCATTCTTGTTAAATCAAACTTAGATTCTCCTGTTTGCCCATTAATAAGCAGACCTGCATTATTTTTAGTGTCTTTATCTTGAGAATATTTTTTTACTGCTTCTTCAAAAGTAATCGTTCCTTCTTCAATCTCTTTAATGATGTCTTCAACTTTCTTTTCTGTTTCTTTTAATTTTTCTTCAGGAATTTCTGATTGCATTAAAATATGAGAGACAGATCTAGTATTTCCTTTGATTTTGTGCAATTGGATAATGTGATACCCAAATAAAGATTTAAAAGGCTCAGAAATCTGACCTTCTGTATCTAAGGTAAATGCTACTTCTTTAAATTCTTTTATAAATTGGGTTTCTTTGGTAATATCATATTTACCTCCATTGTCTGTTACGGCTGGATCATCGGAGTTTATAATTGCTTTCATTTTAAAGCTAGATCCGTCTAAAATGTCTTGTCTTATTTGATTGAGTTTAGCAACAATTCGGTCATTCTCTTCGGCAGTGGGTTCTGCATTTAAAACAATTTGAGCCAATTCTATTTCAGCTGGAAATTCTGGCAATTCATTTTTATCTTTTAACCCTTTATGATATAGACGAACTTCTTCCGGAGTAACATCTACTTTTTCTGTGATTTTTTGTTGCTCTTGCTTAATAAGTGCATTTTCTTTTTCAATTTTAAACAATTCTTTCTTTAAGTCCTCTTCGTCATTAAAACCATAAGCAGCAACCATTTTCTCTACAGAACCATATTGTTGTTTAAAATAGGCGATATTGTTTTCAACGCTTGCATTGACTTGCTCGTCTGAAACAATTACACTATCTACAATGGCATGGTGAGAGAGTAACTTCTGCAACATTAACTGTTCTAACATTTCGCAGTCTGAAATCTCAATTTTCCCTTCGCTATTTGCTAAAACTTCTTGCTTAAATTTATCAATATCAGAATCCAACACAATGTTTTTACCAATAACAACTGCAACACCATCAATCTTTATTTTTTGGGCAATTGTTGCTTGAATTGAAACTGCAAAGCAAGTGAATAATGTGATTGATTTAATATATTTTGAAATTCTCGTTTTGTATGGCATCTTTAACTATTATTTGTTCTATTTCTCTAATTAATTCAATTTTACGTTGGTGTAAAATTAATTGTTTTATGGTCGATTTTATATAACTCTTTGGTGCAAGCTCGTTTCTTTTCAAAACATCTTTTACAGCGACCAAATATAAACTTAATGAATCTTGTTTTTGAATGAATTTTGTTTTTTTTAACAATTTTTCCTTCGAAAACGGAATTTTTAACATAATGTTATCTAATGGGATCCATACACTATCGTTTAACTGAAAAGATTTAAAGTTTAAATGGTAATTCTCTAAGGCTTCTGAATCTTCTAAGTCATCTGATTTGAATAATGCAACGACCTCTTTTTTGTTTATTAAGTTGTTATTAAAGTTTAAAAATTTAATTTTCAATAGCTCTTCATTCAATTTAAAATTCTCTTTATTTAAAATGTAATAAGTATCTATTTCGGCTTCAGAAATAACAGTGTCGAGTTGTTGTTTTATCAGCTGTTCCTTATAATTGTTGATTAACAAACTGTGTTTATAATTTTCTACCAGTTCATTAACCGCACTATTTTCTTGAGAAGAATTATTTTCCAACGACTTTTTAAGCATCAGTTGTTTTACTGCCCAATTGTTGATTATACTTTTGACCAAAACCAAACTATCTTCTTTTGATATGTTTGTAGGAATTAAATTCTCTAACGCATCTTTATATAATTCTTCATCAAATGTAGATGCAATAGGCATGTCTTTGGGAGCTGTTTCTTTTTTTAACCCAAAATAGTTACAGGATGAAAAAAGAAATAGAAACAATAAAATGCTTAAAAATTTCATTATTTTTTTTCGTAGAATTTAATTAATTTTTTTAATTGTTTTTTCTTGATTTTTATGCTGTTTTTCTTTCTTAAATCAGCAATCCAATCTTGCTCAAGAAAATTTTGATAATCGTTAATAACTTGTCCTTTTATTTCCGTTAAGTCTTTAACACCATAGTTATTTTTATTCTCAACAAAAAACTTCTTCAATCCTAAAGTGTCTTTTGACGATTTGTTCCATATTTTTTGTTGCATTAATTCAAACAATAGCAAACCATCTTCATATTCTTTTAAGATCGTTGCATATTCTGGAGCAGTGTTTACCAAGTTTTCTTTAAAATACTTTACAATTTCTTGATTCTTATACAGTTCAAAAAGAACAGCATTCGATTGCTGTCTTTTATTTACAATTGAAGAAACAAAAGCTGCTTGTGTTAGTTCTTTCTCATTAATACTGAATAGGATATTTTGCAACGAATCTTTTGGAATCATTCTAATCTCTTTTCTTTTCAATATTAATTTAGCAGTTTCGTGCTCTTTAATACGATAGTTTTTCTTTAATTTATTTAAAACGGCATCGTCAGAAAGTTTCATTCTTCCACTTCTTTTTAAACTCGAAGTAATCTCCGCTTTCATCTCTTCAAATGCTTTTAGAGGATGTTTTTTAAGGAGTTTCAAAATATGCCAACCAAATTGAGTTTTAAATGGTGTAGTAAAGTCACCAACTTCACTTACAGAAAAAGCTGCTTTTTCAAAAGAAGGCACCATTCTTCCAGTTCCAAATTTCGCTAATTTCCCTCCCTTATCCTTTGAAGAAGTATCATTAGAATATGCCTTTGCCAAAGAATCAAAGGATTTATCAGCGCTTAACTTAGTATATACTTCCTCTATTTTTGTTTTACCTGCTGGAGTTAAATCAGTAACCAAGATATGGGCAACTTCAACCTCTCCCTTAGAGACTATAATTTTATCAACTTTTATAATATGGTATCCAAACCTTGTTTTAAAAGGCATCGAAACTTCTCCAACTGTTGTATTGTATGCAGCCTCTTCAAAAGGATACACCATTTTAAAAGCAGAAAAATAACCTAAATTTCCTTTATTCCCCGTAAATTTTCTCTGCGGATTATCTCTTGCCGAATCATCATCAGAGGTTGCTACTGCCACGTTCTCAAAGTCTTCGCCAGCAAGAATTCTATTTCTAATTTTTAAAATTTTATTGTAGGCCGCTAAAGTATCTGCTGGCGTTGCATTTTTTTTAGTCCGAATTAAAATATGTTTTGCTTTTATTTCATTTTTAGTCCTAAAATATGCCTCCTTTATTAATTTCTCTGTAAAGCTCTTATCCTGTAAATAAGGTGCAGAAAGTTGATTTCGGTAGGTTTCAATCTCCTTTATGTAAGAAGGTAAGGTATCCAATTTAAGTTGATACGCTTCCTTCACTTTTAAGGTATAATTAATAAACAAATCTAAGTTATAGGGAACATTTTTCGATTCTTCATTATCTATTGCATCTAAATTTTTTTCATAGACTTTTTTAAAATCAGCAACCGTTATTTTTGTATTATTGATGGTAACTAACGTTTTTGATTTCTTTTGAGAAAACACTACAACATGCGCAATTAGAGTGAAGAGTACAATACTTTTTTTCATATTTTTTTTTATAACGATATAATTCCTTTTATTTTTTCTGCTTTTTTATAATAAGATATAATTTCAGAAGGATTTTTCACTTTTAAAACAATGGATAAACTTTCGTATTTTCCTGTTTTTGACTTTTTAAGTTTTACTTCTGCATTGGCATCACTGAAGAGGTCTCTAACCTCTTGCACTTGGTTACCTGTTGTGGGCACAATAAACTTATACATATAATCTGAAGGAAACTTACTTGTTTCTCCTAACTGTATTTTTAATTTCGCATAAAAGGCTTCTCTTTCATTAACCATAAATTCAATTTTTTAGTATATAATTTATAAATAACAATACACAAAATTACACTAAATATTAGTTTTATAAACGGAATGATTTATTTTTGTGAAATGCAGCAGAAAATAGTTTTAATTGGTGGGCCAGGAACTGGCAAAACTTCGGTACTAAATACCTTGATTCAAAAAGGTTTTTTTTGCATGCACGAAGTTTCAAGAGAAGTCACATTAAAAGCGAAGGAAGACGGCATCGACCAGTTGTTTTTAACCGCGCCGTTACTCTTTAGTGAAAAGCTCTTGGAAGGTAGAGAAAGACAATATCATAAAGCTGCGAATACAGCTGAAGAAATTGTTTTTTTTGATCGAGGGATTCCAGATGTCTTTGCCTATATGGATTATTTTAAAACCCCTTATCCTTCATTTTTCATAGATAAAAGTAAAGCACATTTATATGACAAGGTTTTTATGTTTTCTCCATGGGAGGAAATATACACTTCAGACAATGAGCGATATGAAACTTTTGAACAAGCAACAGCAATCAATACTTTTCTTGAAAAAGCATATCAAAAAATAGGATATGAATTGATCATAGTTCCTTATGGAAGCATTGAAGATCGCACGAACTTCATTCTCAATTCCTTAGAAACAAAACGATGATTTCTCCGAAAGAAATATTGAACGAATATTGGGGGCATTCAGCGTTTAGACCTTTACAAGAAGAAATTATCAGTGCTGTTTTAGCACAAAAAAACACGGTAGCTTTATTACCAACAGGTGGAGGGAAATCAATTTGCTTTCAGGTCCCAGCACTACTCTTAAAAGGAGTGTGCATTGTCATATCTCCATTGACTGCTTTAATGGAAGATCAAGTAGCGCGTTTACAAGAAAAAGGAATTAAGGCGATGAGAATTCCTGCAAAAAGCTCTCAAGACGAAATAATTGCTCTTTTTGATAATTTAAAATTTGGAAATTTTAAATTCTTATACATATCACCAGAAAGACTACAATCAAAATTCATTCAACAAAAGATTAAAGAACTCACTGTTTCTTTTGTTGCAGTGGATGAGGCGCATTGTATTTCTGAATGGGGACATGATTTTAGACCATCTTACCGAAAAATAAAAATACTAAGAGAACTATTACCAAGTGTTCATATTATTGCATTGACTGCCACAGCAAATCAAAAAGTAATTGAGGATATCTTTTTAAATTTAGAGCTAGAAGATGATGCCCTTTTCAAACAATCTTTTAAGCGTGAAAAATTAGCCTATCAAATCTTTACAATTGAAGATAAATTAAATCGTCTTTTACAGATTTTCAAAAAAACAAAGACACCGGCAATTGTTTATATCAATTCAAGAAAAAAAGCGGAGGAAGTTTCGAGTTTTTTAAATGCGAATAATCTTAGTAGTAGTTTTTACCATGCAGGATTATCAACTGAAGTAAAGAAAAGTACTTTTGAGAATTGGATGACAGAAAAAACACCCATTATTGTTGCAACAAATGCATTTGGAATGGGTATCGACAAATCAAATGTTGGTGTTGTAATTCACTTAAATATTCCTTCAAGTATCGAAAACTATGTACAAGAAGCAGGAAGAGCTGGGAGGAATGGTAAAAAGTCTTTCTCGGTAGTCTTGCAAAATGATACCGATATTCGCCTTTTCAAAGAACAATTGGAACGTAATTTACCTTCAATTAAAGAGATCAAAGAAATTTATAAAAAAATGTTTCAGCATTTTCAAATAGGAAATGGTGAATTACTAGAGACGCCTTTTGAATTTAATTTTTTAGAATTTTGTGAAAAATATGGATTTAGTTCTTCCAAAGTGACTACTTGTCTGAAGTTGTTGAGTAACCAAGGAATTTTAACAGTTCAAACAGATTTTAACAAAAAATCAACACTACACTTTACTACAACGAGTAAAAGAGTCATCAATCTTACCAAAAACAACGACAAACTACATCAGTTTATCGCAGTTGTATTGAGAAGTTATGGTGGGCTGTTTGAACAAGAAACGAAAATTGATGAATATTATTTAGCAAAAAAAGCAGGGATTACCAATCAATTAGTAAGAACCTACCTAACAAAACTAGAGGATGCAGAAGTGTTGGTATACAAACAAGCGGCTTTAAACGCTGAAGTTTTATTTTTACATCCAAGAGAAGATGAAAAGACAATAAATAGGAATGCTAAAGAAATACAACAGTACATAGATCAGAAAAGAAAGAAAGCTGCAGACTTAATTGATTTTGTTAAGAATAATACTCTCTGTAGAAGCAAACAAATACTTACTTATTTCGATGAAAAGGAAACAACAGCATGTGGTATTTGCGATGTTTGTTTGTCAAAAAAGAAAGAACCTTCTTCATTAAGTGAGACAATTGTAAAACTACTTTTCAAAAAAAAGGTATTAAGTTCTTTAGAAATATGCCATCTTATTGACACCAATGAGAAGTACATTTTAATTCATTTACAGTCCCTTTTATCAGAAGGGAAAATTATACTCAACAATCAAAACAAATTCTACCTAAATAATAAGTAATGAGAGATATACGCATTGTTTTTATGGGAACACCCGATTTCGCTGTGACCATTCTAAAGAACTTAATCGCTGCCAACTATACAATTGCTGGTGTTGTTACTGCACCAGATAAGCCTGCAGGTAGAGGAAGAAAAATACATCAATCCGCCGTAAAAGAATATGCATTATCAGAAGAACTCCCCATTTTACAACCAACAAATTTAAAAAACGAGGATTTTCAAAAAGAACTGAAAAATTTAAACGCCAACTTACAAATAGTGGTAGCTTTTAGAATGTTACCTAAAGCGGTGTGGCAAATGCCAACTTATGGAACTTTTAACTTACACGCTTCCTTATTACCTGAATACAGAGGGGCTGCTCCAATACATTGGGCAATTATAAATGGTGAAACTAAAACAGGGGTAACCACTTTTTTTATTGATGATAAGATTGATACTGGTGAAATAATTCTTCAAAAGGAAATTGAAATTGAAACGGATGAGATCGTTGGTAGCTTGCATGATAAATTAATGCATCTAGGAGCAGTACTGGTAAACGAAACGGTTGGACTGATTAAAAACAATAATGCTACTACTTACAAACAACCTGAATTGGAGGAAAAATCTGCGTCTAAACTAGATCCTAATAATTGTAAAATAGATTGGACCGCTTCATTAGAAATCATTTATAATCAAATACGCGGACTGAATCCATTTCCAGCGGCTTGGACAAACATTCATAACAATGGGGAAGAAGTATCGGCGAAGATATATATGATCGGTAAAGAAATAGCGCTTCACAAACATGAAGCTGGAAAAATAATTTATACTAAAAAAGAGTTAAAAGTTGCTGTAGAAAATGGCTATATAATCATAGAAGAAATTAAACTTGCAGGAAAGAAAAAGATGGATGCAAAAAGTCTTTTAAATGGTTATGTTTTTACAGAAAACTCCAAAATGATGTAAAGCCCCTACTGGCTTGGTTTTCAAGAAACATACTTCTTTTTCATAGCTGTTATTAACAATTTGATTGTATTTATTAACAAAACACTCCTTTTTTAGAGCGTTAATTTGCATGATACCTTAATCCGTCTATATTTGTTAAGCTATTAAGCAAAATAAAATATTAATTTAAAAAATCTATTAATTATGAACAAGTCAGATTTAATCGACGCAATGGCTGCAGATGCAGGAATTTCTAAAGTAGCAGCTAAGGCAGCATTAGAATCTTTTACAGGTAATGTAACATCAGCTTTAAAAGGTGGTGGTAAAGTTGCATTAGTTGGTTTTGGAACATTTTCTGTTTCTAACAGAGCTGCTAGAAATGGTAGAAATCCTCAAACAGGAAAAACAATTCAGATTGCTGCTAAGAATGTAGCAAAATTTAAAGCAGGTGCAGGTTTAAGCGAAGCTGTAAACTAAGACAATACTTTAAGTTATACAAAACTCTCTTATTTCTAAGAGAGTTTTTTTTATAGGTTAAAATATGTACCTTAGATTCTATAAAAAAGAGAAATTATCAAACCAAAAAAAGGAAACTTACTAATCGCAGAACCTTCTATATTAAATGACAACTCATTTAATAGAACAATTGTTTTGCTTACCGAACTTGCAGAAAGCAATGTGGTTGGATTTATATTGAATAGACCATTGGAATTTACAATTCAAGATTTATTACCAGAGATAAATTCTCAATTTAAAATTTATGAAGGAGGCCCTGTAGAACAGGATAGTCTCTATTTTGTACATCGAGTTCCAGATTTAATTCCTGACAGTATCGCTGTAAGTAATGGAATATATTGGGGAGGGAACTTCAGTTCCTTAAAAAAATTATTACAAAATAATATTTTAGATGCTAATGAAATTCGTTTTTTCTTAGGATATTCAGGATGGGGAGAGCAACAACTTCTTGAGGAAATAGAAACGGATTCTTGGTTTGTGACAGAAAATGATTTTCAAAATATTTTTTCTGTAGATAATGAAACCCTCTGGAAAAACAAATTACTACAAAAAGGAGGAGAATATAAACTATGGGCAAATGCACCTAGTGATATCAACCAAAATTAATTATTTTTTTAAGACCTGTAAAATTCGCAACGAATTTGATAACTTGTCTCCAATGACTGTTGCAAATACTTTTTTTCTATAATTGGTAACGATTTGAACACCAGCAATGGCATTGGTAATAAAAACTTCATCTGCTTTTTGAATTTCAAAGGGAGATATTGAGGTTTCTTCAACTTCAAAGTCAGTATTTTTAGTAATAATTTCTATAACTTTACCTCGCGTTATTCCTTTAATACAACCTTCTGTTAAAGCAGGCGTTTTAATTGTATTCCCTTTTACGATAAATATATTTCCATTAGTAGCCTCTACGACTCCTTTTTTTTCATTTAAAAGGATGGCATTATCTAAATCATTTTCAGAAGCAAAAACACTTGCCAAAGTATTTAGCATCCTATTATTTGTTTTTACTGTTGAAAGCAAACCTGAGTAATTATAAAAGTCTTTAAATAAATCGATAGTATAAGAAACTTTTTCTTGAATTTTTAAAGGGGAAACTTCTATTAAATAATCAATATTGTTTGAAGTGGGTGTATACAAACCGCCGTCTTGTCTATAAATACTTAAACGAACTCTAAAGGAAGTTGAGGCTTCTTGCGATTTAACAGTTTTTAAAATTTCTGCTTCCAAAAACTCTAAGGTAAAAGACATAGGTATTTTCATACGCAACATTCTCATAGAAGACATTAATCTAAAATAGTGATCTTCCCAAAAAACAACACTATTATTCAACACCTTAACAGTTTCAAAAATTCCATCACCGTATTTAAAAGCTCTGTTGTTTATTGTTAAAGTGAAATTTTCTGGAGATTCTAAAGTCCCATTAAAGTTTATCATCATTCGTTTTATTAAAGCGTAAAATTAATGTTTTTTGGCATAATGAGGCATAAAAAAACTCGACGATTTGTCGAGTTTTGCACTATTTTTAAATTGAGCTTTAAGCACCAATTGTATGTTTTAATTCATCTATTTGATTCTCCCATAGTTGTTTTGATTCTTCAACTTCATCTTCATCATCTGCAAAATCAGTAATGATTAATGAAACATCTTTTGTCAATGCATCTACTTGAATTTTAATTTCGAAAAAACTGTCATCACCTTCACTTTCTAACCATTTAAAACGAATTCTATCATCTGATTTTTTAGTGATCAATTCCGCTTTTTCCTCTACATCTTCCCAAAAGAAGCTATAAACTTTACCTCTAGAGTTCACTTTATCAGCAAACCATTCTTGTAAATTAGAGGGTGAAGAAATGTATTGATACAACATTCTTGGCGAGGCATGAACAGGAATCTCAATTTCGTATTTTATCTTTTTCATAGTATTTTATTGAGACCACAATATAGTTATTTATTCTATTTTAAAAAAATATAAAAACAGCTCTTGTTAGTATACAAAATTCAATTATATTTGCAGCCCAAACAATAAATGGCGAGGTAGCTCAGTTGGTTAGAGCGCAGGATTCATAACCCTGAGGTCACGGGTTCAAATCCCGTTTTCGCTACAAAAAAACCCCAAACAACCGTTTGGGGTTTTTTATTAAAAAACTGATTTTCAGATGCTTAATGTAAATTTTACACATCCATTTATTTTTACATCAAGAAGTACGAATATATAAGAAGAAGAGCTACTAGTGTTTTCTACCTTTTTTATTGAGCAAATTTCAATGTATTTACAATGTTATCAAAGTTTTTATTTTGCTTTTCAAACACCGAAAAAGCTCTAATTCATCTCATAAACTAGCTTGAGCTCTAATAAGAGCTTACTATTTAAAACGAATCCAATGAATCGGACTATTTTTTTTAGGCTATTTTAGAGAAATATTATTTTTATATTTAAGAACTATTTCTCTTTACTATACATAAATAGTTAAAAACGCTGCTCAAAACAATATTTCATATGAAAATTGATTTCACAATTATAGAAACTGAAAAAATTCTGGTGATACTTCCTTTATTAGCTGTTTTAAATACCAAGACACCCAAAGAAATATTAGAAAAACGTGTTTTAGAAATGGCAAGCTTACCACATTATGAGTGTGCTGCATTGTATGTAAACAATGAATTAGTTGGTATTACTGGTCTGTGGTATTCTACGAGACATTATATTGGAAAAACGGTCGAAGCAGATCATGTGTTTATTAAATCTGCTTTTAGGGGGCAAAAACTTGGTAAAAAGTTCTTTGACTGGATACATAAATACGTCCAACACAAAGGATGTGAGGCAATTGAATTAAACTCGTATACTAGCAACACAAAATCACATAAGTTTTTTTATAATGAAGGGTATAATATTTATGGATTTCACTTTTTAAAAGTTGTAAGAAAGGACAGTAATTTTTATTAATTTTCTTCAAAAAAAGGTTGTGTAAGTTAAAAAGGATGCTATATTTGCAGTCCCTATACCACGCGAAAGTAGCTCAGTTGGTAGAGCGTCAGCCTTCCAAGCTGAATGTCGCCAGTTCGAACCTGGTCTTTCGCTCTAAAGACTTCATTTAATTATGAAGTCTTTTTTTTTGTGCTAAATTTAGTTAAAAAAAAGACATTTATAAAATTAAAAAAATACATTAAATAAAGCAAAGATAAGCCTACTTTTTTCTACTATAAATCTTTTAATTTATCCCCAAAACATAGGAGTAAAATAATTGGTATTGCCAATAAAGAAACCATTAAGGTATTGGAAGCAAACAATTCAGGCTTTAAAATCAAGGTCAAAGCAAACCCTCCCATAGCTCCTCCAAGATGAGCGGAGTGTCCAACATTACCTAGTTGTTTTTTCATACCGTAAATTGAGTATAATAAGTAACCTAGACCAAAAACAGGCCCCGGTATTGGAATCGGAACAAAAAATAAATACAACTCCATTTCTGGGTACAATAATATGGAAGCGTAAACAATTCCAGAAACGGCACCAGAAGCCCCAACAGCACTATAATAAGGTTCCTTCTTATGATGATTTAAAGAATAGAAACTACCAGCTAACAGACTACCAAAATAGATAACTAAAAAACTAATAACCCCTAAATTAGTCGTTACAATACCTCCAAATAAGTACAGAGCGTA
This sequence comes from Polaribacter sp. SA4-10, assembly GCA_949519155.1. Taxonomy (GTDB): domain Bacteria; phylum Bacteroidota; class Bacteroidia; order Flavobacteriales; family Flavobacteriaceae; genus Polaribacter. Next base: position 421,655 of record CATIQU010000035.1, read on the forward strand.
CATATTAAAACCAAGATGTGTCCAATCTACATGTAAAAAACCAGATGTTAGCGTCCTTATTTTCTCACCTGCAACAATCCTATTTACTTGAAATTTATACTTGTTAATAAATGAGTAATCTTTAAACCCCTTCATAGAAGTTAAGACATTTGCGATGATAATAAACAAAACTGCTTGATTCATATTTTTTAATCTAAGACAAACATACTAAAATGAACTTGAGAAAACGATACCGTTATTAATTTAAATCCGATATTTGCAAAACAAAAACGTAACAATGCAGTTTCTTCTATTTGTAATTTCATACCCGATAATTTGGTTTTTATCTAGATTACCAATGTCAATGCTATACCTATTGTCTGATATTCTATATTTTTTAATTTATACTGTTTTTGGATATCGAAAGCAGGTTGTTTTAGAAAATCTAAAGTTAGTTTTTCCAGAAAAAACAACGATTGAAAGAAATAAAATCGCAAAACATTTTTTTACACATTTCACAGATTTATTTGTAGAAAGTATCAAAGCATTTTCAATCAGTAAAAAAGAAATTTCGAAACGGTATGTTTACAAGAATCCTGAACTGGTAAACGAATACTACAAAGAAAAACGAAGTGTTGCTTTGATGGGTGCGCATCAAGCAAATTGGGAATGGTCTATTAGCCTACCTTTAATATTAGATACCCCACTTTATGGAGCCTACACAAGACTTAGTAATAAGTACTTTGAAAAATGGGTACGTGAATCAAGAGAGAAATTTGGTTGTATTGGTTACAAAACCTCTGAAATGGTGAAAGGAATGCAAAAGCGATTTGATGATAATGAGCAAGGTGCGTATCTTTTATTGAGTGATCAATCTCCGCAAATACATAAAACCTTTTATTGGAGGGAGTTCTTTGGCGTAAAAGTACCGATACATACTGGCGCAGAAATGTTGTCTAAAAAATTTGATTTAGTAGTCATTAACTACATCACAAAAAAAATAAAAAGAGGGTATTATGAAACAGAATTTCAATTAATTACGGACACTCCAAAAGAATTTAAAGATTACGAAATTACAGATAAATACATTGCATTAACTGAAAAAAATATTTTAGAGCAACCCGAACTTTATCTATGGTCGCATAAACGTTTTAAACATAGAGATAAAGTACCTGCAGAGTTTCTGTAAGCGCTATAACGAGAACCAAGCTGCAACTAACTCCTTTTCTATAGGTTTTTGGGTATTGTGAACATAATCGTTCTTTTGAGCATCATATGAATAGTCCTTAGCCCATTCTTCAATATTTTTCGTTAACTGTTTTAATGAATTACAGATAAAGGTGACTTCTTCATTTGTAATTGTTGGATGAAAAGATAAACGAACCCAACCAGGTTTTGCTGTAGAACACCCCTCTAAAATTTGATCTTTTATTTTATTGGAAGTGGCTTGATCTACGTTTAATAAGAAATGCCCATAAGTTCCTGCACATGAACAACCGCCTCTTGTTTGCAATCCAAAACGATCATTTAACAACTTAACAACCAAATTGAAATGATATTTCTCAAAATAGAAAGAAAAAATGCTGAGTCGTTTTTTTTGGTTTGGCGCTAATATTTTAACACCCGATAAGCTTTCTAAAGTTTCAAAGAGCACCTCATTAACTTCATCCTCTCTTTTTTTAATATTTGCCGTTCCCATTTGTTCTTTAAGCTGAATGGAAAGCGCAATTTTTATCGTTTGTAAAAAAGCAGGGGTACCTCCGTCCTCTCGAGTTTCAACATCATCAAAATAATCATGTTCCCCCCAAGGGTTTGTATAACTTACCGTTCCGCCTCCCGGGTTGTCTGGAATAGTGTTCATGTACAAACTTTTATTAAAAATCAAAACACCTGAACTACCTGGGCCTCCTAAAAATTTATGTGGCGAGAAAAAGATAGCATCTAGAGCTTCATCTGCCTCATTTGGGTGCATATTAATGTCTACATAAGGTGCGCAACAAGCAAAATCTACAAAACACAATCCATTGTATTTATGAATTAATTTAGCCACTTCATGATAAGGCGTTTTTATTCCAGTAACATTTGAGCATGAAGTAATAGAAGCGATTTTAATTTTTCGATGTTGGTGATTCTGAATCGTTTTTTCGAAATTCTTTAAACAAAACAATCCTTCATCATCACAAGGAACAACGACAACATCCGCAATGGTTTCCAACCAAGAAGTTTGATTAGAATGATGTTCCATATGAGATATAAAAACAATTGGCTTTAAGTCTTCAGGAATCGTTGTGTAGGCCTTTAAACTTTCTGAAACTTTTAACCCTAGAATTCGTTGAAACTTATTGACAACACCTGTCATTCCAGAACCAGAAGTTATTAAGACATCATTACCGTCTGCATGAACATGATTTTTAATAATTTTTCTAGCTTCACGATATGCCAAGGTCATAGCAGCACCAGAAGTAGAAGTTTCAGTGTGAGTATTTGCTACAAAAGGACCAAATTTATGTAGCATTTTTTCTTCAATTGGATGGTATAACCTTCCACTTGCAGTCCAATCTGTATAAACCATTTTTTTCTCTCCATAAGGAGAAAGAAAAGTTTGGTTAATACCAACAATGTTTTTACGGAATTGATCGAAATATTGCTCTAAACTCATCGCTAAAAATATTAAATAATTTCTTTTATTTCATTGATAAATCGAACAGCCAAATCGTTTGCAGCTTTTTGTGAAGCTGCTTCGGTATAAATTCTAATGATAGGTTCAGTATTCGACTTTCTTAAGTGAATCCATTGCGTATCAAAATCAATTTTCACACCATCAATCGTATTGACATCTTCATTTTTATAAGTTAATGCCATGGTTTCTAAAATTTTGTCAACATCAATTTCTGGCGTTAACTGAATTTTATTTTTACTCATAAAGTAGCTTGGATATGAATTTCTAAGCTCTTTACATGACACTTTCTTATGTGCTAAGTGTGACAAGAACAAGGCAGCACCAACCAAAGAATCACGCCCATAATGTGACGCTGGATATATGATTCCTCCATTTCCTTCACCTCCAATTACCGTATTGGTTTCTTTCATTTTAATAACGACATTCACTTCACCTACAGCACTTGCAGTATATATACCTCCATGTTTTTGAGTAACATCTCGTAATGCTCTCGAAGAAGACAAATTAGAAACCGTGTTTCCGCCTCCCAAACGCCCTAAAACGTAATCTGCACAAGCAACAAGCGTATATTCTTCACCGAACATCGATCCGTCTTCAGAAACCAAAGCCAATCGATCTACATCTGGATCTACTACAATACCAAGATCTGCTTGCTCTTGAACTACTAAATTGGAAATATCTGTTAAATGCTCTTTTAAAGGTTCTGGATTGTGAGGAAATTGACCATTAGGAGTACAATATAGTTCCACACAGGTTACATTTAACTCTTTTAATAAAGCAGGAATAAAGATTCCTCCAGTAGAGTTAACACCATCAACTACTACTTTAAAATTTGCTTTTTTGATCGCTGAAACATCTACCAATTCTAGGTTTAAAACTTCTTGAATGTGTTTTTCTAAATAAGAATTATCTTTTGTATAGGTACCTAAATCATCTATATCTGCAAATGAAAAAGCTTCACTCTCTGCCAACGCTAATATTAGTTCCCCTTCTTCTCCATTTAAAAACTCTCCTTGTTCATTTAATAACTTTAAAGCATTCCATTGTTTTGGATTGTGAGAAGCGGTGATAATAATTCCACCATCTGCATTTTCCATGGGTACAGCAACTTCAACGGTAGGAGTTGTAGACAATCCTAAATCTACCACATTAATCCCTAAGCCTACTAAAGTATTGGCAACCAAACTCGAAATCATTTTTCCTGAAATACGTGCATCTCTACCAATGACTACCTTTATTTGCTCTTTATTTGAATTTCTATTTATGATGAATGCACCATAGGCCGACGCAAATTTTACAGCATCAATCGGTGTTAAATTGTCTCCAGTATTACCACCAATAGTTCCTCTAATTCCTGAGATTGATTTTATTAATGTCATTTGTCTATTTTATATAAAACAAAGATAAATGATTCTATTTTACTTCTTTAATTATTAAGAATAAAAAAAGCCGATACAAAATGTATCGGCTTTTAAAGATTATTGAGGATGGTAATTATTTACCTTCTTCCATTTTCTTTTTTAAGGCTGCAAGACCTCCAATATCACCTAAAGTGGTTTTTTCAGCATCAGCAGATTTCTTTGCCGCTACTTTGATATTCTTTCTTTCTTGCACTTTAAAGATTGAAGTATGAGAAACAACAACTCTTCTGTATTCTTTAGAAAACTCTAAAACTACAAATTCTGCTGTTTGTCCTTTATCTAATTTAGAACCATCTTCTTTTTCTAAGAAACGACTTGGGGCAAAACCTTCTACTCCATCAGCAAAAGTTACAACTGCACCTTTATCATTCTTTTCTTTGATTGTTCCTTCATGCTTAGAATCGATTGCGTACGTAGCTTCATGTGCATCCCAAGGATTGTCTTGAGTTTGCTTATGACCTAGGTTTAACTTTCTGTTCTCAACATCTAATTCTAATACTTGAACTTCTAATTTATCACCAACAGTTACAAAATCTGATGGATGTTTGATTTTCTTAGTCCAAGATAAGTCAGAAATATAAACTAAACCGTCTATACCTTCTTCTAACTCAACAAATACACCAAAGTTGGTATAGTTACGCACGGTTCCTGTATGCGTTGTTCCTACTGGATATTTAGTAGTAATGTCTGTCCAAGGATCTGGATGTAATTGTTTGATACCTAAAGACATTTTACGATCTTCTCTATCTAAAGTTAAAACTTGCGCTTCTACTTTATCTCCAACTTTAACAAAATCTTGTGCAGAACGTAGATGTGTTGACCAAGACATTTCAGAAACGTGGATTAACCCTTCTACTCCTTGTTCTACTTCTACGAATGCTCCATAATCAGCTAAAACAACAACTTCTCCTGTAACTTTATCTCCAACTTTTAACGTTGTGTCTAAAGCTTCCCAAGGATGCGCTGATAATTGTTTTAATCCTAATTGGATTCTTGATTTGTTATCATCGAAATCTAAAATTACAACATTTAATTTTTGATCCAATTCAACAACTTCGTTTGGATGATTGATTCTTGACCAAGATAAATCAGTAATATGTACCAATCCATCTACACCACCTAAATCAACAAAGACACCATAAGAAGTAATGTTTTTAACAACACCTTCTAATACTTGTCCTTTTTCTAATTGACCAATAATCTCTTTCTTTTGAATTTCGATATCAGCTTCAATTAATGCTTTATGAGAAACAACAACGTTTTTAAATTCGTGGTTGATTTTCACAACTTTGAATTCCATTGTTTTCTCTACGTATTGATCGTAATCTCTAATTGGTTTAACGTCAATCTGAGAACCTGGTAAAAATGCTTCGATTCCGAAAACATCTACAATCATACCACCTCTAGTTCTACACTTAACAAAACCATTAACTACTTCACCCGTTTCATGAGCATTATTAACACGTTCCCATGCTTTAATAACTCTTGCTTTTTTGTGTGATAAAACTAATTGACCAGAAGAATCTTCTCTCTTGTCAACCAATACTTCTACTTTATCTCCTTCAGCTAATGCTTGGTTGTAACGAAATTCGTTCAACGAGATAACACCTTCAGATTTAGAATTGATATCAATGATCGCATCTCTGTCTGTAATTCTAATTACAGTTCCTTCGATGACATCACGCTCGTTTACGAAACCTACAGTCCCTTCCAACGCTTTTTCAAATTCTACTAATTTTGCTTCATCAACAGCTTCAATACCTTGTTCGTATTTGTGCCAGTTAAAGTCAGCTAAAAATTGTTCTGGATTAACAGTCTCTATAACTGTTTCTTGTACTTCAGCAGCAACTACTTGCTCTTCAGTGTTTTTTGTTTCTTCAGACATGCCTGAAACTAATTTTTGTATCTTATTGTTTTTCAGATTTTTAACGATAAAAACGCCAAGAGTTGTTTTTATAAAATAATTTGTTTCATTCCTTTCTCAAATCTGTTATCGTAAAAAGGAGTGCAAATTTACAAAAATCATTTGATTTTTAAGAGGTTAGAATTAATTAATTATTCTTTTTATTCTTGCTAATCAAAAAACTACCTTTGCATTTTTAAAAACCTTTTGGTGGATCAGAATAACAATGGATAAGAAAACACAAAATTTAGTAAATCAAGGTATCATGCTTCCGCTAATGGAAGAATTTTATACAATACAAGGCGAAGGATCCCATACAGGAACGGCAGCATACTTTATTAGAGTTGGAGGATGCGATGTCGGATGCCATTGGTGTGATGTAAAAGAAAGTTGGAATGCAGATTTACACCCACCTACATTAGCAGACACCATTGTTAAAAACGTAACAAAACATGCCAACACAGTTGTTATTACAGGTGGAGAACCATTAATGTGGTCTATGGATTATATTACAGAATTGCTTCAAAAAAACAAGATAAAAACACATATCGAAACCTCAGGAGCATATTCATTTTCAGGGAAATGGGACTGGTTTTGTTTGTCTCCAAAGAAAACGAAACTACCTTTAGAAGAAGTTTACAAAGAGGCAGATGAATTAAAAATGATAATTCATAACAAAACAGATTTTAGTTTTGCAGAAGAACAAGCCCAAAAAGTAGGTGTGAAATGTCAATTATTTTTACAACCAGAATGGAGTCGAAAAGAAAAAATGACGGAACTGATTGTGGACTATGTGATGAAAAACCCGAAATGGAAAATATCACTACAAACACATAAATACTTAAATATACCTTAATTTATTAGTTATTTTTTTTTGATTAAAGCATAAATTTTGTCAAATTGTTCCTTTAAACCTAGGTCAGAATTATCAATTTCAATAGCATCGTCCGCTTTAATAAGTGGAGAATCTTTACGAGTAGAATCTAAATGATCTCTTTCAACTACGTTCTGTAAAATTTCTTCATAACTAACAACGTCCCCTTTAGCTATCAATTCTTTATAACGTCTTTGAGCCCTTGTATCGGCAGAAGCAGTCATAAAAAGTTTGATTTCAGCATCCGGAAAAACAACCGTACCAATATCTCTACCGTCCATTACAATCCCTTTGTATTTCCCCATTTCTTGCTGTACAAGAACTAACTTTCTTCTCACAGATGAAATTGCCGAAACTTTACTCACCAATTGAGATACCTCCAGAGTTCTAATTTCTTTTTCAACATTATCACCATTCAAAAACATTTCAGCGAAACCTAGATCTGGATTAAATTTAAACGTAAGGGTAATACTAGACAATCTATTCTCAAGTGCTTTCCAATCAAAATTATGAGAGGAAACTAAACCATAATTCATAGCAAAAAGAGTTACTGCTCTATACATAGCACCTGTATCAACATAAATATACCCCAACTGTTTTGCCAATGCTTTTGCTATTGTGCTTTTACCTGTAGATGAAAATCCATCAATTGCAATTGTAATTTTATCAATCATATTTATCGTCTGTCTAGATTAATTAATAAACTAAATGTGCTCGCATTTGCAGCGGCGTGAAATTTAGAATATGCATAATTGAACTTAAATTTATTCATTTTAATACCAAAACCTAAAGAAACACCACTAAATGTTCTCGCATTTTGTAACGCTAATTCACGTGCTCTTCTAAAATTATATCCGGCACGTATATTAATCACACTATCAGGAAACAACTCTGCACCAATGATGATATGACGGAACATATTATTTAAAAAATTAATATTCTCTGCTGCCACATTCCCTTCTAAATCAACTGTTTGACTCGATGGATTTGATACGGAGATATCCCATTGTTGCAAATTATCCAAAGTTCCATACCATTTTAAAGGAACATATTGCAATCGATAAGAAACACCCAAAGCAATTTTTAGAGGTATTTTTTCTTGAATACCATTGAAAGGTTTTAACTGTGTTCCAATATTTCTTGCTACGATAGTGAAAGAAAAAGGCTTGTATTCACTGTAGTAAAGTAATGCAAAGTCGATAGCAGTACCAAAAGAAGTGTAATTACTAATGGTAGAATTTATAAATTTCAAATTAGCGCCAAAAAAGAAATTTGATCGAGGTATATTAAAAGCATAACCAACAGAAATTGCAATATCATTAGCACTGAAATTTCCAGTTTCAACACCAAATTCATCAGCACCAATAATAGATCCATAATCTAAATATTTAATACTGCCATGAAGCGTTCCAAATCTTCTCGAAAGTGTTTTTGCATACGAAATAGAACCAATATTAATTCCGGCTAAATAACTAGAGTAATTTACCGATAGATTATTATCTATCTCTGGATTAATAACCGAAGGATTCCATATCGGTTGATTTACATCATCCATAATATTAAGAGTTTCACCACCCAAAGCAATTTGTCTTGCAGAAGAAGAGAGATTCAAAAACTGATATACAGATTCACCAACAACTTGACCTTTTAGGCTTGATATATATAAAAGAAAAAAAATACTTAAAATTTGTTTCATAAAGTATTTTACAAAGAAAAAGGAATATCTTATATAATAACGTTTAAGATGTTATTTATTTCAAAAAAAGTAAAAAAAAACCTCATATCGTTAGATATGAGGTTTTATACACTGATTGTCTCAGTATAAAGAAAGGCGGCGACCTACTCTCCCACATAAATGCAGTACCATCGGCGCAATTGGGCTTAAC